>NZ_CP039887.1:1200000-1800000 GCF_005221305.1 Neisseria subflava
AATATTAAGGCCGTCTGAAAAATCTTTCAGACGACCTTTGATCCTTTTTACTCAAACGGTTTCTTCTGCCAATAAAACTTATCCTTTTTCAGACGGCCTTGAAATATATCGCCCTGTCCCAAAGCAAATACCAACGCGCCTGACAAATCCGTTCTCAATAAAGTAATGCCGTGCGCGCGGACACGATTTTGTACGGCAACGGTCGGATGTTTGTAGGCATTGGCATAGCCGCTGGATGCCACGGCATATTGTGGCGAAACCGTATGCAAAAAGCTGCCTGACGAAGCCGTGCTGCTGCCGTGATGTCCCAATATCAACACTTGGCTATACAGCGCATTGCCGTATTTCTCAATCAAACCGGCCTCGCCTTTCACACCCAAATCTCCGGTTATCAACAAGGCTTTGCCGTTTGCCACGACACGCAATACGCAGCTTTGGTCGTTATCTTCCTTGCCCGTATTTTCAGACGGCCTGAGCAACTCGAAATCTACGCCGTCCCATCGCCATTTGTCTTCTTGGCAAAACTCTGCATTCGGATAAAACTCAGGTTGTCCGGCAAGCAATTTATCGGTACCGACAGCCGCTACACTCTGAAAACCGCCGTCATGGTCAATATCATGGTGCGACAAAATCAAGCTGTCCAAACGGCGCACACCCATAGCGTTCAAACTCGGCACAATACCTGTTTGCGCCACTTGTTCCGTTCCCGTATCAAACAAAAGATTGCGGTTACGCGTTTGTATCAATACCGACAAACCTTGCCCTGCATCCATCACCGTAACTCTTGCCACCCCCTCCTCCAACTTGGCAGGACGGTAAAACACAAAACCCAATAAAACCAAACATGCCCAAGGTTTCAAGCCCATGCCTTTAGGCAACAATAACAGCAAAGCCGCCATCATCGCCAACACCAGCAAAAGCACAGGCGCTGCTGCGACGGCAAATTCAGGCGATACCGTAGCCAGCCATACCAAACCGCGTAAAGTATATTCCGCCAAAAATGCCGCTACCAACTGAACAAGCTCAAACGGGAAAACCGAACCCAGCAAAGCCAACGGCGTCAACACCCAAGAAAACCAAGGAATAGCCAGCGCATTAACCAACGGACTGAGCAAAGGTAACGAAGCAAACAAATAGCCCAGCAATACCACTGACAATACCGTCGCTGCCCATTGCCCCCGTACAGCCAAACTCCAGCCCGACTCTTTCAGACGGCCTGATGAAGCCCAAATCAAAGCAGCAACCAAACCGAATGACAGCCAAGTTCCCACGGCCAATACAGCCAACGGGTCCAACAACAAAACAACGGCCAAAGCCTGCCACCACGCCGTCCAGCCCGAGCCGCCACTGCCGCGCCACCATGCCCATGCAAACGCAGCCAACATCAACACACTGCGTTGCGTCGGCACAGAAAAACCGGCCAAAAGCGCATAAAACAAAGCACCGGCAACACCGCCGGCCAATATCCACACACGCGGTTTCGCCGGAATCCACGGTAAAGAACGGAAAATTCGCTTAATCAGCCAGGCAAACAATACTGCCACCATCGTCACATGCAAGCCCGAAATACTGACCAAGTGCGTCAGCCCCAAAGGACGGAATGCCTGCCACAAAGGCGGCCGCAATGCCGACTGCTCGCCAATACTCAAAGCACGCATCAGCCCTATGCCGTCTGAAAACTCAGGATACTTATCCCCTGTTCTCTGCCAACTCCGGCTTACCGCATCACGCATATTAGCCAAACCGAAACCGCCACCTTGCCGCACGAGTTTTCTGTCGCGCCCCAAAGTACCCATGCCATCGATACCATTGGCCAAAGCCCATGTTTCACGGTTCAAACCGCGCACATTCACTTCACCGATCACCGGCTTTACCCGCACCGGTACAGACCACCGACTGCCCACCGCCCAATCACGCCGCTGATAATCCGACAATATCAAATCAAATTCCTGCCCACGTTCATCCCAAGCCCTTGCCGCAAACTGCACACGCCGACCATCATCACGCGACATATCCGCCACTTCAACCGTCAAAACTTTAGCCGCCGCCTCCCCCACAGGCCATTGACCAGCCAAAACCAGCCCGGTCTGCCACACTCCAAACACCATGCCTACACAGACGGCCAGCACCAACCAAGCTACAGCAAATCTTCGACACAACGCAAGCACGCCAATGATTACAGACAACCAAGCCCACCATGGCGGTACAAACGGCAACGCAAACGAAAGCACTACACCCACCACCCAAGCAGGCAACATAAACCGCCACGCCATGAACGTTTTCCCTTAAATTATGATTATTAGATATGTAATAATAAGTGCTTTTAGAGAATTATGACAAATATTTGATTGCAGAATTTATGTGGGGATCCAGTCCGACGGGGTGGCTGTGTTCGACCATGATGTGGTTGCGGTAGGCGAAACCGCGCAGTTTTTTTGCCGTCGCGTCCGTAAACGGCGGTCAAATCGCCGTAGCCAAAATCGACTTCGGCAAACAGCAGCCGTGCGCCGCCTTCGGGTGAGGCGATTTGGTAGAGGTCGTCTGAAAGTTGGTTTTCAGACGACCTCTATGTTAACTGTTAATGAGATTGTTAAAGAACCAATATTTCAGACGACCTCAAAGAAGATAGTGAGGTTGTCTGAAAAGCGGAAACCGCGTGCGTGCGTACTGCACATATCCTACGTCAGGACTGAAGGTTTTGTGCGGGCTACGGCTTGCTACACACGCCACGTCAAAATTGGAAGTTTCACACAGGCTAAAACCAGCAAGTTGCTAGGACTGCACCATTCGAAATATCAACTTCCCAAGTATCTGAAATCAATCCTTTGTAATTGGACTCAACAATAAAATGTTCGTCATCTATCCAACGGAAATTCAAGCTACACCATATATCGATATAAGATGGTTGTTCTGTCAGCAACGTACCCTGCTTAACTATTTCCCCTTTTTTATCAGATACTGTCCAACTAATTTTAAAATGGTAAAGATCACAATATGCCCATAAGGAGAGATATTGTTTCCTATTGGGGCTAAGTTTCCGCTTTTTTATTTGCTTTTTAAATGTTAAATCAGACGTTAAACAGGTTTGGTAAGCAGTCTCCAATGGCTCTCTCGACCAATTGTAATCAGACGCAATATCAAGCATTCCTTGATGAACAACATTTAACTGCATGATTTTCTTATCTTTTTCTGATAGAGAGGTATACTTTTTGAAGTCAAAAAGCTGATAAGAATCAGCACTCCCCAATATTTTTTCTTTGGGCGGAAATGGACCATTCTCCCATAAGAAAATATTACATTTAATCACCTTTTTGGAATCAAACTTAGGTATTGAAATAAGATAAAGCTCCGGAATAGCAAAGGTTTCTTGATTAAATTCAGAAATTCTTTCATCGTTTTGAAAGTATAAACAAATTTCGTTAATCATAATTTCACTTTCACTTTAAGGTCTGTACTGTTTAGGAGGTCTCGCTCCATTATTAGCAGCTCTATAAGCCCTTACTTGAGCCTTTTCCCACGCTAAAGCTGCTTCTCTATTTGGTAGTCCATCAATCATTACCGAGCCTGCATAATTAGGATCGCCACCATACTTAACCCTCAATTTACTTCGAATCCTCGGCGAATTATTTTCTGTTTTAAAGTAATCTGCCTTTGTTCTAGTTTGCCCGCTAATACCATATTCCATTATTTGCCCTGTTCTTTTATCGTAAATTTTATATCCGTGCTGAGGCTTTTTTGAACTTTTACAGTTTCCATGACAAGCGCCTGCCTTTACCTGTGCTTTAGCCTGACTTTTCTCTTTTGAAGTATCACCACTTAGACTTAAAACTGCTCCAATGCCAATTGCTGTTAGTGCAGCTTGCCCTAAAGCAGTTAAAGCAGCACCTATTTCTGGTAAGAAAACTAATGCCATAGCTATAAAACCAGAGGGATCAGTCCATCCTTGCGCATTAGGTGCAAACCGATAAAGGTTACTACCACCCAACAACCCAATCGGGTCCTGATTCACAAACCGCCCGGCCTCAGGCTCGTAATAGCGCATCAGATTGTAATGCAGCCCGGTCTCTTCATCGAAGTATTGGTTTTGCAATCTGAACGGCTGATGCGCGTTCCGATAGACGCGTTCATCCTTTTTCAGACGACCCCAAGCTGTGTATTCGCCGTACCATAAGAGATTGCCGTGGATGTCGGTCATCTCCCTTGGTATGCCGATTTGGTCGTTGTGGAAATAGGCGAGGTATTGCTTGCCGTCTTTGGCATTGTCAAAGATTTGAGCCAGCGGTTCGTAGCTGTCTTGGTCGGTATAGATATAGGTGTAGTTGCCTTTGTAGGTGTACTCCTGAAGTAATCGCGTTCCGTCCCAAACGAAGTGGGTGCGTTTCGGGTCGGTACTCGTCCAGGCAAGTTTGTCTTGGCGTTCTTTAGAAAGCCGTCTGCCGAACGGGTCGTAGGCGTATGTCCAAATTTCGGTATTGCCGGCGGGCTTTTTGATTTCGGCGCGGACGAGTTGGTTTTCGAGATCGTATTGGTAATACTGGTTTTCGCCGTCGGGTAGCTGGCGGTAGATCAGGTTGCCCAGTGCGTCGTAGGTATATTCGATGCCGTTGTATGATTCTAGGCGGTTGCCGCTGCTGATGTTGTTGCCTTTGCCCTTTCCTTCTGCCGTTTTGTTGGAAAGGATGTTGTGGGCGGGATCGAAGGCGAAGGTTTCGCTGCGGCCGGTTTGGCTGTTGCGGGCTTCCTGAATGCGTCCGATTTTGTCGTAGACGTAATTAAGGACGCCGCTTCTTTGGTCGGCGCTTTGAATCAGGTTGCCGGCTTTGTCGTAGGCGTAGCGGCGGTTGACGGCGCCGCCGGCCAGCGGGTTTTGTTTGCCGTGAAGCGTTTGTGTGCCGCTCCGGACGGTACGCTGGCTTTTCAGACGACCCATGGGGTCGTAGTCGTACAGACTGCTGATGTTGCCCTGCGTCCTTTGGATTTCGCGGTGCAGTTTGTCGCGTTCGATGTCGCTGACGACTTCGCCGTTAAGGCTGATTTGGTGCAGGTGTCCGCTGCCGTAGTACAGGTAATCGATAGGGCGGCCGTCGGGCAGGATGGTGCGGATGCGGTTGCCCAACGGGTCGTATCGGTAGCCTACGGTGGCGCTTTGGCCGTTGTGGACGGTGGTTTCGCCGATGAGGCGGTTGAGTTCGTCGTAGGCGAGTTCGACGCTGCTGTGATGGTTGCGGGCTTTGGTCAGGTTGCCGGTAATGGGGTCATATTCGAAACGGGTGCGGCTGATGCCTTCGTCTTTGCTTTGTCCGTTTTTGTGGGACACTTTGCGGCTTTGTTTTTCGATCAGTTGGCCGAGGATGTTGCGTTTGAAATGGTGGATGTGCCAAGTCTCGGGACGCTCTTTCAGACGACCTTCATGATTGCTTTGACCGTATTCGGTCTGTTGCACCAGTTGTCCGGCGGCATCGTAGCCGTAGGCGGTGATTTTGCCGTCCCAACCGGTTTCTTGGATCAGGTTGTCGGTCGGGTCGTAATCGAGACGGTAGGTTTCGCCGTTTTCGTTGGTGAGGACGGTCAGACGGCGGGCTTTGTCGTAGGCGTAGGCGAAGGTATGGCCCAGCGCGTTGGTGCGTTTGAGCGGCAGTCCGTCCACTGCGAGTTCGTAGGCGGTTTTGGCACCGAGTCCGTCGATGTGGGCGGTCAGACGGTTGAGGCGGTCGTATTCGAAGGTTTCGTGACTGCCGTCGGGGTAGTCGGTACGGACCGGGTTGCCCGCTGCGTCGTAGTGGTGGCGGGTGGTATGGCCCAGCGCATCGGTAACGGTTTCGAGATCGCCGTATTCGGTGTAACCGAAACGGGTGGTTTCGCCGGTACAGTCGGTAAAGCTGACGAGTTGGTCGAGGGTGTCGTATTGTAGGCGTCGGGTTTTGCCTAAGGCGTCGGTAATGGTTTCGGGCAGCCATTGGGCGTTGTAGCCGTAGCTGGTGGTGTAACCGGCGGGGTCGGTGATACTGATGAGGTTGCCACGTTTGTCGTAATCGTAGGCGGTAATCCTGCCTGCGGGATCGTTGACGGCAACCGGCAGGTTGAGGGTTTCGTGGTAGTCGATTTGGGTGCTGCTGCCGTCCGGCGCGGTGATGGCGATGACGTTGCCTTCGGTATCGTAGAGATAGCGGGTTTCGCGTCCGAGCGGGTCGCGCTCTACGGTAATGCGGCCGTAGCTGTCGCGTTCGCTGTCGCTGCGCTGTCCGTCGGCGTCGATGCGGTAGACGAGTTCCCGGTTTTCGTCGAAACCGTACACTTCCGTCCGTCCCAATGCGTCGGTAACGACGGTATGGTCTTTGCGGTAGGCGAACGTCCATTCTTCGCCGAGGTTGTTGCTGCTTTTGAGCACTTTGCCGTCGGTGTCGTAACGGTCGTATTCGTAGCGGGACACCAGTCCGTCGGGCTGGCTGTGTTCGACCATGATGTGGTTGCGGTAGGCGAAACCGCGCAGTTTTTTGCCGTCGCGTCCGTGAACGGTAGTGAGAAGTTGAATTGTTAAAGAACGAGAAAGGCCGTCTGAAAAGGTTTAGGATAGTGTTTTCAGACGGCATGGTGTTATTTTTGTTAGATTTGCTAAATGATAAATATTTTTAAAATTGATTATTCAAAATTTTTTAAATTTCCTCTAGTTTTTCTTTCATCAAGTTTTCTAGCCAGTCTTCAAATTTTTCAAATTCAGTATCCTCTTCCCACTCTTCAGGAGGAATATCAGGAAAAAAAACACCAAAATTTTCATTTTCTTTTGTAAGAAGGAAACCAGCTTGCTCGCCAGTTCTTGGAATGGAAATTGTAATTAAGATATTAGGGAATAAATTACAATCAGTTCCTTCAAAAACTTGTTGTGACCAATCATAAAGTTCGTTAGGAGCTAAAAAATCGAATCCAGGTAGTGACTCATCTTGAAACAAAGTACAAGATCCTACTGTTAGAAGAAATTCTCTATATATATTAGGGAATTTGACTTTATATTTTTTTTCAAAATCATTTATCTCATTTAAAGAAACATCATATCTTTTTTTAAAAATAAAATTTGATTTTCCATAATTAATTAAGTTTCCATTACTAGATTTGATTAAATCTTGTATATCCACAAGAATTTTTTTGAAATTATCCATAAATTAATATCCTTCATTCAATTTTTATATCTATTATCTAGGAACAATCTGGTTAATTATTCCTGTTGGGGTGCTATATGGCAAATGTGTTCGTAGGGCAGACCCAGTACCGTGTATAGTTGCATTATGAGGGTGTTTCACAGGAGTTAGATTCCACCATGTATTTGAACCACCATTTTTAAGTGGAATTATATGATGAGGAGTAGCTCCTGCAGGCCATGTATGCCCTGTTTCACGTTCCCACTCTCGTATTAAGCTTTTTTCTCTTCGAGAAAAGTCTTTACGCATCATGCGATTTTGTCGGACGCTTCTTTGTTTTGCACTAGGTAGTTTATCCTTAATCAAACATTTTTGTCTTTGGCTAACAGGAACAAGTGACCACTTATCAACATCATCCATAATGTCATCATATGGAATAATTCTTCTAGGCTTCTTATTCCGTTTTTTCTTCAAACCCAATGGATCAAACCAAGCATTTGTATTAGAAGCAAAACTATACAAATTGCTCCCACCTAATAGTAAGATAGGATCCTGATTCACAAACCGCCCGACCTCAGGCTCGTAATACCGCATCAGATTGTAATGCAGCCCCGTCTCTTCATCGAAGTATTGGTTCTGCAATCTGAACGGCTGATGTGCGTTCTTATAAACCCGCTCGTCCTTTTTCAGACGACCCCAGGCGGTATATTCGCCGTACCATAACAGATTGCCGTGAATGTCGGTCATCTCTTTAGGTATGCCGATTTGGTCGTTGTGGAAATAGGCGAGGTATTGTTTGTCGTCTTTGGTGTTGTCAAAGATTTGCGCCAGCGGTTCGTAGCTATCTTGGTCGGTGTAGATATAGGTGTAGCAGCCTTTGTAGGTGTACTCCTGCAATAAGCGGCTGCCGTCCCAGACGAAGTGGGTCCGTTTCGGATCGGTACTCGTCCAGGCAAGTTTGTCTTGACGCTCTTTGGAAAGCCTTCTGCCGAACGGGTCGTAGGCGTATTCCCAAATCTCGGTATTGCCGGCGGGCTTTTTGATTTCGGCGCGGACGAGTTGGTTTTCGAGGTCGTATTGGTAATATTGGTTTTCGCCATTGGGCAGCTGGCGGTAGATCAGGTTGCCCAGTGCGTCGTAGGTGTATTCGATGCCGTTGTATTCTTTGAGGCGGTTGCCGCCGGTAAGGTTGGGGTTGGCAGGTGATTTCATACGACCTTGAGTTTTAGGGTCGTCTGAAATCGGGGCGGTCGTTTTGCCCTCTCCCCGGCCTTCTCCCACGGGAGAGGGAGTAGATGTCGGGATGTCGAGGATGTTGTGGGCGGGGTCGAAGGCGAAGGTTTCGCTGCGGCCGGTTTGGCTGTTGCGGGCTTCCTGAATGCGTCCGATTTTGTCGTAGACGTAATTAAGGACGCCGCTTCTTTGGTCGGCGCTTTGAATCAGGTTGCTGGCTTTGTCGTAGGCGTAGCGGCGGTTGACGGCGCCGCCGGCCAGCGGGTTTTGTTTGCCGTGAAGCGTTTGTGTGCCGCTCCGGACGGTACGCTGGCTTTTCAGACGACCCATGGGGTCGTAGTCGTACAGACTGCTGATGTTGCCCTGCGTCCTTTGGATTTCGCGGTGCAGTTTGTCGCGTTCGATGTCGCTGACGACTTCGCCGTTAAGGCTGATTTGGTGCAGGTGTCCGCTGCCGTAGTACAGGTAATCGATAGGGCGGCCGTCGGGCAGGATGGTGCGGATGCGGTTGCCCAACGGGTCGTATCGGTAGCCTACGGTGGCGCTTTGGCCGTTGTGGACGGTGGTTTCGCCGATGAGGCGGTTGAGTTCGTCGTAGGCGAGTTCGACGCTGCTGTGATGGTTGCGGGCTTTGGTCAGGTTGCCGGTAATGGGGTCATATTCGAAACGGGTGCGGCTGATGCCTTCGTCTTTGCTTTGTCCGTTTTTGTGGGACACTTTGCGGCTTTGTTTTTCGATCAGTTGGCCGAGGATGTTGCGTTTGAAATGGTGGATGTGCCAAGTCTCGGGACGCTCTTTCAGACGACCTTCATGATTGCTTTGACCGTATTCGGTCTGTTGCACCAGTTGTCCGGCGGCATCGTAGCCGTAGGCGGTGATTTTGCCGTCCCAACCGGTTTCTTGGATCAGGTTGTCGGTCGGGTCGTAATCGAGACGGTAGGTTTCGCCGTTTTCGTTGGTGAGGACGGTCAGACGGCGGGCTTTGTCGTAGGCGTAGGCGAAGGTATGGCCCAGCGCGTTGGTGCGTTTGAGCGGCAGTCCGTCCACTGCGAGTTCGTAGGCGGTTTTGGCACCGAGTCCGTCGATGTGGGCGGTCAGACGGTTGAGGCGGTCGTATTCGAAGGTTTCGTGACTGCCGTCGGGGTAGTCGGTACGGACCGGGTTGCCCGCTGCGTCGTAGTGGTGGCGGGTGGTATGGCCCAGCGCATCGGTAACGGTTTCGAGATCGCCGTATTCGGTGTAACCGAAACGGGTGGTTTCGCCGGTACAGTCGGTAAAGCTGACGAGTTGGTCGAGGGTGTCGTATTGTAGGCGTCGGGTTTTGCCTAAGGCGTCGGTAATGGTTTCGGGCAGCCATTGGGCGTTGTAGCCGTAGCTGGTGGTGTAACCGGCGGGGTCGGTGATACTGATGAGGTTGCCACGTTTGTCGTAATCGTAGGCGGTAATCCTGCCTGCGGGATCGTTGACGGCAACCGGCAGGTTGAGGGTTTCGTGGTAGTCGATTTGGGTGCTGCTGCCGTCCGGCGCGGTGATGGCGATGACGTTGCCTTCGGTATCGTAGAGATAGCGGGTTTCGCGTCCGAGCGGGTCGCGCTCTACGGTAATGCGGCCGTAGCTGTCGCGTTCGCTGTCGCTGCGCTGTCCGTCGGCGTCGATGCGGTAGACGAGTTCCCGGTTTTCGTCGAAACCGTACACTTCCGTCCGTCCCAATGCGTCGGTAACGACGGTATGGTCTTTGCGGTAGGCGAACGTCCATTCTTCGCCGAGGTTGTTGCTGCTTTTGAGCACTTTGCCGTCGGTGTCGTAACGGTCGTATTCGTAGCGGGACACCAGTCCGTCGGGCTGACTGTGTTCGACCATGATGTGGTTGCGGTAAGCGAAACCGCGCAGTTTTTTGCCGTCGCGTCCGTAAACGGCGGTCAAATCGCCGTAGCCGTCGTAGTCGTAGCGCACCAGTTCCTTGCCGTTGAAGGTGACGGAGGTGAGGCGGTTGACGTAGAAACGCTCGTCTTCGGAAACGAAGACGTCCCGCTCCCCGGCCGGGTCGAAGTCGGGATCGTTGTCGTGCAGACGGATGGAGGAGAATACGGGTTGGAAGTGTCGGCCGCTGCCGTCGTAAATGCTGTGCGGCAGTCCGTTGTCGTCGTAGCAGAGGCGGATATGGCGGCCGTTGCGGTCAAGTTGGGCGACCAGTTGGTAAATGCCGCAACCGGAATCGACTTCGGCAAACAGCAGCCGTGCGCCGCCGTCGGGAGAGGCGATTTGGTAGAGGTCGTCTGAAATCTGAGAAAAGAAGATTTGTTCGTAAGGATCGAAATAGGCGTCATCTAGACCGTAGGGGTCTTCTTCAGCAGAAGCAGGTCGCGGTGCAGCCTCTTCTTCATATAAATCGTCTTCATCTTCGTCATCTGCGGAATAAGGCTTGTCCGCTTCATCGCTAATATCCGGCAACGGAATTTCCCTGCCCTGCTCATCAATATAAAGGAATCCGTCGGCAGTACGGGCAAGACGCATAGAGAACGGCAGCGACCAACCTTGTCCCAGCCAGCCGTTGCCGATTTGGTCGGAATAATAGCTGCGCTGCCAAACAAGGGGAAGCGGGGAATCGAAAGCAAAGTCGGTCTCTGTATCGTCAAATAGGACTTTGATACCAAGTACAGCATTAACAGGGTTACCGATAGCTGCAGCAACCTTACAGGGTATGCAGTGACCATGACCAGAAGTAACCACCCCACCATCAGAACCTGCTCCACTACCCCCACCGAAACCACTAACCATTTTTCGAGAAGGTAGCCTAATACTAGGCAAACCTGGAACCATTGAAGCGAGCGAAACTACATCAGATACAGTATCAGCCACATTAGCTGCAGCAGAGTCAGGAGCAACCAAAGAAAGGGCACTAGAGGCCACATCGGCCACCATCTCTATCACATCTACCGGCCCGGCCGCATTAGTCAGCGGCTCTGGCGGATTGGCAGAACCTTGAGACACCATAGCAGGTGCAGAAGGTTGAGGAACAAGAATACCTATGGTGTTACCGGAAGAGGACATGCGATTACTCCGTCGAAATCCTAATTAATCTACAAGTAGAAACCTCAAAACAAGGAACCTCAATTACTTTCTGAGGACTTTGAACACATTATTTTGCAAAAATTATAACAAACAATAAGCTATAAATAAAACAGTATTTGATAAACTTAATTATTCATTTTTCATATGGTAAACGCATATTTTAAAAGATTATTTACATTTCTTAGGTTATTATTTCAAGCGGTTTAAATTTATATTTATCAATACATCGAATTATGCTAGAGTACGAGTTTAGCAGTTGTATCTAATTAGCAACTTGGGAATCTAAAACCTCTTCTCTTGTGATGACTACTTATGCTTAAGCAAAATGAAGTCTATTTTTTTGGCAAACTGAATCAATCACGTGATTTTATTTTCTCCGAGAATCTTCAGACTAACGATAGATTCTTTTGGGATAACTGGTTTAACCGATGTTC
This sequence comes from Neisseria subflava, assembly GCF_005221305.1. NCBI lineage: Bacteria > Pseudomonadati > Pseudomonadota > Betaproteobacteria > Neisseriales > Neisseriaceae > Neisseria > Neisseria subflava. The sequence goes on from NZ_CP039887.1 coordinate 1,211,873, forward strand.
CGGCCAAAACAAATTAATTTCATTCACTCGAAAAACATATTCCCCTTTGCAAATTTGGCTATTTTGTATCAAATTACCTGATGGTCTTATTTATACAGGCATAACTACTGGTAGTTCTGATAAAATTGGCAGAAAATATCCATTTGTGTTATTTTATAAACCTAGCTCTATTTCTGAATCACTTGATTCTCTTTTTTCTCTTTTAAAGAAAAAAAATTCCTTTCACGAGATATTAAAAGAAGGGAAATGTTGTATCGAAAATTTTTACAGTAGTGATACAACAAGGAACCCTATCCTCTCTGAATCCTTTCACAACTTTTTATCTGATTCAGACGGCATTGGTAGTTTTTGGCAAGAAATTGAAAGCGGTGACCACATAAAACATGAAGGCCTCCCCTCATGCTCACTGTTTAATAAGTTATTTGGATCATAAGTAGATGAACACATTTCCTCGATGGGACGAACCTATCTCTATCGACAGTCCCGAAGGTGTAAATATCGAATACGATAGCCGCTTTTTAGAACTACAAAGCGTAGCTGAAGGCAAACCAGAACAACAGTATGGTGACACGATTATTTCGGCAGAAGAAGCTGATTGGGCAACGGTAGAAAAGTTATGCAATCAATTGCTAGCTGAATCTAAGGATTTGCATGTCCTAGCCTACTATACACAGGCGCTTACAGCCAAACATGGACTCGTAGGGTTCTGTGCTGGTTGCGAAGCAATCAAAGCTAATATAGACCTGTATTGGGAATCCATTTATCCTAAACTAGAGGATGAAGACGGTGAATTTGATCCATTTTACAGGATTAATGCCCTTAGCTCCTTTACCACACTTGATGGCATCATAAAAGAAATTCTTTCATCTAAATTATTGATAAATGGGTTAACCCAACAGCCAATTACTGTAAAAGAAGCTGTTTCTATCTTACAAGGGAATGATCCACAAAATTATCCGGGAGGTAAAGAACGGTTAATGCTCGATATTAGGGTGAATGCCGATACGGGGAAACCTGAATTGACCGCATTAATTCAGGCATTGGACTGTCTGAAAGACATCCAACGCATTTTCTCGTCTAATTTACAGGATGAACACTCACTTGATTTTGATGTTATTCAGAAACCTCTTACCCTAATTCACAAAGCCATCAACTATAATGATGGGAGTACTCCCTCAGTACAACAGACAGAACAGTCAGAGTTACCCTCTGAAACTAACAGCTCAACTATTACACAAGAACAATCTATTCAAGAGGCCGATGCATGGCGCCGTTTGAATATTAAAAATCGTGCTGATGTTGATTTAGCTTTAGAGAAAATCTGCATTTATTTTGAAACTCTTGAACCCAGCCACCCTGCACCACTGTTTATCCGCAGGGTACAACGACAAATGAATATGAATTTTTATGACATCATGAAAGATATTAGCCCAGAAAGTATTGCCAATTTAGAAGTTTTAATTGGCAAACCGGATGAAGATACAGTAAACTCATGAACCTAGCATACCTCATCCACGATTTAGTAAAATTTTTTTAATAAATACAACAACATTATTAATCATCCTAAGGTTATAACCATGTCACGAAATAAATCATCAGGTCAAAAGTTTATTGCCCGTAATCGAGCTCCTCGCGTGCAAATTGAGTATGACGTAGAATTGTATGGTTCAGAGAAAAAAATCGAACTGCCTTTCGTTATGGGTATTATGGCCGATTTGGTTGGCAAACCTGTTGAGCCCTTACCTGAATTGGCTGAACGAAAATTCTTAGAAATTGATGTAGACAATTTCGATGAACGCATGAAAGCCCTTAAACCTCGCGTTGCCTTCAACGTAAAAAATACATTGACAGGTGAAGGGAATTTGAATGTAGAACTCGAATTGGAAAGCATGGATGACTTCTCACCAGCGGCAATAGCTAAAAAAGTAGCACCTCTAAATGAACTTTTACAGGCGCGTACTGAACTATCTAATTTACTCTCATATATGGATGGTAAAAGTGGGGCTGAAGAATTAATTGGAAAAGTCTTAGGGGATAGCGAATTGCTAAAAAGTCTTGCAGCTGCACCTAAATCAACATCCAAAGATGAATAATAGTCTCTAATAAAACTAGAAGTGAAAGTAAATCATGGCTGAAAAACAATTAGATACCCTAGGAAATGGAAGTTCGCAACATGTGTTTGCAACCAATGAATTTGAACAGCTGCTTCAAAAAGAATTCAAACCTAAAACGGAAGAAGCTAAAAGCGCTGTAACTAATGCAGTCGCAACATTGGCTCAGCAAGCCCTACAAAATGCCGTGACCATTTCAGATGATACCTATCAAACTATTGAAGCAATTATTGCCGAACTTGATAGAAAGCTTTCTGAACAAATCAACTTGATCTTGCATCATGAGGATTTTCAAAAACTTGAAGGTGAATGGCGCGGCCTACATCATTTAGTAACAAACACTGAAACAGATACTTTGTTAAAAATCAAAGTATTGCCTATTTCCAAAAAAGAAGTTGCTCGTAACTTAAAACGCTTTAAAGGTACAGCCTGGGATCAAAGCCCACTCTTTAAACGCATATATGAGGAAGAGTACGGCCAATTCGGTGGCGAACCTTTTGGTTGCTTAGTTGGTGACTATTATTTTGATCATTCTGCCCCTGATGTAGAAATGCTCAATAGCCTTGAAAAGATTGCCGCGGCTGCGCACTGCCCATTTATTGCAGGTGCATCTCCCAAGCTAATGCAAATGGAATCTTGGCAAGAATTAGCTAATCCGCGCGACCTGAGCAAAATCTTCCAAAATGCGGAATACGCTCCATGGCGAAGCCTGCGTGAATCCGAAGACTCTCGTTATATCGGCTTAGCTTTGCCTCGTTTCCTGTCTCGTCTGCCTTATGGTGCCACGACAAACCCCGTAGATGAATTTGACTTCGAGGAAGAGACAGAGGGTGCGGATCATAACAAATATACTTGGGCCAATGCAGCTTATGCAATGGCAGTAAATATTAACCGTTCATTTAAATACTATGGCTGGTGCACTGCCATTCGTGGCGTAGAATCAGGCGGTATCGTTGAAAATCTTCCCTGCCACACATTCCCAACCGATGATGGCGGTGTAGACATGAAATGCCCAACAGAAATTGCCATTAGCGACCGCCGTGAGGCAGAGCTGGCTGCATTGGGCTTTATGCCATTAATTCATCGTAAGAACACAGATTTAGCTGCATTTATCGGTGCACAATCTTTGCATAAACCATCTGAATATTATGATCCAGATGCTACTGCCAATGCACGTTTGTCTGCTCGCTTGCCTTACTTATTCGCATGTTGCCGTTTCGCACACTACTTAAAATGTATTGTTCGCGACAAAGTTGGCTCATTCCGTGAACGTGATGACATGGAACGTTGGTTGAACGAATGGATTATGAATTATGTAGATGGAGACCCCGCTAACTCCACCCAAGAAACAAAAGCCCGTAAGCCATTGGCTGCTGCAGAGGTAGTTGTAGAAGAAGTAGAAGATAATCCAGGATACTACACTTCTAAGTTCTTCCTGCGTCCTCATTATCAACTTGAGGGACTTACCGTTTCTCTACGCTTAGTTTCCAAATTGCCTTCGACTAAACAAGAATAGTCAGGCTTAGTTTATTTAGTTGGGTATATTTAGTGCCCTGTTGTTAAATCGCTTGTATTTTTTAACTAGGAGAGTAAAAAATGGCTATTGATATGTTCATGAAAGTCGAAGGTGTAAATGGCGAATCAAAAGATTCTAACCACAAAGACTGGACTAACATCGAAAGTTTTGACTGGGGTGCAGAGCAACCTGGTTCAATGACTAGCGGCGGTGGCGGTGGTGCCGGTAAAGTCAATTTCAATGACTTGACCGTAGTTGCCGCTATCGATAAAGCAGCTCCAACCATTCTGAAAAACTGCGCTACCGGCCAACACTTGAGCAAAGTAGAAATTTCTGTTTGCAAAGCTGGTGGTGAGCAAATTGAATACTCACGCACCACATTGGAAGATGTCTTGGTAACCGGTGTGAAATTCATTGGTGTACAAGACAATGATGCGCTGAAAATGCGTTATTCATTCCAAGCTGCAAAAGTGAAAAACCAATATTGGGAACAAACCGATAAAGGTTCTAAAGGTGCTGAAGTTCAAATGGCCTTCAATATCAAAGAAAATAAATCTGCATAATTGATATGTAGATTTCATTAAAGAAGCCTGACTTAAAAGGCATTTTTAAGTCAGGCTTCATACATAATGACTTTACTTTTTAGACGGCATTATTTACTGAAAAATTAGTTCTAGCTGTAGTTGCTATTCTTTTAAATAAATAAGGAATTATTGAAATGGATTTGAAAACTAAATTATCGGACATGATTGAGCTTGTGCGTTCAAATCCTGACAATCAAGAACATCGTTTAGCGCTGATTCAATATCAGTGTCTGTGCGCAAAATGGGGACAGGCTTTAAAACAGATTGGACAATATCAAAAACTGTTTCCTCATGCCCAAAAACCTTTAATGCTTTATCTTATTGAAAATATTTCTGCTGAAATGCGGCGTCAGGCAGTTTTGGAAGCCCAACAAAAACCAAAAACACTAGAACTACACGCAAGCAAACTTGATATTCTTCAAAAGCAACTCTCTTTAGTTGCCCATGTTTCAGAACAGCAAAACAAATCCCTTGTCGATGATTATACTGTGCTATCTGAGAATATAGAAGGCTCCCCCGTACATATTACTTACCTTTTAGCAGATAAATCAGTTTCCGAGATTGATAGTGACTGGATTATTGATGGAGACGTACGTACTGCCTTCGTTTATGAATATTTCTATCAAGGTCACTACTACTGGCAAACATGGGATTCTATTGAAAATATTTCTTTCAAGACTCCAAGTTCCTTACTGGACATCATTTGGAGGCCGTCTGAAATCAAATTTACAAATGGTGAATGTATTCAATGTATCAGCCCCGCTCGTTATGCTGTTATGCCTGGGGAAGAAACAGCATGGTCAGATCTGCTAATGAAGTGTTCACAAACTGACTGGATAGAAATAGCAGAGCAACTCTTTACAGGGATTGGTCAAAAAACTTTGTATACCGACAACCATAATTTTGGCCTTTTAGATATTCGTAATATTAGATTTGAACAAAATAATTAAAATCTATCTATCTTTCAAACTCAACAATTAAACATGTCGCAATTCAAAAATCAACTGTTACCCTCTTTATTTGACAGACTAACAGATGAAGAGCCACGCAGAAAAAAAGAGGCACGCTCCGATCGGGTCATTAATCTTGATCAATATCGGCAAGCCGTACTGCGTGATATTCTTTATTTACTGAATACATGCAACATGCAAGCAGAAACTATGGGGATTGGCCTGACTGAAAATGTACGTTCTTCTACATTAAATTACGGTATCCCTCCCCTTTCTGGTGTTAATTTTTCCGATATTGAATGGCAAGATGTGGAACAGAACATCAAACAAGCTATCCTCGATTTTGAACCGCGTCTTGAAAATAAGACTTTGCAAGTGATCGTAAATACCTCAGACGATGATGGCGATGCTTTACACAATAAACTTATTATTGAAATTAAAGGTTACCTGAAACTCAATCCTTATCCTAAAGAATTCTTGCTACGAACCAGTATGGATGTTGAAACAGGATTGTTTGACTTATTAGATGGGGGAAATGGGGCTTGAATAATAAATTACTGTCTTACTACAACAAAGAGCTAACTTTTCTAAAGGAAATGGGTAAAGAGTTTGCAGCCCAATATCCTAAGATAGCCTCAAGATTAGCCTTAGATACAACTGATATTCCTGACCCCTATGTTGAAAGACTCTTGGAAGGGGTAAGCTTTCTTACCGCACGCACCCAACTTAAACTGGATGCGGAGTATCCTCGTTTTGTCCAAAGAATCTTAGAAGTTGTTTATCCTGACTTCATCAATCAAAAACCGGCTGCAGCTATCGTCAATTTAGAACCTACCAGTCAATATAACGCTGATGTGATCAATCTACTAGAACGAGGCAAAATATTAAGGTCTCTGCCCATTGACGAATTTAAAGTCAGTTGTCCATTTTCTGTAACTAAAACTACTGAAATTTTGCCACTTCGTATTGAAAAAGCCAAATACACTGACTCAATAGGTTATTTGCCAAACACACTCCCTGCGCTCAAAAAATCCCCTGGTAAGAAAGTACAATCTGCCTTACGTTTGGATTTTTCATTGAGCGTACCAGGCGCATGTTCAGAGATGTTGCCAGATGAATTATCTATATTTTTAGGTACAGAACTTTCCAAATCCTCTTCATTGCTGTTTCTATTGGCTTCTGAATGCTTGGGTGTTGTTTGCCACAGTTACGAAAATCCAAAACAATGGTTTTACCCATTGCCTACTACACCAGAACATCGTGGTTTTCGAGAAGATGAAGCCTTATCATTTAATCTAGATAAATCGGTGAGTGCATTCCGAATTATGCAGGAGTATTCACGCCTACCAGAAAAGTTTCTATTTGTTTCTCAAAAAAATATTAAACAAGCCGTCCAACAAGCCGAGAAAAAAGGACATTTACCTAAAGTACCTGAACATTTAGAGGAAATCGTAAACGATAAGGGAGTCAATAAAAAAATTATTACTTATCGTAAACGCTATTTTAGTCTTTCATTTTTATTCAGTAATAAAATACCTGAATTAACTGAGCTGATCAGTGTGGATGATTTTTCTGTAAATGCCGTACCAGTCGTTAACTTATTCAGAAAAAAAAGCTCACGCTTCCCGGTAAATATTCAAGATCAGGAGCACCATGTCGTTATCGACCGTACTCAGCCCCTGAATTATGAAGTCTACGCTATCGAGCAAGTAAAAGGCTTTGATACTAACAACCTTCAAACCGTAGTATTTTCACCGATGTACAAAGCACCGGATATAGGCCTCTTTCCTGAGGCCCAAACTCAACATGCTTATTTTTCTGCTCGTCGTGCTGATAGAGTACCATCCGAAAACTCAGCTAAAAATGGTTTTCGCTCTTCCTATTTAGGTAGTGAGGTATTTTTATCTCTTGCTAATAATCAGAATTACGCCTTTAATTCAAACATACAACACCTTTCTGTCGATGCTTGGTGTACAAGCAGAGATTTGCCTCTAATCATGCCTCGAGACGGAGAATCTGACTTTCTTATTGAGGGATTTTTGCCAGTCAAATCGATTAAACTGATTTCTAAATTAACAAGGCCTCAAGAAGCAGTAAGTGAAGATAGGACACTTTGGTCATTTTTAAATCAATTGAGCTTAAATTACCTATCTCTTTTGAATACTGATAAAGAAGATGCACCTGTTGCTTTGAAAGAGCTTTTAACAGTATTTGTTTCTTCTGAAAGCGATTTACTGAAAAAACAGATTGAATCAATTACACGAGTTGAAACCTCAATTATTAACAAAGTAGTCCGTCATTATGGAGTTGCAGCCCCTATCAGAGGAATCAACATTACCGTTACACTGGATGAAGCTCAATTAGGCGGCGTTCATCCTTTCCTATTTGGATCAGTTTTAAACCATTATTTCCGACGCTTGGTGTCTATTAACTCATTTGTACAACTGCGAATTGATACGCTCCAGCAAGGTCATATTGCTACTTGGCCGTCTGAAATTGGGGAGAGAATGATTATATGAGTCCAGTTAACCCTAAAACAGATTTTGGTGACTCATTAGACAATGCTTGGGATGAAAAACTTACAGTCTTTTTAAATAAAGTTTCCTCTCAACCGTATAAGTATGATTATTTTTCACTCTTGCGCCAGCTTGAGTCCGTTAAATTTATTACTAGTGGGCAAATATTAGGCAAAGCTATTAGCCCAAAAATGGAGAAAATAAGGATCCGCCAAAATCCTTCGCTTACTTTTGCCCCACGCAATCTCCAATCGGTAACCTTATCACCACATTATGTAGAAATTTCCATTAATGGATTTGGTCTGTTTGGCCCATCTGGCCCACTACCTCTACATTTAACCGAGTATGCTTATGAACGCCAACATCAACACGGTGACCGGGCATGGACCGGTTTTGCAAATATGTTGCAACACCGCCTGGCTATCTTATTCTATCGAGCGTGGGCAAATGCCCAAAGCATTACATCTTTAGATAAAAATGCTGAAGACCGCTTCGGAAAATACATTGCCAGTTTTAATGGCCTTAATATTCCGACCACATATCACAAAGGTTTAATCCACGAATTTGCTAAACGCTATTTTTCCGGTCTATTGATAAAACAAAGCCGATCTGCAGTCAACCTGCAACAACTGCTCACTCGCTATTTCCAAGTTCCCGTTAACATTCAAACTAACGTAGGGTACTGGGTCGAAGTTGAAGAAGAGAAAACGCAAATTGGGATTATGGGCAACTACACACTTGGTGACGGTTTACTACTAGGTGACAAACTCTATGATGTGCAAAGTAAATTTCGAATTATTATTGGCCCACTTACGCTGTCAGCCTACCAATCATTCTTTAAAGACGGTATTAATACAGCCCGTTTACAAGAATGGGTTCGTTTATTTGCCGCAGAAGAATATGAATGGGATATCCAACCTATTCTGATGCAAAAAGAAGTTCCACTGATGGATTTAGGAGGAAACACTCGACTCGGCTTATCAACTTGGCTGGGGAATGTTTCCCGAAATGCAGAAGACTTGATTGTCAGCAATCATTAATCGGCTTTTTTTAGACGGCCATCGTCGATAAAAGCTTTAGAAAACTATTTTGGACATATTTGAAATAATTTAATTAAGGACGTCTTATGTCAAACATCAGCCGCAGTGTATTATTTGGTAAATTAAATACTACCTTATATAAAACTTTGGAAAATGCCTATACCTTCTGTCGTCTTCGAGAAAACAGCTATGTTGAATTAGTACACTGGCTACACTCTCTACTTCAAACTGAAAAAACAGATATCTTCTACCTGATAAATCAGTTTAACTTAGATGAAGCCAAAGTACGAAAAGATGTATTGGCTGCAGTAGAAAAACTGCCTGTTGGTGCTACTGCCGTTATTGACTTCTCCGAACATATCCAAACCCTTGTCGAACAAACTTGGACATACAGTTCACTAAAATTTGGTACAGACAAAATCCGTACAGCTCATATTTTCTATACCATGCTGCAAAATAAGACTTTGCAGGGTATTTTGGCCAATATTTCATCTGAATTCCTGAAAATCAAACCGGAAACATTGGCAAACAATATTATTGCTATTACTGCTAACTCTGAAGAAAATCTTGATGTTACCCAGAATGCCTTATCTTCTGAGCCTAATGCTACTCACAAAGAAAGTGCCTTAGCTAAATACGGCAGCAACCTTACCGAAAAGGCTAAAAATGGCGAAATAGATCCAATCACAGGCCGAGACACTGAAATCAGACAAATGATTGACATCCTAATGCGTCGCCGTCAAAACAACCCAATTCTTACAGGTGAAGCCGGTGTTGGTAAGACTGCTGTGGTTGAAGCTTTGGCATTACGTTTAGCTGCCGGGGATGTCCCTCCTGGATTGAAAGACGTTCAATTAATTCTATTGGATATCGGCTTACTCAAAGCTGGTGCCAGTGTTAGCGGAGAATTTGAATCACGCCTCCGAGCAGTTATGGACGAAGTAGAATCCAGTCCAACCCCAATCGTGCTATTCATCGACGAAATCCATACTTTAATTGGTGCTGGTGGCGCTGCCGGTACTGGTGATGCTGCCAACTTACTCAAACCTGCATTAGCTCGTGGCAAACTTCGTACTATTGGTGCAACCACATGGGCAGAATACAAAAAATATTTTGAAAAAGATCCTGCCCTAACTCGGCGCTTCCAAGTTGTACAAGTAGATGAACCCGATGAAGAAAAAGCCATCAACATGCTTAGAGCATTGAATGCTTCTCTAGAAAAACACCATAATGTGATCATTCTTGATGAAGCAATCCAGGCTGCTGTAAAACTTTCCCACCGCTATATTCCAGCACGTCAGCTCCCTGATAAAGCTGTCGGCTTGATTGATACTGCCTGCGCACGTGTTGCAGTCAGCCAACATGCTGTGCCTGGCAGTATTGAATATCTACGCAAGAAGTTAGAAGCATTAAAACTTGAGCAAGCAAATTTAGAACGTGAGAAGAAACTCAGTTTCGACTCTGAAGCTCGGATCACAAATATTGGTAAAGAATTAACTGAGGTTGAAAGCCGTCTGAAAAAATTAGAAGACAGATGGAAATCTGAAGCAGACTTGGTTGCAGAGCTATTAGCTGTACGTGAACAAATCATGCAGGTTGAACAAAAAACAACCGATGAAGAAAACAAACAGTTGCGCGCCCGCCAAAAAGAGCTGGTTACTAAATTGAAAAAACTGCAAGATGTCCAACCTCTAGTTATGCCGTTAGTAGACAGTCGGACAGTTGCTGACGTTGTAGCAGACTGGACAGGAATCCCTGTCGGAAAAATGGTGAAAGACGAAGTAGAGGCTGTATTACAACTTGCTGACACCTTAAATAAACGCATCATCGGCCAACGCCACGGTTTGGATGCGATTGCCCGCCGTATTCAAACTTCACGCGCAAATCTAGACAATCCCAACAAGCCTATTGGTGTTTTCATGCTTGCAGGTCCTTCCGGTGTAGGTAAAACAGAAACTGCTCTAGCTCTAGCCGATACATTATATGGTGGTGAACAAAATGTAATTACCATCAACATGAGTGAATATCAAGAAGCTCATACTGTATCCACTTTGAAAGGAGCTCCTCCAGGTTATGTTGGCTATGGTGAAGGTGGCGTATTGACTGAAGCTGTACGTCGCAAACCTTACAGTGTTGTCTTGCTCGATGAAGTAGAAAAAGCACATCCAGATGTGCATGAAATCTTTTTCCAAGTATTCGACAAAGGCTGGATGGAAGATGGTGAGGGTCGCTATATCGACTTTAAAAATACCATTATCATTCTTACCACCAACGTTGGTACAGATTTAATTATGGATATGTGTGATGACCCCGAAATGTTACCTACCCCAGAAGGCCTAACTAAAGCCCTGCGTACTCCCCTGCTGAAAACTTTCCCAGCTGCTTTATTAGGCCGGATGCAAATTATTCCTTACTATCCGCTATCCGATAATATGCTTTCAAAAATTGTTGAATTGCAATTAAATCGTATCGTAAAACGCATTAAAGATAATCATGGCATCGACCTACACTATACCCCTGAAGTGTTAAAACTAATCACTTCACGTTGTACAGAAGTTGAATCAGGTGGCCGCATGATCGATGCGATTCTTACCAATACGGTTCTACCACAAATCAGCCAAGAACTACTTACTTGTGCAACACAGGGAAAACAAGTTTTGAGCATAAATATTGACGCGAGTAATCATGACTTCAATTACCAATATAAATATAAACTTAGAAAGAAAAATACTTTATAATTCTAAGTAAAATAAGAAATCTTAGTATTCGATCGACAGTCATAGACCAACTAGCTCCTAAAGTCTAGGCTGTCGATTAATTTAAAATTTCTATCATTAAATACAATCACTATTGATGTATCTAGGTAACCAAAATGCATGGAAAACTGATAAAATATATATCATTTGCAATGATATCTTTGATGGTAAGCGCATGTGCGTCCAACCATAAACCGCCAAAAGAATCTGACGAAAGTGGAGAAAAAATTGATGTCCAAATTATAGTTTCTCCCGATGTCAATCCAAATTTAGTTGATCAACCCTCCCCTATCAGATTGGATTTGTATCAACTGTCATCTGATGGTGAATTTAAAAAAGCAAACTATTTTGATCTTACTAATAATGCTAAAGAAACTTTAGGTGATAAATTAATTCAACAAAACCAATTCATGTTACACCCTGATACAGTTACTGTATTACCTATCAAAATGGATTCCCACCTGAAATATTTAGGTGTTGTTGCCAGTTATCGTGATTTGGACAATAGTCAATGGAGATTGATTTTATTAAAACAAAAACAACGATGGTATCAGTTTGGTAAACACTATTTCTACGTGAATATTGGGAAAAATGAATTGTATCAATTATCGAAATCAGAGATGCAAGAAATGCTGAAAGAATATAAAGAGCGCCATCCTGATAATCAGCTCATCAAAGAAAATGGGGAAACTCGCAAGAACAATAGTGACCTTAGCAAAGGTATTTTGCGTGAGGAATAAATGCTTATATATAAATAATTTGAGGTTGAATACATGGCAATTGAAGCAAAAGTAGTTTGGTCAGAAGGAATCTTTATTACTCCTCAGCATTTCCAGCAATTTGAACGTTATCTTGAGTCAGGATTACGTCAACTTGCTGTTTCTAAAGAAGGTTATTTTTGGGGATTTTCATCTTTAGTACTGAATTCAGACGGCCTCAAACGTGGTGTGCTCGGTATTCGTGAAGCAGAAGGTATTTTTCCTGATGGCTCTATATTTGTGTTTTCCCAAAAACAACTTGAAAATTTAAGCTTAAAAGTACCTGCAAACATAAAAGATACCAAAGTTTGCTTAGCTATTACTCTGCCATCGTCTGTCAATAATGAGATTGACTTTCTAAATCAAAACTCTTCTGCTAACTCTTACCGATATAAAGCATTTGAGAAAACCCTTGCAGATACAACTAACTCCGAATTAGACGGTCGCCAAATTACATTAGCAGATCTTAATCCCACATTGATTTTAGAAAATGATTTAACTAGCAATCAAACCGCCCTTCCTATTGCAGTTATCCGATCCAGTTCAGCAGACTTTGAAATCATTCTAGACGAATCATATATTCCTCCTTCCCTAGGAAGCCAAAAGCAACACCACCTAAAAGCTTATATTTCGGAAATATATGGCTTATTAATGCAAAAAAGCAATAGTCTAGCTAACGCCGTAAACGATCCGAATACCGGAGGTTCTGTTGAAGTAATGGACTTTATGATGCTTCAAACTATCAATCGGTACTTGGCTTATTTGCATCATGAAAATGAAGGCGCTCGCCAAACTCATCCAGAACAATTATTTGTCAACTTATCAAAATTATGTGCTGATTTAATGACTTTCCTTCCTTCACGTAAGGTAGGTGATATTCCTATTTATGAACACAATGATCTAGCATCATGTTTTGGTAAATTATTTTTTAACTTGCGCAAATCACTGTCTATTGTTCTTGAACAAAGAGCAATTAGAATTCCACTAGATTTGCGTGATGAAGCAACTCGAGTTGCTCAAACTCCTGATCAAAGCTTACTGGATAAAGCTTCATTTGTCTTAGCCATCAAAGCTGATATGCCCAACGAAGCCTTGCGCCAAAAAATTCCAAGTGTAGTAAAAATAGGTACTGTAGAAAAAGTTAAGGAATTGGTTGCTTACCATTTACCTGGAATTAAAGTTCATGCGTTATCCGTGGCACCAAGAGAATTACCATACCATAGTGGTTATGTTTATTTTGAATTAGATAAAAAACATGAATTATGGGATATGTTTGATACTTCCTCAGGTATGGCTTTCCATTTAGCTGGTAATTTCCCTAATTTAGATGTTGAGTTTTGGGCGATTAAGTCTTTAAGTTAATTTGATTTAATTTGGAATTTCATTATGAATAACCAGAATAATACTGCAAACAACGCAGTAAATGTTTATAACCCTTTAATTGAAGCTGCTAAACCTGTTTTTATCTTGGCTAACTCTATGCAACAAACTACTAGTCAATTATCTACTGACAGCCTAATTAATAAATTCTCTCTCTTAATTAATAATTTTGAAGAGAATGCTGAAAAAAATGGAGCTAAATATGATGCTATTCAGGCTGCAAAATACTGTCTTTGTACATTTGTAGATGAATTAGCAGTCCGTGCCGGCTGGGCTGATGAAACTTGGTCAAAGAATAGCTTATTAGTATCTTTTTATGATGAAACTTGGGGTGGAGAACGTTTTTTTGAAATCATTCAAAATTTGAAACAAGATTCTGATAAAAATATTAATTTATTAGAGTTTATGTATTTATGCCTGCAATTTGGTTACAAAGGTAAGTACCAGGTTCTAAACAATGGGGAACTTGAGATCGATAAAATTAAAAGAGACTTACTTGCCTTAATTCACAGTAAGCGACCTGACCAAACTGTTAATCTTTTTAAACATAACCCGATTATTACAAATAATATTCAAAGAAAACGCAGACTTGCTATTCCTTTATGGGTAGTTGGCGTATTAGGAGCTGTTGCATTGGGGATAGGCTATTTTACAATGCAATGGTCATTAGGTGATAAATTCAATACCGCCAGCATAAAAGTGAACAGCCTCAAACTTCCTTCAGCAATAACCAAACAACAGGATGCACAAAATACAGTCCGACTACGGCCTTTGTTGGAAAATGAGATTGCTAGGAAATTAGTATCTGTAGAAGATTTTCAAGACAGAAGTACTGTTACTATTTTAGGTGATGGCTTATTTGAATCCGGCTCTGCGCAAATCCAAGACCAATATTATCCTGTTTTAGCTGCAGTTAGTCAGGCCCTAGATAGTGTAGAAGGACAAATTATTGTTACGGGATACACTGATAATCAGCCAATTCAGAGTTTAAATTTTCCATCTAATTGGCATTTATCACAGGCTCGGGCAGATGCAGTAAAAGAAATTTTATTGAATTACGTTAAAAATGGCGGAACACGCATCCGTTCTGAAGGACGAGGATCTACCGATCCTGTTGCACCAAACGATACTTTGGAAAACAGAGCTAAAAACCGAAGAGTTGAAATTACATTATTTACTACAGGAACTGGACCCAAACTAGGTAGCACAGTTGAAATAAAAAACGATACCCCCAATTCTCAACCAAACGGTAGTGTAAGCACACAATAATCTATTTTAGATTGATACGGAAAAAATAGACATGAAAAAAATTATTTATTTTCTAGGTTCTCGCTCTTTATGGGTGATGTTGGGTATTACCGGCCTGATTATATTAGTATGGTTTATTGGACCATTGATCTCCATAGGTGAAGTTCGCCCTTTAGTAAGCAAAACTATTCGTTTTGCAGTGTGTGCTATTATTATTGGTATTTGGTTGGCTAAAGCCATATTTCGCCAATATCGTGAATCTCGACGAAATGCTGCTTTATTGAAAGAAATTCGAGCAGCCCAAGAGCCTATTTTAAAAAGTGCAAATGATGTTAGCTCTATGAGCCGCCAGTTTGCTGAAATGGACAAAGTATTAAAAAATGCTAAATTTTCTAAATCTAAAAACAGTTTGTTGGCTAGACTAGAAGAAGGTCAATACCTCTACCAAATGCCATGGTATGTTGTCCTAGGGGCAGCAGGATCTGGTAAAACAACTGCACTCAAACGCTCTGGTCTTAACTTCCCTTTAGAGAGCACTTTAGGGACATCTGTAAGTGGCCTAGCAGGTACACGAGATTGTGATTGGTTTCTGTCGGATGAAATAGTATTTCTCGATACAGCTGGTAGATTATCTTTACATGACAATCATAGCAGTAAAGACTCTAGTGACTGGGAAGAGTTTGTAACGCTGCTACAACGTTACCGACCTAAACAGCCAATAAATGGAGTATTGGTTACTGTAGGTGTAGATGATTTGTTGGGCGGGAAAACCAACATAACAGAAATCTCAGTAGAACTGCGTAAAAGAATCCATGAAATGCATACTAAATTAGGTATACATTTCCCAGTTTATCTTATGATAACCAAACTGGATTTATTGCATGGTTTTAATGAATTCTTTGACCATCTAACTGAAGAACAAAGAAATCAATATTTAGGAATTCCTCTATCTAATACAGAAGGAATGGAGACTCCTATCGCTACTGCTTCTAATGCCTTAGCAGATATTGTAGATAAATTACACTCCTCTATGTTGGGCACAGTTCATCAATTAGAATCTACTGAAGATAAAGCTGCAGCTTTTGCATTCCCAGAGGAGTTTGAGCGCCTTAATCAAGCAGTACTTTCTCTATTTAAAGAGCTGTCTAAATCTTCAAAATTTGAGCAACCTATCGCATGGAGAGGTGTTTATTTTTCAAGTGCGACACAAACAGGACAACATCTCAACCCTATACTGGAAGGTTTGCAAAGTGATTTCCAATTATCTAAAAAATACTTGGATTCAAACCAGGCCTCTACTCAGAATAACGAACATAGCTTTTTCTTAAATAGACTCTTTGCTGACGTTATTCTTAGCGAGGCAAATTTAGCTGGCGAGAATAAATCTTGGTTCGTCAAAAAACAAATCTTGTATTGGCTAGGTATTGGAGCTATTGCAACTGTAGTAATTGCATGTTTAACAATGATGCTGAATAGTTACTCAAATAACCAATCATATCTTGAACAGGTTGATCAAAAAGCAACTGACTTAGCTTTAGATGTAAAAAAATATACAGACAGCCCTGATTTACTTAAGGCTGTAACATTTGCTGAACAAGTTAGAGATACAACTACCAGTAAAGAAATTCCAGATTTATTATCCCCTCCGCTCAGCTATCGTATGGGTCTTTATCAAGGTAGCCAAATGAAAGATGTTGGGGAGTCAGCCTATTATAGAATTCTTCAAGACAACGTAATGCCATTAATCAGCTATAAGTTGGATGAACTTCTACGCACAGCTAATGGTTCTAATAATATTAATAGCTATGATGCATTAAAAGCTTATCTTATGATGTTCCACAAAGAACATTTTGATGCTGCTTTTATGCAAAACTGGTTAATGTCCAATTTGTCTAAAACAGAATCATCAGGCATGAGTGACCAACAAAAAAAATCTGTTGAAAAAGCTCTGAATCAGATTCTTTCAAAACAAAGCATTACACCAAGTGTTCCCTATGACGAAGAATTAGTAGAACGTCGTAGACAGGAAATTGCACAAAGAGACATTGCAACCATGGTATTAGAAGATACTATAAACACAGTTACTCTCTCAGGAAAAGAAGGAGTTACACCTGTATCTTTTTCAAGTATGGGTGGTGTGCAAAGTCACTTGCTATTCCGACGTAAGACTGGTGGGGCTTTAAAAGAACCTATTAACTTTATTTATACCAAAGAAGCCTACATTACTAAAGTTTTACCTGCCATGGTTAAATCTGCAGAGCAGTTTTTTAATGAAGACAACTGGGTATTAGGTAACTATGCTTCTTTAGGCCAAAGTAAAGCATCTGTTCTTTCCGATGCCCAAAGAATCTATTTCAGTAATTACATTAAAGTTTGGAATAGTTATTTATCTGATTTGTCATTAGTAACACCAAAGTCATCACGAGAGAGTACTCAAATTGCCAAACTGCTATCTGAAAAGAACTCACCTTTAGTCAATATTATTAAAGGAATTAGTGATAATACGACTTTAACCATTGACAAACGAATAACAGAAAAAGCTGGAAGCAAAATTACCGATTGGTTAAATAGAGCAGGACTCTCAAAACTCTTAGAGAGTGAAGAGGGGAATAATGTGAAAAATGAATTAGTTGCTTTAAAACAAGCAACTCCAGTCGATGATGCTTTTGCAGATTTCCATACATTAACTGAAATCACAAATGATCAACCTCCTGCTATTAACAATGTCACAGAAGCTATAAATGATTTATATGTTTATTTAGTTGCTGTTAATGTTGCTGTAGAAAAAGGAGTGGACTTACCACCTGATGATCCTTTCGTAAAATACAAGGCTGAAGTAAATAGACTGCCACCTCCCTTTCGCCAAATGTTAGATAACTTTTCTGAAATTATTCTGAAAAACACTAACAAAATTGTTGATGAAAAGCTTTTGTCTACTTTAGAAAAACAAATAGCTACATTAACTAATAGTTGCCAAGAAATACATCAACAAGGATACCCTTTCGATAAAGGGTCGGAGGACAATGTTGCATTAGAGAGTTTCGCCAGTATATTTGGTCCCAATGGTATCTACAGTAAATTTACAAACTTGACTGGTGAAGCTGCTGTATTGGCACGCTCAGAAAAACTGGAAACTTTAACTGCTAAAAATGATGCTTTTAAAGATCGTTTTGCAAAACTAAATGATATAGAAGACATCCGACAAGGATATTTTGATAAAGGCTCAGAAACTCCTACATTTGACTTCTCAGTTAAAGTTTTGATTCTTGATACTAGTTTAGAAAGTGTAAATATCTCATATGCAGGGAAAAGCTATGTATACAGCCATGGTCCTGTAAATCCTGTAACCTTTACTTGGCCATCAAAGAGTGAAAATGCTTTAGCTAAAATAGATATCTCCTCTCCCCAAATCAACAGCGCAGGTATTAGTTCAACTGGGCCTTGGTCAATCTTCCGCCTTATTGAAAAAGGTAAAATTATTCGCCAAACAGGAAATACCACCGTTGTCGAATACAATATTAAAGGAAAAAATCTTGTACTTGAATTTACTACTTCTACTGCCTTTAATCCCTTTAATTTAAGTAAATTAAGGAATTTTCAGTGTATTTAAAAGTCTCAATAACGATGTAAATAATATTGTCTAGAATATTACTTTCACATATTTTATCCCTATTTAAAATATAGGATAAAAATACTTGTACCCGGAATATTGGTTTAAGATTGACAAGGAGTTTCCCTAAATGAATAGAACTATCGTTGCTCATACGCCTTTGGGATCACAACTATTATTCAAAAAAATGCTTGGAACAGAATCCGTTTCAAATCTGTTTGAGTTCAATATTACATTGGTCTCTCAAAACCCAAACTTGCAAGGCAAAGATATTATTGGTCAGTCTGTAACATTGGAAATTGATACCGAAGCAAGTAATCCTCGTTATCTAAATGGTCTAGTTACCGATTTTGGCTACATTGGAGAAGATGAGGATGAAGAAGGTTATCATGCCTATACCTGTACCACTCGTCCATTCATGTGGTACCTCACTCAAAATACGGACAGCAGAGTTTTCGTTGATAAGTCCGTATTAGATATCGCTAATGAAGTCTTAGCACCATTCGGATTCCCATACCAGATAAAATGTCAAAAAGGGTATCGAACAAGAGGCTTTTGTGTTCAGTATCAAGAAAATAGCTTTGATTTCTTAAACCGCCTATTTGAACAAGAAGGTATCTACTATTATTTTGCCCACAGTAACGGTTCACATGAGCTGGTTATTACTGATGATGTCGGTGTTTTAGAAGCTATTTCATCTCCTAATATCCCCTACCATTCTCGAAATACTGCACCGGGGGCGCCAAATATCGCCTATATTGATATTTGGGAAGAACGAGATGCTTTAAAATCTAGTCAATTTGTTACTCAAGAATACAATTATAAAAATGCCAAAGTTCCGATGATGTCTTCAGATTCAGTTCATGACTTTAATTCGGTATCTATGGAACACTATGACTTCTACACAGGTTTTAGTGATGTGGCAGAAGCACAAAATTACAGTCAGGTTCGTAGTGAAGATTTGAAAAGCCAAACCAAGATTATTACTGGCTCAGGTACTGCACTAACACTTGCTCCAGGTTATACGTTTATCCTGAGCAAACACCCTCATGCATCTTCCAATACCGAATATACTATTCTAAAAGCTGATTATGATTTCGAAGAGGCAGGCTATACGTCTGGAGACCGTATTGGCAAATTTAGAATCTCATTCCGCGTATTACCTAAATCTTATCCATACCGCCCTCCTCTTAAAACTCCCAAGCCAAAAGTTTTAGGAACACAAGCAGCTACGGTAACAGGACCTGCAGGTGAAGAGGTCTACACCAATGAATATGGCGATATTAAAGTCCAGTTCCACTGGGATCGCTATGGAAAAATGGATGAAAACAGTTCCAACTGGGTACGAGTAACTCAGGGCTCTGCTGGTGCTGGCTATGGCTCTATTAATACACCACGCATTGGTGAAGAAGTACTGGTTGATTTTATTAATGGCGATGCTGATCGACCTATTGTATTAGGCCGTCTGTATAACAGTGCAATGTCGCCACCATGGGGATTTCCTGCTGCAGCCAAGCAATCTGGTATCAAGAGTAAAAGTTTTAACTCTCCATTAGCCAACTTTAACGAACTGATGTTCAATGATACTGCTGGGTCTGAAATGGTCAACTTCCAGGCACAGAAAGACTTGACCTCACTTGTTAAGAACAATGAAACCCGCAACGTCAACAACGACCGAACCACTACAATTGGTAATAACGAAACTGTAACAGTAGTAGGTGATCGAGCTAAAACTGTTCAAAAAAACGAAACTGCCTCAATTACCCAAAACCGTACTAAATCAGTCGGCCAAAACGAAACTTCCAGTATTACCCAAAACCAAAGCATTAGTGTCGGCCAAAACCAAAGTACTTCTGTGGGTAAAGATCAAAGCGTTTCTGTCGCTAAAAATCGAACCCATTCTGTTGGCCTCGATGAAAACATTGGCATCGGAAAAAATCAGGCTTTGACGGTGGGCTTGGATCAAAACATTTCTATTGGCAAAAATCAAGCGTTGACCGTTGGCGCCAATCGTAACAAGACCATTGTATCTAACGAAGTTAGTAGTATTGGTGGTAATAAGCAGGAAACTGTCAGCCTAAATGGTATGAGCAACGTTGGCATTGGACAAATGACCAACATTGGGGCTGGCTATATGCTAAATGTCGGAGGTGGTTGGATGACCAACGTTGTTGGTGCTGAAATGCATAGTGTTGGCCTGGTTATGGGGCTTAATGCAGGCTTAAATATTGGCCTTAATGCCGGCAATAAAATTACCTTATCTGCAGGGAGCAAAATTACCCTTCAAGTAGGCAACTCTATGATTGTAATAGATAAAAATAAAATCTCTATCGTTAGTAAAAAAGTTAAAATCGTTGGCACTAGTGTAGTAGATATGGACGGCAAAAAAGTCGATATCAACTAAAAGAAAAGGTATATCAATGTTCGAATTGGAGAACTTTACCTGCTTTCATACGCAGCAATTTAAAAACATCGACCAGTTAGATCGAACATATGATGTTGTAGTTGCTAAAGTCAGTTATGAGTTTGAAATCGATCCCGTAACAGGAAAAACTGTACTTGAGTTTGCCCAAACGCAGACGCCTCTTACATTTGCAGATACTTTTTACGGTGAACCATCTCAAACTTCAACTCAGTTTGAAAGCGACTTTTGCCTTTATAAACCTAAAACTGATTTAGTGATCAATGCAATCGCCTATGCACCTAATGATACTCCCGCTCGGCAACTTGCCGTAGCGGTGAGTATTGGCGATTATCAAAAGAGTCTGGCTCTTACTGGCGAGCGCTACTGGGTAAGAGAGATAGCAGGATGGTCTCTAAGCGAACCAGATCCCATTCTCTCCTTACCTATCCGCTATGAATTTGCCTTTGGCGGTGGTGCAGTTGAAGACGATCATGAAGGGCATCAGCAAAATCCTGTCGGTATTGGTTATTATCCCAAATCCCAACTCAAACAAAATGGATTCAAACGGATATTAAAGGCTCACCAGATTTATGACCCAAACCATCCGATACGAGATCCTGCTGAAAATGTTGCTCCCGAAGGATTCGGCTTTATGCCTCGTTATTTTGCACAACGGGCACGACATTCAGGTACTGCCGATGCTGAATGGATAGCTAACCGTGCACCTTTATTGCCGGAAGATTTTTCTATGGCTTATTGGAACGGTGCTCATCCTTCCCTTCAGTTGCCGCATCTAAAGCCTAACCATATCTATACACTGGGATTTACCGGCATGGTACATTCCTTTCAAGCACCCAATCAGTACTTTACTGTCGAACTGCCGGTAGAGACTGTATTTGTACATGCCCATACCGCATCTAATATGTCTTTGTGTAAAGACATGGTATTAGATACCGTACTCGTTGATATAGAACAACGCCGCATTGACTGTGCATACCGGACTTCTTTTGCAGAAGAGCTGGAAATTTCTGCATGTCAACTCAGGTTTATTGCTCGACATGAACGGGCAGAACAAATTGCAGCCGCAGCTGCATGCCGCACTTCACAAGACAAATTTATCCCGATACCGCCTTCTCTTGCGGCATTCGCGTAAACAACCAAAAGGCCGTCTGATTCCCAACTAATTGCAGCCAACTTTTCAGACGGCCTCTATCTTCACAACAGGAGCACCCCATGGCCGTCAATAAAATCGCCCGTAAAAGCAGCAAGTTCCGCGTTGTCTTTACCGTCCCCGATTTCTGTTGGCCGCCACCACCCGCTCCCCCTTCCGTTCCGCCCATTCCCTTCCCACTCTTTGCCGACCTCGGCGGTGCCCAAACCGTCGCCAAAGACGTACGCCTCAACCGCAAGCCTGCTTTTGTCTTTAAAGCCAGTAAGACGGACAAGACTTATGGCGATGAAATCGCCCTTCCGGGCCGTAAAGGGGTAAAGAGCCGCACCGCCACCAAACCGGCATGGCCTATGCGCCATTCTTCCTCGGTTAAAATCCGTAAACGCTATATCGTGCGCACCGGCGATATGTTCCATATGAACGGCAAGTTCAGCAAAAGACTCCCCCCTAAAACCTGTCTGTCCTGTAAGGGTGCAGTGGGTGCCGGTCGGCCGGTGAATCCGATACACGGTTTGAAGTTTCTAACCGGTGAAACCGACTTTGCCTTTGAAGGCATTTTGCCGCTGGTATGGAGCCGCAGCTATTATTCCGACCAAGACGGTACCGGCTGGCTCGGCGAGGGTTGGAGCGTACCGGGCTGCCAACGCATCATCCGCGATGCGGCGGGATTGGCCTATATCGACGATCAAGGCCGTTTGTTCCCTTTGCCGGAAGTGGATGAAGATGATGAAGAACCGGTATTGTTCGAAAGCGAACAGATTTGGTTCAGTAAAAACCCGGACGGCCATTATGTCATTGCGTCGCTGGACGGTTCGATAGCGTTGCGTTTTGCGCCTTTGGTGGTCGCTGAAGACGGTTCGGACGAAGATTCCACCCTCTTCCCTTTGGTCGCGGTAGAAGACGCCAACGGCAACCATCAGCGTTTCATTTATCATCCGCTGACCGGTCTGCCGCAATACATTATTGACGGCAACGGACGGGTATTCTCGCTGAACTTTGGCAATGTAGCCGATGAGCAATCGCCTAAAATGCGGCTGCTGTCGGTATCGCTGTTGGAGGGTTTGCCTGCCTTTGGCGAAGCGGTCCGGGTCGGCAGCCCGCTGGTTCGCTATGAATACAACGGCAGTGGTGACTTAGTCCGCGTTATCGGCCGCGACGGCAAGGTCAAACGCAGCTTCGGCTATAAGAACAATCTGATGGTGTCGCACACCGATGCAGCCGGATTGGTATCGGAATACGAATACGACCATTACACCCCGACCGGCAAAGTGTTACGCAACCGGACTTCCTTGGGCGAGGAATGGCGTTTTACCTATCACGAAGGTTATACCGAGGTAACCGACGTATTGGGCCGTACCGAGCAATACCATTACGACTACAACAACGAGTTGACCAAACGGGTGTTTGCCGACGGCAGCACCAACCTGATGGAACGCGACGACTTGGGCCGTCTGCTCAGCCATACCGATGCAATGGGGCGCGTTACCCGTTATCAGTACAGCAACGAGGGCCAGGTGGAAAGCATTACCCGTCCGGACGGCGTCATCCTGCATTTCGACTATGACGACAACTACCGTCTGATCCGTAAAAGCGATGCCGAAAGCCGTTATCACGGCTATACCTACGACGAAGCGGGCAACCTGCTGACCCATACCGACCCGCTGAAACACATCACCCGTTTCGAATATGCCGGCAACGGTCTGTTGCTGTCGGTGACCGATCCGAACGGCAGCAGTACCGCCTACCACTATAACGAAAACCATCAGCCCGACCGGATTACCGACTGCTCGGGTTACGAAACCAAACTCTCTTACACTCCCGAAGGACAGTTGGCGCGTATTACCGATGCGCTGGGACAGCATACCGAATACCACTACGACGCCAATCAAAACCTTACCCTTGCCCTCTATCCCGACGGCAGCAAAGAGACCTTCGGCTACGATGCCGCAGGTCGTTTAAAAACCCATACCGACGGCGAAGGCCATACCACTTCCTACGAATACGGCCAAGACGGTCTGCCGACCCGGCGCACCAATGCGCTGGGCCATACCTTCGGCTACCACTACGACAAAGCCCGCCGCCTGGTCGGCCTCACCAATGAAAACGGTGCGCGCTACCGCTTTGCCTACGACGTCCTCGACCGATTGATTGCCGAAAGCGGCTTCGACCATAAACTGACCGGCTACCGCTATAATGCCGGTAACGAACTAATTGAACAGCGCGAATACGGCGATGATGCCACCCTTGCCGCCAAACTGATGGCGCAACTGGGCGGGCAACCCGTTGCTAAAAAAGATGCCGCCCCGCTTTCAGACGGCCTCGACAGCCAAACCCCGCTGCGGATTACCGAGTTCAAACGAGATGTATTGGGACGCTTAATCCACACACTCGCCCGCGATAACGACAAGGTTCAGGAAACCGTTTACCAATACGACTTTGACGGCAACCTCGTCCGTGTCGCCAACAGCCAAAGCATTACCTGCTTTGACTACAACGGCAACGGTCAAATCATCGGCCAGCACCAATGGAAAGTGCCGTCCAAAGAAGAAAACGCCCGAAACGGTTTGCCCGAAACCGACTGGCGCGATGCGCAGTACGACATGCTGTACCTGCCCGTTACCGAAACCGTCCGCTACCACTACGACTTCAACGGCAACCGTACCGCCACCGTCCTGCCCGACGGCAGACAAATCAACTACCTGTATTACGGCAGCGGCCACCTGCACCAAATCAGCCTCGACGACGAAGTCATCACCGACATCGAACGCGATCAGCTGCACCGCGAAATCTTCCGCACACAGGGTAAACTCGCCAGCCGTTACGAACTCGATCCCCTGGGTCGTCTGAAAAGGCAAATCGCCGCACTTAACGACCTGACGCAGACCGAGACAGATAAGAACACTGTAACATCGGCTTATGCAGTCAAACGCAGCTACGGCTACGACCGTACCGGCAACCTGACCCACAGCACCGACCAGCGGACGGGAACGACGCATTTCGAGTACGACAAACTAGGCCGGATTACCCAAGCCGGCAGCGAACTGTTCGCCTTCGACCCTGCGCACAATATCCTGTCCGATAACAATAGCCCTACCATCACCGACAACCGCCTGAAAACCTACAACGGCAACAGCTATTACTACGACCACTTCGGCAACCTGATCCACCGCGAACTGGCCGACGGCGAAGTACAAAACTACTTCTACGACCTGCACGACCAACTGGTTAAAGCCGAAATCTTCAAAAAAGACGGCAGTAAAGAAACTTGGGCGTACAGCTACGACGCCTTGGGCAGAAGGATAGGAAAAGGCCGTCTGAAAGACGGAGAAGTTTCAGGTAGCCTCGAAGATGCCACCGGATTCGTTTGGGACGGCAGCCACCTCTTACAGGAAATCCAACCGGACGGCAGGTATACCTATATCTACACCAATCCCGACAGCTACGAACCCTTGGCACAGGTACATAACCGGACCAACGAAGAAGGCGAAAGCTGCCAAGAAACCCACTACTTCCACTGCGACCAAATCGGCATTCCAAGAGAGATGACCGATAAGGACGGCAACCTCTTATGGCTCGGCAACTACACCGGCTGGGGTCGTCTGAAAGAAGAAACCAAGGTAACGGATAGCGCTTACCAGCCCTTCCGCCTGCAAAACCAGTACGCCGACCTTGAAACTGGGTTGCACTATAACTTCTTCAGGTATTATGAACCTGATGTGGGTCGGTTTGTGAATCAGGATCCGATTGGGTTGTTTGGGGGGAGTAATTTTTATGCGTTTGCACCAAATACTACGAAATGGATAGATACATTAGGTTGGTTTAAATATCATGGGAATTGGTGTGGACCAGACTGGACAGGGGGGAGAGAAGAGCAATACAGTAAGCTTCGAGACAATAACGGTTATTATGCTGAACCAATGGGAGTATTGGATACGGCTTGCAGGCAACATGATATTTGTTATGCTAAGTGTAGGGAACAATTCTCATGTTCAGGATTAGAAAAATATAACTGTATGGTAAGGTGTGATGACACTCTTGTGAATACATCTAAAAATATCCAACATGATCCTAATTCTTCTTCTATAAAACGTTGGGGGCTTGAAAAGGCAATTTCACAACACTATGGACCAGAAAATGATACTAATACTTGCCAAAACCCACCATCCCTCGATAAAACAATTAAAAAAACGTCTAAAAATCATAGGTGATATTATGAAAATTTATAAATATATAAGTATTTTTTTATTATATTTATTTATATATATAATTTTATTTATAATAAACCCTTGGATTTTGGAATTAATTAATATTACTATAACACTTCCATGGTCAATTATTGAAGAAGATATTATTACTCATTTAGGACTAAATCTGAATCCTACTATTGATAATATCTTTTATCGAAGAATAATACACTTTGCCTACGGATCAATTAGTTTTTTTATAAATATATTTCTTTTATACAAACTTATATATAAACTTAAAAAAATTTTCAAACTATACAAAATTAATTAGGTTTCGAATCTTATGCTTTTACAAGTGTAGCAAGCCGTATTCCCTATAAAACCTCCAATCCCGACGTAGGGTGCGTGCGGTACGCATACACACGGGTTCTGCTTTTCAGACGACCCCATCCCCCAACAGGAGCAAGCCGCCATGGCCGTCAATAAAATCGCCCGTAAAAGCAGCAAGTTCCGCGTTGTCTTTACCGTCCCCGATTTCTGTTGGCCGCCACCACCCGCTCCCCCTTCCGTTCCGCCCATTCCCTTCCCACTCTTTGCCGACCTCGGCGGTGCCCAAACCGTCGCCAAAGACGTACGCCTCAACCGCAAGCCTGCTTTTGTCTTTAAAGCCAGTAAGACGGACAAGACTTATGGCGATGAAATCGCCCTTCCGGGCCGTAAAGGGGTAAAGAGCCGCACCGCCACCAAACCGGCATGGCCTATGCGCCATTCTTCCTCGGTTAAAATCCGTAAACGCTATATCGTGCGCACCGGCGATATGTTCCATATGAACGGCAAGTTCAGCAAAAGACTCCCCCCTAAAACCTGTCTGTCCTGTAAGGGTGCAGTGGGTGCCGGTCGGCCGGTGAATCCGATACACGGTTTGAAGTTTCTAACCGGTGAAACCGACTTTGCCTTTGAAGGCATTTTGCCGCTGGTATGGAGCCGCAGCTATTATTCCGACCAAGACGGTACCGGCTGGCTCGGCGAGGGTTGGAGCGTACCGGGCTGCCAACGCATCATCCGCGATGCGGCGGGATTGGCCTATATCGACGATCAAGGCCGTTTGTTCCCTTTGCCGGAAGTGGATGAAGATGATGAAGAACCGGTATTGTTCGAAAGCGAACAGATTTGGTTCAGTAAAAACCCGGACGGCCATTATGTCATTGCGTCGCTGGACGGTTCGATAGCGTTGCGTTTTGCGCCTTTGGTGGTCGCTGAAGACGGTTCGGACGAAGATTCCACCCTCTTCCCTTTGGTCGCGGTAGAAGACGCCAACGGCAACCATCAGCGTTTCATTTATCATCCGCTGACCGGTCTGCCGCAATACATTATTGACGGCAACGGACGGGTATTCTCGCTGAACTTTGGCAATGTAGCCGATGAGCAATCGCCTAAAATGCGGCTGCTGTCGGTATCGCTGTTGGAGGGTTTGCCTGCCTTTGGCGAAGCGGTCCGGGTCGGCAGCCCGCTGGTTCGCTATGAATACAACGGCAGTGGTGACTTAGTCCGCGTTATCGGCCGCGACGGCAAGGTCAAACGCAGCTTCGGCTATAAGAACAATCTGATGGTGTCGCACACCGATGCAGCCGGATTGGTATCGGAATACGAATACGACCATTACACCCCGACCGGCAAAGTGTTACGCAACCGGACTTCCTTGGGCGAGGAATGGCGTTTTACCTATCACGAAGGTTATACCGAGGTAACCGACGTATTGGGCCGTACCGAGCAATACCATTACGACTACAACAACGAGTTGACCAAACGGGTGTTTGCCGACGGCAGCACCAACCTGATGGAACGCGACGACTTGGGCCGTCTGCTCAGCCATACCGATGCAATGGGGCGCGTTACCCGTTATCAGTACAGCAACGAGGGCCAGGTGGAAAGCATTACCCGTCCGGACGGCGTCATCCTGCATTTCGACTATGACGACAACTACCGTCTGATCCGTAAAAGCGATGCCGAAAGCCGTTATCACGGCTATACCTACGACGAAGCGGGCAACCTGCTGACCCATACCGACCCGCTGAAACACATCACCCGTTTCGAATATGCCGGCAACGGTCTGTTGCTGTCGGTGACCGATCCGAACGGCAGCAGTACCGCCTACCACTATAACGAAAACCATCAGCCCGACCGGATTACCGACTGCTCGGGTTACGAAACCAAACTCTCTTACACTCCCGAAGGACAGTTGGCGCGTATTACCGATGCGCTGGGACAGCATACCGAATACCACTACGACGCCAATCAAAACCTTACCCTTGCCCTCTATCCCGACGGCAGCAAAGAGACCTTCGGCTACGATGCCGCAGGTCGTTTAAAAACCCATACCGACGGCGAAGGCCATACCACTTCCTACGAATACGGCCAAGACGGTCTGCCGACCCGGCGCACCAATGCGCTGGGCCATACCTTCGGCTACCACTACGACAAAGCCCGCCGCCTGGTCGGCCTCACCAATGAAAACGGTGCGCGCTACCGCTTTGCCTACGACGTCCTCGACCGATTGATTGCCGAAAGCGGCTTCGACCATAAACTGACCGGCTACCGCTATAATGCCGGTAACGAACTAATTGAACAGCGCGAATACGGCGATGATGCCACCCTTGCCGCCAAACTGATGGCGCAACTGGGCGGGCAACCCGTTGCTAAAAAAGATGCCGCCCCGCTTTCAGACGGCCTCGACAGCCAAACCCCGCTGCGGATTACCGAGTTCAAACGAGATGTATTGGGACGGCTGATCCACACCCTTGCCCGCGATAACGACAAGGTTCAGGAAACCGCTTACCAATACGACCCGAACGGCAACCTCGTCCGCGCCGCCAACCGCCAAAGCATCACCTGCTTCGACTACAACGGCAACGGTCAAATCATCGGCCAGCACCAATGGAAAGTGCCGTCCAAAGAAGAAAACGCCCAAAACGGTTTGCCCGAAACCGACTGGCGCGATGCGCAGTACGACATGCTGTACCTGCCCGTTACCGAAACCGTCCGCTACCACTACGACTTCAACGGCAACCGCACCGCCACCGTCCTGCCCGACGGCAGACAGATCAACTATCTGTATTACGGCAGCGGCCACCTGCACCAAATCAGCCTCGACGACGAAGTCATCACCGACATCGAACGCGATCAGCTGCACCGCGAAATCTTCCGCACACAGGGTAAACTCGCCAGCCGCTACGAACTCGATCCCCTGGGTCGTCTGAAAAGGCAAATCGCCGCACTTAACGACCTGACGCAGACCGAGACAGATAAGAACACTGTAACATCGGCTTATGCAGTCAAACGCAGCTACGGCTACGACCGTACCGGCAACCTGACCCACAGCACCGACCAGCGGACGGGAACGACGCATTTCGAGTACGACAAACTAGGCCGGATTACCCAAGCCGGCAACGAACTGTTCGCCTTCGACCCCGCGCACAATATCCTCGACATTCCGACGGAAAAGGTCAAACCGTACCCTGCCCCCTCTCCCGTGGGAGAGGGTCGGGGAGAGGGCAAAACGACCGTGCCGCTTTCAGCCGACCTCAATCCCATCACCGACAACCGCCTGAAAACCTACAACGGCACGACCTATTACTACGACGAGCTCGGCAACCTGATCCACCGCGAACTGGCCGACGGCGAAGTGCAGAACTATTTCTACGATCTGCACGACCAACTGGTTAAAGCCGAAATCTTCAAAAAAGACGGCATGAAAGAAACTTGGGCGTACACCTACGACGCCTTGGGCAGAAGGATAGGCAAAGGCCGTCTGAAAAACGAAGAAGTTTCAGACGACCTCGAAGAGGAAACCGGATTCGTTTGGGACGGCAGCCACCTCTTACAGGAAGTCCAACCGGACGGCAGGTATACATATATCTACACCGATCCCGAAAGCTACGAACTCTTGGCACAGGTACATAACTGGACAACCGAAGGCGGCGAAAACCGTCAACAGACCCACTACTTCCACTGCGACCAAATCGGCATCCCTAGGGAGATGACCGACAAGGACGGCAATTTGTTGTGGTTCGGCAACTATACCAGCTGGGGCCGTCTGAAAGAGGAAACCAAGGTAACGAATAGCGCATACCAGCCCTTCCGTTTACAGAACCAGTATTGCGACCGTGAGACGGGGCTGCATTACAACTTCTTCAGGTATTATGAGCCTGATGCGGGGCGGTTTGTTAATCAGGATCCGATTGGGTTGTTGGGTGGGGAGAATATATATAGATTTGGTAATTCAATACAAAGCTGGATAGATCCTTTAGGATTGGATGGTTTTCAACTACTTCGAGATTATGGAAATTCTCCAGGTGTTCAAGCTGAATATCATAAAGCACTAGCAGCAGCCATGGCAAATCATCCAAAAACTCTACCAGCCTCTTCACACACATTAAGTATAGTTGCAGAAGGACAAGGGGCTGTAGGAGGTAGCGGTCGTTTATCTGTGATACACAATAATTTTCCAGACGGAACAACAGGTAAATGTTTAGCAGCGACTATCTGTGGAGAAACAGGAGCTGCAGAACGTTTAACGTTAGGGGGAGAATACTCATATAGCGCAAGCAACGTTTCTACTGGGTGGTCAAATTCAACATGCGTCAATGGTAGTGTAGCGACCCCAGTAGGCGGAGCTGGAGGTGGTGTATGTACTTCAGATCCTACTCGTGGGCAAGCTGCAAGTAATACCTTTAATGCAAATATTTTATTTGGTGGCGGTGGCGGTGCTAGTGTAGGTAGATGTACAACATATTCATTGTGTAATAAATAAAGGAGTAAACTTAATGATTCATTCATGTATAAAGAAGGTAATATACTTAACATTATTTTTAATATCAATAGTTTCTTGCTACCCTACAGATAACAATCTAGATGAAAAATCATTAATTAAAAATAAGAAGTATGCATTCTTGACAAATGTCACTCACCCCTCTCAAAAAGAAGTTGCCCCATTTGGATTAACTATAGGCAAAATTACTGTTAATGAAGCGCTATCCAAATATCCTCAATTAATAAAGGCAGATAGTTCTTACATTAGTTATGGAAAAAAAGAAATACCAATGCCAAACACATACGCCTTATCCGTTTCTAATAATTTAACGGCGTTTTTACAGTTTGATGAATCAACTAATATCCTACAGAATGTTTTAATTTTCGGACTAAAGAGCGTAGATTTCGACATAATAAAACAAGAATTTAAGGATATATACTCTCCTTATGAAGAATATAATCCATCTGAATTTGAAGCTTTTTCTAGAGGAGAAACCACCTTTGAAGATCAAAAAAAGTTTTTGGAAAAACATAAAAATGAAATAGCTCTATTTAAAAACAATGGCGTTATCATTATTTTAGGAAAATCTATAAACAGCGATGAAGTAGTTATTTTTTATAGAAATACAAGCTATTTTCCAGTTTTAAAAAATAAAGCAGAAGCTTATTAACTAATCGTAGATCGTATCGAGACCTAATAAAACCGCGAAATCGTCTGAAATTAATCTTCAGAAAGCGTAGGTTGGGTCGAGACCCAACAAAATATCAAGGTCGTCTGAAATAACCTTCAGACGACCTTTCCCTATGTATCATCTCTTATCGGCTTCAACTACAACAAAACATCTAAATCAGCCTCGACGACGAAATCATCACCGACATCGAGCGCGATAAGCTGCACCGCGAAATCTACCGCATACAGGGTAAACTCGCCAGCCGTTACGAACTCGATCCCCTAGGTCGTCTGAAAAAACAAATCGCCACCCTCAATGATTTGACGGAAGGCGGTAAAGGCAAAACCAAAGTAGCGGCGGGCTATGGCCAAACCGCGGTCAAACGCAGCTACGGCTACAACCGCACCGGCAACCTGACCCACAGCACCGACCAGCGGACGGGCACGACCCGGTTCGAGTACGACAAACTGGGCAGGATTACCCAAGCGGGCAGCGAACGGTTCGCCTTCGACCCCGCGCACAATATTCTGTCTGACAACAATAGCCCTACCGTCCCCGACAACCGCCTGAAAACCTACAACGGCAACAGCTATTACTACGACGGCCTCGGCAACCTGATCCACCGCGAACTGGCCGACGGCGAAGTGCAGAACTATTTCTACGACCTGCATGACCAACTGGTGAAAGCCGAAATCTTCAAAAAAGACGGCAGTAAAGAAACTTGGGCGTACAGCTACGACGCCTTGGGCAGAAGGATAGGCAAAGGTCGTCTGAAAAACGAAGAAGTTTCAGAAACGTCATTCCCGCATGATTTAAGCGGGAACGGCCTCGAAAACCAAACCCGCTTTGTTTGGGACGGCAGCCATTTGCTGCAAGAAGTCCATTCTGATGGCAGATATACCTATATCTACACCGATCCGAGCAGCTATGAACCGCTCGCACAAGTCCGCAATTGGACAACCGCAGAAGGCGAAAACCGCCAACAAACCCGCTACTTCCACTGCGACCAAATCGGCATCCCAAGAGAGATGACCGATAAGGACGGCAACCTCTTATGGCTCGGCAACTACACCGGCTGGGGTCGTCTGAAAGAGGAAACCAAGGTAACGGATAGCGCATACCAACCCTTCCGCCTGCAGAACCAGTATGCCGACCGTGAGACGGGGCTGCATTACAACTTCTTCAGGTATTATGAGCCGGATGCGGGGCGGTTTGTGAATCAGGATCCAATTGGGTTGGAAGGTGGAGAAAATTTATACAAGTTTGCTCCTAATGCGCAAAATTGGGTAGATATTTTTGGTTTATGGAGTTTTGGCGATCCCTTGCCACAATGGCTTGTTGATGGTGCTGCTGGGTTTGGAGACAACATTTCAATGGGAATTACTAAAAAAGCTCGACAATTATTTGGTATAAGCGGCGGAGTCACAGAATCAACTGCTTATAAGACAGGCGATTGGCTAGGTGAAATACCTGGACTTATTAACCCCGCAAAAAAAGTTAACGCCGCATATAAAGGACTTAAACGTGCAAAACTTTGGAAGTGTGAGATGAAAAAAATTTCTCGTACAGCAAAACGGACAAGAGCGAAGCGAGTTACAAAGGCTAAAGCTAATTTAAGAAGTGTGTTATGGCAGGAAACCAAAGGATTTATAACTGAAAAAATTAAAAGTAAAATTGTTGAGAATATAGTGAATCAAATTTAAACCAGTACAGCGTTGCCTCGTCTTGCCGTAATATCTGTACTGTCTGCAGCTCGTCGCTTTGTCCTAATTTAAATTTAATTTACTATATAGTCGATTAAAATTGCAATGATACGGCGTTGGCTCGCCTTGACATACTACCTGTACGCCTTGCGGCTCGCCGCCTTGTCTCATTTTTATTTTAACCGACTATAGTTTGAATATGTAAAATAGGTAATTCTCATATGTATAATTTCTTTCTTAAAAATAAAGATTTGCTTTGTGTATTTTGTGTATTAATTTGGGATTTATATGATTTATATGATTGCTTATTCAATGGGAATTGTGGCTGGAAGAGAGATATGTATTTTCCTTCATTTGGATTAGGTAGAATAATGTATTCATTATTTAATTTAATTCTTATGGTGGCATTATGTACTTGGATATTTTTATTTTTTCAAAATACTATAAAAAATAGTAGCCATAGGTTGGGTAGGACCCTTAAAAAAAGAAAGCAAACCGTAGCACGCGTGATTAAAGCTAAAAAATAACTGAACCTCTTTGAATCAAACAGTAGTCGGTTGGGTCGAGACCCAACAACAAGTCGTAGCCCACATGAAACCTCAAATTCCGCCGTAGCTTGGGTACGGTAATCATGCTGTTTCTGCTTTTCAGACGACCTCGAGCCTTTTTCGAGGTCGTCTGAAATATTTTTTCTCTAACAATCTAAGCCAAAACCGCCTACGAATACGGCCAAGACGGTCTGCCGACCCGACGCACCAATGCCTTGGGCCATACCTTCGGCTACCACTACGACAAAGCCCGCCGCCTGGTCGGCCTCATCAATGAAAACGGTGCGCGCTACCGCTTTGCCTACGACGTCCTTGACCGATTGATTGCCGAAAGCGGCTTCGACCATAAACTGACCGACTACCGCTACAACGCCGGCAACGAACTAATCGAACAGCGTGAATACGGCGATGATGCCACCCTTGCCGCCAAACTGATGGCGCAACTGGGCGGACAACCCGTTGCTAAAAAAGATGCCGCCCCGCTTTCAGACGGCCTCGACAGCCAAACCCCGCTGCGGATTACCGAGTTCAAACGAGATGTATTGGGACGCTTAATCCACACACTCGCCCGCGATAACGACAAGGTTCAGGAAACCGTTTACCAATACGACTTTGACGGCAACCTCGTCCGCGCCGCCAACAGCCAAAGCATTACCTGCTTCGACTACAACGGCAACGGCCAACTCATCGGCCAGCACCAATGGAAAGTACCGTCCAAAGAAGAAAACGCCCGAAACGGTTTGCCCGAAACCGACTGGCGCGATGCGCAGTACGACATGCTGTACCTGCCCGTTACCGAAAGCATCCGCTACCACTACGACTTCAACGGCAACCGTACCGCCACCGTCCTGCCCGACGGCAGACAGATCAACTACCTGTATTACGGCAGCGGCCACCTGCACCAAATCAGCCTAGACGACGAAGTCATCTCCGACATCGAACGCGATCGGCTGCACCGCGAAATCTACCGCACACAGGGTAAACTTGCCAGCCGTTACGAACTCGATCCCTTAGGCCGTCTGAAAAGGCAAATTGCCGCACTCAACGAGCTGACGCAGACCGAGACAGCGAAAAACGCAGTAACATCGGCTTATGCCGTCAAACGCAGCTACGGCTACGACCGTACCGGCAACCTGACCCACAGTACCGACCAACGGACGGGGACGACGCAGTTCGAGTACGACAAACTAGGCCGGATTACCCAAGCCGGCAGCGAACTGTTCGCCTTCGACCCTGCGCACAATATCCTGTCCGATAACAATAGCCCTACCATCACCGACAACCGCCTGAAAACCTACAACGGCAACAGCTATTACTACGACCACTTCGGCAACCTGATCCACCGCGAACTGGCCGACGGCGAAGTACAAAACTACTTCTACGATCTGCATGACCAACTGGTTAAAGCGGAAATCTTTAAAAAAGACGGTACGAAAGAAACGTGGTCCTACACCTACGACGCTTTAGGCAGAAGGATAGGCAAAGGTCGTCTGAAAGACGAAGAAGTTTCAGACGGCCTCGAAGAGGAAACCGGATTCGTTTGGGACGGCAGCCATTTACTGCAAGAAGTCCATCCGGACGGCAGGTATACCTATATCTACACCGACCCCGACAGCTACGGACCTTTGGCACAGGTACACAACCGGACCAACGAAGAAGGCGAAAGCAAACAGGAAACCCACTACTTCCACTGCGACCAAATCGGCATTCCAAGAGAGATGACCGATAAAGACGGCAACCTGGTTTGGTTCGGGGATTATTACGGTTGGGGCAAACTGAAGAGTGAAACGAACGTAACGGGAACGGCGCACCAACCCTTCCGATTGCAAAACCAATACGCCGACCTCGAAACGGGGCTGCATTATAACTTCTTCAGGTATTGTTCGATCGGCTGCCAATCAATCACTTGATCCAATTTCAATAGTGGGAAGCGGTCGATGTGTTTGGCAATCATGGCTTGTGCGGTTTGCTGGAAGAAGGTGCTCATGGAAAATCCCCTAAATGTCTTGGTGGGAATTTAGGGGATTTTGGGGGATTTTGCAAAGGTCTCGGCCTTAATGCCATAACTCATAATACCTGAAAAAGTTGTAATGCATAATCGGAATGGTTTAAGAGCAATTCCAGATGTGTCAGTTTCTCTTTTTAGTTTGCTCCAGTCATAATAATTCCCAAAACAAACCGGAAGTTACCTTCACAGTTGGTCATTTCTCTTGAGATACCAATTCGGTCACAGAAGAGGTAGTGTATTTGTTGGCTGCTTTCTTATGCAGTTATCTAATCGTGAATTTACACCCAAAGCTTGGCGCTTTGGGCATCTGAAAAGCCAGAAAGAGAAGATGGTGCTGGAATAGAGGCAAGCCCTAATGGGTCAACCTATCTTTCCCAAAAAATTGGAGCCTAATTCACAAAACGACCCTCATATACCCGACAACCACCTTAAAGAATACAACGGCAGCAGCTATTACTACGACAGTTTCAGCAACCTGATCCACCGCAAACTGGCAAACGGCGAAGTACAAAACTACTTCTACGATTTGCATGACCAACTGGTTACGGTGAAGATCTTCAAAGAAGACGGCACGAAAGAAACTTGGACGTACAGCTACGACACCTTGGGCAGAAGAATAGGCAAAGGCCGTCTGAACAGCTAAGAAAGTTATTTAAAAAATTAAATAACTATAAACTTTTAAATATGTAAATGTGAAAAAATAAGCCATCACTATTCTTTAGTGATGGCTTATTTTAAAGTAACTGGCACGCCCACGGGGAATCGAACCCCGGTTACCGCCGTGAAAGGGCGATGTCCTAACCGCTAGACGATGGGCGCGGAGATTTTCTGTGGCGCACCCGGAGCGATTCGAACGCCCGACCCTCTGGTTCGTAGC
Source organism: Neisseria subflava (assembly GCF_005221305.1). Lineage (NCBI taxonomy): Bacteria > Pseudomonadati > Pseudomonadota > Betaproteobacteria > Neisseriales > Neisseriaceae > Neisseria > Neisseria subflava. The sequence continues at coordinate 1,248,717 of NZ_CP039887.1, forward strand.
CAGATACTCTATCCAACTGAGCTACGGGTGCATCAAGAAAGATTTGTATTATAAAGAGAGGGCTATTTACTGTCAAGCGTTTTATTTGGAAAACTTTCAGACAGCGTGTAAAATGCGCATTTGCTATTGAATTTACAGAGAATAAAATGTCAGATTTCGCACGCTGGCCGCTCTTATCCGAAGCATTTTCCCGTTTAGGACGGCCTGTGGTCGTGGTGGATTTGGAGACGACCGGTGGAAATTTCTATCAGGACAGGATAACGGAAGTCGCCCTTGTTCGTTTTGAGCAAGGACGCGCCACACATTACGAGCAATTGGTCAATCCTTGCCGCAGCATTCCCGAATTCGTTGCCAGACTGACCGGGATTCATGATGAAACGGTGAAAAACGCGCCTGTCTTTGCCAATATTGCAGCCGATTTGTTGCCGCTGTTGCAAGGGGCAGTAGTTGTTGCCCACAACAGCCGCTTTGACTACACCTTCCTGCGCCACGAGTTTGCCCGTATCCATACTGACTTTGCCGCACCCTCGCTCTGTACGGTGCAGCTGTCTCGCCGTCTCTATCCTGAGTTTTACAAACACAGCCTCGACAGCATTATCGAACGCACCGGCATTCAGACGGCCAACCGCCACCGCGCCATGACCGATGTTGCCGCATTGTGTGATTATCTCGAATTAAGTCTGGCAGAAAAAAATCATCAACAATGGGACGAACATGTCCGAGTATTGATGAATCCGAAAATGCTACCCACTTGGCTGCCTGATTCGCTCGCACAACAGCTCTATGCCCTGCCCGACAGTTACGGCGTATTGGTTTGGTTTGACCATTTCGGCAAAGCCCAAGCCATTGAAGCACACGAACGCGCATACAGTGAAACCGCCACCCTGCTGCACAGCAAAAAACTACCGCCGCACATTAAAGCCGCAGCCTCCATCCGTTTTATTCCGGCAGTCGGACAGCTCCATACATTATGGCTCAAAGCCCAGACCATGCAGGAATACCAACTGATGCCGTCTGAAAAGTCCACATCGTTTTCTACCGTCCGCTTTATCGCTGACGAACACGGCAGCCTTCAAGCACGCATCGTCTTGTTAAACAGCGGCACCAAAAATTGGCGCCCTTACGGTTTGTTTGCCCATAAAAAAGCAGCCAAACGCGCTTTGATGCAATGGTCGCAAGAACACAGACTCTGCCCAGATTCGCTCAACATTTTGCCGACCAGCTACGCAAAAGGCGAACCCTGCCCTGTCGAGGCCGTCGGAAAATGCAATGGCAACTGCCGCCAGCTAAACGGTATCAAACATCAAAACCAACGCATTACCGAGCTTGCCGCCCTACTCCCCGTAACCGATTGGGGCAAAGCGCACGAAATTGAAATTACCGAAACCGATCCCCTGACCGGAAACAGCATTACCCTGCTCTGCGCCGGCGGCGCGTTGGCATTGCCTGATGGCGGCTGGTATTTCGACAGCAGCCTGCCTCTCGTGATTAAAAACAAATTCAGGCAAGACAAAGAAAATATCCGTTTGATTGCTTAAAACAAGGCCGTCTGAAAACCAAATTTTCAGACGGCCTATTGTGAATAATTTGCCGCTTTATTCCCCAAATAAAAATCTGCCTAAATTTTAATCAGAACTTATTTTTATAATAGCAATCAAATACTAAACCAATTTATACACAAGCTGTTCACACAATTTTCAATGAAAGCTGTGTATACCCAACCCAACGAGTAAATCATGAACAACCCTGAAATCATCTTCTTTGACATCGACGACACCCTCTACCGAAAATACACAGATACCCTGCGTCCTTCGGTTGCCCAAGCCATGCGCGCATTAAAAGCCAAAGGCATTTTGACTGCCATTGCCACCGGCCGTCCTGAAGCCGCCATTCCCGCCAAAGTCAAAGCCTTGATTCAAGAATGCGGTATCGACATGCTCGTTACAATCAACGGCCAATATATTTCCTTTCGCGGCGAACCCCTGCAAAGCTACCCTTTGGACATTGCCGACATCGAAACCGCCATCAACCTGCTTGAACAACATAAAATAGACTACGCATTCGTCAACAACCAAGAAATTGCCGTTTCCTCCCATTCTCCGCGCGTTGTCGAAGGCTTATCGCATATCCTGCCCAACTTCCTGACGGACAAAGAATATTTCCGCAAACAACCTGTTTATCAAATGTTGGTCTTTGTGGACAAGGAAGAAGAAAAAATCCTGCAACCGCTGACCCAGCAACACGGCTTCAAATTCGCCCGCTGGCATGAATATGCTGTAGACCTGCTGCGCAAAGAAGGTTCAAAAGCACGGGGCATCGCACATGCAGTGGAAAAACTGGGCATTGATATGAGTAAAGTAATGGCATTCGGCGACAGCTTCAACGACTTGGAAATGCTGTCAACCGTCGGCTTTGGTGTTGCTATGGGCAATGGCGAAGAAGCAGCCAAAGCGGCCGCACAATTCGTCTGTCCAAGTGTTGATGAAGACGGCGTATTGCGCGGCTTGCAAGAATTGGGCGTCATTTAAACCATCAAATCAAAAGGCCGTCTGAACATTTTTCAGACGGCCTTGTTCTATCTGTAAACTTTCTGCTTACTTCGGCAATACCAAAAAGCTAATCAGCAACTCTTTAAATACGAATCCAAACACACCCAAGCCCAAAACCAAGAAGAGCATGGCGATACCGAATTTGCCGGCTTTGGATTCTTTACCCAAGTTCCAAACAATAAAGCCCAAAAAGATAATCAGGCCGCTCAGTAGGATTTTCATTGCCCATGAGGCAAATTCTGCTTCAGTCATATTCTTTCCTTGTATGATTCAGATGTGTGTTCATAAACTTCAGACGGCCTTATCGCAACAGGCCGTCTGAAATATCTTTTTTAAACTTATTTGTTCAAGACTTGCTTCAAATCTTCAATCAAATCGTCAACGTATTCCAAGCCGACAGACAGGCGCACCAAGCCCGGGCGGATATTGGCAGCAAGTTTTTCTTCAGGCTGCATACGGCCGTGGGTCGTTGTCCACGGGTGGGTGATGGTTGAGCGCACGTCGCCGAGGTTGGCAGTACGGGAAAAGAGTTCTACGCCATCCACGATTTTCCATGCCGTTTCTTGGTCTGCAACTTCAAAGCCGATGACGATGCCGCCGCCGGTTTGCTGTTTACGGATCAGTTCAGCTTGCGGATGGTCGGGCAAACCGGTGTAGTACACGGCTTGGACTTGCGGCTGTTGTTGCAGCCATTGGGCGATTTTTAACGCATTATCAAACTGTTTTTCCATACGCAGCGACAGGGTTTCCACGCCGCTCAACAGCTGCCATGCGTTAAACGGAGACATCGCCAAACCGCAAGAGTTGCAATATACGGCCACTTGCGTCATCAATTCTTCCGAACCGGCTAACACACCACCCATCACGCGGCCGTGACCGTCAATCGCTTTGGTTGCGGAAGACACGGAAATATCCGCACCGTATTTCAAAGGCTGCGAACCGGCTGGCGACAAGAGGCTGTTGTCCACCACCAAAAGCGCGCCGATACTGTGTGCCAGTTCTGCCAACGCTTCCAAGTCGGCAACTTCGCCCAAAGGGTTGGACGGGGTTTCCAAGAAAAACAGTTTGGTATTGGGCTTGATTGCCGCTTTCCATTCATCTACATCAACCGGCGATACATGGCTGACCTCGATGCCGAACTTAGTTACGATATTATTGATAAAACCGACAGTCGTACCAAACAGACTGCGGCTGGAAATAACATGATCACCGGCTTGCAAGAAGGTAAAGAACGCGGCCTGAACCGCAGACATACCGGTCGAAGTGGCTACCGCGCGCTCTGCGCCTTCCAATGCAGCAATGCGTTTCTCAAAGGCGGCGATGGTCGGGTTGGCGGTACGGGTATAGGTAAAACCTTTGATTTTTTTGGAAAACAAATCGGCGGCGTGTTGGGCGTTTTCCCACATGAAGCTGCTGGTCAAAAACAGAGCCTGATTGTGTTCATAATATTCGGTTTGCTCTTTGCCACTACGGATGGCAAGCGTTTGCGGATGAAGTTTTTTGCTCATTTATTCTCCAATCTACTGTGTATTCCAATGGACGGAACAATATTTTCCGTCTGTTTAACTTGTTAACATTTTGCGCCGATTTCTACCATCTTTCAAGCCGAAGGCCGTGTTTCGGGCCGTCTGAAAAAACAGGAAAACCGTTTTTACTGATAAAGGCGGCCATCGTGTTTCAACCAGCCGTCAGTATGCCGACCTGACGGGTCATGGTGCGTCCAATGGATAACACCGCCCTGCTCCGACCATTCGTATTCGCCGTAAAATGCTACTTTATCGCCTTTTTTCAAACCCTTAATCTTATCGGCAAGGTCGATATTGTGTGCCACCAAAAGCGTTTGACCGCTGGAAAGTTTCAAGATAAAACGTTGATGGCGCGTGCCTTTGTTGTCATCCGGCAGGGTTTTCCATACCGTGCCCTCGCCCTCAACCTGAATATCGCTTTGTTCGTTTTCAAACGCCTGTTTCAAAACTGCTTCGGCTGATTCTTTGTCCGAACCGATTTGCTGCTGAACTGTATCAGCATTCTTTTTGCCCGCATTATTTTGTTTTTGAACGGCTTCTATTTTCTGCTGATTCTGCGATTGTACCGGCTGCTTGTTTTGCATTTTGTTATAGGCAAATACGACAACCAAAGCAATCAGCAATACAATGATTTTATTTTTATTCATAACAATCTCAAAAAAAATGCCCGATTCTGCATCGGGCATATCAACTATTTAGAAAGGATATTTATCACGAAAACGTGAGCCGCTATTATACACGCTTCGTAATATTTTAAGGGAAATTTATGCCAAAAGCCGTCTAAAATTTTCAGACGGCCTGGATACTCAACGGCGATATTTCATTTCAGTCTTCATATCGTCCAAAATACGTTTGACGTTGTGTTCCAACACATCCTCCACCAAGCCCGGTGCCTGCTCGTTCAGCATTTGCTGCAACTGGTAAGTGAACAAGGCCATTTGTTTTTGCACGGCAATCCGAATCATGCCATTGACTGCATCGGCCACATGGGGGCGCAAACGCTTAATCAGGCGCTCGGTCAACTCTTTTTCAGAAACGCAGAATACTTCCCGACGGCCAATCGCTTGCGGGTTCAATACATTGATATGGACATTGATGGCCGGTTCTTGTTCAAGGCCGTCTGAAACCGCCTCTTCAGCCGCTTCCGCATCATCATTTTCCGGTTTTTTAGTTTCTTCCACTTCAGGCACATCAAAATCTACCGCACCTGATTTCGGATTCAGTCTGACGGTACGCGTTGATTCGATATGACGCTCTGAAGCCGCAGCCTGCAATGCCGATTGCGCGCTCAACCAGTTGTCCTGCAAAACCACCATCGCATCGGTTTCCACTGCTTCGCCCTCGTCAGCCAAAGCAGTATTGTGCTCCAACTGCCAACGGTACAAATACTCTTCCAATACTTTTTCACGATTGTCAGCATCCAACTTATATTCTTTTTTAGGCGCGGTTTTGGACGCGGCATCGACAGCTTCGTTCGATTTTTTGACCAATGGCGCATGAGTCGGCACGGTATTAAATTGTCGTGCCTGACGCAATCTTTCCAGGCGTTTTTCCCAATTCAGGTCTTCTTCCTCGAGGGATGTGGGGTCAAGACGGTTGTTTTCCATAATAATCTCGTTTTTTCATTTTTATTGTGAACCGCATTCAAGCCTAAAATCACTTGAAATACGGCCGATGGTTGGACATATCCGGCAAGCCGGCACAAGCGTCACATTTTAATATTAATTCGCTATATAATCACTATTTTATTTAATACCCAAGGATACATCATGAGTAGCATCGAACAACGCCTCGAATATCTGGAAGAGGCCAACGACGCTTTGCGTATGCAAAACCACGTCCTCGCCACCGCACTCAAAGGCCTCATCCGCTCCCTACCCTCCGACATGGCCAACGATGCCGTAGAATCCATCCAGCTTGCCTTTGAAGACGCGTTGGCGGAATTAAGCTACGAAGACAGCCCGCACACCGACCTCTTCCATGACGTAACCTACGCATTTTTCCGAGAAAAAGACCACTAATTTCAGCTAGTTTGTTCACAAAATTATGCTAAACTAAGATTTTATCCGTTAACATTTTATTAAGAAAGCACATATCATGAACATGAAAAAATGGCTGGCCACTGCCCTCGCTTGTTCCGCCCTTGCCCTGACTGCCTGCGGCGGTCAAAGCAATAATGCCTCTGCTCCTGCCGATAAAGTGTACCGTGTCGGCTCCAATGCCGAGTTTGCCCCATTTGAATCTTTGGATTCTGCAGGCAAAGTGGAAGGTTTTGACGTTGACTTGATGAACGCCATGGCTAAAGCCGGCAACTTCAAAGTCGAATTCAAACACCAGCCATGGGAAAGCCTCTTCCCTTCTCTGAACAACGGCGACGTGGACATCGTTATGTCCGGCGTAACCATCACTGACGATCGCAAACAAAGCATGCTCTTCAGCGATCCATACTTTGAAATCACCCAAGTTGTCCTCGTTCCAAAAGGCAAAAAAGTGGCCTCTTCCGAAGACCTGAAAAACATGGCCAAAGTCGGCGTGGTAACCGGCTACACCGGCGACTTCTCCGTTTCCAAACTCTTGGGCAACGACAATCCGAAAATCGCCCGCTTTGAAAGCGTTCCTCTGATTATTAAAGAATTGGAAAACGGCGGTCTGGATTCCGTAGTCAGCGACAGCGCAGTCATTGCCAACTATGTGAAAAACAACCCGACTAAAGGCTTGGATTTCATCTCCCTGCCTGACTTCACCATCGAAAACTACGGTATCGCTGCACGCAAAGGCGACGAAGCAACCATCAAAATGTTGAACGATGCGCTGAAAAAAGTACGCGAAAGTGGCGAATACGACAAAATTTACGCCAAATACTTTGCTAAAGAAGGCGAAAAAACCGAAGCAGCCAAATAATCCGGTTTGACTTCTTAAACTAAAGGCCGTCTGAAAATTTTTCAGACGGCCTTTAATCTGGTTAACTCAATTAAACGCAAGCACCCCCCTATAATCCGCTTGTTTTTATCCTTCAAATGAAAGACACGCCATGATCAAATCCGTTATCCTCAGTCTCGCTGCCGCAACTGCTTTAGCCGCCTGCTCCGCTTCTGAAAAACAAGAATCTCCTATCGGCATGGCCAATCCGGCTTCCGAATTCTGCCTCAAACAAGGCGGCAAATCCAAAATCAAAAAAGCTAAAGACGGTGGCGAATACGGCGTGTGCCACTTGCCTGACGGTAAAGTCGTTGAAGAATGGGAATATTTCCGTCAGCACAACAAATAATTGTTCAATCATATAAAAGGCCGTCTGAAACCAAGTTTCAGACGGCCTTTTTCTTTTAAACAGCGATTATTTTATTTCCAATTTGGTCACGCCGCCCATATAAGGTTGCAACGCAGCAGGAACATTAATGCTGCCGTCGGCGTTTTGATGGTTTTCCAAAACCGCCACCAAAGTACGGCCGACAGCCAAGCCTGAGCCGTTCAAAGTATGCACCAAACGGTTTTTACCGTTTTCATCTTTGAAACGCGCTTTCATGCGACGAGCTTGGAAATCTTCGCAGTTGGAGCAGCTGGAAATTTCGCGGTAAGTATTTTGCGCAGGAACCCAAACTTCCAAGTCGTAGGTCTTGGTTGCGCCGAAACCCATGTCGCCGGTACACAAAGTAATCACACGGTATGGCAGTTCCAACGCTTTCAAAATATTTTCAGCGTGTCCGACCATTTCTTCCAGCGCTTCGTATGATTTTTCCGGATGAACGATTTGCACCATTTCCACTTTGTCGAATTGGTGTTGGCGAATCAAACCGCGCACGTCTTTACCGTATGCGCCCGCTTCGGAACGGAAACATGGGGAATGCGCAGTCAATTTCAACGGCAAATCGCTGCCGGCCACGATGCTGTCGGCAACGGTATTGGTCAGCGTTACTTCAGCGGTCGGAATCAGATATTGCGTTTTCTTGCTCTCGTCGCCGCCGCGGGTAACGTGGAACAAATCTTCTGCAAATTTAGGCAGTTGGCCTGTGCCTTGCAGGGTAGTGTCATCCACAATATAAGGCGTGTAATGCTCGGTATAGCCGTGTTTCAGCGTGTGCGTATCGAGCATGAATTGCGCCAGTGCGCGGTGCAGACGGGCGATTTGGCCTTTCATCACGGTAAAGCGCGCGCCGGAAAGTTTCGCGCCGCCTTCAAAATCCAAGCCCAAAGGCTCGCCCAAATCAACATGGTCTTTGATTTCAAAGTCAAATTCGCGCGGCGTGCCGACTTTGCGGACTTCGACGTTTTCGGTTTCGTCTTTACCGACGGGCACGCTTTCGTGAGGCAGGTTGGGAATACTCAACAACCATGCGTCCAATTCCTTCTGAACGGCATCCAAATCAGCAGCGGCCTGCTCCAAATCCGCCTTGATTTGAGCAACCTGATCCATCGCAGCTTGAGCCTCTTCGTGTTTGCCTTGGCCTTTCAACGCACCGATCTGCTTGGAAATACTGTTGCGAGAAGCCTGCAACTCTTCTGTTTTCACTTGAACGGCTTTGCGTTGTTCTTCCAAAGCGTTAAAACGCGCGGTATCAAACTCGTAACCGCGGGCGGCCAAACGTTCGGCAACTGCGGCGGTATTGCTGCGGAGCAATTGGATGTCTAACATTGTTTTCTCTCGTTAAGATTCAGAATGGCATTATTGTAAACCAATTTAAAGATATTTTCACAGCGACAGGCCGTCTGAAAACAAAAAACGCCCCTGCAAAAAGCAGGAGCGTTTTTTAAGAATTTTGGCACGCCCACGGGGATTCGAACCCCGGTTGCCGCCGTGAAAGGGCAGTGTCCTAGGCCTCTAGACGATGGGCGCGTAACCGAAGCGCGAACTATACAGAAAGCCTTTTCTTCTGTCAACGCCTTTACTGCATTTTTAAAGATGCTGCCGATTTCCGTATGTTATTTTCCCTGTATAATGCCGGTTTTAATAAAAGGAAAACTCGCCATGTGGTTTAAGCAAATCAGTTTTTATCCGCTCAACAAAGACAAGTTGCCCGAATTGGAAGTCCTTTCTGACAAATTGGCGCAATCCGAATTTGCCCATTGTCAGGGTTTGGACTGGTTTAGCGAAGGCTTTGCCACGCCTGTTTCCTTTTCGCCCGAGCTGGTTTTCCCTGCCGATTACACTTGGCGCGTTGCTCTGAAAAAAGAAGAAAAAGTCCTGCCTGCCGGCGTCATCCGCGATATTTTGGATGAAAAGGTTTTGGAAATCCAAAACAACGAAGCGCGCAATGTCGGCCGTAAGGAAAAACAAGAGCTGAAAGAACAGATTACTGACGACCTGCTGCCCCGTGCCTTTACGCGTAGCAGCCGCACACAGGCGATTTTTGACACGCGTCATGGTTATCTTTTGGTCAACAATGCCGCATCTGCAAAAGCGGAAAATATCCTGACCAAACTGCGCGAAGCCTTGGGCGGTTTGGAAGCAACCCTGCCCAATACCAAACAATCGCCCTCTTCCCTGATGACCAGCTGGCTGCTGCAAGGTCACTGCGAAGGCGGTTTTGAATTGGACTGCGATTGCGAACTCAAAGGCGTGGGTGATGTTGTTCCGGTCGTCAAAGTTTCCAAACAAGACCTAACTGCCGATGAAGTGGTACAACACGTCAAAAACGGCAAAACCGTTACCCAACTGGGCTTGGTATGGCGCGAACAAATTGCGTTCATCCTCACCCAAGACTTTACCCTCAAACGTATCCAGTATCTGGACGTATTGCAAGAAGAAGCCGAAAGCAACGGCGACGATGCCGCCAGCCTTGCCTTTGCCTCGCAAATCCTGATGACCGAAGCCATCAGCACCATGTTGGAAGAACTGGTTTCTTATTTGGGCGGCTGGCAAGAGTAATTTTTCAGACGGCCTTTTTGATTGGGAAATATCAAAGGCCGTCTGAAATATAAATGAAGTATCAGAAAGGATGTCATGATGTTGGGCGCAGTCATTGGCGATATTGCCGGATCAAGATTTGAGTTTGACAACTATCGTCACACCGATTTTGACATTTTCAGCCCCGACAGCAACTTTACCGATGACACGATTTGCACTGTTGCCATTGCCGATTGGGTTTTACAAGGTTGTAACGATAATTTGGCCTCTATTTTGCAAGGCTGGTGTAGGGCATATCCCAGTCCTAAAGGCGCATATGGCGGCCGCTTCTCACAATGGATAGAATGGGAAGATCCAGAACCTTATAATAGCTGGGGCAACGGCTCGGCCATGCGTGTTTCGGCCGTTGGTTGGGCATTTGCCACATTGGAAGAAACCCTGCATTTTGCCAAACAATCCGCCATCGTGACGCACAACCACCCGGAAGGCATTAAAGGCGCACAAGCCGTAGCCGCCGCCATCTTTTGGGCGCGTACCGGCATGGGCAAAGCGCAAATCAAAGAAAACATTACACGACAATTCGGCTATGACTTAAGCCAAAGTTGCGACCAAATCCGCCCGCATTATCATTTCAACGAAAGCTGTCAGGAAACCGTACCTCAAGCGATTACCGCCTTTCTTGAAAGCGATGATTTTGAACACGCCATCCGACTGGCAGTTTCCCTGGGCGGTGACAGCGATACCTTGGCAGCCATTACCGGCAGTATTGCCGAAGCCTACTACGGCATCCCTACGGCCATGCGCGAACACGCTTTAGCCATATTGCCATGCCGTATTGCTGAAACCCTGCTGACTTTTGAATCCCAATATCAGGCCGTCTGAAACCGCCTGCAAAAAGGAATAATAATGATGAAATACCTCGCCCTACTCCCCATCGCCTTCATGCTGGGTACGCCTGCTATTGCCGAAACCATCAATCCTTATCAGGAAAAAGGTTGCGCTTATGATGGCGATGTCGGCAAAGACGGTAAACCGTCCGGTAAAGGCACATGGAAATGCCAAGACGGCCGCAGCTATGTCGGCTCATTTAAAAACGGCAAATTTGACGGCAAAGGCGCATATACCGTTTCCGGCAACCGCGAAACCTTTATCGAACCTTTCTTCTCCAACAGCGCCAAATTACGCAATATGACACTGGAAGGCATGTTCAAAAAAGGCAAGGCGCACGGAAACTTTACCGCTTCTCAAAACGGCACACCCGTCTTCATCATGAAATGCGAAGACGGTATGATTAAAGAAGTCAAACTACCTAAGAAATCTACTTCCAAAACCAAATAAACAGCCTTTCAGACGGCCTTACCCATATTTCAGGCCGTCTGAAACATCAATTAACAAGCCTGTCTAAAGGCTGTTGTGTTGATTTTAAAGAATTTCCAAACAACCCTTACCCCAGGACAACCACCATGAGCATTAAATCCGACAAATGGATACGCCGCATGGCCGAAGAACACGGCATGATTGAGCCGTTCGAGCCCAACCAAATCAAAGAGGCCAACGGCCAACGCATCATTTCCTATGGCACATCCAGCTACGGCTACGACATCCGTTGTGCCAACGAATTTAAAATCTTCACCAATATCAACAGCACCATCGTCGACCCAAAAAATTTCGACCCAAAAAACTTCGTTACAGTCGAAGATGACTGCTGCATCATTCCGCCCAACTCCTTTGCACTGGCGCGCACAGTCGAATATTTCCGCATTCCGCGCAACGTCCTGACCGTCTGCCTGGGCAAGTCCACTTACGCTCGCTGCGGCATTATCGTCAACGTTACCCCGTTCGAGCCTGAGTGGGAAGGCTACGTTACGCTTGAGTTTTCCAACACCACCCCCCTGCCTGCCAAAATTTATGCAGGCGAAGGCGTGGCTCAAGTCTTGTTCTTTGAAAGCGATGAAGTCTGCGAAACTTCATACAAAGACCGCAACGGCAAATACATGGGTCAAACCGGTGTTACCCTGCCTAAAACCTAATATACCAAATAAAAAAAGGCCATCTGAAATTTCAGACGGCCTTTTATCATTTCATTTAGAAACGGCGTTTCAGCTTGCAAGCCTGCAAGATATGAACGGCGAGTTCTTCCACAGATTTATCCGTTGTATTGGTAAACGGCACTCCGTGGCGCTTGAACATATTTTGCGCATCGGCAATCTCGCTGCGGCAAGTATCGATTTTGGCATAGGTCGAATTAGGACGACGCTCCTGACGGATAGCCTGCAGACGCTCAGGCTGAATGGTCAAGCCGAACAGCTTATCTTTATAAGGTTTGACCATACGCGGCAAATCGGTTGATTCCAAGTCATCGGGAATCAATGGATAGTTTGCGGCGCGAATACCGTATTGCAGAGCCAAATAAAGACAGGTCGGCGTTTTACCCGAACGGGACACGCCCATCAAAATCACATCCGCTTCCTGCAGGTTTTTATCGCTGACGCCGTCATCATGACTGAGCGAGAAGTTCACTGCTTCCATACGCGCATCATAACGCTTGGTATTGCCGATACTATGATGGCCTCGCTCAGCAATCGTTGCTTCAACATTCAATTCTTTTTCCAGCAAACCCAAGAACGTTTCAAAGAAATCAATATGGAATGCATTGGATTTTTTGATGATTTCACGGATTTCATCATTTACCACGCTGACAAAAGCAATCGGACGATCGCCAAACTGTTCGGCTGTCTTATTGACTTCATCCACTACGGCCAACGCTTTTTCAGACGTATCGATAAATGGATAAACATGGCGCTTGAACTCGACATTGCCGAATTGGTTCAACAGGGCTTCACCGATATTTTCGGCGGTCAGACCGGTGCGGTCGGAAATATAGAAGACTTGGCGTGGAGCAGTCATAGTGAATCCTTCTGAGGGTAACATTTCAGACGGCAATCATAGCAGTTACAGCCTTTGCAATAAAGCGATTCCCGGTAGATTACACAGGATTACAACAAATTTGAACAAATTTTAAATTAGAATAAAATTTTATTTTTTTTAGATTTATTGGAATTATATTCCACATTTGTAAAATAAATTTCGATTCTTAAATTTATTAACTTATTTTGTTTTCCATATTTAACAAGAAGATAACACGTAAAAACATGAATCTGATATTCATATTTCAGAAGGCTACACGCCTAAAAAGCACAATATCACAGACGAATTTGTGATTTTTAAAAAGATAAAACACATGACAGCCATCAAACGAATGGCTACAATAAGCAGGCGGATTTGTTTCTTTTTTAACATTTTTGGATTGGATTGGACACACAAATGGCCGAAAACTACGTTATTTGGTTTGAAAACCTGCGTATGACTGACGTTGAGCGAGTGGGCGGTAAAAATGCCTCTTTGGGCGAAATGATCAGCCAACTGACTGAAAAAGGCGTGCGCGTTCCCGGCGGTTTTGCAACCACAGCCGAAGCTTATCGTGCTTTCCTGGCTCACAATGGTCTGAGCGAGCGTATTTCCGAAGCCCTGAAACAACTGGATGTTGAAGACGTTGCCGAATTGGCACGCGTGGGTAAAGAAATCCGCCAATGGATTTTGGATACTCCGTTCCCTGAGCAGCTGGATGCTGAAATCGAAACAGCTTGGAACAAAATGGTTGCCGATGCCGGCGGTGCGGACATCTCCGTTGCCGTACGTTCTTCCGCAACAGCAGAAGACTTGCCGGACGCTTCTTTCGCCGGCCAACAAGAAACCTTCCTGAACATCAACGGCTTGGATAACGTTAAAGAAGCAATGCGCCATGTATTCGCTTCCCTGTACAACGACCGTGCCATTTCTTACCGTGTCCACAAAGGCTTCGAACACGACATCGTTGCCCTTTCTGCCGGCGTACAACGCATGGTGCGTTCTGACAGCGGTGCTTCCGGTGTGATGTTTACCATCGATACCGAATCCGGTTACGACCAAGTCGTTTTCGTTACCTCTTCTTACGGTTTGGGCGAAAACGTCGTACAAGGCGCGGTAAACCCTGACGAATTCTATGTATTCAAACCTACTTTGAAAGCAGGCAAACCGGCTATCCTGCGCAAAACCATGGGTTCGAAACAAATCAAAATGATCTTTACCGACAAAGCCGAAGCCGGTAAATCTGTAACCAACGTTGATGTACCTGCAGAAGACCGTCAACGCTTCTCCATTACCGACGCCGAAGTAACCGAGTTGGCTCATTACGCGCTGACCATCGAAAAACACTACGGCCGCCCAATGGACATCGAATGGGGCCGCGACGGCTTGGATGGCAAACTCTACATCCTGCAAGCACGCCCTGAAACCGTGAAATCTCAAGAAGACAGCAGCCGCAACCTGCGCCGCTTCTCTATCAACGGCGAAAAAGTTGTCTTGTGCGAAGGTCGTGCCATCGGTCAAAAAGTTGGTCAAGGTAAAGTTCGCTTGGTGAAAGATGCTTCCGAGATGGATTCCGTTGAAGCAGGAGACGTACTCGTTACCGACATGACCGACCCGGATTGGGAACCGGTAATGAAACGTGCTTCTGCCATCGTGACCAACCGTGGCGGCCGTACCTGCCACGCAGCGATTATCGCGCGTGAATTGGGTATTCCGGCTGTTGTAGGTTGTGGTGACGCTACCGATCTGCTGTCTGAAGGCCAAGAAGTGACCGTATCTTGTGCCGAAGGCGATACCGGCTTCATCTACTCCAGCTTGCTGGACGTACAAATTACCGATGTTGCTTTGGACAACATGCCTAAAGCGCCTGTAAAAGTGATGATGAACGTTGGTAACCCTGAATTGGCATTCAGCTTCGCCAACCTGCCTAGCGAAGGTATCGGCTTGGCGCGTATGGAATTCATCATCAACCGTCAAATCGGTATCCACCCTAAAGCCTTGTTGGAATTTGACAAACAAGACGACGAGTTGAAAGCGGAAATTACCCACCGCATCGCTGGCTACGCTTCTCCTGTCGACTTCTATGTCGATAAAATTGCGGAAGGTGTGGCAACTTTGGCTGCTTCGGTTTATCCACGCAAAACCATCGTTCGTATGTCTGACTTCAAATCCAACGAGTACGCTAACTTGGTGGGTGGTAGCATCTACGAACCGCACGAAGAAAACCCAATGTTGGGCTTCCGTGGTGCAGCGCGTTATGTAGCCGATAACTTCAAAGACTGCTTCGCACTCGAGTGCAAAGCCTTGAAACGTGTTCGCGATGAAATGGGTTTGACCAACGTCGAAATCATGATTCCATTCGTCCGTACTTTGGGTGAAGCAGAAGCTGTTGTTAAAGCCCTGAAAGAAAACGGTTTGGAACGCGGCAAAAACGGCCTGCGCCTGATCATGATGTGCGAGTTGCCAAGCAACGCTGTATTGGCAGAACAATTCCTGCAATACTTCGACGGCTTCTCCATCGGTTCTAACGACATGACCCAGCTGACCCTCGGCCTCGACCGTGACAGCGGTTTGGTATCTGACTCCTTCGACGAGCGCAACCCTGCCGTTAAAGTGATGTTGCACTTGGCAATCTCTGCTTGCCGCAAACAAAACAAATACGTCGGCATTTGCGGTCAAGGCCCATCAGACCATCCGGACTTTGCCAAATGGCTGGTTGAAGAAGGTATCGAAAGCGTATCGCTCAACCCTGATACCGTCATTGAAACCTGGCTGTATCTGGCTAACGAATTGAATAAATAAGTTCAATGAGACAAAAATCCCCTGCCCATTTATCCCGGCAGGGGATTTTTATTGCCTTATTCAATGCCGTCTGAAAAAACTTTCACTTTCTTTTACCTTATCGAAAAAATCCTTTATCATCAAAATGATAAAAAAATATGCCGCCATATCCACAAATTTTCAATGTTAATATACTGCCTTTCTGTATTTTATCCCGTGTCTTTTGAGTGAACCTTTTTCCACTCTTCCTATCTATCATACGCAGCATAACGATACATTTTGAAATATCCCATGAATACAAACTTTATTTCCACCTTTCAGACAGCCTTGAAACGTCTGGCACTCATCAGCACCATTGCCGTCTTAGCAGCCTGCGCCGGCAACAATACCTCTTCCAACCGCGCCGTACCTGACGGCTACCACAAAGTCCGCCCTGGCGATACCCTGACCCAAATCGCCAAACGCTACGGACAAAATGTCAACACACTGGTTGCCTGGAATAACCTTCCCAACGCCTCACAAATCGAGGTCGGCCAAGTATTACGCGTTCGCCGTCATGTTGCCTCACGCAGCACTGCAACACAGCAACGTCAAACCACTGCCGTTACCCCGATCAACCGATTGAACCTGCAATGGCCGACCGATAACGCTTCATCCTCCATTATCCAACGCTACAACGGCACCACCAGCAAAGGCATAGATATTGCAGGCACACAAGGCCAACAAATCCGCTCCGCCGCAGCCGGTACCGTCATCTACGTTGGCGAAGAAGTCCGCGGCTATGGCAAGCTGATTTTGATCAGCCACAATGACTACACCATTACCGCCTACGCTCACAACGACACGCTTTTGGTACAAAAAGATCAAAAAGTCCAAGCAGGCCAAGTTATCGCCACCATGGGCAACAGCGATTCAGACAGCGTCAAACTGCATTTTGAAGTACGTCTAAACGGCAAAGCAGTCGATCCCCTGCCTTACTTGACCAGAACAAATTAATACCTCAATCAAAAGGCCGTCTGAAACAAAATTATTTCAGACGGCCTTTTGATTTGTCTCACCATAACACTCATTTCAACAAAGTATTGACCAACTTAACTTATGTTGATTGAGTGAAAACGCCGTTATACAATGACAACTCTTTTTAACATTCTATTTTAGGTACCCTACTATGTCTCCTAACCGCATCCTTGCAACCGCATTCTTATTTGCTTCTGCATTTGCCAGCGCAGATGTTCATATTGATGAAAGCATTCCTTACCGCGACAAAGAAGAAATCGATACCCGTATCGTTTCCGAATGTTTAGAAGTGGGCAGCATTATGTCCAAATCCTTGCAAGAAACTGCAGCCAAAAGTGATGTAACTATTGTCCGTGACGGTAAAAAACAAGGCACATACGCAGATATCGCCATTACTTCCGCTATGAGCGCAGGCAATGCCTTTATCGGTCACGCCAAAGGTATGGCGGTTTCAGCCGCTTTGTATGTTGACGGCAAACAAGTTAATAAAAAAACCTTCACCCGCAACTCTTCCGGCGGCATGTTTGGCGCTTATAAAAGCTCTTGCGCCGTCTTGAACCGCACTTCTAAAGTATTGGGTTCAGATATTGCCCAATGGGTGGTCCGCGAACAAAAAAACGCTCAAGATAAATAAAACCCCAATTTGATAAAGGCCGTCTGAAAAACCGTATTTCAGACGGCCTATATATTTTCTATTTCTCTAGGAACAAAGAAATAAATTATCCATTAATCATTGTCAGAAATAGAGAATTTTATTTCCAACGCCCTTGATTTTAGAATACCTACCCTCAATTATTAACACCATAAGAATTTTGTATATGAGCAGTCAAAGGAATAACATGGCAGAAAAAAACTATTATGAAATACTGGGCGTTGCCAAAGATGCGGATGAGGCCGAAATCAAAAAAGCCTACCGAAAACTGGTGCGCAAATACCACCCCGATGTCAGCAAAGAACCTGACGCAGCCGAACGTACGGTAGAAATCAACCGTGCCTACGAAACGCTTTCCGACAAAGAAAAGCGGGCTGAATACGATGAAATGTTGGCTAATCCTTACGGACGCAGCACCAGAGGCAATCCGTTTGGTCAAGGAAGCAATCCTTTTGGCAATGGATTCAATGGTGGTGGCTTCCGCTATGAACGTCATGAAGGCGAGCCGTTCGGAGCGGGAGACTTCAATTTTGAAGATCTGTTTTCATCATTCCGCCAATCCCACAATCGTTCCGAGCAACCCTACGGCCCAATAAAAGGCGAGGATCAACATGCTGAATTGAGTATTGATATTTACGCAGCGTATGTCGGTGCAGAACGTAGCATGACTTTGAATGTGCCGACTCTAGACGAACACGGACGTGCGGTTTATCAAAATAAAACCCTCAACGTCAAAATTCCCAAAGGTATTGCAGAAGGCCAACAAATCCGTTTGGCCGGTCAAGGTTTGCCGGGATACAACGGTGGGGAAAACGGTGACTTGTACTTAAAAATCAAGTTCCACGACCAACCTGATTTATATGTCAAAAACAGGAAAGACGTATATCAAACAATAGATGTCAAACCTTGGGAAGCCGTATTGGGCGGCAAAATCATCGTCCCTACCGCTTCAGGCCGCTTACAGGTCAATCTGCCTGCCAACAGCCAAAGCGGTAAAAGCATCCGCCTTAAAGGCAAAGGTATTCCTGCAAAAGAAGCCGGAGACCTTTATCTTAATATCCGCATTAATGTTCCGCCAGTAGAGAGCGAAGCCGACCGTGCCGCATGGGAAAAATTGGCCGAACACTTTGCCGCGAAACAAGCATAAGAGAAAGGATAAATTATGATTCAGTCCTCCGATATTACCCTTACTTTTGAAGAAATCGTTGCCGCCAGCCGCTGCCGTCGCGATTGGCTGTTGGAACTTATAGCAGAAGACATCATCAGCATCGATGGCGCGCCCGAAAAAAGCACCTTCAGTGGTTTTCATCTTGCCCGCATCCGTCGCGCACAACGCTTAAGCCGTGATTTTGAGGCCGGCATTCCCGCATTGGGGCTGATTATGCGGCTGTTAGACGAGGTGGAAGAACTCAGAAAAATACAGCGTCCGCTGGTACTACTCGAAGAAGAGTAAATATCGACAAGTTGTTCGATTAAATATTGATGACAAAAAAAGTTTTTGATGTTTATTGATATTCTATAATGAAAGGCCGTCTGAAAGTATTTTCAGACGGCCTTTTTATGCCTTAATTAACAACAGCGTCCGCCGTTGCCGCCGCAACGGCGTTTGCGGCAGTAGTCTTGAAATTGCAGCTCAGTCATGACCGGCGCGTTGGGATTATGTCTGCGCTGGCGGGCAACGTAGTTTTCATAATCTGGAACACCGGCCATCAAGTTTGCTGTCAGCTTGATGGTTTTCCACCAAGATGCAAGCTTATGCTTCATTCTGAGCCTCCGGCTGTTTACCGTCGCGGTACACTGCTGGAATTTCTTTAGCAGTTGGCCAGCCGACTTTGCGGGCTTTCATGGCAGTATGGAAACCGTATACGGCGACAATCACGACAACTGCCAGGAACAAAGCGGTCAGACCGGCATTGATTTGGTCGTTGAAGATGATTTGTGACATTTCGCCAATGTCTTTAGCTGGAGCAAGGACTTTGCCTGAAGCCAAGGCATCGCGGTATTTGCCTGCGTGAGCCAAGAAGCTGACGCGTGGGTCGCTGTGGAACAGTTTTTGCAAACCGGCATAGCAGGTCACAAACAATACGCCGACAGCAGGAACCAAGGTTACCCAAACATAGCGGTCGCGTTTCATTTTCACCAATACAACGGTACACATAATCAACGCTACGCCTGCGAGCATTTGGTTGGCAATACCGAACAACGGCCAGAGCGAGTTGATACCACCCAGAGGATCGGTTACGCCGGTATAGAGGAAGTAACCCCACAATGCCACAGCCAAGAATGTTGCAACCAAGTTGGCAGGGATAGAGTCGGTGTTACCAAATGGTTTGTAGAAGATACTGCCCAGGTCTTGAATCATGAAACGGGCAACGCGTGTACCGGCGTCAACCGCGGTCAAGATGAACAAGGCTTCAAACAGCAAGGCAAAGTGATACCAGAACGCCATCATGGCTTCACCCGGAATCAGACGACTCATGATGTGTGCCATACCGACTGCGAGGGTTGGTGCGCCACCTGCACGAGACAGAATGGTGTTTTCGCCCACTTCTTTAGCAGTGTGCAACAAGGTTGCAGCATCAACAGGGAAGTTCAGTTTAGTGGTAATAACTTCGGCAGCTGTGTTGGCATCTGTACCAATTAGCGCGGCCGGGCTGTTCATCGCGAAGTACACGCCTGGATCAAGCGAAGCGGCGGCAGCCAGAGCCATAATGGCCACAAAGCTTTCCATAATCATGCCGCCGTAACCGATCATGCGGACGTGGGTTTCGTTTTCCAGCATTTTTGGTGTGGTACCGGAAGAAATCAGCGCATGGAAGCCTGAAACCGCACCACAAGCAATGGTAATGAACAAGAATGGGAACAATGCACCGGAGAATACCGGACCGGAACCATCGATAAAGTGGGTAACTGCAGGCATTTGCAGAGTCGGGTTAACAATAACGATACCCAAAGCCAAAGCTGCAATCGTACCGATTTTCAGGAAGGTAGACAGATAGTCACGCGGAGTCAGCAAGAGCCAAACCGGCAATACGGAAGCCACGAAACCGTAAATCATAATCGCCCAAGTCAGCTGAATGCCGTCAAGGTCGAACCAGTGACCAAAGGAGCTGTGGGCAACATCTTCACCGTAAATCACGGCCAACATCAACAAGATAAAGCCGACGATGGAAATTTCGCCAATTTTGCCCGGACGGATATAACGGGTGTAGATACCCATAAACAGGGCAATCGGCATAGTCGCTGCGATGGTGAACGTACCCCAAGGGCTGTGAACCAATGCTTTTACAACGATCAGCGCCAACACCGCCATAATGATGACCATAATCATCAAAATACCGATGGATGCAATCACGCCTGGGACGGTACCGAGTTCTTGTTTAACGATATCGCCCAAAGACTTACCATCACGGCGCATAGAAACAAACAGTACCATCATATCCTGTACGGCACCGGCAAATACCACGCCGAAGATAATCCACAAAGTACCGGGCAGATAACCCATTTGCGCTGCCAATACAGGACCAACCAAAGGGCCTGCGCCGGCAATAGCGGCAAAGTGGTGGCCGAACAGTACGCCTTTATGTGTGGGAACATAGTCCAAGCCGTCATTATGGCGTTCTGCCGGAGTCAGACGGTTAGGATCAAGCTGCATCACACGGTTGGCAATGTAAAGACTGTAAAAACGGTAGGCAATGCAGTATACCGAAATGGCGGCCGTAACCATCCAAATCGCACTGACCTGCTCGCCACGGCTGAGAGCTAAAGTGGTAAAGGAGGCCAAGCCTACCAGAACCACAATACCCCAGATCAAAAATGATTTGAGCGATTTCATTGATTTATCCTTAAAACGTGATGCACAAAGGCTTGCTTTAGCGACAAACTGCCTTAATGCGCTTCAGAACGACTAATCATTATAGTCTTCATGATTTCATGAGTGAAATGTCATTTCAACCCAAATTCAACAGAAAACAAAATGATTAGTTCGTTCGTAAGGTTAACACAAACAGACAATACACCCTTTAGTTTTTACTTTATAACTAAAAATTTCTTAACATATCGCAAGTGAAAGGCCGTCTGAAAACCCAAATCTTCAGTTTTCAGACGGCCTGACAAACGGTCAATGCTATAATCCGACATTCCCATTTCTCTATATTGCCATATCATGCAAAACAACGATTCCGAAACCATGCGTCTCTCCAAACGCATGGCACAATTAGGTTTATGCTCGCGCCGTGAGGCAGACAGCTACATCGAGCAAGGCTGGGTCAAAGTCAACGGCCAAACCGCCGTACTTGGTCAAAAAGTCACCGAGCGTGACCGCATTGACCTCAACAAACAAGCTCATGAAAAACAAGCCGCGCGCGTCACCATCCTTCTGAACAAACCCGTCGGCTACGTCAGTGCGCAGGCAGAAAAAGGCTATAAATCTGCCGCCGAACTCATTACCGCCGACAACCATTGGGAAGGCGACGACAGCCGTATCCCTTTCAGCGAAAAGCACAAATTCGGCTTAGCTCCTGCCGGCCGCCTGGATATTGACTCTGTCGGATTATTGGTGCTCACCCAAGATGGCCGCATCGCCAAACAACTGATTGGCGAAAACAGCAGCAGCGAAAAAGAATACCTTGTCCGCGTCCGCGGCAAACTGGACGACAAAGGCCTCGCCCTGCTCAACCACGGCTTGAGTTTGGACGGAGAAAAATTGCGCCACGCCAAAGTCGAATGGCAAAACGAAGACCAGTTGCGCTTTATTTTGCGACAAGGCAAAAAACGTCAAATCCGCCGCATGTGCGAACTGGTCGGCCTGCGTGTCGTCGGTTTGAAACGCATCCGTATGGGCAAGGTCAAACTCGGCAGACTGCCGCCGGGAAAATGGCGTTATTTACGCGCTGACGAATCGTTTTAATTGCAGATAACAAAAAGGCCGTCTGAAAACACATTTCAGACGGCCTGATCTTTTACTGCTTACTCGATATAAGTAAACTTCGCACGTTTGATATTGCAGAGGATTTCGTACGGAATCATACCGGCAATTTCGGAAACTTCATTGATATTAATCACATCGCCCCAAAGCTCTACTTCCGCGCCCAAGCCCTCTTTCGAGGCTTCCAGCTCAACCGTAATCATATCCATAGATACCCTGCCGATAATACGGCTGCGTTTGCCATCCACCGCCACAGGGGAATTAGTGGAAGCACGACGCGGATAACCGTCGGCATAGCCGCAGGCAATCAAACCGACACGGGTAGATTTGCTGGTGTAGAACGTTGCGCCGTAGCCAATCGGAGAATGCGGTTGCAACACACGCTCGCCGAAAACGCGGGAAGTCAGACGCATAACTGGTTTCAAACGCTCATCCACGCCGCCGAAAGGCGAAATACCATATAAGGCCAGACCGGCACGTCCCCAATCGCGCCGCGCTTCAGGCACGTTCAAAATCGCGGCGGAATTGGCCAAGCTCTCTTCGCCTTCCAAACCTTCACATGCCAAATCAAACGCTTCAAGCTGCATTTCGGTCATGCCGTTTTCCGGCTCGTCCGCGCAGGCAAAATGGCTGAATTTCACAATGTTTTCAACCGATTCGGATTGTTTCAATGCAGTATAGGCCGCAGCATAGTTATGCGGAAAGAAACCGGCACGGTGCATACCCGAGTCCATTTTCAGCCATACGGTTGTCGGACGTTGCCACTCATGATGCATAAACGCCTCCAGCTGCCATTGGCTGCCGATTGCCGGCCACAAATCATAACGGTCAACATCCGCATACTCCGCAGCCTCAAATACACCTTCCAACAAAACAATCGGATTTTTAATGCCGTTTTGACGCAACTCCACGCCTTCATCTACCGTTGCCACCGCAAAGCCGTCGGCAATATCCGCCAACGCGTGTGCACATCTGACCGCACCATGCCCGTAAGCATCGGCCTTAATCACAGCCAGCAATTTATTGCCGTGCAACTCTTTGAGAAAACGATAATTTTGACGTAAATTATCCAAACGGATTTGCGCATTGAGCGGACGCATAATGTATTCCTCTTATCGGCATTCCGTTTCAGACGGCCTGCCCTATTACTTTGAAGTAAATATTATAGGTCAAAAACTACACAGGATTCCATGAAATACACAAGAATAATCTATTCATAATTTAGACCTCATGCGCACTTTTAGGCATTTATGCTTCTTCTCAGGCTGTTTTAAGGTTATGATTCAATCCAAATGAAAACGACAGACATCAAGGCCATGAAAGAACTCGACAAAACCGACTTAAAAATTCTCAAGCTCCTACAACAAAACGCACGTATCCCCATGACCGAATTGGCTGAAAAAGTCGGCCTCTCCACCACACCGGTAACCGAACGCGTCCGCCGCTTGGAACGCGACAACCTTATTACCGGCTATCACGCCCATCTGAATCCCCATGCTCTAGGTCAAAGCCTTTTGGTCTTTGTCGAGCTGAAACTGCGCTCCAAATCCGGCAATATTTTTGAAGACTTCAAACGCGAAGTGCTGAAGATTCCGCAAATTCTAGAATGCCACTTGGTCTCCGGCGAATACGACTACCTTATCAAAGTCCGTCTGCCCAATATGTCCGCCTATCGCGATATGCTCGGCAATATCCTGCTGCAACTGCCGGCCGCGTCCGAAAGTCGCAGCTATGTTGTCATGGAAGAAGTCAAAGAAGAAGTAGTATTAGACATCTAATTCTATTCAACAAATAAAGGCCGTCTGAAAGATTACAACATTCAGACGGCCTTTATTTTAAATAGGCAAAAAAAATGCACACATTCGACAGAATGCGTGCCAAGTCTACAAAGGAGAAATAGAGGAGAAACTATTAACTGACTACTCGAACCAGCTAACGAAACGAATTATGCAACAAGATATTCAACCGCGCAAGTATTTTTCTTGTAAAGTTTCTTAATTGTTCGATTTACAAATTTTAAATGTAATCATATTTCAATACAGATAAAAAAATGCGCATACCGTTTCGATATGCGCCAAGTCTACAAAGGAGAAATAGAGGAGAAAAATCAAGCTGCATCAAGCAACTCAACGGCGCGAATTATCCTAGCCTTCTACCCGCCTGTCAACCGTTTTCCTATCTATTTTCAAGTATTTTGCTAAAAAACAACAAATCCGCTACTCCCCTCTTTTTCTTGCTATTTTCACCCATATATAAAAGGAATTTAGGGCCGTCTGAAACATATATTGCCACTAAAGATAAACGGCTCCATACTCACACATTCATCGTCCATATCAACCCAAGCCAAAGACCATGACCACCCCACTTTCCCTTGCCGTTGTCGGCCATACCAACACAGGCAAAACCTCGCTCTTACGTACGCTTTTGCGCGACAGTACCTTCGGCGAAGTAAAAAACGCGCCATCCACCACGCGCCATGTCGAAGAAGCCCTTATCAACGACGGCGACGACAGCTTGGTTTACCTCTACGACACCCCCGGCCTTGAAGATGCCGGCGGCGTGTTGGACTGGCTGGAAACCCATACATCCGCACGCGATGACGGCATTGAGCGCATCCAGCAGTTCCTCAGCAATCATGAGGCGCATCACGAGTTCAACCAAGAAGCCAAAGTGCTGCGCCAAGTCATGCAAAGCGATATGGCCATTTACGTTATCGATGCGCGGGAACCCGTCCTCGACAAATACAAAGACGAGCTAACCATTTTGTCTTGGTCCGCCAAGCCCATCATGCCCGTGTTCAACTTCACCCAAAATCAAGACCTGACCGCTTGGACCAATATGCTCGCCCGCAGAAATCTGCATGTTTACGCCGGTTTCGATACCGTTGCGTTCGACTTTGAAGGCGAAATCCGATTGTGGGAAAACCTTGCCACCATGTTACCTAAGCGCGACATCCTCGACCGCCTCATCAATATGCGCCGTCGCGAGTGGCAACGGCTGGATACGGAAGCGCGCCGTGAAATTGCCGATTTTCTGCTGGATGTCGCCGCATTCACCCAAGAAATTGCCGAAAACGACGACCCTGCCCCGACTTTGGAAGTCATGCAATCGGAAATCCGCCAACTTGAGCGGCAAATGCAACAACGCCTATTCACACTTTACCGCTTCTATCACGACGAAGTCGGCAGCGACAGCACATGGATGCCCAAAGCCTTCAAACAAGACCCGTTTGACAGCGAGTTGCTCAAACATTACGGCATCCGTACCGGTACCGGCGCAACCGCAGGCGCGCTCATCGGTTTAGGCTTGGACATTGCCACGCTTGGCGGCTCGCTTGGTTTGGGTACAGCCATCGGCGGACTATTGGGCGGTATTTTGCCCAATGCCCAAGACATCACCGATAAAATCAACGGCCGACAAACCCTGCATACCGATCCGGAAACCCTTACCCTGCTCGCCGCACGCGCACTGGATTTGTTGCACATCTTGCAAACGCGCGGCCATGCGGCTCAATCGCATATCGAGCTAAAAGAACGCAAAGCGCCATGGAATGCGGCCAAATTGCCAAGCGAACTTAACAAAGCGCGCAGCAACCGCAAATGGTCTTCACTCAACACACACCAGCCCGAAGCCAGCCGTAACGAACGCGCAGCCTATGTCGCCACTTTAAGCGAGAAATTAAAAGCTTAGAATTGCCGCATAACAAAAAGGCCGTCTGAAATCCAAATGTTTCAGACGGCCTTTTAATCTTAGCAGGCAAATACTTATTCAGCAGCTTTGGTTTCGCGTTTCAAACCGCCACCAAGTGCTTTATACAAGTCGGCAAGATTTTCCAAACGGGTCAGCTGATTAGCCAAAAGAGCAGTATCCGCGCTATAACTGCTACGCTCGGCATCCAGCAAATCTAATGCACTGGATACGCCATGTTTGTAGCGCAGGCTGATGAGGCGCAGGCTGTCGTTGTAGGCACGGCTTTGTTTGCTCAAAGCGGCATAGCTTTTATCCAGCTGTTCACGTGCAACCAACGCATTGGAAACGTCTTTAAATGCGGATTGAACAGCGGTTTCATAAGCAACGATTTGTGCCTGTTGGCGCAGTTTGGCTACGTCAAGATTGGCTTTGTTTGTACCCCAGTCAAAGATAGGCAGGGTGATGGACGGTGCAAAAGCCCAAATACCCGTACCGCTCTTAAACAGGCCGCTCAACTCGCCGGAAGCTGTACCGACCGAACCGGTCAGACTGATGCGTGGGAAAAACGCCGCCCGTGCCGCGCCGATATTGGCATTGGCTTGTTTGAGCGCGTGTTCGGCTGCACGGATATCCGGACGGTTGAGCAATACTTCCGAACTCAAACCGGCAGGCAGTTTGGTCATTTTGAACTGCTTGCTCAAAGGCAGACCGGCAGGCAGGTCTTCGGGCAAGGGTTGATTAATCAACATAGCCAAGGAATTGCGCGCTTGCTCGCGGTTTTTCACCGCGGATGCGTAATCGGCTTTGGCTGATTCAATCAGCGCTTCCTGTTGGCGCAAATCAACGGCGGAAATCACGCCGGCCTTATGGCGTAATTGCGAGAGCTTGTAAGTCGCTTCACGGGTTTGCAACACACGTTGTGCCAATGCCATGGTTTCTTCCGCGTAGCGTTCGTTAAAGTAGGCTTTGGCAACGGTAGAAATCAGGGTCAAATGGGCGGCATCGCGGTTTGCGGCCACATTGAAATAACCTTGCAACGCGGCTTCACTGGTACTGCGGACACGGCCGAAGAGGTCAAGTTCATAAGAGGCTGCGCCCAAACCCACGCTGTATTGGCTGCTGACGCTGCCGCCGCTCAAGCTGCCTTGACGCGAACCTGTACCGCTGGCATTAACGGTTGGCAACAAGTTATTACGCGCAATCATGTACTGTTTGCGGTAGATTTCCGCATTCAGCGCAGCTGTACGCAAATCGGTATTGCGTTCCAATGCGATGTCAATCAGGCGGTGAAGGCGAGGATCAGCAAAGTAATCTTGCCAACCCAATTCAGCGGCACGGATACCGTCGTCAACGGTGTCGTATTTAAACGTATCGGCAACGGCAACTTGAGGCTGCTCATATTTCGGCATCATAGTACAGGCCGACAAAGCCACGGCGGCGGCAACGGCGGTCAGTACAGGTTTGAATGTAATCTTCTTCATTTTAGAATCCTTTAGCATTTTGAGGCCGTCTGAAAATTTTCAGACGGCCTTTGCTTTAGTGCTTGTCTGAATCGTGTTTACCGTCTTCAATCATGCCGGCTTCAGCGGCGTGTTTGGCGGCCATCTCATGCTCGTGTGCAGTTTCTTTAAAGAATTTGCGCACAACCACATAGAACAAAGGCACAAGGAACACAGACAGAATCGTACCGATCAACATACCCCAGAACACAGTCGTACCAATCGCACGTTGACTGGCGGAGCTGGCACCGCTGGCAACATAGAGCGGTACCACACCCAAGATGAAGGCGAACGAAGTCATGATAATCGGGCGGAAACGCAAGTGTGCGGCGGCAAGTGCAGCTTCAAGCGCGCTCTTACCTTGCGCTTGCAGGTCTTTGGCAAACTCGATAATCAAAATCGCGTTTTTCGCACTTAAACCCATCACCGTAACGAAACCGACTTGGAAGTAGATATCGTTGGCGTATGCCGGAATACTGCCCAGCAATGCTTCAAACATGTTGCGGCCGGTCACGCCCAATGCCGCGCCAATCAAGCCCAACGGAATCACAAGGATAACCGCCAACGGGATAGACCAGCTTTCGTACAAGGCAGCCAATACCAAGAATACAGCGGCAGCGGCCAATGCGTACAACATGACCGTTTGCGAGCTGCCTTTGGCCTCTTCACGAGACTGACCGCCCCATTCCAGACTGTAACCGCCGCCCATGTCATCAACCATTTGCTGTACCGCAGCCATGGCCTGACCGGAAGATACGCCATTAACAGGCGAACCGGAAAGCTCCATTGCAGGATAACCATTGAAGCGGACGCTTTGTTCCATACCGTTTACCCAAGAAACAGTAGCAATGGTAGAAAGCGGTACAGCAACGCCGGATTTGTTCGGCACGGTCAGGTTCAGAATATCGGCAGGCTGCATACGGGCACTCGCATCAGCTTGTACCATCACGCGTTGCAGACGGCCTTGATTCGGGAAGTCGTTTACATAAGACGAACCCAAAGCAGAAGCCAAAGCAGTACGGATATCAGAGAACGAAATACCTTGTGCGGCTGCTGCGGAACGGTTGATGTCGATTTTCAACTGCGGCGCATCTTCCAAACCGCTCGCACGAACGGTACTTGGGTTAAACAAACCGCTTTTGCGCATTTTGTCAATCAGCTCATTGCGTTTGGCCAACAATGCAGCATGGCCGCTGTTGTTACGGTCTTGCAGATAAATCGTCAAGCCGGAGCCTGTACCCAATTCCATAATGGCTGGAGGCACAATCGCCAAACCGAAACCGTCTTTCAGCGTAGCCATCATCATGCCGGTCAACTTACCGGAAATAGAAGTTGCATCGCTGCCCGGAGCAGTACGTTCGCTCCAGTCTTTCAGAATAACAAAGCCCAAAGCCATGTTTTGACCGGAGCCTGAAAAACTGAAACCGGAAACGGTAATAATGTTCTCAATCTCAGGTATAGATTTTGCCAGTTGAGTGATTTGAGCCAAAGTTGCATCAGTACGCTCTTTGGTCGCACCGGCAGGCAATTGTACGCTCAACATCAAGTTACCTTGGTCTTCAGACGGCAAGAAGGAAGTCGGCAGACGCATAAACAGGAATACGCCCACAACAGTCAAACCAATATAGACAACCATCATGCGCAAAGTCTTGCGCAAGATTTTGGCTGCCCAGCCTTCGTAGCCGTGTGTCCAGTTGTCGAATTTCTTGTTAAACCAACCGAAGAAACCTTTTTTCTCTTCGTGATGTCCCTTCTGAATCGGTTTGAGCATGGTGGCACACAATGCCGGAGTCAGCGTCAAGGCAAGAAATGCGGAGAAGCCGATCGATGCCGCCATAGTCAGGGCAAACTGTTTGTAAATGTTACCAGTTGCACCGCTAAACATTGCCAGCGGCACAAATACAGACATCAACACGGCAGTAATACCAATCACCGCACCGGAAATCTGACTCATCGCTTTTTTAGTTGCAGCCTTAGGCGACAGACCTTCGCTCGCCATAATACGCTCAACGTTTTCAACAACCACAATCGCGTCATCGACCACAATACCGATCACCAATACCATCGCAAACATGGTCAATACGTTAATCGACATACCCATGTATGAGATGAAGGCAAAACCGCCCAACAGGGAAATCGGCACAACAATGGTCGGAATCAACGTATAGCGGATGTTTTGCAGGAAGAGATACATCACCAAGAATACCAATACGATGGCTTCCAAAAGTGTATGGATCACTTTCTCAATCGAAATTTCCACAAATTTGGAAGTATCGTAAGGAACTTTCCAGCTCATGCCGTCTGGAAAATACTTCTGCAAAACCGCCATTTTTTCTTTCACGGCAGTCGCCGTTGCCAAAGCGTTACCGCTGTTAGACAGCATCACTGCCATACCGGTGGTGTTCACGCCGTTCAAGCGGGTGGAAGAAGAATAGTCCTGCATACCCAAGCTGACTTTGGCAACGTCTTTCAGATAGACATTTGAGCCGTCAGTATTGGATACCAAAATGATGTTGCCGAACTCTTCAGCAGTGCTCAGCTGACCTTGCGCTGTAACGGTTGCCGAAATAGTCTGTCCCGGCACAGCAGGCAGAGAACCGATAGAGCCTGCAGAAATTTGAATATTTTGTGTCGCAAGCGCATTGGTTACCGTTGCAAAAGACAGGTTGTAGTTTTGCAGTTTTTTCGGGTCAACCCAAATACGCATAGCGCGTTGCGCACCAAACAATCGAACCTGACCCACGCCATCGATACGTTGCAATTCAGGAACGATATTGCGTTGCGCATAGTCATTCATCTCTTCAGTGGATTGCTTTTCAGAGGAAAGCATGACCACTTGCAAGAAGTTGGAACGCGCCTTAGATACGGTTACACCATATTGTTGTACGGTAGAGGGTAATGTGGACAATACTTCAGACAGTTTGTTCTGTACGTCTACTTGTGCCAAATCTTCATTGGTTTCCGGTGTAAACGTCAGACTGACGCTGCCGCTGCCGCTGGAGTTGGCAGAAGTCGTCATATAGTCCAAACCTTCCACACCGTACATATTGCGTTCGATAACGGCCAGCACGCTGTCTTCCATTACCTGAGCAGAAGCGCCCGGATAAGTAGCGGTCAAAGTAATGGTCGGCGCTGCAACGGACGGATATTGGGAAATCGGCAGTTTTTGAATGCCGAAAATACCCGCTGCGATGATAAAAATCGCAATAACCCATGCAAAGATGGGGCGGTCAATAAAAAACTTAGACATTCACGCGTTCCTTATTTGGCTTCAGATGCAGCTTTAGCTTCAGGCTTGGCCTCGGATGCAGCCTGGCCGTCTGAAACTGCCGGTGTTGCCGCCGCAGCGTTTGCAGGCGGCGTCCATTCTTTCGGCGTTACCTGTTTAGCACCCGACATAGCGGCAATGCTGATGCCTTCAACAATCACTTTGTCGCCGTCTTTCAGGCCGTCTGTAATAACCCAGTTGGTACCTTGCTGTTGGGCTACGGTCACGACACGCGCTTCCATTTCGCTCTTGTCATTCACCACCATCACCGTATCTTGCGAACCACGGGTAACGGCTTGTTGCGGAACTACAAATGCATTATCCACTGCAACTTGTTCCATCAACACGCGCACATACAAGCCCGGCATCAAGATATTTCTGTCGTTAGGAATGGCAGCGCGCAAAGTAATTTGACCGGTCGTTTCGTTGACAGTCGGATCTGCAAACAGCAGACGGCCTTTTTCAGGGTAAACCGTACCGTCGTCAAATTTGATATCCACTGCAATCGCGCCGTTTGCCGCCAACAATTTGCCTTCGGCAACCTGTTGACGCAGTTTCATGACCTCACTCGCAGACTGGGTAACGTTGACATACATCGGATTGGTTTGTTGAATGGTGGCCAAAACAGTGGTATCGCCGGAATTCAGCAGCGTACCTTCAGAAACTTTAGATTGACCGATGAAGCCGGAAATCGGCGCAGTAATGCGGGAGCGGCTCAGGCTGATACCGGCAGATTTGATGGCTGCTTGAGCGGATTTGACGCCTGCTTCTGCTGAGCGCTTGGCCGTTACGGCCGCATCATATTCTTGTTGGCTGATGGCATCGGCGGCAACCAGCGGTTTGTAGCGGGCCAGGTCGGCATTCGCTTTGGCCAAAGTAGCTTGCGCACTCGCCAACTGGGCGCGTGCGCTTTCTAAATTTGCTTCATAAGATGAGCTGTCGATTTGGTACAAAGGTTGACCGGCTTGCACATAGCTGCCCTCTTGGAACAGGCGTTTTTGCAGAATACCGCCGACTTGGGCGCGAATTTCCGCAGTACGCAATGATTCCAGACGGCCCGGCAACTCGGTTGTCAATGCAACGGTTTCCGGATGTACAGTGACCACGCGCACTTCAGGCGCAGGTTGTTTTTGCTGTTGCTGACTGCCTTGCGCCTGTTGGCCGGCTGCTTTTTCATCGCCTTTGCCGCAAGCGGAAAGCGCCAACGCAGTAGCTGCTGCAATTGCCGCAACACGCATCATTTTAGAAGCATAAAGAGCCATAATTTTCCTATCTCTATGATAAATAATGGTTTGACTAATTAAAAATTGATTACTTTAATCTCATATTTCACAAGCAGAAATTGCCTGTTTTTATGAAAAACAGGCTGATTATATAGTGTTGAGAAACACTATCAAGTACTAAATCAAATTATACATACATTCTTGCATGTTCAGAAGTAATTTTTTATAATCCGAACCATAAATTTACATTTCCTACAAAACAACTATGAGAAGAACCAAAACCGAAGCTTTAAAAACCAAAGAATATCTCATGCTTGCCGCATTGGATACGTTTTATCAGAAAGGCATTGCCCGCACCTCGCTTAACGAAATCGCCCAAGCCGCAGGCGTAACGCGCGGCGCGCTGTATTGGCATTTCAAAAACAAAGAAGATTTGTTTGACGCCCTGTTCCAACGGATTTGCGATGACATCGAAAGCTGCATAAAAGAAGACTCGAACAACAATAACGAACAGGCTTGGTCAAGCTTCCGACTGACCCTGACCCGTTTCTTCGAGCGCCTGCAACACAACGAGCTTCACTATAAATTCCACAGCATTTTGTTTTTAAAATGCGAACACACCGAGCAAAACGAGGCAGTCATTGCCATCGCTAAAAAACACCAATCACTATGGCGTGAAAAAATCGTTGCTGTCCTGACTGATGCGGTACAACAAAAAGCGTTGGCGGATAATTTGGATACCGATATGGCGGTCATCTTCATCAAGTCTTCATTAGACGGCTTGATTTGGCGCTGGCTTTCTTCAGGTCAAGGCTTCGATTTGGCGCAAACTGCCCCCCGCATGATTGAAATCATCATTGATACATTGGAAAACCATCCGCAATTAAGAAAACAATCATAAACATCAAAAATAAAAGGCCGTCTGAAACATTAAAAGTTTCAGACGGCCTTTTGGTTCAAACCTAATTAACGTGTTACCGGTTTATAACGGATACGTTTCGGTTTCGCACCCTCTTCGCCCAAACGGCGTTTCTTGTCGGCTTCGTATTCCTGATAGTTGCCGTCAAAGAACACCCATTTAGAGTCGCCTTCACAAGCCAGAATATGCGTAGCGATGCGGTCGAGGAACCAACGGTCGTGCGAAATCACCATCACACTACCGGCAAATTCCAGCAACGCGTCTTCCAACGCGCGCAGGGTTTCCACGTCGAGGTCGTTAGACGGTTCGTCCAACAGCAATACATTGCCGCCGCTCAACAAAGTTTTTGCCAAGTGCAGACGGCCACGTTCGCCGCCAGACAATTGACCTGCGATTTTGCTTTGGTCGCTGCCTTTGAAGTTAAAGCGTCCCAAATACTGGCGGGCGGGAATTTCAAATTGCCCAACCTGCAAAATGTCGCGGCCTTCGGCAATGTTGTCGAACACGGTTTTGTCGTTTTGCAAACCTTCACGGCTTTGGTCGATCAAGCTCATTTTCACGGTTTGGCCGATTTTCACTTCGCCGGAATCAGGCTGCTCTTTACCCGAAATCATTTTGAACAGCGTCGATTTACCTGCGCCGTTCGGACCGATGATGCCGACAATCGCGCCCGCAGGTACTTTGAAGCTCAAATCGTCAATCAGCACTTTATCGCCAAACGATTTGGAAACATTCACAAATTCAATTACTTCATTACCCAAACGCTCGGCGACAGGAATGAAGATTTCCTGCGTTTCATTGCGTTTTTGGTATTCGTAGTTGCTCATTTCCTCGAAACGCGCCAGACGCGCTTTGGACTTGGCTTGACGGCCCTTGGCATTTTGGCGTACCCATTCCAACTCCTGCTTCATCGCTTTCACGCGCGCAGCTTCGGATTTCGCCTCGTTTTCCAAGCGTTTTTCTTTCTGCTCCAGCCAAGACGAGTAATTGCCTTTCCACGGGATACCGTGTCCGCGGTCGAGTTCCAAAATCCATTCGGCAGCATTGTCGAGGAA
This sequence comes from Neisseria subflava, assembly GCF_005221305.1. NCBI lineage: Bacteria > Pseudomonadati > Pseudomonadota > Betaproteobacteria > Neisseriales > Neisseriaceae > Neisseria > Neisseria subflava. Next base: position 1,282,572 of record NZ_CP039887.1, read on the forward strand.
ATAGCGGTCGTGCGTTACCGCAACGACTGTGCCGGGGAAGCGCACCAAGAATTGCTCCAGCCATTCGACAGATTCCGCGTCCAAGTGGTTGGTCGGCTCGTCCAGCAAAAGCATATCGGGCTTGCTCAACAAGAGTTTGCACAAGGCAACGCGGCGTTTTTCACCTCCGGACAGATTGCCGATTTTGGCATCCCATTCCGGCAGGCGCAGCGCATCGGCGGCGATTTCCAATTCGTGCTCCGCACCGCCGCCGGTTGACGAACCTGCCGCAATAATCGCTTCCAAGCGGCCCTGTTCTTCCGCCAGTGCGTCAAAATCCGCATCGGGATTGGCGTACTCGGCATACACTTCTTCCAAACGTTTCTGCGCGGCGGCCACTTCACCCAAACCGCTTTCCACTTCCTCGCGCACGGTTTTCTCAGGATCAAGCTCCGGCTCTTGCGGCAGATAGCCGATTTTAATGCCGCCCATCGGCACGGCTTCGCCCTCAAATTCCTTATCCACACCCGCCATAATCCGCAGCACGGTGGACTTACCCGCGCCGTTCAAACCGAGCAAACCGATTTTCGCGCCGGGGAAAAAGGAAAGGGAAATATCTTTAATGATGGTTTTCTGCGGCGGCACCACCTTGCTCACGCGCAGCATAGAATAGACGTATTGTTGGGACATGGTTTTCTCGTTTCCGTCAAACAAATTTCAGACGGCCCATTTTAACCTATTGCCCAAATACTTGCTTGTTCAAATGCCGTCTGAAAATAGAAATAAGCATCAAAATATACACCGAGCCGAACCGATACCCTCATTGCCCGACGGTATCAATGCCAAACCGCAGAAAATTTGATTTAAGCCAGTTTATCCTTGAACTGGCATTGCCAATATCCGGCGCGCTTCATAAAATGCACCTATATCCTTGAAAGCACGCACACAAACAATAACGACAGAGAACACCACACCAAGGAACATTTCAGATTTCTCAATAAAAATACTTTTTAAAAAAAGGATTTACCTCATGTCGGAACATACGCAAAAAACAGCAAAACAAGGTTTGCCGTCACTGGCAAAAAGTACGATTTGGATGCTGAGCTTCGGCTATCTCGGCGTTCAGACGGCCTTTACCCTGCAAAGCTCGCAGATGAGCCGCATCTTCCAGACGCTCGGCGCCGACCCGCACAGCCTCGGCTGGTTCTTTATCCTGCCGCCGTTGGCGGGGATGCTGGTGCAGCCGATTGTCGGCCATTACTCCGACCGCACTTGGAATCCGCGCCTGGGCGGCCGCCGTCTGCCGTATCTGCTTTACGGCACGCTGATTGCGGTCATCGTGATGATTTTGATGCCAAACTCGGGCAGCTTCGGCTTCGGCTATGCGTCGCTGGCGGCCTTGTCGTTCGGCGCGCTGATGATTGCGCTGTTGGACGTATCGTCGAATATGGCGATGCAGCCGTTTAAGATGATGGTCGGCGACATGGTCAACGAGGAGCAGAAAGGCTACGCCTACGGCATTCAAAGTTTCTTAGCCAATACAGGCGCAGTCGTTGCCGCCATCTTGCCATTCGTCTTTGCCTATATCGGCTTAGAAAACACGGCAGAAAAAGGCGTCGTGCCGCAGACCGTGGTCGTGGCGTTTTATGTGGGCGCGGCGTTGCTGGTGATTACCAGCGCGTTCACCATCTTCAAAGTCAAAGAGTATGATCCGGAAACCTACGCTCGCTACCACGGCATCGACGTAGCCGCAAATCAGGAAAAAGCCAACTGGTTCGAACTCTTAAAAACTGCACCTAAAGCGTTTTGGACAGTCACTTTGGTGCAATTCTTCTGCTGGTTCGCCTTCCAATATATGTGGACTTACTCGGCAGGCGCGATTGCAGAAAACGTTTGGCAGACAACCGATGCCTCTTCCGTAGGCTATCAGGAAGCGGGCAACTGGTACGGCGTTTTGGCGGCGGTACAATCCATTGCTGCCGTTATCTGCTCGTTTATTCTGGCAAAAGTACCGAATCAATACCATAAAGTCGGTTATTTCGGTTGCTTAGCTTTAGGCGCGCTCGGTTTCTTCTCTATCTTCTTCATCCACGATCAATACGCACTGATCCTGTCTTATACCTTAATCGGCATCGCGTGGGCAGGTATCATTACCTATCCTTTGACGATTGTAACCAATGCCCTCTCCGGCAAACACATGGGTACTTATTTGGGTCTGTTTAATGGCTCTATCTGTATGCCTCAAATCGTCGCCTCCCTGCTGAGCTTTATCCTCTTCCCTATGCTGGGCAGCCATCAGGCAACCATGTTCTTGGTTGCAGGCGCAGTCTTGCTGCTGGGAGCCTTCTCAGTATGTCTGATTAAAGAGACCCACCGCGAATAATCCATCCATACCATCGGCAAAGGCCGTCTGAAACCTTTGCCGAACTTACAATTTTAATAACAGGAGCTTCATAAATGTATACAAGAATCATGGAAATCAGCCCTTGGACGCTGCGTTCGGCAAAACTGGAAAAAGAACACAAACGGCTGCAAGAGAGCCTGACCAGTTTGGGCAACGGCTATATGGGTATGCGCGGCAGCTTTGAGGAAACCTACTCCGCCGACAGCCACTTGGGCACCTACATCGCGGGCGTGTGGTTCCCCGACAAAACCCGCGTCGGCTGGTGGAAAAACGGCTATCCTAAATATTTCGGCAAAGCCATCAACGCACTTAATTTCAGCAAAGTCAAAATCTTTGTTGACGGACAGGAAGTGGACTTGGCGAAAAACGACGTTACCAACTTCTCCGTCGAACTCGATATGCAGCACGGCGTGTTGCGCCGCTCGTTCACCGTATTCGGCGTGCGTTTCGATGTGTGCAAATTCCTGTCCGTCGCGCAAAAAGAGCTGGCGGTTATCCGCTGGGAAGCCGTATCTGTTGACGGCAAAACCCACCAAGTCCGCATCGATTCCATCATCGACGCCGACGTGAAAAACGAAGACTCCAACTACGAAGAAAAATTCTGGCAGGTATTAGACAAAGGCGTTTCAGACGGCCTCTCCTACATTGCCACCCAAACCGTCGCCAACCCTTTCGGCGTGGAACAATTTATCGTTAACGCCGAGCAAACCTTCGCCGGCAGCTTTAAAGCCCTCTGCCGCAGCCAAACCGACTGGCAAGTTTCTAATTCTTTTGAAGCCGAAGTCGGCGGTACGCCCGAAACCTTTGAAAAACGCGTGATTATTACCACTAGCCGCGATTATCAGGGCTTGGAAGCAGTGAAAGCCGCAGGCCGCGCCTTATCGGAAAAAGTCGCAGGCGTTGTGTTCGAAACCTTGCTGGACGCGCACAAAGCAGGCTGGCTGCACCGTTGGGAAATCGCCGACGTGGTCATCGAAGGCAGCGACGAAGCGCAGCAGGGCATCCGCTTCAACCTGTTCCAACTGTTCTCCACCTACTACGGCGAAGACGCGCGTCTGAACATCGGCCCCAAAGGCTTTACCGGCGAAAAATACGGCGGCGCGACCTATTGGGACACCGAAGCCTATGCCGTGCCGCTCTATCTTGCACTGGCTGAACCCGAAGTTACCCGCAACCTGCTGCAATACCGCCGCAACCAACTGCCGCAGGCGCAGCACAACGCGCGCGAACAGGGCTTGGCGGGCGCACTTTATCCGATGGTGACGTTTACAGGCATCGAATGCCACAACGAATGGGAAATCACCTTCGAGGAAATCCACCGCAACGGCGCGATTCCTTACGCCATCTACAACTACACCAACTACACCGGCGATGAAAGCTATCTTGCCAAAGAAGGCTTGGAAGTCTTGGTCGAAGTGTCCCGCTTCTGGGCGGACCGCGTCCACTTCTCCAAACGCAACGGCAAATACATGATTCACGGCGTAACCGGCCCGAACGAATACGAAAACAACATCAACAACAACTGGTACACCAACACCCTCGCCGCATGGGTATTGGACTACACCCGCGAAGCCTTGGCGAAATATCCGCGTCCGGATTTGAACGTGAGTGCCGCCGAGCTGGAAAAATGGGCGGACATCAGCGCCAATATGTACCGTCCGCATGACGAAGAACTCGGCGTATTCGTGCAGCACGACGGCTTCCTCGACAAAGACATCCGCCCCGTGTCCGCGCTTTCGCCCGACGATTTGCCGCTCAACCAGAAATGGTCGTGGGACAAAATCCTGCGTTCGCCCTTCATCAAACAGGCGGACGTCTTGCAAGGCATCTACTTCTTCGGCGACCGTTTCAATATCGACGAAAAACGCCGCAACTTCGACTTCTACGAACCGATGACCGTGCATGAAAGCTCGTTGTCGCCGTGTATCCACGCCATCCTTGCCGCCGAACTGGGCAAAGAAGAAAAAGCCGTGGAAATGTACCAGCGCACCGCCCGCCTAGACTTGGACAACTACAACAACGACACCGAAGACGGCCTGCACATCACCTCCATGACCGGCTCGTGGCTTGCCATCGTCCAAGGTTTCGCCCAAATGAAAACCTGGGGCGGCAAACTCAGCTTCGCACCGTTCCTGCCGAGTGCGTGGACAGGCTACGCCTTCCATATCAACTACCGCGGCCGTCTGATTAAAGTCGCCGTCGGCAAAGAAAACGTGGTCTTCACCCTGCTCAAAGGCGAGCCGCTCGATTTGCAGGTGTACGGCAAAGACATCACGCTTAACGGCAGCCACACCGTTGCGTTGGAAAAATAAGGAGGTGCAAAATGACTTTTACCGCAGTGCTCTTTGACCTCGACGGTGTCATCACTGACACCGCCGAATACCACTACCGCGCATGGAAAAAGCTTGCCGAAGAACTGGGCATCAGCATCGACCGCAAGTTTAACGAACAGCTCAAAGGCGTATCGCGCGACGATTCGCTCAAACGCATCCTCGCGCACGGCGGCAAAACCGTCGGTGAAGCCGAGTTCGCCGAACTGACCCGCCGCAAAAACGACAACTACGTCGAGATGATTCAGGCAGTCAAACCCGAAGACGTGTACCCCGGCATTTTGCCCCTACTGGAAGCATTGAAAGCAAACGGCAAAAAAATCGCCCTCGCGTCCGCCAGTAAAAACGGCCCGTTCCTGCTCGAACGCATGGGGTTGACCCACTTCTTCGACGCCGTCGCCGACCCTGCCGCCGTCGCGCATTCCAAACCCGCCCCCGACATCTTCCTCGCCGCCGCCGAGGGCGTGGGCGCGGACATCCGCTGCTGCATCGGCATCGAAGACGCCGCCGCCGGCGTTGCCGCCATCAAAGCCGCCGGCGCCTTGCCCATCGGCGTGGGCAAAGCCGAAGACTTGGGCAGCGACATCGCACTGGTCTCCGGCACCGCCGAGCTGACCTACGCCTACCTGCAAAACGTGTGGGCGCAGTCGGGCAGGTAAAATACTAAGGAAGTAAAAAGGCCGTCTGAAAACTGGATTCCAGACGGCCTTTATTCTAAAAGTTTCCAGACGACGTTTGAGGTCTTCTGAAAGTTTGAAACAATGGTGAGAACGACAGACAACGCGTGCGTGCGTACCGCACACACCCTACACCTCGGTTTTAAAGTTTGTGCCGCCGCAGGTAAGGTGTGTGGCACAGCCACGCACGCGGTTGGTGGAGATGCAGGCTACGGCTTGCTACGCTTGCTGATTTTAATATGATTGAACTTTCTGTAATCCTGAACGGGTGAGATATTCATCAATTCTATCCCCACCAGTAGTTACAATCTTGGCAAAATTAACTTTACTTGCTAACACCCTTAAATCTGTTGCACTTTTAGGCATTGGTAATTCAGCACGATGACCGTCAACAGAAATTAAAGATTCTCTCGCCACAACAGCATCTCGATATTTCACGACATAATCCACTTTTTCTGCAGATGAATCTGGATGCTTAGTAGCCCATTCTTCATTAAAAGGAGTCCAATTTTCGTAAGGTGTCCGAATAATTTGAAGGTTTAAATCATCTTTGTAGGAAAAAGTACCTGAGTCATCATCTACATTCCATTCATTTTGGGTAGATGTTGCTAAAATATTTTTGATTTCTTCATTGGTCATGATGAGCCTTTCACAAGTATTGGTTAAAAAGCGACTTTTAGATTCGCTCTCAGAATATAAGAATACGTCATTAAAAAAACAATACTTAATTTAAAAAAATAAATTCTCCTTAATCCCCCTAATCCTATCCCTCAACACAGCCGCCTCTTCAAACTGCAAATCCCTAGCCGCCTGCTGCATGGCTTTTTCGAGTTTGGCGATTTCTTTAATCGCGTCTTCTTCGTTATGAATTTCGCCGACTTTAACCTTATTTTTACCTTTCAGACGGCCTTTAATATTTCTAATCAACCCAACGTTACCATCTCAATCTGTTCCATACTTCTGCCCAGGAAGCGTTCACCGATGGTGCGGAAGCGCAGGGGGATGTCACTGACGTAGAAGCGGTAATCCGGGTTGTCGTTTTCTGTATTCAGTAAACCTGCTTGCGCCAAGGCTTTGGCGGTGGCTTCGGCGGTGGTGATGGCGGAATCGACCAAGGTGACGTTTTGTGCTTCGCGGCCGATAAGCGGTTTGAGCAGTGGGAAGTGGGTACAACCCAACACCAGCGTATCGATATCATCAGCCAAGAGTGGCTTCAGGTATTCGCGCACGGTCAGGCGGGTGACTTCGTGATCGAGCCAGCCCTCTTCTACCAATGGCACAAGCAGGGGCGCGGCTTGTGTGCGCACCAGCGTGTCGTTGTTTTTTGAATGGATGGCGCGCGCGTAGGCATTGCTGTTGACGGTGGTATTGGTCGCGATAATGCCGATTCGATTATTTTTGGTAGTTTGCAAAGCGGCTTCTGCACCGGCGGAGATGACGTCCAATACGGGCATATTGCCTGCTTTTTGACGGATTTTCTGTCCGGCAACGGCGGCGATGGTGTTGCACGCGATAACCAGTGCTTTGACATCGTTTTCCAGCAGGAAATCGACAATCTGCATGGCGAAGGTTTCGATGGTGGCGCGGGATTTGGTGCCGTAGGGAACGCGTGCGGTATCGCCGAAATAGATGATGTTTTCCATCGGCAGGCGTTCCATCAGGGCGCGGACGTTGGTCAAGCCGCCGACGCCGGAATCGAATACGCCGATGGGGCGTTGTTTGCTGGTACTCATGGTTAATTTCTTCAATATAAAGTTGGGGCCGTCTGAAACCGTTTTTCAGACGACCTGAAGGTTAAACATATTCTTTTTTATCGTTTTCCATCCAAGCCTGATGCGAGCAAACCCACAACAGCACGATACCGCACACGGTAGAGCTCAACATCATACCGGCCATCACCAAGGCGGAACCATTGTGCAGCCAAGTCGTTGCCATGCCGACCGATGCGCCGATAAGGGATTGGAACACGCCTAAAACGGCATTTGCACTGCCGCCCTCTGCGCTGAAATAGCTCATAAAGCAGGCTTGAGTGTTCGCTCCGACCAAGCCTTGCGTACCGACTGAAAACATCACGCATGGCACCAAAGCCCACAAAGGCGGCAGAGACAGCGACAACACTAAAACCACCATCAGCAGATTGGCGGCAAATTGGACGATAATGCCCCATTTGAGGATATTTTGCGGATGCGTACCGGTTTTCAAACGCCATGCGGTAACGCGGTTAAACGACATCATGGTAATGATATTAAGCGCAAATATCCAAGCGTATTGGTTTGGTGAAACATGATACAGATGTTGGTACACAAACGACGATTCGGTCAAAAAGGCAAACATCGAACCAAAACTGAAAGCTTGGAAAAACAGATAGCCCATTGCAGCGCGCGTTCTCAAAACACGTTTAAACCTGCCTGCCACCACACCGAACACGTCCATACTGATTTTGCCTTTTTGGTGCGGCTTGGGCAGGAAATACCACATCAAACCCCAAAGCAGCAGCGAATAGCAGGCCAGAAAGCCAAAAATCATGCGCCAGCCGCCCAAATTCTGCAAGCCTGCACCAATCATCGGCGCCATCAATGGCACAATCATCAGAATGATACCGATTAAGGCAAACATCTGCGCGGCTTTGCGTCCGGAATAATAATCGCGCACCATCGCGCCGGAAATCACCACGGTCATCCCCGCACCAAACGCCTGCAAAGCACGCAAGTTTAACAGCTGCTCGACATTATTCACCATCGTCAAACCGACAACGGCGGCAAAGTAAATGCTCAAGCCCACCAAGGCGACAGGTTTGCGGCCTTTAATATCCGAAATCGAACCGCCGACCACCTGACCAAACGCCACGCCAAACATAAAAAAGCTCAGGCTTTGCTCAATGCGGTGGATGTCCGAACCCAGCGACTTCGCCATTTCGGGAATCGCAGGCAGATAAGCATCGACAGAAAACGGCATCAGCGCGACCAACATCGCCATCAGCACGGCCATGGTTTTTTCGCCCAAAGGGGCTTGTTGTGCAGTCATTCCGACTTTCGCTTTCGTAAAAAATATTCAAAAAACAAAGAAAACAACCGCCTTGTCAGACGGTTGCGGATTGGATGGAATTATAGCAGATTTCAACCTTGTCCAATCACTGCAAAAAAAACCTTTGCAAAACTTAAGGCCGTCTGAAACTTTGCTTGGTTGAATCCCCACGCCGCAAACGTTAAAATGCTTGTTTTTTAAGACAACAAATTGTTTCACATCACGGATTCTAAGGAATAATCATGACTACATTTCAAATTGCGCGTGCCGGCGGGAAAACGCTCGAAATCCAAGGCAAAATGGCCAACCGCCACGGCTTGATTGCCGGTGCGACCGGTACGGGTAAAACCGTTACCCTGCGCCGTATGGCAGAAGCCTTCAGCAGCGAAGGCGTCCCTGTATTCTTGGTCGATGTCAAAGGCGATTTGTCGGGCATCGCGCAAGCCGGTGCCAACAGCGGCAAAGTGGGCGAACGCATTGCCGAGTTTGATTTGGGCGAGCAATGGCTGCAAAATTTCCCCGTGCGCTTTTGGGATGTTTACGGCGAAACCGGTATTCCCGTACGCGTCACCGTTTCAGAAATGGGCCCTATGCTTTTGGCCCGCCTGATGAATCTGAACGACACGCAAGAAGGCCTGCTCAACCTCGTGTTTAAAGTTGCCGACGACAGAGGCTGGCACATTCTGGACTTAAAAGACCTGCGCAGCATGTTGAAACACGTTTCCGACCACGCTTCGGAATACCGCACGCAATACGGCAACGTTTCTGCCGCCAGTATCGGCGCGATTCAACGCCAACTGCTGACTTTGGAAAACGAAGGCGCAGAAAAATTCTTCGGCGAACCTTCCCTCAACCTGCAAGACTGGATGCAAACCGACAACGGCAAAGGCATCATCAACATCCTTAACTCCGAAAAACTGATGCGCTCGCCGCGTATGTACAGCGCGTTTTTGCTGTGGATGCTGGCAGAATTGTTTGAAACCCTGCCCGAAGTCGGCGATTTGGACAAACCAAAATTCGTGATGTTCTTCGACGAAGCGCATTTGATGTTCGACAATGCCGCCAATGCGCTGGTCGAACAAATCGAACAAGTCGTGCGCCTGATCCGTTCCAAAGGCGTGGGCGTATATTTCGTCACCCAAAACCCGCTTGACTTGCCCGATACCATTCTCGGCCAACTGGGTAACCGCGTACAACATGCCCTGCGCGCCTTCACACCGCGCGACCAAAAAGCAGTCAAAGCTGCTGCCGAAACATTCCGCAGCAACCCAAATATCAAAGTTGCCGAAGCGATTGCCGAACTGGGCGTCGGCGAAGCCCTCGTTTCCTTCCTTGATGAAAAAGGTATGCCTGAGCCGGTAGAACGCGCCCTCATCCTGCCGCCGCAATCCGCCCTGACCCCGCTTGCCGCAGAAGAGCGCAACCGTTTGTTCCAAAACGACGATTTGTATCCAACCTATAAAGACATGGTGGACAACTACTCCGCTTTTGAAGCATTGGCCGAAGCAGACAGTCAAGCAGCCGCTGAAAAAGAAGCCGAAAATGCCGCCAAAAAGCAGGAAAAAGCACAAAAAGCCGCTGAAAAAGAAGCTGCCAATGCCGATCCAGGCATCCTCGGCGGACTGATCGGCGGCTTGAGCGGCGGACGTAAAAAATCTGGCCAAGGTTTGGGCTACAACGTTGCCGATGCCATCGGCAGCCAAATCAACCGCCAAGTAACCAACGCCATTTCCCGCAGCGTAATGGGCATTATTAAAAATATGTTCAAATAATCAGCCTGTGAACATAAAAGGCCGTCTGAAAATCAATTTCAGACGGCCTTTTTTTATTCATCAATCCAATCAGTTTTTCATCGATTGAACCGGAGCCGGGATTCTGCCGCCTCGGTTGACAAACACTTCGCACGAACCTTCTTTGACCGGCATTACAGGCGCGTAGCCCAACAGGCCGCCGAACTCAACGCTATCGCCGACGGTTTTGCCGGTTACCGGAATAATGCGCACGGCAGTGGTTTTGCTGTTGATCATACCGATGGCGGCTTCGTCGGCGATGATGCCGGAAATGGTATGAGCAGGCGTATCGCCGGGGACGGCAATCATGTCCAAACCAACGGAGCAGACGGCAGTCATGGCTTCGAGTTTGTCCAGCGTCAGCACACCGGCTTCAGCAGCCGCAATCATGCCCTCGTCTTCCGAAACAGGAATAAACGCACCGCTCAAACCACCGACCGCGCTGGAAGCCATCATGCCGCCTTTTTTCACGGCATCATTCAGCAATGCCAAAGCCGCCGTCGTGCCGTGCGTACCGCAGACGCTCAAGCCCATTTCTTCAAGAATGCGCGCCACCGAGTCGCCGACGGCAGGGGTTGGTGCCAACGACAAGTCGAGAATACCGAATGGGATATTCAGCATTTTTGAAGCTTCGCGGCCGATGAGTTCGCCCACGCGGGTAATTTTGAAAGCAGTTTTCTTCACTACTTCCGCAACTTCGGTCAATGTCGTTGCATCTGAATTTTCCAACGCGGCTTTTACGACACCCGGGCCGGAAACGCCGACATTGATAACGGCATCCGCTTCGCCCGAACCGTGAAACGCGCCCGCCATAAACGGGTTGTCTTCCACTGCATTGCAAAACACGACGATTTTGGCGCAGCTGAAACCTTCGGGCGTGATTTCAGCCGTGCGTTTGATGGTTTCGCCTGCCAGCTTGACCGCATCCATATTGATACCGGCACGCGTGCTGCCGATATTGATGGAGCTGCACACGATATCGGTGGTTTTCATTGCTTCAGGAATGGAACGGATCAGCACTTCGTCCGAAGGAGACATGCCTTTTTGCACTAACGCGGAAAAGCCGCCGATAAAGGACACGCCGATGGCTTTGGCAGCTTTATCCAAAGTTTGCGCCACGCTGACGTAAGAATCAGCATGGGTGGCCGCCGCGATTTGGGCAATCGGCGTAACGGAAATACGCTGATTCACAATCGGTACGCCGTATTTGGCAGACAGATATTTTGCCGTCGCCACCAAGTCTTTGCCGACTGTAGTGATTTTATTGTAAATGTTTTGGTTCAACACATTGATATCGCTGCTGATACAGTCGTGTAAATCAATGCCGATGGTAATGGTGCGCACGTCAAAATTCTGGTCGGCCACCATTTTGACGGTTTCTAAAATCTCGCCGGATTGAATACTCATGGCTCTCCCTCCGACTTAAATACGGTGCATGGCTTGGAAAATTTCTTCGTTTTGCATGCGGATATCAAGCGCGAGTTTTTTGCTCTCTTCCGCAAACAAATCCAAAACCTCTTGACGCGATTTGGTGCATTTTGAAGTATCCACCAAAATAATCATGGTAAAAAAATCGTCCATTAGCTGTTGGCTGATGTTGAGAATATTGATTTGGTTTTCCGCTAAAATTTTGGAAACGTCGTACACAATGCCCACACGGTCTTTGCCGATGACGGTGATGACTGAATTGTTCATAACGCTGTTTCTCCTGATAGGATATTTGAAAAGTGTTGACAATTATAACACTCAGGCCGTCTGAAAAACTGTTTCAGACGGCCTGAGTATTCAAATTTCAATTTTAATTATCGTCCTGCTTTCAAACCCTGCCACAGGCGAACGCTGAGTTTGCTCGCATCGGTTGACTTAGGCGAAACGATGAAACTTTTTTCCATCAATTCTTTATTCGGGAAAATCGATGTATCGGATGTGTACTTTTCATCCATCAAATCACGCGCCGGACGGCTGGCCGGAGCATAAGTCACATAGTTGCCGTTTTTAGCCGCTGTTTCCGGATTGAGCGTGTGATTGATGTATTTGTGTGCATTGGCCACATTTTGCGCATCACGCGGAATCATCAGCGAATCCACCCAAATACCAACGCCGCTTTTCGGCGCCAATACTTCGACTTCGACGCCGTTTCCAGCCTCTTTGGCACGGGTTTTGGCAATATTGAGGTCGCCGCCGTAGCCTACCGATACGCAAAGATTACCGGCCGCCATATCGTCGATATAGCCGGACGAAGTAAAGCGTTTGATATCGGGACGCACTTTTTTCATCATTTCAACAGCAGCTTTGATGTCATCAGGGTTTTCGCTGTTCGGATCTTTGCCCAAATAATGCAAAGCCAAAGGAATCTGCTCGATGGCGCTGTCAAAATAGCTGATGCCGCAGGTTTTCAATTTTTGGGTGTATTCAGGATTGAACACCAAATCCCATTCGTTTTCAGGCAGCTTGTCCGTACCCAAAGCCTTTTGAACCTGCTGTTTGTTAATCGCCAGCGTATTGATGCCCCAAAAATAAGGGACGGCATATTCGTTGCCCGGATCGACGGTTTCCATCATTTTTAACAAATCAGGATCGATGTTGGCGTAATCGGGAATTTTCGATTTGTCGATTTTTTGATACGCGCCGGCTTTAATCTGACGGCCGACATTAGCAATAGAAGGTGCAACCAGGTCATAACCCGACTTGCCGGTCAGCAGCTTGGCTTCCAGTGCTTCGTTGCTGTCGTAGTAATCGTAGCGGACATTGATATTCGTATTTTTTTCAAACGCAGACAGCGTAGCCGGATCAACATAATCCGACCAGTTGTAGATATTGAGTTTATCCGTTTGAGAGGAAGAAGTTTGAGTTTGAGATGCGGAAGATTCTGCGGCGGTTTCTTTTCCACCGCTACACGCAGTCAAGACGAGGCTCAAGATTGCCGCCGCCATCAAAGATTTTTTCATGGTTTCAGACCTTTTGTTCGGGGGGTAAAAATATTGCAGCGGTGGCGGATGCCACTTACAAAAGGGAAACTGTGGGGGCGGCCGGCATGTGTCCTTTGCCCTTGATTCAGCAAGGTTTGCATTAAACGGCAAAAAGCTTTTGAATGCAAGACCTTAAAGCGGAAAAAAATTTCATTTTTCAGACGGCCTGAAGCTATGGTTTTATTCATAAACAACATTTTTTCAGAAACAGTTTCATGCCGTCTGGAAAAAACTGTGGGCTTATTCAGACGGCCTCAAGATTTGTCAAAACCGCCCAATTTGTGGGAAAATTGCACGATTGAATTTAATGAAGGGCGACACCGTGTTAGACAGAGAAGGCTATCGCCCCAATGTCGGTATTATCCTGATTAACGAACGTAACGAAGTCTTTTGGGGCAAACGCGTACGCGAACATTCATGGCAGTTTCCGCAAGGCGGCATCAAGCCGGGTGAAAGTCCTGAGACCGCCATGTACCGCGAATTGTACGAAGAAGTCGGCCTGTTGCCGCAACACATCAAAATCGTTGGCCGTACGCGCGACTGGTTGCGTTATGACGTTCCCAGTCATTGGGTGCGCCGTGAATGGCGCGGTTCGTATCGCGGACAAAAACAGATTTGGTATCTTTTGCGCTTGGTCGGCCGCGACAGCGACGTCAACCTCCGCGCCTGCCATCATCCTGAATTTGACGGCTGGCGCTGGCACCAATACTGGGCGCCGGTTGACGAAGTCATCGACTTCAAGCGCGGCGTGTATTTGGACGCATTGACCGAACTCTCCCGTTTCTTGCGCGGCATAGAAAGCTATGAAGACTTTATCCGTCGCAATCCAATAGAAAACCTATAACCCAAACGCTTTCAGGTCGTCTGAAAGCGTTGTTTTTCATCCTTTCAGACGGCCTTTACATTATTCCTATGGCTAAAAACAATCAATACAGCGAATCCAGCATTACCGTCCTCAAAGGCTTGGAGCCGGTCAAAGAACGTCCCGGCATGTACACCCGTACCGATAGCCCGACCCATATCTGTCAGGAAGTCATCGACAACGCGGCGGACGAGGCGTTGGGCGGCTTCGCCACTGAAATCGACGTACGCATCCACGACGACGGTTCGCTTTCCGTACACGACAACGGACGCGGCATTCCCGTCGGGCTGCACCCTGTCGAAGGCGTGCCCGTGGTTGAACTCGTGTTTACCCGTCTGCACGCAGGCGGCAAGTTCAACAAAAAAGACGGTGGCAGCGCGTATGCCTTTTCAGGCGGCCTGCACGGCGTGGGCGTGTCCGTCACCAACGCCCTCTCCACCCGCCTTGAGGTAACCGTCAAACGCGAAGGCAAAATCCACCGCATCGTGTTTGCCGGCGGCGACGTGGTCGAACCGTTGGCGGAAGTGGGCAAATGCGCCGTCAAAGACAGCGGCACCGAAGTACGCGTCTGGCCGGACGGCAAATATTTTGAAAGCCCGAATTACAGCATTCCCGAACTCGAACGCCTGCTGCGCGCTAAGGCCGTGCTACTGCCGGGCGTGCGCGTTTCCCTGACCCGCCCGGTCAAAGGCGAAGACGAAGCGCACACCCAAACTTGGCATTACCCCGACGGTCTGAAAAGCTATCTGACCGACCTGATTGCCGACGCGCAGGAAGCCGTACCGCTGTTTTCCTGCGAAAACTACATTTCAGACGACCACAACGGCGATTTCAGCATCGGCGAAGGTGCTGCGTTTGCCCTGACTTGGCTGGAAGAAGGCTCGTGCGCCAACGAAAGCTACGTCAACCTCATCCCCACCCCGCTGGGCGGCACGCACGAAGCAGGCTTGAAACAAGCCGTGTTCAACGCCGTCAACAACTTCATCAACCTGCACAACCTCTTACCGCGCGGCGTGAAAGTGCAAAGCGACGACGTGTTCGGCAAAACCGCCTTCGTCCTCTCCGCCCGTGTCCTCGATCCGCAATTTCAAGGTCAGACCAAAGACAAACTGACCAACCGCGACGCGCTGAAACTCGTTGCCGCCGTATCGGGTGATCCTTTGGAATTGTGGCTGAACCAAAACGTGGACTTCGGCAAAAAAATCGCCGAACTCGCCATCCGTCAGGCACAAGCGCGGATGCGTTCGGTTAAAAAAATCGAAAAGAAAAAAGGCAGCGGTGTCGCCGTCCTGCCCGGCAAACTGACCGACTGCGAAAGCGAAGACATCCGTGAAAACGAACTCTTCCTCGTCGAAGGCGACTCCGCCGGCGGCTCCGCCAAACTCGCCCGCGACAAAGCCACCCAAGCCATCCTGCCCCTGCGCGGCAAAGTGCTCAACAGCTTCGAAGTCCACCCCGACCAACTCTTCGGCAACGCCGAAATCCACGACATTTCCGTCGCCATCGGCGTCGATCCGCACGGCATCAACGACAATCCCGACTTAAGCGGCCTGCGCTACGGCAAAATCGCCATCCTGTCCGATGCCGACGTGGACGGCTCTCATATTCAAGTTTTACTGCTGACCCTGTTCTACCGCCACTTCCCGAAACTGGTCGCCGACGGACACATCTACGTCGCCCAGCCGCCGCTGTTCCGCGTCGATGTCAACGCACAAGGCAAAAGCAAACCCGCCCGCAAATTCTACGCCCTCGACCAAAACGAACTCGACAGCATCTTGGAGCGGCTGCAAAAAGAAGGCGTCAAAGAAACCGCCTATTCCATCAGCCGTTTCAAAGGCTTAGGCGAGATGAACCCCGACCAGCTCAAAGACACCACCATGCACCCCGACACCCGCCGCCTGTTGCAGGTACAAATCCCCGAAGGCGCGGATGACGAAACACGCGACATCTTCGTCAAACTGATGGGCAAAGGCGAAGCCGCTGCCCGCCGCGCATGGATGGAAAAAGAAGGTGATACGGCAGAATTGGATATTTAATCCATTGTTTCAATAGACTAAAGGCCGTCTGAAACTTTAAAAGTTTCAGACGGCCTTTTTTTAAAATCATCAGAAATTAAGGTTAAACAGTATTTAACTTTCAATATCCTGTTACTTACCTGTTTCTATTTTTGCCACTTAATTGTATCTTTAAGACAAATAAAAAGCACTGATATAATCAGTGCTTTTTAAATAATGGCGCGGCGGACGGGGCTCGAACCCGCGACCCCCGGCGTGACAGGCCGGTACTCTAACCAACTGAGCTACCACCGCGCATCCATTGTCAGGGACAATGAAAGGAAACTTGGTGGGTGATGACGGAGTCGAACCGCCGACATTCTGCTTGTAAGGCAGACGCTCTACCAACTGAGCTAATCACCCGATAAGCCGACATTAAATCAAAAAATCAGACCATGCGCAAGGTTTTTATTTAAATAAAAATATATCTCATTGAAAGAATATAGAATATTTTATTTAACCGCAAACAACACTGTTATGCCTATCCATTAATCGAAAATCAAATGTCCCAATTTATCCGCTTTAGTATGCAGATAACGTTCATTTTCCACATTTTCGCCGACATGTAATGCAATCCGTTCGACCACATTAATGCCGGAATCTTTCAACGTTTGGATTTTTTCAGGATTATTGGTCAACAACCTAACTTCACGAATATGCAGATAATCATAAATCTGCTTGGCCAAAGTGAAGTCGCGAGCATCAACAGGAAGGCCAAGCGCTACATTAGCCTCAACCGTATCCAAACCTTGATCTTGCAGACGATACGCACGGATTTTGTTTATCAAACCAATGCCCCTGCCTTCTTGGCGCAAATATACGATAACGCCACGCCCTTCTTTCTGAACAGCCTGCATCGCCGCTTGCAACTGAGGACCGCAATCACATTTTACCGAAAATAAAGCATCGCCGGTCAAGCACTCGGAATGAATACGCGACAACACAGGCAGGCCGTCTGAAACATCGCCCATTGTCAATGCGACATGTTCCTGACCGCCCTCTTCTTCAAAGCCGTGCATGGTAAATTCGCCCCATTCCGTAGGCAAACGGCATGACGCAACAAACTTTAAGGCGTTACTCATTTTCCGCTTCCTCGTTTTCAGCCACGCCCAACAGATTTTTCAAAGAATCCGACAGAGCCAAGGCAAGGGCAATCCAAGCCACCAATACTTCGTCAGGCGCGCCGTCTTTGACATCAAACTCAGCATGTACCACACCCAAAACCGCACCGCTGGGCATACAGACAGGAACAGAAATCTGACTCAAACCGGGATGATTGCGTTCGGTCGACAATTCACCAATTTCCTGCCAATACGCCACATTCTGACAAACATTCATCCAACCGCTTTGCGCCGTACGCACAGCCAAAAAAGCCTGTCCGGCCTGCTCGTCGATTGGAATCACATTTTCCAATGGCATGCCCCAACGGCTCAGTCGAACCAGCGACAACGCGCCATCTTTCGGAAATGCTGTATAAACCGCTGCGCTTTTCAAATGCTCAGTGCGCTCGGCAACTGAATCCAAAGCCATAAAAATCTGTTTCAGCAACAATTCATGTTCGGCATCAACATAATCCGCCAACTGCCAACCGTCTTCAGACGGCCACAAAATCGAACGCTCAACCGAAGCATTGCCCATTTTAATCACAGTCTGGGCAGTCAAATAAGCAACATGTATCTCATCCGCCGGCAACTTCAAACCTTGCGTCTGCAAAAAATCTTTAATCAATAAAGCAGGCATCTGCCCTTCCTCACCAATAGTAAAGTTGAGGCCGTCTGAAAACAAACCCTGCTTTCAGACGGCCGGAATAAAACATTATATAAGGGATAAACCGAAAAATTCAAGCAAACAAGACTTTGCGCCCCCATTAATCTTGTGTATAATCCACGATTCAAATTAGTGCGGACGTGGCGAAATTGGTAGACGCACCAGATTTAGGTTCTGGCGCCGCAAGGTGTGAGAGTTCGAGTCTCTCCGTCCGCACCACTCAACCCCTTTCAGGGGTTATTTTTTTGTCTAATCAAATCTAACACAGTAATCAAGATTCAATACTGGCAAGGCTTTCAGGTCAATATACCCCTTGCCAAGTGTCTAAATACCCCCAATGCCATATAATTGAATAAAGCAAAAGATGGGGGTATGATTCGGGGAATCTATCAATACCCCCTAAAAACATACCCCCAATGCCCCTGAACGACCGCCAAATCAAAGCTGCCAAGCCGTCTGATACTGGAAAGAAAGCCAAGTTATTTGACGGGGGCGGCCTATATCTTGAAGTTACCCCAGCGGGCGGAAAAGTATTCCGCCTGAAATACCGTTTCGCCGGTAAAGAGAAAACACTCACTATCGGGAAATATCCTGCTTTCTCATTGGTAGAAGCCCGCCAAGCCGCCGAAAACGCCCGCCGCATGATTGCACAAGGGCAAGACCCCAGCAAAGCCAAACAGGAAGCCAAAGCAGCCCAACAAGCCGCCTTGTTAAATACTTTTGAGCATTTAGCCAAGCAATGGCACAAGGACAATTTGCCACGCTGGAAAGAACATCACGCAGAGCGGATCATGCGTTATTTAGAAAATGACGTTTTCCCAGTCATTGGAGAAATGCCCGTTAATGAAATCAAGGTAATCCATATCAAGAACCTGCTAGATGACATTATGACAAGGGGCGTTACTGATACCGCCGATAAAATCAGGGGCTGGATCGGGGCGGTTTTTGATTATTCTGCCATGTTGGAAATATCAGAAAACAACCCCGCCCGCCTGTTGAAAAATCACATTCCTAATTTACCCACCAAACACAAGCCCGCCCTACCCCGTGAAGAATTGCCGGAGTTTTACCGCCGCCTGATACTGGCAAACAATATAGAGCGGCAAAACAAAATTGCCATCATGCTGGTTATGCTGGTGTTTGTGAGAAATAACGAATTACGCGGCGGCCAATGGCAAGAAGTGGACTTTAAAAACAAGCGTTGGATTATCCCCGCCGAAAGAATGAAGCACGAAAAGATGAAGCCAAAGCCCGCTTTATGTGTTCCTCTTTCTGATTGGGCGATAGAGCTACTTCAAGAGTTACACACCCTGACAGGGCATAGCCGGTTTATGTTTCCAAGTAGAACCAACGTAAACCGCCATATCAGCGAGAACACGCTAGGCAAGATCATTAACGAGAAACTAGGCTATAAAGGCAGAGCAACGCCGCATGGCTTCAGAGCAGTAGCAAGTAGTCTGCTTTATGAGAACAACTTTAACGGGGGCGCAATCGAAATACAGCTTGCCCACGTTGAAGAAAACAAGATAAAGGATTCATACGCCTACCAAGCCGATTATATGCCCCAGCGTATCGAGTTTATGCAATGGTATAGCGACTATTTGCGGGAGCGATACAACCAGGCATTACAGATGATTCAAAAAGACAAGGCAGATTAAAAATTCCCTATGCGCGTGAGTAAATATACTGGTTACACTGGTTACCACAAAATTTAACAAATATAACTATATGAATATAAATATAAATACAAAGAAAAAGCGGTAACCAGTTAACGTAAATTTACTGGTTACCAACTGGTTACCACTGGTTACCATTTTATACAGAAAGAAATTAACCCTATGAAATACAGTGCATTAGATGTTTTGCTTTCGTTTGACCGCCTGGACGTTGGAAACATAGAGCTTGAGACACCGGCACGGATCAACACGAAACGGCAGCCGGTAGATTTGAGTATAGAGGCGTGAAGCTTTTAAACCCTTTTAAGAATGTTTGAAATAGTCGCCCACACATTACACCGATGGAGCAAAGAAAATGATTGATAAATCAGATTATGTAGAGTTTTTAGGCTGTCTTGATAATATCATTAGGGTGTCTGGTATATCTTTTAGAAAAGACTTAGACGGAGAAGAAATTAATACAGAAGAAGCCCTATTTGCTGTACTTTTAGAAGAAGCTAAGAAATTTGATAAATTTTGGCGTGAAATCATAGAATGTAAGGTTTTTAAACACTTTGGGGAACTTCCACATTTTAAAATTTATCATAAAAAAGCAGTCAAATTTTGGAAAACAGAACATCAAAATAAAGGGAAATCGCTTGAAGAATTTATAAGGGATTTAGCTAATGAATGGTTTGCACATCCTACCGATTCACGAGGTAGGAATTGGCGTTATGTAAATCTGCTAGATTGCCAGTGGTTTGATGGAATGTCTGCTAGAACGGTTTTAAGTTCAATTCTAGTGATGGCACAGAATGAATTTGAACCAACCATAACAACAGCCGAAGCGAAGAGAGCAGCCAAATATCTGCAAAAACATCAAATAGAGTTATTAAAACAACGAGATATACTGAAACGTTATTTACAACAACAAGGAATTACCGGGTCAGGCATTGGGATTTTAAGGAGGCTGAAAGAACAATACCTACAACAAGAAGAAAATGAAGCAGAGGAATATTTAATTGCCCCTAATTTGTTAGAGATTGTATTAAAGCAACAAGACACAAAAAACGTTACAGCAAAACGAGTTACAGGCAGCCTGCTTAAACTGGATAAGCATTTAAGTTCACGGTCACCAGTTTCTGCAATAACTGAATTAGCCAACTTAATGAATGACGAGTTAGTTTCAGATGATACTATTAACAGATACATCAAATCGCTTAAAGCAATTAGAAATGAACTAAATAAGTAACCGCAAATTTTCATGTTCCCCGTATGAAATATGCGGAGCAAGTTTTAGTCTTAAATTATAGTTATATGCACAGCAAAAATTCAATACGACATTGTAATTTTTGCCGATACAGCCGCCCACAGAGGCGGCTATTATTTTACCTGTCATATAACCCCGACTAAGAAAGGCAAAGCATATGAATACTGTATTACGAGTAAACGATACCGCCCGCGTTATGGGCGTTTCACGAGCGACTATCTGGAATTGGGCAAACCCTAAGAGCCGCCATCACCGCCCTGATTTTCCTAAGCCTATCAAACTTTCAGACAACATTACTGGCTGGCTTTCCAGTGAGATTGAAGAGTATCTCAACAAACTGGCCGCCAAACGTGAAGAGTAGGAGTTTTCTGAGCAATACGCGCACGCGCGAAGAATCAGCGGGAATCTATCCCTTTAGACAAAATAAAACCGCCTGAATAGAGGGCTATTCAGACGGCACGGAGGAAAAATCTGATGAAAACTGATTATACCAACCACAAGCCTAAAACGCCAAGCCAAAGAGAGCGCATTTTAGCCCGATTGAGAAAAGGGAGCGTTACATCATGAGCTGGCACAGATGGGCATACTTGGCTATAACTCACGCATTATGGAGCTTCGCAGAGCGGGGCATGAAATCATAACCGTGATGGAAGAAGTAACAAACCAATTCGGCGAAACCGTGAAGCGTGGACGGTTTGTATTAATCAATTAAATCAGGAGCTTTAGATATGAATATTGAATTTATCAAAACAGCCTTTGAGACCCGTCAAAAGTTACTAAAAGAAGAAGAGGACAAATGCAGTGAACTGACCGCCCAAATTGAAGCGGCGGAAGCCGGTGTTTCAGAGGCGGAAGCGGTAATCAATGAATTTGCGGGGCTGAGAAGCAAGCGCAAAGGCATATTTGCCAATTTATTGAAAATGGGCAAACCCACAAACACCGAAGAAGCCAAAGAGCTTGATTCAGAGATTGCCGCCAAACGAGAAGAGGCAGACCGCGCCGCCGATGTGCTAGAAGTACAAAAAGAACTGTTGGAAAGCCTGTTTAGTGACCGCCGCCAACATCTGAACCGCATTTCAGAGCTTCGCAATTTGCTGGCCGTTTCCCGCTATGAAATGTTTATTGCCGGTATTGAAGAGACCCACTTGCCTGAATATTTGGAGGCCGCCCGCGCCTATGCCAAAGCCGCCGCGAAACTGGCAGGAATCGGTAAGGCCGCCGTTGAAATGAGAACGAGTCTTCATGAAAACGGTTTGCGGCCTGATTGTCCGACCTATGGGGAATCTATGCCGAATCGAATCATTGATTTACGTTTGCCCGGCTTCTTCAACATGATGGACTACACGGGCGGAAATGAAAACGCTATTTTCGACATCACAGAAGACATGGAGAAAGAAAAAGAAGCGGTTTCCAATAGCTTGAAGTAGCAACACCCAAACAGCCGCCTAAAAGCAGAAAAAAGCTATTGGGCGGCTTTTTGAAAGGAGTAAGGACATGACACCAAAGCAAGAACAATTTGCCCGCCTGTATGTAGAAACGGGTAATGCAAGCGAAGCATACCGGCAAGCCTACAACGCCGACAACATGAAGCCCGAAACGGTAACGAATGAAGCCTATAAGCTGCTTCAAGACCCCGATATTTCCGCGATGGTAGATGGCCTCAAGGCAGAGGCACGGCAACGCCATGCGGTAACGGTGGACGATCTGTTACACGAACTGGAGCAGGCACGGGCGGCGGCACTGGCAGCCCCTACACCGCAAAGCAGCGCGGCAGTATCGGCCACGATGGGCAAGGCAAAAATGCTTGGCTTATTAGTGGATAAAGCGGAAATCAAGGCAGAGGCGGAAATACAGGAAAAGCCGAAAAGTTATGTATCTTCGATTGTGGAATCACTCACAGAGGAAGAGAAAAAGGCAATTTTGGACTTAGCCCTTAAGACACATAGGGGCAAATGGGAGGCGGTAACACTTGCAGACATTGCCGCCGTTACAGGTAAGGACACTGACAAGACGTGCTATGCCGTCATTCTTATTACAGCATTGGACAGAATCTAATGTTAAATCGCCCAATCCTGTAAAAAACCATTTGACAGATTGAGCTTTGAGAAGCAGAATTAAGTCTCTCTCTAAAACAACTAGCCGAAATTCCGCACGGCTTGCGGGATTTTTTTATCGCCATTTTCTCTTATGGCGTTTGAAGCCTATTCACAGGCTTTGGACGGCATATCAAAGTTTATGGCGGTGTGTGGTAACGGTAACGGCCACGCCTGACTAGTTGCAGGAGAGAGCACCGCCCCCTTTTCGGGCATTCTCAAATCTCAAAACAACTAGGAGCATTTCAAATGCAATCTTCCATTTCTACCCAAATCCAAACCATTCAAAATCAAGCCCAAACGGTAACCATTCCTCGCGAGCTGGCAAACAACGCAGCAGACGCCTGCTTTTACGCAGACCGCGCCGCCGAAAACCTTGCCGCCATCCTAGACGCAGCCGAAATCCTGACCGATATGGCTATCGACCAACAAACCTTCTCTTTAACCGTCCGAAAACTCATCAAAGCCGCCAAGAACGAGGTAGAGACGCTGGCAGAGCTTCACCCTTTCAGCCTGTTTGAAACGGCAGCGAATTTGAATGACGAAATCTCCAGCCAAATCCACAGCCAAACACGCGGCGCGAAATAAACCCCAAACCCCGTAAAACCTAAACCGCCATGCCGCCTATTTCAGACGGCATAGGGCAAACTTCGCCCCAGTGTTTTCATAACATATTGATTTTATTAGATTCGTGTTTTGAAATACTGGAGGCAGAGCAAAGGATAAAACCATGAAACAGACCAATAAATCCGACCGTTTCCGCCGGTATCTTAACCGCGCCTTGCTGGTGTTTTGGGTGTTGCTTTTGGCTTTGGTAGTCCGAGCCTGTAACCAGCCCGCCCACGCCGACACGGAGCAACTAGAGCAGGAAACGCCCGCGATATGGGAAACAGACCCAACCGCCGGAATTGTTTTAGAGCCAGTATCAGAGGAGGCAGAGCAATGAAAACCATCACGGAGAAACTGGCAAACCAACTAAACAGCAAAGAAAAGGCAATCGCAGCGGTGGACGTTGTAAGCACTATCTTGCTGATTGTGAATGACGGAGCAAGCCAAAAAAAGGCGATTCATACCGTATCAGCCATAGCCCGCGAAGCTATGGACAGATTCGAGGAGGTAGGAAAATGAAACCGACATGCAAAGAAATCAGAGCCGCCGCGCAATACCGCTGGCAGGAAATCCACGCCGCTATCGGCATAGACCCGCGATACCTGAAAAACAAACACCAGCCCTGCCCCGCGTGTGGAGGGAAAGACCGTTTCAGATATGACGACAAAGACGGAAACGGCACATTCATTTGCAGCCATTACAACAACGGCGCGGGCGATGGTTTAGGCTTGGTAATGCACTATTTGCAATGCGACTTTCAGACGGCCTTAAAGCAGGTTTCAGGCGTTTTAGGCATGGACAATACAGACCCCTTGCCGATACCGCCAAAACGCCCACAAGCGCAGCCACGCCCCGAAAAAGACCAAATCGAGAAACTGGCCGCATTATGGAGAAGCACAGAACCTATCCGCCCTGATTCCCCTGTTATCCAGTATCTGAAATCACGCGGTTTGGACATGGCGCATTTACCCGAAAACGTCCGTTTTCTACCTGAAAAAGACTATTGGACAACAGGAGAAGATAAGCCGCTTTTGCTTGGCAGTTTCCCGTGTATGGTTTGCGCTATCCGCGATATGGACGAGGAGCTACAAGGCTTACACCTGACCTATTTACAGCCTAGCTATGACAAACCATGCGGAGAGGACGGACTACACGCCCCGCGCTATCAGAAACTGGCAATCAAACACCCTGGAACGGGCGAAGCATTACCGGCCAAGAAAATGCGAAACCGTAAGCAAGGCAGCATTTCAGGGCAAGCCGTCCACTTGTTCCCGATTCCTGAAAATGGCCGTCTTGTCATTGCAGAGGGAATAGAAACCGCCCTTGCCGCCCGTGAATTGTACAAGGCTTACGATTGGGGCTTATACGCGGCCTTGAGCGCAAACAGCATGGCAAATTTTCACTTTTTGAACGGTATAAAAGAAATTGCGATTATTGCCGATAACGACACGCCCCGCCCCGTTGGTTACAGAGCTGCTTATGACTTGGCAATGCGAGCCATTAAGCAGGGAATCAAGGCGAGCATATGGCAGAGTGAAACGCCAGGCTATGACGCACTGGACGAACTGAACGAGAAAAAGCGATCAGACAATCATTTCGGAGGACAGACAGCATGAAAAATACCGAAACAGCAAAGCAGGAAAGCACCAAAGACTACAACCTTGAGAATATCGAGCCATTCCGCCCGCGCCCTCACTTTGAAATCGACAATCGGGGCGTATGGTGGGTAAACGTTAGAACCGACAAAGACGGAGATATTATCGAAGCAGAGCCGCAATTCCTTTCTGACCCTATCGACATTATCGGCACGGGGCAGGACAACGACGGCGCGTATTATCGGATTATCAAGTTTAAAGACAAAATCACACGCCAACAAAAGACCGCCGCCCTGCCACAAGCGGAAATCGGCACAGTTCAAGGCTGGCAGCGTTTGCAGAGTTACGGATTAACCATCATGAGCGGGCGGGTAAAAAGGGAAAAGCTGGCAGACTATTTGCAGAAAGAGGGAAGCCCGGCAGCCTTTACCATTACCGACCGCGCCGGCTGGAACGGGGAAGCCTACATACTGGCAGGCGGGGAAGCCGTTAACGCAGACGGCACAAACATTCTATACAACGGAGACACCAGCCAAAAAGACGGTTACACAGAAAAAGGCAGCCTCAAGGAATGGCAGGAGCAGGCCGCGCGATACGCAGAAAACAATAGCCGCCTATGCCTGGCACTAGGTTTAAGCATGGCCGCGCCATTCTTGGCACTTTTGAACGAAGAGGGAGGCGGTTTCCATTTGGCGGGCGATTCATCAAGAGGCAAAACAACCGCCGCGCGGCTTGCCTTGAGCGTATGGGGCGACCCTGAAACCACTAAAGGAAATTGGGATACTACACCGCTTGGCTTGCAGAATTTAGCTTTAGCCCGTAATGATGGCTTGCTGGTGTTAGATGAAATCGGCCAAACAGCCGACCCGCGAAAAATCCCGCAAATGGTTTATAGCGTAATCAACGGCGTATCAAAAACACAAGGGGCGAAAGATGGCGGCAACCGTAGGCAGAAAACATGGCGCAATCTGATACTTTCAACCGGCGAAATAAACCCAGAGAGCTTGATAGGAGACCGCGCCCAATGGAAAGCGGGTAATCATGTTAGGTTACCTGATATACAGGCAATGGCAAGATACGGCATTTACGACACGTTGCACGGCTTCACAGATGGCGCAAAACTGTCGGAGCATATCAACCAAGCCACAGCCAAGCAGCGAGGAACAGCAGGGCGCGCCCTTATCCGTCAAATCCTCAAAGACGGAAAAGAAGCCGCCGCCCAAGCCGTAGAAGCCCGCCGCGACCAATTCCTTGAAGCCTTGCCGCCAATGGAAGGACAGGCGCGAAGAATTGCCCGCCGCTTTGCCCTCTTGGCCGCTGTCTTGGAATATGCCGCGCCTATTACCGGCATGAGACAAGGAGCAGGAGAGGCAGGAGTAAAGCAGTGTTTCAATGAATGGCTTGAAGAAAACGGCACAGGAAACCGCGAAGACCGCCGAATTATTGAGCAAGTAATCGCTTTCATGGACGTTAACGCCCTATCTATGCGCTTTTCAGACTGGAACGCCCAAACCACAAACCAAAATCACACAGGTTATCGGAAACAAGAGGGAAGCATAGATGAGTATTGGATAATCCCCGTAGTCTTTGAAGATGAAGTCTGTAAGGGATATAGCCCGCGTAAAGCGTGTGAAGTCCTACATGATCGCCAATGGTTAAAAAAAGCCGACAACGGCAGATGGCAACACCAGCGCAAACGCAACGGCGTTGCAAGCCGATTCTATGTTTTGATGGGAGAAGCCCCGCCCGACTTTGACGAATAACCAAGAGCAAGCCCGCTATTACCGATAATGGCGGGCTTTTTTACGTCTAAACATTCAGGCAGACCAACCAAGAAAGCATAAAATCGACAGGAAGCCTATAAATCTCAAAAATTAGAGCCATTCAACCCATTACCTATACCTACCCCTACCCAATCAACAAAACACGCTTACAGCGCAATTATGCCCTATTTCCGCCATATCTACCAAAAAGGCAAGCGAAGAATAAATAATTTCGATACCAATACGCGCGCGCGTAATAATGTAGTCCCTTGAATTTTGCGAGTCCATAAAAAGAAAGCAAAAAACGGCGGGTAACCACTTAACCGGCACTGGTAACCAATGACAAGGACATAACTGGTTACCGCATTATCGTTGATTTATAAGGATTTTTAGGGACTGGTAACCAGGTAACCAGAGTAACCAGTGCATTTTGTATATATATAGCGGTTTAAATTTGAGCGGGAAGCCGCCGGCCTACTCACTCAAATAACAACACGCCCCAAAAAAAGTTATAATAACCGGCATTAGACTGCTAAATAATTTTTTGACCTTTGCAAGATGGGGGGTTGTTTGGGGGTATATTTGCATTGCTTGATTATTTTCATAATATAAAACAATGCATTAATCCTTTAGTTCGAGTCTCTCCGTCACTCAAAATGAGCAGCTTTCGGGCTGCTTTTTTTACATCTATTCCACTATACACCCATTCAAAATCGAAACTGCTTTTACAGCTGTTTCCATTGTATCTTTCAGACGGCCTATCATTTATGTTGAATCCATCGCAAAAACTTGTCGAATTGGTCCGTATCCTTGAAGAACGTGCCTATATTTTTCCGGGAGATCCTGTGCAGGCGACGGAAGCGTTGCAGCATATTGATGGCGGCAACGAGGAAAAACTGATACGCCGCGCCCAAATCATTGACCGCGACCAGCATTTAAAATATGTGTTGCAACAGGTGGAGACAGGCTCGTTTTGGCTTTGGATTGTTGCGGCGACATTGTTGTTTACGGTCGGTTTTTCCAGCACTTATCTTTTGATGGACAATCAGGGGCTGAACTTTTTTCTGGTCTTGGCCGGGATTTTGGGCATGAATACAATCATGATGCTGGTGTGGCTGGCGACTTTATTCCTGCGTTTGAAAAATGTGCACTTTATCAGCAGTCCGGCAACTTGGTTCCGAGGCAAAGATCCTGTCAATCAGGCAATTTTGCGGCTTTATGTGGATGAATGGCGCAAACCGCAAACGCGTTGGCTGATTGGTGCAACTTCGCACGGCCTATGGCTATACACGCTGTCGGGAATGTTGGTTTCTGTTTTGCTGCTGCTTTTGGTACGTCAATATACATTCAACTGGGAAAGCACGCTTTTAAGTAATACGGCATTGGTGAAAACGGTTGAGGCTTTGTCATGGCTGCCGGAACGTTTGGGCTTTCCTGTTCCCGACAGTCAGGCCGTAATTGCAGGCCGTCTGAACAATCATATCGAAGATGCACGCGCTTGGGCGGGTTTACTCATCGGCAGCATTATCTGTTATGGCATTCTGCCGCGCTTGCTTGCTTGGCTGGCTTGCAAGATTACTTTAAAAACCCTTCGCGAACGTTTGGATTTGAATCAGCCGTACTATCAAAACATCCTCCGCACATGGCAAACGAAAATTGTCGATGCCGATGATTTTCAGGAAAACATCATCCCTGTTTCATCTAAAATTACGCTGAATAATGCGCCCAAATGGGCAGTTACACTGGAAACGGAATGGCCTGAGCCGCTTTGGTTTTCCGGCGTTTTGGCACAAGAATGGATAAATAAAGGCGTGGCCGCCGGCAGAAAAGATTTGGAACAATTAGAAGCCGAATTGAAACAAACTCCGGCGCAACTTCTCATCGGCGTACGCACGCAAACTGTTCCCGACCGCGGCATTTTGCGTCAAATCAGCCGTTTGGCCGAAGCGACGGACGGCGGCGTTATCATTCAACTTTTGAATCAAGACAGTTTCTCTGAAGATTTGGATACCAAACTGGATTATTGGCGCGATGCGTTGGCAGAAAGAAACATTGCCTGGTTGGAGCCGACCCGTTTGGCACAAGAAAAACGGCAAAACTCTATTTGACAGATAAACCGAAGGCCGTCTGAAACCTGATGTTTGGGTTTCAGACGGCCTTATTTATTGTTGAGGATTCATCTTAATGATGGTCGTGGCGATGCTCTTGATGATGTTTGGGCTTGGTTGCGTGGTGTTTGGCTTTAGGTGCAGGTTTTTTCATTTTTTGCGGTTTGGCTTTTTTGTGCATACGTTCTTGTTTCGGATGCATTTCGTATTTACCGTGTGCAGAAGCGACTGAAGCCAATACCAAACCGGCAGCAGCAACCATCAAAGAGGTCATTTGAATCAGTTTTTTCATATTTATCTTCTTTCAAGGGGTTGATTTGAGGTAAAAATAAGAATTTATTCGTACTCAAGCGATGGACAAATATTAATGGCTTTGACTGTCAGCTGCTGTCAGCACTCGGCGAAATCTATTCAAAATTCGGCAATAGAAGTATGGCAACACGATAATGTAGCAAGCTTTTGAAAGTTTACCGTCAATTTCAACAAAGCGTCTTTACACATTTCCCAAACGACAAAAAGCGCGAACCTTTCGATTCACGCTTTTTTCAGACGGCATCAATTATTTTTTGTCGTCTTTTACTTCTTCAAAGTCGGCATCTACGATGTCGTCGTCTTTCTTAGCAGAAGACTCGGCTTGTGCGCCCTCGCCTGCTTGCGCTTCGGCTTGTGCTTGAGCGTAAACCATTTCGCCCAATTTTTGGCTGGCTGCACCCAAAGCTTCGGCTTTGGCATCGATAGCGGCTTTGTCGTCGCCTTTAACTGCTTCTTCAGCTTCTTTCAACGCAGCTTCGATTTTTTCTTTCTCGGCAGCGTCGAGTTTGTCGCCGTAGTCAGTCAGAGATTTTTTCACAGAGTGAATCAGGGCTTCGGCTTGGTTGCGGGAAGCGACCAATTCAGTCAGTTTTTTATCTTCTTCAGCGTTGGCTTCGGCATCTTTCACCATGCGTTCGATTTCTTCTTCGCTCAAACCTGAAGAACCTTGGATGGTGATGTTGGCCGCTTTGCCGGTACCTTTGTCTTTGGCAGAAACGTGCAAGATACCGTTGGCATCGATGTCGAAAGTAACTTCAATTTGTGGCATACCGCGTGGTGCAGGTGCGATGTCGCCCAAATTGAACTGACCCAAAGATTTGTTGGCAGAAGCACGTTCGCGTTCGCCTTGCAGTACGTGGATGGTTACTGCGCTTTGGTTGTCTTCGGCAGTAGAGAACACTTGAGACGCTTTAGTCGGAATAGTAGTGTTCTTTTGAATCAGCTTGGTCATCACGCCGCCCATGGTTTCGATACCCAAAGACAGAGGAGTTACGTCCAGCAGCAATACGTCGCTACGGCCGCCGCTCAATACTTCGCCTTGAATCGCTGCACCTACGGCAACAGCTTCGTCAGGGTTCACGTCTTTACGAGGCTCTTTACCGAAGAAGGCTTTAACGGCTTCTTGTACTTTCGGCATACGGCTTTGACCGCCGACCAAAATCACGTCGTCAATGTCACTGGTGCTCAAGCCGGCATCTTTCAATGCGACTTTACAAGGCTCGATAGAACGTTGGATCAAGTCTTCAACCAGGCTTTCAAATTTGGCACGGGTAATTTTCATGGCCAAGTGTTTAGGACCTGTTGCGTCCATAGTGATGTATGGCAGGTTGATTTCAGTTTGCTGACCGCTGGACAATTCGATTTTGGCTTTTTCGGCAGCTTCTTTCAGACGTTGCAGAGCCATTACGTCTTGTTTCAAATCAATGCCTTGTTCTTTTTTGAACTCATCAATGATGTAGTCGATCAAGCGTTGGTCGAAGTCTTCACCGCCCAAGAAAGTATCGCCGTTGGTAGCCAATACTTCAAACTGTTTGTCGCCGTCGAGGTTGGCAATTTCGATGATAGAGATATCAAAAGTACCGCCACCCAAGTCATATACGGCTACTTTGCGGTCTTTGTTGTCGCCTTTGTCCATACCGAATGCCAAAGCGGCTGCGGTTGGTTCGTTGATGATACGTTTTACTTCCAAACCTGCGATGCGGCCTGCGTCTTTGGTGGCTTGACGTTGGCTGTCGTTGAAGTAGGCCGGAACGGTAATCACGGCTTCGGTTACTTTTTCGCCCAAGTAAGCTTCGGCGGCTTCTTTCATTTTACGCAGGACTTCTGCGGAAACTTGCGGCGGAGACAGCTCTTTGCCTTGCGCTTTCACCCATGCGTCGCCGTTGTTGGCCTTGATGATTTCGAAAGGCATGGATTCGATGTCGCGTTGAACTTCTTTGTCTTCAAATTTATGACCGATCAAACGTTTTACAGCGTAGATGGTGTTTTTAGCGTTGGTTACCGCTTGGCGTTTGGCGGGTGCGCCAACGAGGACTTCGCCACCGTCCAGATAAGCGATAACGGAAGGAGTGGTGCGTGCACCTTCTGCATTTTCGATCACTTTGGTTTGACCGTTTTCAGAAATGGCCAAACAAGAGTTAGTTGTACCTAAGTCAATACCGATTACTTTTGCCATATTATGTTGCTCCTAATAAACTTTTCTTAATTAATAATCCTGTGGAACATTTCGTTCCGATGGCTTGTAAATAAGGTTGCTTCATTTTTTTTCAAGGCTTAATTTGAATTTTTTTTCAAATTAAATTCAAGTACTTGATTTATTTATCCACAAGCCGTTTATTCTTTTTCCAGACGGCCGGCTTTAATTTTCCGATTCCGGTTTATCGGAATGATTTTCCAATAGCGGAACATCGGGCTTTGAAACCGGATAAGGCCGTCTGAAAATTTTATGCTTGATAAACTTTATCAAGCGGTGCCTTCAATCTTCTTTTTTCGCCACGACAACCATCGCAGGACGTAGGACGCGGTCGGATAATGTGTAGCCTTTTTTCATCACGCTGACGATGGTGTTCGGCTCTTGCTCGCTGACCACTGCCTGCATGGCTTGGTGGTAATGCGGGTCAAGTTTCTCGCCTGCCTGAGGATTGATTTCTTTAATATGGGTGGCATCAAACGCTTTTTGCAATTCGTTCAAAGTCATTTGCACGCCCATTTTCAAGGCATCGAAATTACCGCTTTGGTCGAGCAGCGCCATTTCAAGATAGTCTTTGACAGGCAGCATTTCGGCTGCAAATTTTTGTCCGGCGAATTTATGGGTATCGGCAATTTCTTGCTGATGGCGGCGGCGCAGGTTTTGCTCGTTTGCCAAACCGCGCAGCTCGCTGTCTTTGAGCTGACCTTCCAACTCGGCAATACGCGCCTGCAGATCTTCGTAAGTCGGCTCGGCTTGTACTTCGGCTTGTTCGGTTTCAACTGCTTCAGCAGTTTCTACGACTGCCGCTTCCTCGGCTTCGTTTTGGTGTTGTTCGTTACGATCCGTCATTTCTGACATCCTTTTAGAGTGTTAGCATTCAATGACCCATATATAAGGCCGTCTGAAAAAACTTCAAGCATTTGAACGTCGATTATCAAATGCCTTGTTAAAAGACGTTGGAAAACGGTAAGATAGCCACCTGATTTTATTCTTCAGACGGCCTCGAATATGAAAAAAGACCATTTGAATTCAACCGATTTTAATCTGTGGCACACCATCCGCGAAGAAACCGAAGCTGCAGCCGCGGCCGAACCGATGCTGGCAAGCTTCCTGCATCAAACCGTGTTGCGCCACGATTCGCTCGATTCGGTACTTGCCTACCATCTTTCCAGCAAGCTCGGCAGTCCGATTATGGATGTGCGCGCGCTGTTTGAAATCTATCAGCAGGCTTTGAGCGTGGACACCCGTATCAGCAAATGTGTTGAGGCCGACTTGAAAGCCATTTACGAGCGCGACCCGGCTTGTGATGAATATTCGCTGCCGCTTTTATATTTCAAAGGTTTCCATGCCGTACAGGCACACCGCATCAACCACTGGCTCTATCAAAACGGCCGTAAAACGCTGGCGTATTTCCTGCAAAACCGCATGTCGGAAGTCTTCGGTGTCGATATCCACCCGGCCGCCCGTTTCGGTCACGGCCTGATGCTCGACCATGCCACCGGTTTTGTGGCCGGCGAAACCGCCGTCTTGGGCAACAATATTTCCATCCTCCACGGCGTAACGCTGGGCGGTTCGGGCAAAGAAAGCGGCGACCGCCACCCGAAAATCGGCGATGGCGTGATGATTGGTGCGAATGCCTCAATTTTGGGCAACATCCGCATCGGCGAAAACGCCAAAATCGGCGCAGGCAGCGTGGTGGTTGCCGATGTACCGTCTTCGATTACCGTTGTCGGCGTACCGGCCAAACCGGTTGGCCGCTCGTCCAAAACCCCGTCTGCCGATATGGATCAAAACATTCAATTATCGACTACGGATTTTGTGATTTAAGCAATCTGCCATTTAAAAGGCCGTCTGAAAGATTTGTTCTTTCAGACGGCCTTTTATGATTTAAATCTTGGTATTAACCGCGTTTGCGCAAAGCTTCCAAATGCATTTTAACCTGTTTGACTTTCTCTTCGGTAAACAGGTTGGCAATGTTTTTCCAAATGCTGTGATAACCGTAAGGCCCATGTTGCATTTCGGCTTTTGCTTCTTCCACCGGCCAGCCTTGATAAATGATGCGGTACATTCCGGCAATCAAACCGGTACGGTCTGCGCCGTGATAACAATGGATAAGCACTGCGCCGTTTTGCTGTTGTTTTTCAATCAGGTATAGGATTTCCGCAATCTCTTTCGGCTTAATGCTCCATGACAGCAACGGACGGTTTAGCAAGGTCAAACCATACGCTTTCAAATGGTCGTCATCGTTGCGGTCGAAAAAGCGCAAGTTGATCACGCTTTGAATGCCCAGTTTGACGATGGCTTCGCTATCTTCGGCAACAGGCTGCTCGCTGCGGTAAAGCTTGTCGTCGATACGATAAAGGTTAGCATCGTGTTTGACGGGGGTTGCCCAACGTTCGGACCGAACGGCTTTGCTGCCGTTATTCGGCGGCACGGACGAGCAAGCGATGGGCAAGCCGGAAGCGAGAAGACACAACAAAAGACGGCGCATAAAATTCCTGTATGAAAATCAATTGGAAATCAAAATATCATGCGATTCTCTCAAAACCCGTTCGGATATTCTATCCGCGCAAACCGCGTTACAATAAAGCCTCTTTTTTCAGACGGCCCTTCATCATGACCTACCTTGCTTGGAACACCACGCCTTCCCTTGCTACCCTTTGCCGCGCAATCGAACAACATACCGTACCGCTTTATTTGATTGTCTGCCTGCCTGAAAACCGTATTCCCGATTTTCCGCTGTCAAATCATCCCTCCGAGCTTGAAGGCCGTTTGAACAAGCGTCTCGCTCAAGCCATGAAATGTCTTCAGTTCAACAGCGTCAACGTTTTAGAAAACCTATTGCCTGATATGCATCTCTGGCTGGTTCCGCCACACCGTGCCGACCGCTTACACGAACATTTCCATCATATCCAATGGCAAACCGAAGCCATACCCCAATCCGCCCCTGTTCCTCTAAAACCTTGGTTCAGACGGCCCGAACATCAAGCCGCGCCCGAACACGTCCTGATCATCGGCGCAGGCATTGCCGGCGCAGCGACCGCGCGCAAACTGGCTGAGTACGGCGTACGCGTTACGGTTTTGGAGGCCGGTAAAGCGGCGCAGGCAGGCAGCGGCAACCGCCAAGGCTTGCTCTACGCCAAAATCTCGCCACACGATACCGAACAAACCGAGCTGCTGCTGACAGGCTACGGCTACACGCGCCGATTATTGGAAGACTTGCTGCCCGACTCCGACGTATGGGGCGGCGACGGCGTATTGCATTTGAATTTTGATGACAGTGAACGCAAACGCAATCAGGCCTTGGGTTTGCAACACCAGCATAAACACCTCTACCGCAGCGTATCTGCCGAAGAGGCTGAGTCCATCGCAGGCATAGACGTATTTTCAGACGGCCTTTACTGGCCGCAAGGCGTATGGCTGAATCCGCCCGCTGTCGTGCATACCTTATTGAATCATCCGCTGATTGAGTTGCACGAACACTCACCGCTGACCGCCGTATCGCATGACGGCGCACAATGGACGGCACACACGCCGGACGCGCATTTCAATGCCAGCCATATTGTTTACTGTATGGGCGCGCACAGCCCGACTACCGCCGACACCAATGTCTCCGCCCTGCCTTTCCGCCAAATCCGCGGCCAAACCGGCGTTGTGCCCGCCAGCCCGTTTTCACAAAAACTGCGTTGCGCCATTTCCGGCGAAAGCTACATCAGTCCGAGCTGGCAAGGCCGCCACTGCTATGGCGCGACATTTGTGCTCAACAGCAACGATGAAACTTGGTATCCGCAGGAAGAAACCAAAAACCGCGCCGCCCTGCACCAGCTCAATCCGCCATTGGCACAATCCCTGTTTGAGCAAGATTCGTTTTCAGACGGCCTTCCAAACACACAAGGCCATGCCGCCCTACGTTGCGACAGCCTCGACCACTTGCCCGTTGTCGGCGCACTAGGCGACATCGCCGCCATGCAGTCCGCCTACGCCAAGCTGGCATTGGACAAAAACTACCGACTCGACAATATCCCCTGCCCTTACCTGCCCAATGCCTACATCAATACGGCACACGGCACACGCGGACTGGCGACAGCCCCCATCTGCGCCGCCGCCATCGCAGCCGAAATACTCGGCTTGCCGCATCCGCTATCGCAAAGGCTGAGAACCACGCTACACCCCAACCGCGCCATCATCCGCGCGATTGTTCGGCAGCAACCGTTGTTATCCGATTAAGGATTTCGCTGTAAATAAAAAAGGCCGTCTGAAAGTCATTAAAACTTTCAGACGGCCTTTAGCTATCCGTTAACTGCTTAGAATTTCCATTCCAAAGACACGGCATAGTTGCGACCTGGGGCACGGTAGCGATCTAAGCCTTTGCCATCGCGGTCAACGCCGTTGGTGGTGCTGTAGCTGTACCAACCTTCCTTTCTGTTCTAATTACCTTAGAACTTGGCTTCAAGCGTGAAGTTGTAGCTTCTGCCGGGGGAGGTGAAGCGTTCTATACCGGCATGGGTTTTGTTGTCAACGCGGTTGACTGTACCGAATTCGCGGATGCTGCGCAACGATTCCCAAGTGTAGTATTTTTTGTTGCCGATGTTGTACGCACCGGCGCGCACAGTGAAGTATTTGCCCAAGTTGACGTAGCCTGTCAGGTCGAAAAGCGTATAGGCTTTGCTATGTTTGGCAAACGGCCATGGGTTGTTCAAATCATCACTGCTGTGAACGGTGTCAGACGGTTTTTTAGCTGCAGTGTGTGTCAGGTACGCATTGATACCCCAGCGTTTGGAAGGAGCGTCGTAGCCCAGATTGTAAACAGCAGACCACGGCGAAAGTGCGTTAATCGGGGTTTCCTGTTCGTTGGTCTGTTTGGCTTTGCCTTTGATGTAGCTGACATTGACACCTGCGTGCGTACCTTGCGGCAAACCGATGCTGTCGAGGTTCCATGTGCCGTTAAATTCCAAACCTTTCACCCATGCGGAGGAACGGTTTTGGTTTTGCCAAACGGGTGAGCTGACCAATGCGGTACCGTCGGAAATCGGCGCATAATTAGGGCTGTTGGGGTTGTCTGAGGACACGCCCATGTAGGTCAGCTCGATAAAGTTGCGGTAGCGGGTTTGGAAGCCGGAGAGTTTAAAGTTTCCGGCTTTGCCACTGCCGGCAAGTCCCAGCTCGAAGTTTTTGGCGGTTTCTGCCTTAAGGTTAGGGTTTGCTTTAAGGTAGAAGTCAGGATGCGGGAACAATAGCCAGGTTTCGTCCGAAGTCGGCGCGCGGAAGCCTGTACTGTATTTCGCCAGAAGATTCAAATGTGGAGTAAATTTCCAGTCTAATCCTAAGCCGTAGCTGAAACCGCTGTGTTTACGCTCGCTGCCAAGATAGGGGATTTGACCGCGGATGGCAGGGGTATAGTTGGGGTTGTCCTTGGCTTTGCTGCTGCTGTTGTCGTAACGAACCCCGGCATTGAGGCGGTATTGGCTGCTGTCGCCGAATTGGAAGGTGTTGTTCCAGTAGGCAAAACGGTTTTTGGAGGAGCTTTCGACCAGCATAGTCAATTCTTGGTTGTTGGACGTTTGATATTTCGGGTCGTATAGGCGTACCCAATAGCTATGATCTCTATTGCCGTTGTCGTTTTGTGAACCACCCAATCCGTATTGCATTGCCCATACCGATTTGGAGAAGTCGATTTGTTTTTCGGCATCGGCACCATATTGTATGGTCTTTTGACGGATGTTGCGGAACATATGGTATACGTCGCTGTTGACCCCGTTGCTGGCGTAATCGGTCGGCAAGTCCCAAGTCCAGGTACTCATGTCGATGGTTTGACGGTCGTAACGCAGGTTAAGGTTGTCCCATGGTCCTTTGTCAAGTTGGTTTTTGTATTCGAAACCGATGCGTTTGCGGTAGGAAATATCTTGACGGGAACGGGTATCGCCCAATGCCTCGCCTTTCCAGTTTGCCGCCCACATATTGGACAATTCGGTCGTCGTGCGGTCGGTGCGTGAATCTTCGTAAATCCAGCCGATACGGTTTTGATCGTTAAAGTTGTAACCCAGTTTAAACAGAGTGCTTTTATTTTCCCAGTCTTGAGGATCAGGTTTACTACGAGCCACACCACGGCTGCCGTAGTTGGTTCTGCCGACATTCGGCCCCCAGCTTTGTTTGTTGTCGGTGATGTCGGTATCGGCAGCGTCGCTGTTGTTTTTGGTTTCTTTACCGAAACGGCGGGTATAAACCATCAATGCATCCAGACCCAGCCAAGTTCCTGCGGCGGTTATGCTGCTGAATTTCTGGCTGTTGCGTCCGATATAGCCGCCTTTAATGCCCAAATGGTAGGGCTTTTCTTCGGAAACATAGTCGCTTGCGGATTTGGTTTTATAGTTGACGGCACCGCCCAATGCACCGCTGCCGGATTTGAGCGAGTCCGCACCTTTGGTGAGGGTTACTTCCGAGAAATTTTCGGGTTCGGAAGTGTTGCGGTTGGCATTGAAGTTGCCGTATGCGCCGAACAACTCTTGGAATGCTTCAGACGACCTGCTTTCTGCTTGTGCCAGTCCGTCCACGTTGATGGCAACGCGGTCTTTATCGACACCGCGTATGGTAAAACCGTTAGAACCTGAGCGCCCGCCTTCAACGACGCTGATGCCCGGATCGTAACGCACCAAGTCGCTTTCATCGGAGACCATTTGTTTATCCAAAGCCTGACGGCGGATTTTCTCTTCACCGAGTTTTTGTACTTTGCGGCCGCCAATGACTTTGACTTCATTCAACTCCTGATAAGCTTGAGGAATAGGATCGGCCGCTAAGGCAGGGAAAGTTTGGCTGACAATAGCTGCCAGCAGTACAGGTTTAAAATGGAAGGACATTTTTTGCCTCTTAATATATATTGATTATCTATTATTGGAATGCTTGATGTGCAGTTACTGGCTGACAGGTGTCAAGCTTGTATCTGTCGTATTGCGGTCTGATGAATTTTCTACGCCGCCAAATACAGTATCTAACGATTTGTCAGCATCGAAGGTAACTTTGCCGCCTATGCTGACTTCTGTTTTATCGCCGCCTTTAAACTGACCGAAGAATTTTCCTTCGACTTTGCCGTTTTTACCGTCAGATTCGGCAGTGCCTGAGAAATCAACGCCGTTAATGCCCACATCTTTCATTACGACGTCCGGACCGTAATCCGCATTACCTAAAATCGTGCCGCCGAGTTTGTTGGTGTTGAAATTGGCTGTCAGCAGTGAAAGTTTGGGAGCGGTTTTTTCAGACGACCCGGAGGATTTGCCCGGATCGTAGGTTGAGGTAACGATATTGCCGTTGCGGACGCGGACTGCCCAAACTTCGTATGTGGTCTTGCCTTTTGCCACAGTACTGTCTGACGGAGTGTAATAAGACGGTTTCGCCGTGCCAACAGGTTTACCGCCGACGAACAGGTCTGCCGTGCCGTCTGAACTTATCCATGCGCCGAATTTGAGGTGATCATGTTTGGTTGCGGGCGCGTAGGTGAACTGTCCCGAACTACTGCAACAGACAAACAGTTTGCCACCTTCAGATAAAGGTTGGCCTTCGTGGCGGGTACGCAGGGCATAAGACGGGCTGGAGTAGGAGGGGACAATCGGGTCGGAATATGAGCTGATGTTGTAATAGTTGCCTGAAGGGGTTTGATAGACATATTGCTTATCGGTATAGCTGCCCCATGATGTTTTTACTTCGAGCTCCGCTTCATGCAGGCTGCCTCCTTTTCCGGAAAGGGTATTGATGGTCTGTATCGCACTGCTTTCATCGCTCAGCTTAACATTGGCGATAGGTTGCGCTGTCGGAATAGCAACGGGAACTTTGGGTTCAGATGCACCTCCACCTGCACATGCAGTCAAAATAAAGGTAGTTGCAATGGGTACTATAAATACATTAATTTTCATAACCAATCTCTCTAAATACAAGCTTCTCAAATACAATAATGATAAGTATTACTAATAATATGAAATATTGTGTAATAAATATTTTATTTTAGCAATACCAATATTTTCTCTATCAGTAGTTAGGGTGAATCTTTATGCTATCCTCTCTCTGTTAAATATATTTACGTAATTTATAATCCTATAAAAATAAATAAGTTATATATATTTCGTAAATTTGCCGTTATAATAATAAATCTAAATACGAATCTGTATTTTTTATGCAAAAATAAAATTACCTGAGATGCCTCAGGCAGTTTTATGATAAGAGCAAATCCCTTATTAGAAACGGTTTGCCCTGCAATATATACATATATTTCGGATGACTTTAAATGCTAAAAATAAAACAAAAAATTGTCTCAGCTTCTTTGTGCTACCTATTGCCGTCAGCAGTCTTTGCTGAATTTCCCGAAAAGGGTGTTCGGCAGAATATTTCTTCTCAGAATACTGCTGTACAAGTACAACAGAAACAATGGTTAGATATTTTATCTGAGGAAGAAAGGTCGCCTGAAAAGAATGAGAATATAGGCAGACCGACTCTGATTAACGATGATTTTTTAGCGTCAAACCCGCATATTCTTGAGGACGCGTTAGTTCAAGCACTTAACGGCAATAGCGCAGATCTGGTTTCCTCGCTTGTTGCCCTTTACCGCAAACAGCCCAACCACAATCCCAAACTGATTGCGCGTGCCGATGCTTTGCTAGCAAAGTTGAAAGGACGAAATTCCGAAGCGGTCGAACGTTATCGTACCCTTTATGAATCTGACGTTTCAGACGACCGCATATTATTGGATTTGGCAGCTGCAGAGTTTCAGGACCATCGTTTGGGTGAGGCAACGATGCATTTTCGTCATGCCGCGCAACGCGATATACCTGCCCCCGTTTTGGAAAATGTCAAACGTTTTCAAGAAGCCGTTAAACGGCAGACAGAATGGAAATGGTCTGGCGGAATCAGCCCCGTGCATAACGATAATGCCAACAACGCTGCTCCGCGTTATTGCATCGAAACAAGGGGGCAAACCGCATGCAGTGTTACCTTACCTGTCAGTGCCAACGGCTTGAATTACGAATTGAACACCGAAAAACTCACCCCATTGTATGGGCATCACGCCATCAAATTCCGTACCAACCTCAGCGGCACAAGCTATTTTTTCGACCGTCAATCGGCTTACGACGATGCGTTCGGCAGGGCTTATTTGGGATGGCAGCGCAAGGATGGCAAACAAACCATCAGCGTTTTACCGTTTTATCAGGCACAGTTGGCAGGCAGCAGCGAGTTTGACAGCAAAAAAGAAAATAACCGTCGCGCCGCGCCGTATATGCTGGCACACGGGGTTGGCGTACAGCTTTCGCATATGGTCAATCTCGGTAACGCAACACAACTTTATTACTCACTGGAGCGCTACCGCCAAAACTATCGGGAAACTGATCGTGCACTGCGCAACGATGGTTGGCACGACAGTACTTATCTTTCCCTAGCGCGCCGTTTCGGCAGTACGACCCTGTTCGGCGGTTGGCAATACAACCGCTTTGTTCCTGAAAACAAAAACATACGTAATACTGTCAACAATGCGGCCTACCACCGCAACGGTTTCAATATAGGTTGGATACAGCAATGGCAGGTTTTAGGCGGGCTTAACAGCAGACTTACCGCTTCATTTGCCAACCGTCGCTATAAAGGCATTATGGCATTCGGTACCGAGCCACAACGCAACCGAGAGCGTTCCCTCTCTATCAACCTTAGCCACAACAAATTATCTTATAAAGGCATTACCCCTACTTTGAATTATAGTTATAGTCACATCCGTAGCAATGCACCATATGCAATGCGTAATATTCATCAATGGTCATTAGGTGGTGAATGGAATTTTTAAAGGAGAATCAAATCTGAGTAGGTATAAGACAGCAACCCGTTCAAACAAAACTTTGTAGTGTAATTAAAGGCCCCTGCAAACATCTACGCCGAGACCTTGTCTGTTTGATTTAATTATTTTTTAGAGTCTGTGCGGTGTCATACCTTCAGGCGCTTCTGCACCTGCCGGCAAACCGAAGGTTTCGCGCAAAATCACTTTATAGAAAGCAAATGCTTCGCGCGCACCTTGAATGGCTTCCGCCTCGGCTTCAGGAGTCAAGTTCAAAGCGTTCAGATGCTCGACAAAAGCGCGCCAGTGTTTGCCGCGGCCGTTTGGATGCGGAGCCAGGTGGCGTGCGCCGAATTCGCCGTTGTATTCAAGTTTTTGAGCGTGTTTGAACAAGAATGCTGCGCCCAAATTAGAACCTTCGGCGCAATACAGCCAGCCGATGGCTTTATTGCCGGTTTCGTGTGGCAATTCTTTGTCAAATTTGTAAGGCTCTTCGCCCAAGTCTTTCAAGTCTTGAGTCACGGCATCGTAACGTGCCATGTATTCAAGTTCAGGAATGGCTTTGTTCAATTCGGCATCTTTATAGATATGGTCAACAGCCTTATGGAAAACAGATTGAAGTTTCAAGAATTTGATGTAGTTTTCTTTGCTAGAAAAAGGTTGAACGGACATAACCAGGTTATCAACGCTGTCGTGCGTTGTCGTGGTTTGCTCTTTCAAGCGTTTGGCGAAAGTCAGCTCTTGGGTCTCACTCATGATGTTTCCTTTGAATAAGGGACTAATGGTTTCAGACGGCCTTTATGGTTAAAAATACCGTCTAATTTTAAAAGAATCGTTTTAAAAACAAAGAAGATAACTCTTAACCTGCTTCAGGTTCATTGACCGCACACCTTCCACAAATCTACAAGTCTCATCGCGTTTTTCAGGAATAAGAATATATATTATTTTTATACTAATGACAATAAACAAAACCAAGACCTATTAATAAAATTTAACGGCCCATAGCAATAACCTTCTGAAGTCTTTTCAAACTTTTCAGACGGCCCAAACTTTATTAAACAGCCGCCATTCAATCCAATATCGACCTAAATTTGGGCTATCCTTCTGTTTTCCTTTATAATGCGACACTCTTTGCACCTTCTTTACCCCCTGCCGAACCATGAAACGGATTCCTGCCTACCATCGCTGGTGGCGCTACAAGTCTTATCTTCCTGATGCGACGCTGCCTGCACATACGGTGGAATGCCCGGATTGCGGCTGCCGTATGGATATTCCGCGCCTGCGTCAGGGGCAGGAAGCGCATTGTCCGGTGTGCAACCACGAAATCGTGGAGGTGGAAAACAATCCGTATATCGCGCCGATTGCCTATGCGCTGACAACCTTGATTCTGATGGCATTCGCGTACAATATGGTGTATATCCGCGTCGATTTGTTCGGCGTGACATCGATTTTGTCGTTGCCGCAAATGATGCGGCTTTTGATTTCGCTGGATTATGGTTTTCTGGCAGAAGTGATGTTTATCCTCACCTTCGGCGCGCCCTTACTGTTTTTACTGCTCTGCCTTTATGTTTATACGGCTTTGATACGCGAAAAGGCCTACCCTGCGCTGCGCTTTGCAACGCGTGTATTGGTGCGGCTGCGTCATTGGATTATGGTGGATGTGTTTTTTATTTCCACTCTGGTGGCGTATATCAAGCTCTCGTCCGTTGCTACGGTAGAATTCGGCTCGGCGTTTTATCTGATGTTTCCGTTGTCGGTCATGCTGATTCGGACTTCGGTATCGATTCCGCAGCATTGGGTTTATTATAAGATTCACCGTTTAACCGGCGGCCATGCGGTTCAGACGGCCACTGAAGACAAAATCTGTTGCAGCCGTTGCCTGTATTTCCGCAATAAAGACGAGCAGCCTTGCGGCGTATGCGGTGCGGACTTATACCGCCGCCGCCCGAAAAGCCTGAGCATTTCTCTGGCGTTTTTAGTCGCGGCGTTTATCCTGTATTTCCCTGCCAACATCCTGCCGATTATGATTTCGTCCAACCCGACGGCCTTGGAGATCAACACGATTTTCAACGGCATTGTTTATATGTGGGACGACGGCGACCGATTGATTGCCGTGATTATCTTTAGTGCCAGTATTATGGTGCCGGTTTTGAAGATTATTGCGATGGCGGTTTTGATTTATTCCGCATACTTCAAACCTGTGATGAGCGCGGACAAGATGTCGGTTTTGTATCGGATTACCGAATCCATCGGCCGCTGGTCGATGATTGATATTTTTGTGATTATCATTTTGATGAGTTCGTTCCACACCAATATGGCGCGCGTTGTACCGGGTGGTGCGACGATTTACTTCTGCCTGGTCGTTATTTTGACCATGCTTTCGGCCTATTATTTCGATCCCCGTCTGATTTGGGACAAGCAACAACAGCTTTCAGACGGCCTTGATTCTGACCAGACCTTAACACAATGAGAAAACACGATTCTTCACCCAATTATCACGCCCCGGCGCGTGTCAAGAAAACCAATGTCTTCACATCCGTCGTGTGGCTGATTCCGCTGATTGCGCTGATTGCCGGCGGCTGGCTTTTGGTTAAAGACATCCGCAACCGCGGCCCTGTCGTTACGCTGTTGATGGACAGCGCCGAAGGCATCGAGGTCAACA
The DNA here is from genome assembly GCF_005221305.1 of Neisseria subflava. Classification (NCBI taxonomy): domain Bacteria; kingdom Pseudomonadati; phylum Pseudomonadota; class Betaproteobacteria; order Neisseriales; family Neisseriaceae; genus Neisseria; species Neisseria subflava. Next base: position 1,326,488 of record NZ_CP039887.1, read on the forward strand.
ACACCGTTATTAAGGTGTTGAACGTCGATGTCGGACGCGTTACCCGCATCAAATTGCGCGACGACCAAAAAGGCGTGGAAGTCACCGCCCAACTCAGCGCCGACGCCAAAAACCTTATCCGCAGCGATACCCAATTTTGGGTAGTCAAACCGCGTATCGACCAAAGCGGCGTTACCGGCTTGGGAACCTTGCTTTCCGGCTCATATATTGCATTTACACCGGGCAAAAGCCAAGAAACCAAAGACATATTTGTCGTTCAAGACATTCCACCGATTGCTGCAATCGGTCAAAGCGGCCTGCGCCTGAATTTGATCGGCAAAAACGACCGCATCCTCAACGTCAGCAGCCCTGTTTTGTATGAAAACTTTATGGTCGGCCAAGTAGAAAGCGCACATTTCGACCCGTCCGACCAAAGCGTGCATTACACTATCTTCATCCAAAGCCCTAACGACAAACTGATTAATTCCGCCAGCCGTTTCTGGCTGGAGAGCGGCATCAATATCGAAACCACGGGCAGCGGTGTCAAACTCAATTCCGCCCCTCTGCCTGCCCTGCTGTCCGGCGCGATTTCCTTTGACTCGCCCAAAACAAGCGACAGCAAAAACGTTAAAAGCGAAGACAGCTTCACGCTTTACGACAGCCGCAGCGAAGTCGCCAACCTGCCTGACGACCGCTCGCTGTACTACACCGCGTTTTTCAAACAATCCGTACGCGGCCTGTCTGCCGGTTCACCTGTCGAATACAAAGGCCTAAATGTCGGCGTGGTTTCCGATGTCCCTTATTTCGACCGCAACGACAGCCTGCACTTGTTTGAAAACGGCTGGATTCCCGTACGCATCCGCATCGAGCCTTCCCGTTTGGAAATCAATGCGGACGAACAAAGCAAAGAGCATTGGAAACAACAATTTCAGACGGCCTTAAACAAAGGCCTGACTGCCACCATCTCCAGCAACAACCTGCTGACCGGCAGCAAAATGATTGAGTTGAACGATCAGCCTTCCGCCTCGCCTAAGCTGCGACCGCATACCGTTTATGCAGGCGATACCGTTATCGCAACCCAAGGCGGCGGTTTGGACGATTTGCAGGCAAAAGTGGCCGATTTGTTAGACAAGTTCAACAACCTGCCATTGGATAAAACCGTTGCCGGCTTGAACGGTTCGCTTGCCGAGCTCAAGTCCACACTCAAATCTGCCAATGCCGCCCTAAGCTCTATCGACAAACTGGTCGGCAAACCACAAACACAAAACATTCCGAACGAGTTGAACCAAACCCTGAAAGAATTGCGTCAAACCCTGCAAGGCGTATCGCCTCAATCGCCTATCTACGGCGACGTACAAAATACGCTGCAAAGTTTGGACAAAACCTTAAAAGACGTTCAACCCGTGATTAATACTTTGAAAGAAAAACCCAACGCGCTGATTTTCAACAACAGCAGCAAAGACCCTATCCCGAAAGGAAGCCGATAATGCGCCTCTTCCCGATTGCCGCCGCCCTGACGCTTGCCGCCTGCGGTACTGCGCAAAGCACACAATATTTCGTTCTGCCCGACAGCCAGTACATCCGACCTGCTACGCATGGCAGCGAAATTGCGGTTAAAGTCAACCTTGCCGAACCGCTTGCCAACGGCGGCCTCGTTTACCAAACCGATGCCTATCATGTGAATCTGGCGAAAAACCACCTTTGGGCGGCACCGCTCGATGACGCGTTGGCAGCAAACCTCAGCAACAAGCTCAACCGCCTCAATCCGCATCGCACCTTCGTGCCTGCTTCACGCAGCCAAAACAGCCAAACCCTGAAAGTCTATATCGAAGCCTTCCAAGGCAGCTATCAGGGGCAGACCACCATCAGTGGTTATGCACAATGGCCGGACGGACGCAGCAAACCGTTTAACGCCGTCACGCCGCAACAAGGCGACGGCTATACCGCCATGCTCGAATCGTTGGAAAACGGCTTGTCACAGGTTGCCGATATGATCGCCTATTAAACCCAAAGGCCGTCTGAAAAACTTTCAGACGGCCTTTTTCATGTTTCAAACACTCATTACAACGCACGGTCAAAATACAAAGCCACGCCGGAACGCTCGCTCATCGCCAACAAATAATCCATCACTTTTTGCGGCCATTGAATACCGCGCACAACGGTCAGGTTGCGCAAAATAGGGAAAGTCAGGATATCTTCCAAACTGATTTCACCGCCCAAGCCCTCGCCTTCGCACACCAGCGCTTCCAGTTCGGCCAAGTCTTGATGCAGACGCTCCAGATATTGCGCCGTTTTGTTCAGATTAGTCTCGAAATTGCCGATACTTTTCTCTTTTTTGTCGATAAAGTATTTTTTTGCTTCATCGGTCTCAAATTCGGGCAGGCTGATTTTGACCATGCGCGGCTGTACCAATTTGTTATTGTATTCGCCCACTTTGTCCAACCAAGCCTGAACCTCGGGACGAACCGTTTCTTTCAGACGGCCTTGATCGATGTAACGGACAATATCCAAACTCTCGCCCATAAACGAACCATCTTCTTTTTGCAGAATCGGCACTTGTTTTGAACCAATCATGCCAATCGGCGTAGCTTCGTCATCGTTTGCCAAAACAACCTCTTCCACCGCCACATCGCGCAAGCCGTAAATCATCCGCGCACGGACGCAAAACGGGCAATGGTCGTAAATATACAGTTTCATCGAAATACTCCTTAAAATTTCAAAACGGTTAACCATAACACCCAAAGCCGTCTGAAACAAGGTGTCCTGAAACATAATGCCACATTCGCATACAAATCTAGGGCTGCCGGCAATAAACTGTTACAATAGCAACGTTTTTATCACAAAGAAAAAAACGCACGCCATGACCACTATTCGCCAAACGCCCCAAACATCGAGTGCAACGCTGGAAGGCCTCCTCGCTTGGTTCGACGGCTATGTTGCCGCGCTGCCCGATTCCGATAAAAACCTGATTCAGACGGCCTTTGACTTAGCTAAAGAACATTATCCTGCCAATGCCCTAACGACTTACGGCGAACCATTGCTGGAACATTTCCTCGGCTCGATGCAAATCGTCAGCGAACTCGACCTCTTGCCCGATGCCGTGGCCGCCACGATTTTGTCCGACATCGGCAAATACGTTCCCACTTGGCGCGAATTGGTTACCGAACGCTGCAACAGTACCGTTTGCGAGCTGGTCAAAGGCGTGGATGAAGTACAGAAACTGACCCAATTCGCACGCGTGGACAGCCTTGCCACGCCGGAAGAACGCGGCCAACAGGCCGAAACCATGCGCAAAATGCTGTTGGCGATGGTCACCGACATCCGCGTTGTCCTGATCAAACTGGCGATGCGCACGCGTACCCTCCAATTCTTAAGCAACGTTCCCGACAATCCTGAAAAGCGCGCCGTTGCCAAAGAAACCCTCGACATTTTTGCCCCGCTCGCCAACCGCTTGGGCGTGTGGCAACTCAAATGGCAGCTCGAAGATTTGGGCTTCCGTCATCAAGAGCCGGAAAAATACCGCGAAATTGCCCTGCTTTTGGACGAAAAACGCACCGAACGCCTCGAATACATCGAAAACTTCCTCAATATCCTGCGTACGGAACTGAAAAAATACAATATTCATTTTGAAGTTGCCGGAAGACCGAAGCACATCTACTCCATTTGCAAAAAAATGGTAAAGAAAAAGCTCACTTTCGACGGCCTGTTCGACATCCGCGCCGTACGGATTTTGGTGGACACCATTCCCGAGTGTTACACCACGTTGGGCATTGTCCACAGCCTCTGGCAGCCGATTCCGGGCGAGTTCGACGACTATATCGCAAACCCGAAAGGCAACGGCTATAAAAGTTTGCACACCGTCATCGTCGGCCCGGAGGACAAAGGCGTGGAAGTCCAAATCCGCACCTTCGACATGCACCAATTCAACGAATTCGGTGTTGCCGCCCACTGGCGTTATAAAGAAGGCGGCAAGGGCGATTCCGCTTACGAACAAAAAATCGCTTGGTTGCGCCAACTCTTAGACTGGCGCGAAAACATGGCCGAAAGCGGCAAGGAAGACCTTGCCGCCGCCTTTAAAACCGAGCTGTTCAACGACACGATTTACGTTTTGACCCCACACGGCAAGGTCCTCTCCCTGCCTACGGGCGCTACTCCTATCGACTTTGCCTATGCCTTGCACAGCAGCGTGGGCGACCGTTGTCGCGGCGCAAAAGTTGAAGGACAAATCGTACCGCTGTCCACACCTTTGGAAAACGGACAACGCGTTGAAATCATTACCGCCAAAGAGGGAAACCCTTCCGTCAACTGGCTCTACGAAGGCTGGGTCAAATCCAACCGCGCCATCAGTAAAATCCGTGCCTACATCCGCCAGCAAAATGCGGATACCGTGCGCGAAGAAGGCCGTGCCCAGTTAGACAAGCAGTTGTCAAAAATCTTCCCCAAACCCAATCTGCAAGCATTGGCTGAAAAACTCGGCTTCAAAAAAACCGACGAACTCTATACGGCCATCGGTCAGGGCGAAGTTTCCAACCGCGCCATCCATAAAGCCTGCGGCGCGCTGAATGAACCGCCTCCTGTGCCGATTGATGAAACCAATATCGTCAAGCAGTCTAAAATCAAAAAAGGCGGCAAAAACGGCATTTTGATTGACGGCGAAGACGGCCTAATGACCACGCTTGCCAAATGCTGCAAACCGGCACCTCCGGATGACATTATCGGTTTCGTTACGCGCGACCGCGGCATTTCCGTCCACCGCAATACCTGCCCTTCTTTCCGCCACCTTGCCGAACAGTCTCCTGAAAAAGTCTTGAATGCAAGCTGGGCAGCCTTGCAAGAAGGACAAGTGTTTGCCGTCGATGTTGAAATCCGCGCCCAAGACCGCTCCGGTTTGCTTCGCGACGTTTCGGATGCACTGGCGCGTCATAAACTCAACGTTACCGCGGTGCAAACCCAATCGCGCGATTTGGAAGCCAGTATGCGCTTTACCCTTGAAGTCCGCCAAGTCAACGACCTGCCGCGCGTATTAGCCAGCTTGGGCGACATTAAAGGCGTTTTAAGCGTAACGCGCTTGTAGTTCTAACGCACCAAGCAAATCCCAAGGCCGTCTGAAAGCAACTTTTTCAGACGGCCTTTTAAGTTTTTAACACACCAATATCTCAACACCTCAACTTATCTTTCTTAAAAAGTCAGCCGCAGCCTTAACCGCTTCAATATATAACCCCCTCTTCTATTCTTACAACCAGTCGTTATTTCCTACCGGCATCATTCTCAGGCAAACTTATTATTCTCATGATAAACAAGATATTTCCAATTTAAGGGAGCCTCATGGATACACGAGATTTGTACCCTCACGAGATTTTGCAGGAAGCCATCGGCAAGAGCTGCGCCAAGTCTGAGTTCAGCATCAAAATGTTGGTGATTTTGAGTTTTTTAGGTGGCGGCTATGTCGGCTTCGGCTATCTTGCCTGCCTGCGCGTCATCAGCGGCATTCCTGCCGAATGGAACGGCCTGGCCGCCCTTTTGGGTGCGTCCGTGTTCCCGATTGCGCTGATTTGTATCTTAATCGGCGGCGGTGAGCTGGCAACAGGCAATATGATGATTATGGCTTTGGGCAGACTGACCGGCCGCGTCAGCACCTACAAACTGGTACGCAACTGGCTCATCGTCAGCTTGGGCAATCTGGCAGGCGCCGTTGCCATGGCCTATTTCCTCGGCCACTATGTCGGCCTGGCAGAGGGAGCGGCTGCGACGAAAACCATTGCCATCGCGGAAGCAAAAGTTAATATGGACTTTGGCCGTGCATTCGTCTCCGCTATCGCATGTAACTGGATGGTGTGCATGGGTATTTGGTTCTATTTCGGCTCACGCCATACTTCAGGCCGCATTTTGGCAACTTGGTTTCCGGTCATGATCTTCGTGTTAATCGGTTTCCAACACTTTGTCGCCAATATGTTCATCATTCCGGCCGGTATTTGGGCGGGCGCAAATGTCAGCTGGGGTCAATTTTTCTACAATATGATTCCCGTCTTCTTGGGCAATGTCCTCGGCGGATCGTCTTTTGTTGCCGCTTTCTATCTCTTCGCTTATAAACATTTGTTAAAAGATGATTTTTCTATTTAGTTCAAGCTGACTCGCTACCCCGTATTCATCAGAAATACGGGGTAGTGCCGTTATCAGGCCGTCTGAAAACGCCTTTTAGTGTCGCATAATTACGCTTTCTCTCTGCGTAACGTTTCATTTATAGGAAAGATAGTTTCATTGTCTTTCCTTTTCTCCAATTTAAGATAATTTTTGCAATCTTTTGTTTTCAAATGACTTCCCCTCAAAAGCGCTACGATTTTTCATAAAGCCCGTGTTCCGTGCTTTGCAAAACAAAAAATTTACTGTATTCTGAATTTAATTATTTACAATTTAATGCGGATTGGTTACATATCCTATTGTATTTGAAAATAATTTATCCTGACTCTCTCGTGAAAAACAGGATTTTTAAGCTGTATTTTTATTAGAAAAAAGTTTGGGTACGAATTGCTTGCAATTTCAAAACCCGTATTTATAAGTTAGATGAGGAATAAGTACATGAATCCCATGTATATCACTTTCGCGATCTATTTGGTCGCCGTATTACTGATCGGCCTCGCCGCCTATTTTTCAACACGCAACTTCGACGACTACATTCTCGGCGGCCGCAGCTTGGGTCCGTTCGTGACCGCGATGTCTGCCGGTGCTTCCGATATGTCAGGTTGGCTTTTGATGGGCTTGCCGGGTGCCATTTACCTGAGCGGTTTGAATGAAGCTTGGATTGCCATTGGTCTGATTGTGGGTGCATACCTCAACTGGCTTTTGGTCGCAGGCCGTCTGCGCGTACATACCGAATACGCCAACAACGCGCTGACGCTTCCTGATTACTTCTTCCACCGCTTCGGTGCCGGCGGTCACTTGATGAAAGTGGTTTCTGCACTGATTATCTTGTTCTTCTTCACTATTTACTGTGCTTCAGGCATCGTAGCCGGTGCTACCCTGTTCCAAAGCCTGTTCCACGATCTGTCTTACACTCAAGCCATGTGGCTGGGTGCCGGCGCTACCATCGCCTACACTTTCTTGGGCGGTTTCTTGGCCGTAAGCTGGACCGATACCCTGCAAGCTTCTTTGATGATTTTTGCATTGGTACTGACTCCTATCATGGTGTACTTGGGTTTGGGCGGTGCAGATCAAATGAATGCTGCCATCCAACAAGTTGCCGCCTCTACCGGTAAAGAATACGGCAGCCTGTTTGCCGGTACTACTTTCATCGGCATTATCTCTACCGCCGCTTGGGGCTTGGGCTATTTCGGTCAACCACACATTTTGGCCCGTTTCATGGCTGCCGAAAGCGCTAAATCTCTGGTTTCTGCACGCCGTATCGGTATGACTTGGATGATTCTGTGTATGGCCGGTGCTGTGGCTGTCGGCTACTTCGGTATCGCTTACTTCGGCGCCAACCCTGCCCACGTTGACGAAATGAACGGCAACCACGAACGTATCTTCATCGCTTTGGCTACCCTGCTTTTCAACCCTTGGATTGCCGGTATTATCTTGAGCGCAATTCTCGCCGCCGTAATGTCCACCCTGTCTTGCCAATTGTTGGTTTGCTCCAGCGCGATTACCGAAGACTTCTACAAAGGCTTCCTGCGTAAAAACGCCCAACAAACTGAATTGGTATGGATTGGCCGCGTAATGGTATTGGCGATTGCCGTGATTTCCATCCTGATTGCTTCTGACCCTGAAAGCAAAGTATTGGGCTTGGTAGCTTACGCATGGGCCGGCTTTGGTGCTGCATTCGGTCCGGTTGTTATCCTGTCTGTTTTGTGGAAACGCATTACTGCCTACGGTGCACTCTCCGGCATGATTGCTGGTGCGCTGACTGTGGTTGTTTGGGCTGAGTGGATTAAAAAACCTGCTTTGGCTGCACAAGAAACAGGCTTCTCTACCGTTTATGAAATCGTTCCCGGCTTCATCATTTGTACTCTCGTGATTGTTTTGGTCTCCCTGATCGACAAACAACCGTCACGCGAATTGCAAGAACGTTTCGAAAAAGCAGACGCAGAATACCGCGCCTCTAAATAAGACGTTTTCAGACGGCCTGCATGATTCCGTGCAGGCCGTCTTTACGAAATAAACTGTTTCAAAATAATCTGAGCCTTATCAGAAAAAACAGCAATTTATGCGGATGCATCTTGTATCCGCATCATAATTTTATTACGATATTACTATCCTTCAGAATGCCTATTTTAGCAGTCTTAATTCAGGCCGTCTGAAACCATGAAAAAAACCTTTGGAGAACATAAATAATGTTTAACTTCGCTTTTCCAACACAAACTCCTCTGCGTCAAGCTGTAACCGATGCCTACCGCCGTGATGAAATCGAGGCCGTTCAGGATATGTTGCAACGTGCACAGATGACCGACGAAGAGCGCAATGCCGCCTCCGAGCTTGCCCGTCGTTTGGTTACTCAAGTCCGCTCCAGCCGCACCAAAGCAAGTGGCGTAGATGCCTTGATGCACGAGTTCTCTCTCTCCAGTGAAGAAGGTGTTGCACTGATGTGTCTGGCCGAGGCTCTGCTGCGTATTCCGGACAATGCAACCCGTGACCGCCTGATTGCCGACAAAATCTCCGAAGGCAACTGGAAAAGCCACTTGAACAACAGCCCTTCCCTCTTCGTTAACGCGGCTGCATGGGGTCTGTTGATTACCGGCAAACTGACCACCAACACTTCTGAAAAAAACATGGGTTCTGCCCTGAGCCGCATAATCAGCAAAGGTGGCGCGCCTCTGATCCGTCAAGGTGTGAACTACGCAATGCGCCTGTTGGGCAAACAATTCGTAACCGGCCAAACCATTGAAGAAGCTCTGCAAAACGGTAAAGAGCGCGAGAAAATGGGTTACCGCTTCTCTTTCGATATGTTGGGTGAAGCCGCATACACCGAAGAAGATGCCAACCGCTACTACAACGACTACGTTCAAGCCATTCACGCCATCGGCAAAGATGCCGCAGGACAAGGTGTTTACGAAGGCAACGGTATTTCCGTTAAACTTTCCGCTATCCATCCTCGCTACTCACGCGCCCAACACGAACGCGTTATGAGCGAACTGTTGCCACGCCTGAAAGAATTGTTCCTTTTGGGTAAAAAATACGATATCGGTATCAACATCGACGCCGAAGAAGCCAACCGTCTCGAATTGTCTTTGGACTTGATGGAAGCTTTGGTTTCCGACCCTGACTTGGCCGGCTACAAAGGTATCGGTTTCGTTGTTCAGGCCTACCAAAAACGTTGCCCGTTCGTTATCGACTATCTGATCGACCTGGCTCGCCGCAACAACCAAAAACTGATGATCCGTTTGGTTAAAGGCGCATACTGGGACAGCGAAGTAAAATGGGCCCAAGTAGACGGCATGGAAGGCTATCCGACTTACACCCGTAAAGTCCACACCGACATCTCCTACCTCGCCTGCGCACGCAAACTCTTGGATGCGCAAGATGCCGTGTTCCCACAATTTGCCACCCACAACGCCTACACTTTGGGCGCAATCTACCAAATGGGTAAAGGCAAAGACTTTGAACACCAATGTCTGCACGGCATGGGCGAAACCCTGTACGACCAAGTAGTCGGCCCGCAAAACTTAGGCCGCCGCGTACGCGTGTATGCCCCGGTCGGCACACACGAAACCCTGCTTGCCTACTTGGTACGCCGCCTGTTGGAAAACGGTGCGAACTCTTCTTTCGTGAACCAAATCGTTGACGAAAACATCAGCATCGACCGCCTGATTAAGAGCCCGTTCGACACCATCGCCGAACAAGGTATCCATCTGCATCCGGCATTGCCTCTGCCACGCAATTTGTATGGCAAAGACCGTCTGAACTCTCAAGGCGTAGATTTCAGCAACGAAACCGTATTGCAAAACCTGCAAGAAAAACTCAACCAAGCTTCTTCCGAAGACTTCCATGCCGCTTCCATCGTCAATGGCGAAGCGCGTAACGTAGGTGAAGCACAACCTGTCCGCAACCCTGCAGACCACAACGATGTTGTCGGTACCGTCAGCTTTGCCGATGCCGCATTGGCTCAAGAAGCAATTGGTGCCGCCGTTGCCGCCCTGCCTGAGTGGAGCGCCAAACCTGCTTCAGAACGCGCCGACTGCCTGCGCCGTTTTGCCGACCTGTTGGAACAACACACGCCTGCATTGATGATGCTGGCCGTCCGCGAAGCCGGTAAAACCTTAAACAACGCCGTTGCCGAAGTACGCGAAGCCGTTGACTTCTGCCGCTACTATGCCAACGAAGCTGAAAACACCCTGCCTAAAGATGCCAAAGCTGTCGGCGCAATCGTTGCCATCAGCCCATGGAACTTCCCATTGGCCATCTTTACCGGCGAAGTGGTTTCTGCATTGGCAGCCGGCAACACCGTTATCGCCAAACCTGCCGAACAAACCAGCCTGATTGCTACTTACGCAGTTTCCCTGATGCATCAAGCCGGTATTACGACTTCTGCGCTGCAACTCGTACTCGGTGCAGGCGATGTCGGCTCCGCCCTGACCGGCGATACCCGTATTGGCGGCGTGATCTTCACCGGTTCTACCGAAGTAGCGCGCCTGATTAACAAAGCGCTGTCTAAACGCGACGACAACCCTGTCCTGATTGCCGAGACCGGTGGTCAAAACGCGATGATCGTGGACTCTACCGCCCTGCCGGAACAAGTCTGCCTCGACGTATTGAACTCTGCCTTCGACAGCGCGGGCCAACGTTGTTCTGCTCTTCGTATCTTGTGCGTTCAAGAAGATGTTGCCGATAAAATGGTCAACATCATCAAAGGCGCAATGGACGAATTGGTTGTCGGCAAACCGACCCAACTGACCACAGACATCGGCCCTGTCATCGATGCTGAAGCCCAACAAAACCTGTTGGCCCACATCAACCGAATGAAAGGCGTAGCGAAGGCTTACCACGAAATCAAAACTGCTGCCGACGTTGATAGCAACAACTCTACTTTCGTTCGTCCAATCCTGTTTGAATTGAACAACTTGAACGAGTTGCAACGCGAAGTGTTCGGTCCTGTATTGCACGTTGTCCGCTACCGCGCCAGCGAATTGGATCAACTCATCGACCAAATCAATGCCAAAGGCTATGCTTTGACCAGCGGTGTACACAGCCGTATCGAAGGTACTGTCGAACACATCCGCGACCGTATCGAAGCCGGTAACATCTACGTTAACCGCAACATCGTCGGTGCCGTTGTCGGCGTACAACCTTTCGGCGGTCACGGCTTGTCTGGTACCGGTCCTAAAGCGGGCGGTCCATTCTATCTGCAACGTTTGGTTCGCACTCCTGAATGGGTTGCACCAACCCTTAGCCGTATCGGCCAAGCAGATGAAGACGCGCTCAAACGTTTGGAAACTCTGGTTCACAAACTGCCGTTTGATGCAGAAGAGAAGAAAACTGCAGCCGCAGCTTTGGGTCACGCACGAGTTCGCACGCTGCGCAAAGCCGAAACCGTATTGGTCGGCCCGACCGGCGAACGCAACTCATTGAGCTGGCGCTCTCCGAAACACGTTTGGGTACACGGCGGTACTCTGTTGCAAGCCTTCTCTGCCCTGACCGAGCTGGCTGCCGCAGGCATTCAAACCGTTGTTGAGCCAAACAGCCCACTGGTTGCCTACTCTGCCGATTTGGACGGTTTGTTGCAAGTCAACAGCAAACCTGAAAACGCAGGCATCAGCCATGTTGCCGCCATCGAGCCTTTGAGCAGCGAGCGCAAACAAGAGTTGGCCGGCCACGACGGTGCGCTCATCCGCATTCTGCCTTCCGAACAAGGTCTGGACATCCTGCAAGTATTTGAAGAAATCTCTTGCAGTATCAATACTACCGCTGCCGGTGGTAATGCCAGCCTGATGGCAGTTGCCGACTAATCGTAGCCAAATCAAAGGCCGTCTGAAATTCAGACGGCCTTTTTTTATGTTTTTATTTACATTTTTGCCGGATATTCGCACAAATCGTTAATCAGGCATTTGCTGCATTGCGGTTTTAAAGCCTTGCACGTATAGCGGCCATGCAAAATCAACCAGTGATGGGCATCCATCAAAAATTCTTTGGGAATAAAGCGCATCAGTTTGTCTTCAACTTCGCGCACATCCTTGCCCGGAGCAATTTTAGTACGGTTGGAAACACGGAAAATATGGGTATCGACCGCCATAACAGGTTGCCCGAATGCAGTATTCAGCACCACATTGGCTGTTTTACGGCCAACACCGGGCAAAGATTCCAAAGCCTCGCGGTCAGCAGGCACTTCGCCGTTGTATTTTTCCAGCAAAATACGGCAAGTCTGCATGATGTGTTTGGATTTGGTTTTGTAGAGGCCTATGGTTTTGGTGTATTCCATCACGCCGTCCAGCCCCAAATCCAACATGGCTTGCGGCGTATTGGCAACGGGAAAGAGTTTGGCAGTCGCTTTGTTCACGCCGACATCAGTCGCTTGTGCAGACAATAAAACGGCAATCAGCAGCTCAAACGGCGAGCTAAAATTTAACTCGGTAGTCGGATGAGGATTGGCAGCGCGGAAACGCTCGAAAATTTCTTGGCGGATTTGTTTGTTCATTGTTTGGATTATTTTTTTATTGGCGCAGCAATTATAGTGAAATCATGCTGATACGGCTACTTCAAGTAAACAAGACCGTCTGAAATTGTTTTCAGACGGTCTTGTTGCATAAAAGCATTGCTATTTTAAATGCGGTTTACTTCTTACTCAAAGTCAGTCCTGTCCAGCCGAACACCAGCGTCAGAGCCAAGCTCAAGTAGCAGAAGAAGGCATAAGGCAGGTATTCCCAAACAGGCACGCCCAAGGCATGGCTGATAAATACGCCGCAGACGCTCCAAGGCACCAATGGGTTGATGACCGTACCCGCATCTTCCAGCGTACGGGCAAGGTTGCGCGAATGCAGACCAAGCTTGTCATAAACCGGCTTAAAGGTTTCGCCGGAAAGCAGGATACTCAAATATTGCTCGCCAATCAGGAAGTTGACGCCGACCGATGTCATGGCCACGCTGAAAGTAGCGCGTCCGGCATTGGTCAGGAACGCACGAATGGCTTCCAGCAAAGACGGAATCACACCAATGCTGAACAACAGGCCGCCCAAGCTCATGCCGAGTATCACGATGGTTTGCGTAAAGAACATGCTTTCCAAGCCGCCGCGAGAAATCAAACGGGCAATGTCTTTAAATGCTTCGCCTTCGAGTTTGTATCCGCTGTAAAACCACGCGCCCAGCTGTTTCAAATCAGGCGTACTGTGGAAGTAAGTCACAATCAGCGCCACTATAACGGTAAACAACATGGCCACAATAGCATTCACGCGCATCAGGGCAAGGACAACCAGCAAGGCAAACGGAATCAGCGAATAGGCATGCACCAAACCGGTTGCTTCCAATTGCGCGCGGAAAGCTTCGACGCTATTCATGTCATGCGCGGCAACATTGGGCAAGAGCCACAACATCAACGCCGCACTGATCAACCACGCAGGCACAGTGGTGTACATCATGTTTTTGATGTGTTCGAACAAATCAATGCCGACAATCGAAGCGGAAATACCGGTCGTATCGGAAAGTGGCGACATTTTATCGCCAAAGAACGCACCCGACACAATCGCACCTGCCGTCATCGCCATATCGGCATGAAACGCAGCCGCCATACCCATAAATGCCACGCCGACAGTCGCACAAGTCGTCAAACTACTGCCGATTGAAATACCGATGATCGAGCAGAGCGCAAACGCCGAGAAATAAAAATAAGTCGGCGAAATCAATCCGAAACCGTAATACATCAACGTCGGAATCGCACCGCTCATCATCAGCGCGCTGACCATCAGGCCGATAAAGAAAAACAGATAAATCGCGCCCATACCCTGCCCGACCGCGCCTATCATACCGTTTTGCATGTCTTGATATTTCAAGCCGCGCATCAAACCGTACAACAGCAAGACCACAATCGCCGTCACAATCGACATATGCGGCAGCCATTCAAGCGAAATAATCGTATAACCCATTGCCGCCACCAAAGCCAAGGCCACAGCGATGGCCTCAAAGCGTGGCATATTAAGTAAGGATTTGAAAGCAAACATTGTTCTTTGCCTTTCTAATAAGTATTTAACAGATTTTAGCATAACAGGCCGTCTGAAACCCGATTTTCAGACGGCCTGCCTGTTATTTTATAAAAACAGCCCCAGCAAAACTGCGACACTTTCTTTAAAATATATTAAATTATTAACATTTAATACTGTTAAATTTAAATAAATGAAATTTTATTGCTTTTTAAAACATCCATCATGCAAAAATGCCACCACTTGCCCGACCGTTTTACGGTTAAACAACATACCGCTATGGCTGACAGGCAAAACAACATGATCGCGCATATTCGGACAATGCGTTTCTCTGACCAAAACCGTGCCATCATGTTCACCATGCAAACCTAAAACACGGCCCAGTCCATACGGTTTATTGCCGGCAATACTGCCCAACTCAACACCCTCGGGCAATTCAGGCATGCTACCATCCAATGCGCCTTTGTAAGAGCCGCCCAATACCGGCTTTTGCAAACCCATATTGAACACACGCTGCGCGGCACGGCTGCCTTGATGCGGCGTACCCATAGTAACGATACGGCCGCTGACTTTATCCGGATATGCCGCCGAAAAATTGCGTAAGACCAACCCGCCCAAACTATGGCCGACAAAGTGCAGCGTTTCATCAGCATGGTTCTCATCAATCCATCGCGCCAAACCTTCAACATGTCGGTTCATCGAATGTAAAACACTGTAATAATCGAACAGCGCCACTTCAAAACCTTCTTGTTCCAGCAAATACGCCAGCGGTTTCATTACCCATGAATGCATGTGCAAGCCATGCAGCAAAATGATTTTGGCCATTTTTTCCTCCTGTCATTTAAATCATTATGCCACAAAGTAAAAAGGCCGTCTGAAATCCCATAGGGTTTCAGACGGCCTTTTATCATGATGAATTATCCGTCAGCTTTGTAGCCTTTTATAGCAAAGAAGACAATATAGACATAACAAATCGCTGATACAACGAAAGAAATCATCAGGCCGTAAGTATCTGCTGCCCAACCTTGTACCACAGGTACAATCGCACCGCCGACAATCGCAGTACACAATACGCCGGAAGCGCTGCTGGTGAATCGGCCCAGACCTTTGGTTGCCAAAGAGAAAATCGTTGGGAACATGATCGAGTTGAAGAAGCCGATAGCCAACAATGCCCACATCGCAATATCCGCACTGGCTTTACCTGCCAACATAGCAACGCCCAACAAGGCAACAGCAGCGGTAGCGTTAAATGCCAAATAGCGGTTAGGCGCAATTTTCGCCATGATGGCAGAGCCTAAGAAACGGCCGACCATCGCGCCGCCCCAGTAGAACGACAAATATTTCGCGGCAGATGCGTGGTCCAAACCTTTCAGATAGCCCAACACGCTGACCAATAAAGAACCGATGGATACTTCCGCACCGACATAACAGAAAATACCGGCCGCACCAAAAACCAAATGACGGTATTGCCATACGCTGTGTTTACCATCATGGTTGTGTTCACTCTCTTCTTCAGCAATTTTGTTTGCGTCAGGCAGACGAATCATTTTGACAAACACAGCCAAAATAATCAGCAAACCGGCAAAACCCAAATATGGAATTTGAACAGAAGAAATTTGCTCGGCTTTGCTGACAGTCTGTGTCGCATCAGCCAAAATCAGGAATGCGCCGATTTGCGGAGCAATGGTCGTACCCAAGGAGTTGAATGCCTGAACCAAAGTCAGTGTTGCAGATTCTTTACCTGGTTTGGACAGCAAAGTCACATAAGGGTTACCCGCTACTTGCAACAGCGTTACACCTGAAGCCAAAATGAACAGCGCACCCAAGAAAGTAGGATAAGAATGGCTGCCGGCGGCAGGATAGAACAACAGACAACCGATAGCAGTCAATAAGAAACCGCCGATCACGCCGTTTTTATAGCCGATTTTGCCGACCAAATAACCCATAGGAATCGACATAATTGCGTAAGCGGTAAAGAAGCAGAACTGAATTAGCATCGCCTGAACATAAGTCAGCTCGAAAATATCTTTCAGATGCGGAATCAAAATATCGTTCATGCAGGTAATGAAACCCATCATGAAGAAGAGTGTGGTCAAGACGACCAGCGCAGGAGTATGATTTTGTTGTGAATGCGCAGACATGATTTGCCTTTCGTTTTGTTAAGACTTGCTAAAAATGAGCGAAAGCAGTTCATTAAACTTAACACTCATTAACAGCCGATAGTATCATACTGATATTTCATCACTTTGAAAACTATTTTCCGACATCTGACTACATCACCTTTAGCCGTTTAATTTTAAAAAAACTAATAATATTGGTTTTATATTTTTATGTTTTGAAAAATATAGGCATAATCTCCTTTTAAACCTTGCTATTTCTTTTTTACAATATCACTTGATGCAACTCAAAACATGCCCCCTCTTTACGCTTACCTTGCCCTGATTGCTTCTGCCTTCACTTCGGCCACACTACTTCCGGGTACATCCGAGGCGGCATACGCCGCATTTGTGTACCAATATCCGCAACATGCCCTCGGCGCATGTTTGTGTGCCGGTTTGGCAAATGGCTTGGGCAGTATGGTTTCGTATTACATGGGCAGAATGTTTCCGGCCAAGAGAAGGCCGTCTAAAAAAGTATTGGCGCGTATAAAACGATGGGGGATTTGGCCGCTATTATTTGCATGGCTGCCGATTATCGGCGATGCCCTCCCCCTTGCCGCAGGCTGGCTCAGGCTCAATGCTTTGCATTGCGCCATTATTCTGATTACAGGCAAACTGCTGCGCTATGCCATGATTTATTGGGGAATGAACGCAGTGGCCGGATAAACCACCACAGTCAAAAATAAAGGCCGTCTGAATGATTCAGACGGCCTTTGCCTTTAATTCGACAATTACAAGACTTTCACAATGCTTTCGCACAGGTAGTCGATATTGTCATCGGTAATGCCTGCAACATTAATGCGGCCGGAACGGACGGCATAAATGGCAAACTCGTTTTTCAAACGGTCGACTTGTTCAGGAGTCAGACCGCTGAAAGAGAACATACCGTTTTGTTCGATAATGAAATCAAAGTCTTGGGTTGCACCTTTGACCTTGAGCAGCTCGACAAATTTTTGGCGCATGGCTTTGATGCGGCCGCGCATTTCATCGAGTTCGGCAATCCATTGTGCTTTCAAATCATCATTTTTCAACACCAGCGCAATGGTGTTCGCACCGTGTGAAGCAGGGTTGGAATACAAGGTACGGATGATGGTTTTGACTTGGCTGTGAGCGCGGGCTGCTGTTTCTTCATCTTCGGCCACCAAAGTGAACGCGCCGACGCGCTCGTTGTACATACCGAAGTTTTTAGAATAAGAGCTGGCAATCAACAATTCTGTATTGTGTTTCAAGAACACGCGCAAGCCGTAGGCATCTTCTTCCAAACCATTGCCGAAACCTTGGTAGGCAAAGTCAAACAATGGCAACCAGCCTTTTTCGGCAGAAAGTTTTGCCAAAGTTTCCCATTGTTCGGGCGTAGGGTCGATGCCGGTAGGGTTGTGGCAGCAGCCGTGCAGCAGGACGATGTCGCCTTTTTGCGCTTGGCTCAAGTCTTCAATCATACCGTCCCAATCCAAACCGTGTTTGGCGGCATCATAGTAGCGATAAGGTTTATCTTGGATGCCGACCGCTTTGGCGATGGCGTTGTGGTTTGGCCAAGTCGGATTGGAAATCCAGATGGTTTGCGCGTTCAACTGACGTTTGGTAAACTCGGCGGCAATACGCAATGCGCCTGTACCGCCAAGGCTTTGCGCTGTTTTAGCGCGACGGCTGGCAATGATTTCGTGGTCTTTGCCAAACAGCAGAATTTGGGTTTGCTCGTTGTAGTCGGCAACGCCGTCGATGGTCAGGTAGTTTTTAGTTGTTTCGCTTTCCAACAGGCGTTTTTCAGCCTCTTTGACGGCTTTGACAATAGGCGTCGCGCCGGATGCATCTTTGTACACGCCGATACCGAGATTGACTTTCTCCGGACGGGCTTCAGCTTTAAACGCCTCGCCCAAACCTAAAATCGGATCAGCAGGAGCAGCTTCGATATGCTTGAAGAACATGATTTTTCTCTTTACAAGTAGTAAAACGGTTGAAAAAATACAAACTTAGTACGATTTTACGCCGTTTCAGGCCGTCTGAAAACGGATTATTACAGGGTTTTAACGCAAGATTGCCAACAAATCCAAAGGCGTGGCAATACGGAAATCGGCAAGCCAGTTTTCGGTTTGGTCTTCGGCAGAAATATAGCCCCAATCGGCCAGCACGGTCGTCATGCCTGCATTTTTGCCTGCCTGCATATCGCGCTCGGCATCGCCGACATAAAAACATCGCTGCGCCTCAACGCCAATCTGTTCGCACGCATAAAACATAGGCTTCACGCTGGGCTTGGGTTCATCGCAAGTATCGCCGCTGACAATCACGGCGGGAGGTACGGTAAACCCGAGCTTAGGCACGAGGACATCGGTAAAACGCATAGGCTTGTTGGTGATAATGCCCCATTGGATACCGCGTTGAACTAAGGCTTCCAACATTTCGTTTACGCCGTCGAACAAGATGGTTTGGTCGGCATAGCAGCGGCTGTATTCGTCCAAAAACTCTTTGCGCCATTGCATATAGTCCGGATGGTCGGGCGTAATACCTGCACCAAGTTTAAGCAAACCGCTCGCACCATGGCTAGCCTGTGGACGGATTTCATCCATGCTTTTTTCTGGCAAACCGTGTCGGCGCAATACCGTGTTGAGCGCGCCACCCAAATCAAGTGCAGTATCGGCAAGCGTGCCGTCAAGGTCGAATAATACGGCTTGGGTCATAAGTGTTCCTTTGATGATTTTAGAAGGCCGTCTGAACAATCCAACAAGTTTCAGACGGCCTGAATATGGTTAATGGTGATGATGAATTTTTAAACATCCAAACCGCATTGCTTTAATTTTTTACGTGCAATGCTTTTCTGTTCTTCTGTAAACAACGGTGACCATCGTTCTTGGAGAATTAAATACTCCATGCTGATTTTTAATCCTTTTTCTTGGCCGTATAAGTATAGATCATGCAATCCTTGGCTAATATCTGGCGAAGCCAGTAATTTATCGGCTGCAGCCTTACCACCCATCTCATCTACCATTTGCTTAAACCGCGTAGCCCTATAAGGTGTCGGTAATTTCTTTGCCAAATCATAAATTTCTAACATGGCATGATGAAAATCTGCCTCTAATTGTTTCTTATCCATTTTTTTCCTCATTATTCATTATGATGTTCGTGCATTTCTTGCGAACACAAAACTTCATCTTTATGCGGATGCTGTTCACTTTCAATCTGAATCGTACAATGCCCGATGTTGTGATGCGCCAATTCATGTTCGATGCGATAGACGATTTGTTCGGACTCTGCAACCGTCATACTGCCATCGACAACAATATGGCAGGACAAAACGTGGATATTGCTGGTAATCGTCCAAACATGCAAGTCGTGAACAGATTTTACGCCCTCCGTATTGCGGATAACGCTGAGCAACTCATCGGTATGGATGTTTTCCGGCGCACCTTCCATCAAAATGTGCAAAGTCTGTTTAAACAGCTTCCAGCCACTGCGCCCTACCAAAGCCGCCACCAATACGCTGGCAACCGTATCCGCCCATTGCCAGCCATACGCCATCATCAGTACCGCTGCGACAATCGCCCCTATCGAGCCGAATAAATCGCTGATTACATGCAGATACGCGCCGCGCATATTGACGTTTTCTTCAGTATCACCATTCTTCAACATATAAACGGCCACGCCGATATTGACCAACAATCCAATGATACTGACCACCAACATGCCGCCCGTCAAAATTTCCGGCGGATAAAACAATCGTTTGACTGCTTCATAAAAAATCATCGCCGCAATCAACACCAGCGACAATCCGTTAAACATCGCTGTCAAAATTTCAAAACGCTTATAGCCAAATGTTTTTTGCAGCGTGGTCTGTTTCTCGCCAAGTTTGAATGCCCACAATGCCACGCCCAGCGAAAACGCATCGCTGAACATATGCCCCGCATCGGAAAGCAGGGCCAAAGAGTTGGTCAGCCAGCCGCCGACCGCCTCAACCAGCATAAATCCTGCAATGACGAAAAAGGAAATACGCAATACCTGCTTATTGGCGGTATGCGTATGCGCGTGCGAATGATCGTGATGATGTGCCATGATGATTTTACCGTTTCAGACGGCCTTTTTATCCTGTTTCAAACTTTTCTCAAAATCTTCCAACATATCCAGCTCGAAACGGCTGAATCCTGCGCGTTCCCGTGCTTCGATATTGACGTAGCCGCGGAAGATAAACATATCGTAATGCGCAATCAGGCTGCGGAACAAGGCAACCGGTTCCAAACCGCGTTCACGGCAAAGATGCTGATACCAATGATTGCCGATGGCGACATGCCCCACTTCATCGCGATAAATAATATCCAGTACATCGCAGGTTTCCATATCGCCACGTTGCGCCACTTTTGCACGAATACCAGGCGTGACATCCAAACCGCGCGCCTCTAACACCCGCGGCACCAAAGCCATGCGCAACAAGGGATCGTAAGCAGTTTTATACGCCATATCCCATAAATGCCCGTGCGCTTCAAAATCGCCGTAATCGTAGCCCAAGCTGTTCAGACGGCCACGCATCAAGCCGAAGTGAAACACTTCTTCTTTCGCCACCCTTACCCAATCGCGTACAAACTGAAACGGCATATTGCGAAAACGATACGCCGCATCTAAAGCCAGATTAATCGCATTAAATTCAATGTGCGCAATCGCGTGCAGCATGGCTGCATAGCCTTCGATCGTATTCATCTTGCGCGGCGTTACTTCTGATGGCGCAACCAAACGCGGGCGGGACGGATGTCCGGCAAAACGGCAATCCACAGGTTTTGACTCCTCAATAGTCAAACCTTCCGCCTCGCCCAACTGCGCAAACAAGGCCTGCGTCAATCTTCCCTTTTCATCCGGATTGTCCGACAGCAAAGCCTGTTCCAATAAAGGATAAGGATTCAGATACATACAAAACCATTGTTTTAAAAAGACAAATATTATAACCGTTTTAAAAAGCAAACAGAAAGACTATAATTTCACGCTTTCCGTAAAATGACATTAAATACCACACCAAACCATTGTGTGCTTCATTAAAAAAACGTCAAAACCAAATGCAGGCCGTCTGAAGAAATGAAATTATTTCAGTCACTTGATTGGATTTTTCATATTTACACAAATTAAACCCCCCATTCAGCCCCTTGCCTGTTACACCATAACGTCTATACTGAACCCATCTCTCCGAACAAGGAACCAAAACATGAAAACTACCCGACTGTTCACCCTGACCGCTGCCGCGCTGCTTTCTTCAGCCATCGGCTTTGCACAAGCCGGCGCAGTGGACGCCCTGAAAAAATTCAATAATGACGCCGACGGTATCAGCGGCAACTTCAGCCAAACCGTTCACAGCAAAAAGAAAACCCAAACCACACACGGTACATTCAAAATCCTGCGCCCGGGCTTGTTCAAATGGGAATACACCAAACCCTACAAACAAACCATTGTTGGCGACGGCAAAACCATTTGGCTCTATGACGTAGATTTGGCGCAAGTAACCAAGTCCTCACAAGACCAAACCATCGGCGACAGCCCTGCCGCCATCCTCTCCAACAAAACCGCATTGGACAGCAGCTACACGCTGAAAGAAGACGGTTCTGCCAACGGTATCGACTACGTTTTGGCTACGCCTAAGAAAAACAACGCCGGCTATCAATACATCCGCATCGGCTTCAAAGGCGACAACCTCGCCGCCATGCAGTTGAAAGACAGCTTCGGCAACCAAACCAGCATCAGCTTCAGCGGTTTGAACACCAAGCCTAACCTTTCCAGCGGTATGTTCAAATTCACGCCTCCTAAAGGCGTTGATGTTTTGAGCAACTAAGCTTCTAATGAAATACAAAGGCCGTCTGAACAACAGACGGCCTTTTATTTAGTTCAATTCAACATCAAACACACTGTTACTTTTGACCTTGAATGGCAGCGGCAATTTTTTCTGCGCCTTTTTTCGCCCAGTCTGCCTGCTTGGCTTCCACCATCACACGCACGACAGGCTCGGTACCGGATGCACGCAAGACCACACGGCCTTTGCCTTCGAGTTCTTTTTCCACTTCAGCCAAAGCCTCTTTGGAAGCGTCCTGCCAGTTTTGGCCTTTTTTGATGCGGACGTTAATCATGGTTTGCGGATACGGCTGCCAATCGGCGCAGACGGTGGCAAGGTCTTGATTCAAGGTTTGCAATGCCGCCAAAACTTGCAGCGCGGAAATGATGCCGTCGCCGGTATTGTGTTTGTCCATGCACAAAATATGGCCGCTGGCTTCACCGCCAATCAGCCAACCGCGTTGGTGGAGCTGTTCCAACACATAGCGGTCGCCCACTTTGGCGCGGCAGAAATCAACGCCCTGCTCTTTCAAAGCAATTTCCATCGCCATATTGGTCATCACTGTACCCACCACGCCGCCGATTTCCACGCCTTCGTGCGCGCGCGCTTTGGCAATCACATAAATCAGGCTGTCGCCGTCATACACTTTGCCATTGCGATCAACCATCATCAAACGGTCGCCATCGCCATCCAAGGCAATGCCGTAATCGGCTTCATTTTGCAACACAGCCGCTTGCAAAGCTTTCGGATGGGTCGCACCACATTTCTCATTAATGTTATAGCCGTTTGGCTCATCACCGATGCTGACCACTTGCGCGCCTAATTCGTGGAATACTTTAGGCGCAACTGCATAGCCTGCACCATTGGCGGTATCGACCACCAATTTCAGACCGCGCAAGTCCAAATGACTTGGGAAAGTGGATTTACAAAACTCGATATAGCGGTCATCCGCACCATTAATCCGGCGTGCACGGCCCAAACGGCCGGACGGCTGGGTTTTCATTTCTTCATCGATTTTGGCTTCAATTTCCAACTCGATTTCATCGCTCAACTTCACACCGCCTTCGGCAAAGAATTTAATGCCGTTGTCGGAATAAACGTTATGGGAAGCAGAAATCATCACACCGGCAGACAAACGTAAAGCACGGGTCAGATACGCTACGCCCGGGGTTGGCAAAGGGCCGGTTTGAATAACATTGACACCGGCGGCAGTAAAGCCGGCAATCAGAGCGGCTTCCAGCATATAGCCTGAAATACGCGTGTCTTTACCGATTAAAACGGTCGGTTTAATTTCACCTTCGTGCTGTACCAAAACCTGACCTGCCGCATAACCCAATTTCAAGACAAAATCAGGATTGATAGGGAATTGACCGACTTCGCCGCGTACACCGTCAGTACCGAAATATTTTTTTGCCATGAGATAACTCCGTGATTGTTTTGTCGTATGTGAATATGGTTGAACTTCTTTAAAAGAATATTGTGTTTGAAGGCCGTCTGAATCTTTCAGACAAACCATAATCTACTACTTACGTATTATAGCAAGATCAGGCCTTCCTGCACGAAAAAAGCGCATCCTATGCAGAATGCGCTTTCTATTCGAGATTTAAAGTCAAATTTTAGAATTTAGCACCAGATTGATTAGCCATGTAATCAACTGCAGCTTTCACTTCATCGTCGCTCAGGCTGCCGTTACCGCCTTTGGCAGGCATGGCGTTAAAGCCTTCGATTGCATGTTTGTGCAGGGTATCTTTACCTTGTTTGATACGAGGAGCCCAGTCTTCTTTTTTACCTACATGAGGAACACCGGGAACCGCACCGCCGTGACATGCTTGGCAGCTGGCTTCGTAAACTTTTTTACCGTCTACACCACTGGCAGCTGCGCCTTTGTCTTCAGCTTTGGCAGCATCTGCTTTAGGAGCATCGGCAGGAGCCGCAGCATCAGCCGCTGGAGCTGAAGCAGCTTCACCGGAAGCAGCGGCATCGGCAGGGGCCGCAGCATCAGGATCAGGGAAAGTACCGCCGGCTTTGTTGGCCATATAAGTAATCACGCGTTTCAATTCTTGGTCGGTCAAATCAGCCGCACCACCTTTGGCAGGCATTGCGTTGAAACCGTTCAAAGCGTGTTGGAACAAGGTATCAAAACCTTGGGCGATACGAGGAGCCCAATCGCCTTTGTTTTCAAATTTAGGCGCGTTAGGAACAATGCTGTCCGCCGCGTGACATTGGATACAGATTTTGTTGAAAATCTGGTCGCCTTGACGTTCGCCGACAGGGATGCCGTCGCCCAGTTTGAGTTGGCCGACTGGCTGGATACGGGTTTGAGTCGCAGCTTCGGTTGTTTCGTTAACATCGCCGAATGAACCGCTTCCTGCCAATTTGATCAGGAAGAAAATCACTGCAATAACAATAACGATACCGCTCACAAGGGTGAACAATGCAGAGCCTTGGGCTTTGTGGTCGCGGAGTTGTTTCATTTGGTAGGCCTCGCCGTTAGGTTAGGTTGTGCTGTAAGTTATAGTTTATGTGTTAAACGCAATTAACAATATTTTGCTGGATTATACTGAATTCGCAAAGGCTTTCCAATCCATCTTGAGAAAAAGATACGCAAAAATCCTCAAAAAGGCCGTCTGAAATCTATAAGCCTTTGTAGTTAATTGATTATTCCAGCCATACAAAAAAGTGACCGCCAATGCCACTTTCAGACACTTTCAAGATAAACTTTGCCAATAAAGCCAATATGCGTTAACCTTACGGCTTCCGCACCCATAGCTCAGTTGGAAGAGTGTCAGTTTCCGAAGCTGGAGGTCACAGGTTCGATCCCTGTTGGGTGCGCCAATTATAAAGAGGCCGTCTGAAAGATGAAAATTTTTCAGACGGCCTTTTGATTTACTTCAAATAAAACTACATTCAATTTCAGATTGAACGGCTATTGCAACACTTTGGCGAATGCCTCGGCCACATAATCGATATTCGATGCATTCAAACCGGCCACACACATCCTGCCCGAATCCAGCAGATAAACGGCAAACTCGTCACGCAGGCGGTGTACCTGCTCTACGGTCAGGCCTGTATAGCTGAACATACCGCGCTGTTTGATGAAATAGCTGAAATCGCGATTGGGGATTTTTGCCGTCAAAACATCATAAAGTTTCTGACGCATGGCACGGATGCGGTCGCGCATGGCGTAAACCTCATTTTCCCACAAAGCGCGCAAATCATCACTGTTCATCACATCAGACGCAATATATGCACCATGCGCGGCAGGGCTGGAATAAATGCGGCGGACAGTAAATTTCAACTGTCCGAACACCAGCTCTGCTTCTTCCTTATTGGGGCATACTACGCTCAAACCGCCGACGCGCTCGCCGTACAGCGACAGATTTTTCGAGAAAGAGTTGCTGACAAACAAAGGCAGACCCATTTCGACGGCTTTACGGATTGCATACGCATCGCTGTCCAAATCCTCGCCGAAACCTTGATAGGCAATATCCATAAACGGAATCAGCTTGTGCGTTTTGATGATGTCCAACACCTCATCCCATTGCGCTTGCGACATATCTACGCCGGTCGGGTTTTGACAGCATGGATGCAAAATCAAGACGCTGTTTTCCGGCAATGTTTTGAAAAACGCTGTCATTTCTTCAAATTTTACGCCGACGGTTTCAGGGTTGTAATAAGGATACGTCCCCACTTCAAAACCGGCGCCTTCAAAAATGCCTTTATGGTTATCCCAAGTCGGATCGCTGACATAGGCTTTTACATCGGGGAACCAACGGTGCAAAAAGTCGGCACCGACTTTCAACGCCCCCGAGCCGCCTAAAGTCTGTACGGTCGCAACACGCCCTTCTGCCAATGCCGGATTATCCTTGCCAAACAACAAACGCTGAACCGCGCTTCGATAAGTGTCCAAACCTTCCATCGGCAGATAAGGAGAGGGGCGCGGTACGGCCGCACGCTCTGCTGCTGCCCGGCGGACAGATTCCAAAACCGGCATTTTGCCTTCGTCATCAAAATAAATGCCTATGCTCAAATTGACTTTTTCAGGACGCTCGTCGCGTTTGAAGGTTTCAACCAAACTCAAAATCGGGTCGCCCGGATAATACTCGACATGACGGTACATAGTGCTTCCTTTGTTTTCAGACAGAATGATGAAGATTGTGGCACTAAAAGGTCTTATTTGCAAAATCAAGGCCGTCTGAAAAATTCAGACGGCCTGATTATTTTTAAACGCTACCAATCTACCCGTTTCAAATCATTTTGCGCCAATACATCCGCATGCTCGCTGCGGCTTTGATATTCCCTGTCCTGCAAAATGCGGCGGGCGACATAATTCAAGTGCAGCTTGGCCGCTTTTGCAGCCTCCGTCGGCTTAGCCTGGGCAACGGCTTCAAAAATAGCGCGGTGCTGGGCAATCAATGTCGGGCGCGGGTCTTCGGTTTGATGGATATAGATAATGCCGCTGCGTGTTTGCTGATAAAGCATTTTGAGCAGGCTGCTGGAAAGATGACTGAATAGGATATTGTGTGCGGCATCGGCAATGGTTTGATGGAAGCTGACGTCTGCCTCGGCTTGATGCTCCAAGTTTCCGCTTTCGCAGGCCGTCTCGAACTTCTGCCGCCAGAAGTCAATGCGTTTCAAATCGGCGTCAGTCCGTCTTTCGGCAGCCAGCGCCGCCATACAGCCTTCAACGTGACAGCTGAAATCGAATACGTCTGTTTCCCAATTGGTATGTTTGCCGAGCAACTCCTGCCAGCTTTGTAAAAAATCCTGCTGCGGCTTGACGGAAACATAATAGCCATCGCCCTGCCGCGCTTCCAAAACCTGCTTGGCAATCAAGATATTCAATGCCACCCTGACCGACGGACGCGATACGCCGAATTCTTCCGCAAGCGTACGTTCGGGAGGCAATTTACTGCCTTCTTCATAAATGCCGGTAGCGATACGTTCTTCCAAAACGGCTAAAACCTGATCGCTGATTTTTTGCGGACGAACCAATTTCGTCATGTTGTATTCCTGATGATTGAAGGACAGTTTTATTCAGACGGCCATAAATTGGATTGACCAATTGGCCGCCCATTCTAATCAATCCCCTATTTTTTCGTCAAGAAATGTTATCAAATCGCAACATCAATAGAAAATCATAAGCAAATGACGCTTTCTATACCAAATATCTTCTTGCTTTTAGTTAAATAATTAAATTAATGAAATTCCCAATAATCAAGTTTAAAACTATATTAGCATTTTTCATTAACTGCTTAAGAAGAATCAAATTTTACCATCACTGGTATAACCAAATCACGAACCAGCAAAACATGCAAATAAAATGATAAATATTGATATAAGTTAAAAACAGTATGTTTTAATTTTACTAAACTTTGTATATACTGCTTAAGTATTACTCGACATGACACTTAATAATAGAGAGAAACCACATGAAATACCCACCATTACTTATCTTGCCTATCGTCTTAGCCGTATCTCAAGCATGGGCAGATACTGACCCTGTACCTGAAGAAACAGTTACCCTTTCCCCTGTCACCGTTACCGGCACACAACAAGAAAAAGCCAACCGCGTTACTTTCAACCCCAAAGCTGCTTTGCAACCCCTCCCTGCCGGTGACGGGGCAGACCTTTTACAATCCGTGCCTAATATGAGCATCATCCGCAAAGGCGGCAGCTCGGGCGATCCGCTGTTCCGTGGCTTGGGTGGCTCGCGCCTCTCCGTCAATGC
The DNA here is from genome assembly GCF_005221305.1 of Neisseria subflava. Taxonomy (NCBI): domain Bacteria; kingdom Pseudomonadati; phylum Pseudomonadota; class Betaproteobacteria; order Neisseriales; family Neisseriaceae; genus Neisseria; species Neisseria subflava. Next base: position 1,354,271 of record NZ_CP039887.1, read on the forward strand.
CGACGACCAGTTTATTTATGGCGGTTGCGGTATGCGCATGGATCCGCCAACTGCCTATATCCACCCAAATTCATTTGATCAAGTCGTGGTCACCAAAGGCCCGCAAACCGTTACCCAAGGTATGGGCTTGGTTAGCGGCTCGGTGCAATTTATCCGTAAAGATCCTGATTTCACTGAAAAACCTTATAACATTAACGCCACCCTGACAGCAGGCAGCAATGACCGCCTTGACGGCTCGCTGGAAGCTGAGTTCGGCGGCAAATACGGCTATGTCCGTACCAATATCTCCCATAACGAAGCCGACGATTACAAAGACGGCGACGGCAATCGCATTCATTCCAACTTCAAACGCGACAGCCAAATGTTGCAACTGGGTGTTACCCCGACAGAAAACACCACCATTGCCGGTACATACGAGCGCAGCAGGGCCAAGGTTGCCTACGCCGACCGCATGATGGACGGCAGCAAATTCGACCGTGATGCGTGGAACATCCGTTTTACCCAACGCAACCTTACCCCATGGTTCAGCGAGTTGGAACTGCGCTACGGTAAAAGCGAAATCGACCACGTGATGGACACATACAGCCTGCGTACCATCTACGACCGTGCCGGCAAGCAGATTAAAAATGCCAACAACCCTAAACGCAATACCGATACAGGCCGTCTGAAAGCCACTTTCGACTGGGACAAGCTCAACCTGCAAACCGGTTTGGACTATCTGGACGACGTCCACGTCGCACGCATGGAGCGTGGCGGCGACGGCTACAGCCACAAGCCTTACATGCCCAACCAAAGTTTCAAACAATGGGGCATTTTCACCGAAGCCTCTTGGCAGCAAACCGACAATCAACGCTGGGTAGCAGGTTTGCGCCATGACCAAGTCAAAGCACATTACGATACCGCGCGCGTGACCGACCCCGTTTTGAAACATCAAAAATTCAATTTGAACTCAGGCTTCCTGCGCTGGGAAAGAAATACGGACAACGGCCTGAAATACTATGCCGGCTTCGGTATTGCCGAACGCGCACCTGACTACTGGGAACGCCTGCAGTCTGAAAACAAAGCCATCCGCGCAGAGCAAAACCGCCAAATCGATGCAGGTGTAATCTGGAAACGTCCTAACCTCCACGCTTCCGTATCCGTATTCGGCAGCGACATCAAAGACTTCATCATGATGGAGCGCCAAGGCATGAATTTCGGCGTGCGCAACATCAACGCTTCACGCTTTGGCGGCGAAGCCGAAGTCAAATGGACATTTGCGCCTAACTGGGAAGTCGGCACCAGCCTCGCCTACACCCACGGCAAAAACCGTACCGACGGCAAACCTTTGGCACAAACGCCGCCGCTCGAGTGGAACAATACCCTCGCCTTTGACAACGGCAAATTCAGCGCGGGCGCATTATGGCGCGTCGTGGCCAAACAAAACCGTTACAGTAAAGGCCAAGGCAATATCGTCGGCCAAGACATCGGCGCTTCTTCGGGCTTTGGCGTACTCTCGCTCAACGCCGGTTGGAAATTCAGCAAATACGCCACATTGCAAGGCGGCGTGGACAACGTGTTCAACAAAACCTATGCTGAATTCGTCAGCCGTGGTGGCGACCCGTCTGCCGGTACTCAAACCATGCGCGTGAACGAACCCGGCCGTACTGCATGGCTGAGACTGCAAGCTAAGTTCTAATCAGCCTCGCGTGTATATAAAAAGGCCGTCTGAAAACTGATTTATATCGGCTTTCAGACGGCCTTGATATTTTTTAATGATATTTTTAAACAAACAGTCCGGCGAAGCAATGCAACGCCGGACTGTTTGTTCACTATCGGATTAAATCAAACCCAAAGAGTTGATGAACACGACAATAATCGCAATCGGCGCAAGATAGCGCAACACGCCCAGCCACACACAAAGCAGGTTTTTCGGAATGGTGCTACCCATGCCTGCATCGCGCAGGACAGACTGTTTGTCCTGAATCCATGCTGTAAACACGGCAACGCTTAACGCGCCAATCGGCATAATGACGGCAGAAATGACAAAATCCCACAAGTCAAAAATGGTTTTGCCGAAAATTTTAAAATCGCTCCATACGCCAAAAGACAGCGCTGAAGGAATGCCGACCACAAAAATCGCAATACCGATTATCCAAGCATGGCTGCTGCGCTTTTTCTCGTCTTGGCGGATGGTTGCCGCGATGACGGTTTCCAGCATGGAAAACGCGGAAGTCAGTGTTGCAAAGACAACCAACAGCATAAACACGGCAAACAAATATGTACCCATCGGCATTTTCATGAATACCGCAGGCAATACGACAAAAATCAAACCAGGGCCTTGACCGGGTTCAAAACCGAAGGCAAATACCGCAGGGAAAATCACCAAACCGGCCAGCAGGGAAACAAACAGGTTCATCCACATAATCATATGGCCGGAACGGAACATATCCTGATCTTTACCCAAATACGAAGCATAGGTAATCATCGCGGACACGCCGATACTCAACGCAAAAAATGCCTGCCCCAAAGCAGTCAGCATCGTGCCGGGCTTCAAATACGACCAATCCGGTTTCAACAAGAATGCCACGCCCTCCATTGCGCCGGGTAAGGTCAGCGAACGGATAGCCAATGCAATAAAGAGGATAAACAAACCCGGCATCAACACGCGGTTTGCCTTTTCAATGCCGTCTGAAACGCCGCCTTTGACCACCCAAATGGTAATCAGCATGAACAAACCTTGGTAAAACAGCGAGCCAAACGGCGAAGAAATCGTTTTGCCGAACAAGGCTTCAAAATCTGCACCGGCATGAATTTCGCCGGTAAAGCTGTGTACGACGTAGTTCAATACCCAGCCGCCGACCACGCTGTAAAACGACAGCAAAATAAAACACGCGGCCACGCCCATGCGGCCGACCCACGGCCACTGCGAATCCGGGCGCAATGCTTTGAAAGAATCGATGGCATTTTTACCGCCCGTGCGGCCGATGTAAAACTCGGCCAATTGAACCGGTAAAGCCACCAAAATCGTAAAAATCAAAAACAAAAGAAAAAATACGGCGCCGCCATTTGTACCGGCCGTATAAGGGAATTTCCAAATTGCACCCAAACCGATGGCCGAGCCTGCCGCAGCAAGCACAAAGCCGATTTTGGATGACCAAGATGAATGGTTGCTCATGATGTAATATTAAGAAACGTGAAGATGCCGAATTGTAACAGGGTGAAGTCAAGCCGTGAGTGGCCGGCAGACAGCCGATAAGCAATTCGCACGGATGGTGCGTACTTACTAAGCAAATTAGCATGAATTTTTGATAATTAAATTTTTAATAGCATAAATTTTATTTTTATACTTTAAATTTGACGGTTTATTTTAAAAATAAGCATATAAAAGGCCGTCTGAAACCTTGTTTTTAAGGTTTCAGACGGCCTCTATCCTTAAACCGCTTTATTTTTTCATGGCATCGGTCAAAACTTTGACATTGTAGCGATACATGCCGATGTAACTATTGGCCGGTGCGCCACCCAATGCATCGGAATACAAACGTCCGCTGACATTGACGCCGGTTTCTTTGGCAATACGGTCAATCATACGCGTGTCTTTGATGTTTTCAGTAAAGACGGCCTTAATGCCCTCGCGTTTGATTTGGCGGATGATGGAAGCCACTTGTTTGGCAGACGGCTCGGCCTCACTGCTCACGCCTTGTGGGGCGATAAATTCAATATTGTAGCGTTTACCCATGTAAGAGAACGCATCGTGTCCGGTCAAGACTTTACGCTTGGCGGCAGGCACGGCATTAAAGGCAGCCTGCGCATCGCTGTGCAATTTTTTCAGCTGCATTTGATAGTTGCCCAAACGTTGCTGATAGTAGGTTTTGCCTTCAGGGTCGGCTTGAATCAAAGCATTGGCAACGTTTTGCGCATAAGTGCCCATCAGGACGGGGTCGGTCCAAACGTGCGGGTCAAACTCACCGTGATCGTGATGATGGCCTTCGTGATCGTGGTCATGATGATGGCCGCCCTCTTCTGCTTTCAAAGCCTGAATGCCTTTGGTCGCTTCGGCAAAAGGAACTTTGCTCTGTTTGACTGCGCGCTGCACATCGGCGGCTTCCAAGCCCAAGCCGTTGAGCAATACCAATTTAGCACTGCGGATTTTTTTGATGTCGCCACTGGTCATGTGGTAGGCATGACTGTCTTGGTTGGCACCGACCAAGCTTTGAACGGCCACACGGTCGCCACCAATCTGTTTGGCCACATCGCCCAAAATGCTGAAGCTGGTGACAACAGGCAGCGGAGCGGCATAAGCGGCACCGGTCAATAATGCGGCAACAATGCCGAGTTTCCAATGTTTCATATTCTCTCCAGTGATATAACGTAACATTAACATCATCATAAGACAGACCGCCTGATTATTCAAGCGGCCGTCTGAAAAATTATGCCGTGCGGTGTTTCTTGCGGCGCAGCCATTTTGCCAAAATGCCGCCCTCCCAACCGAACACGACGGAAATCAGGTAAAGCGTGCCGCAGCATAAAATAATCGCAGGGCCGGACGGGATTTCGATATGGTAGGAAAACAACAGTCCTGCCAAGCCGCAAAGCAAAGCCAATGCGACAGACAAAATCATCAGCCAACCCATGCTTTTCGCCCACAGTCTGGCGGTAATCGCCGGCAACATCATCAAGCCGACTGACATCAGCGTACCCAATGCCTGAAAACCGGCAACCAGATTCATCACGACCAGCACCAAAAACAACACATGCCAAAAGCCGCCCTTCCCGCCGACAGCCTTGAGGAACAAAGGATCTATACTTTCCAACACCAGCGGGCGGAACATCACCGCCATCAGCAAAATAGTAACACTCGCGGAAACGGCAATCAGCTGCAAAGCCGGAATATCCACCGCCAACACCGAGCCAAACAGCAAATGCAGCAAATCGACGCTGCTGCCGTTTTTGCTGACCAAAACCACGCCGATGGCAAGGCTGCTCAAATAAAATGCGGCAAAGTTCGCGTCTTCTTTCAATGAAGTAAACCGGCTGACCAAACCTGCCAACAAAGCCATCAGCAAACCGGCCGCAAAACCGCCGACGCTCATCGCAGGCAAACTCAAACCGGCAAACATATAGCCAATGGCCGCACCAGGCAAAACCGCATGGCTCAAGGCATCGCCCACCAAACTCATGCGGCGCATCACCAAAAACACACCGACGGGCGCCGCGCTCAATGCCAGGCAGAAAATCGACGCCAGGGCATAGCGCATAAAGTCAAATTCGGCAAACGGCGCAACGACCAAATCATATAAATCCATGTTTTATCGCTTTTTTATTAATCTCTGAAAGCCTTAGGCCGTCTGAAAAACACTTATTTTCAGACGGCCTTGTCCATTAAACCGCACACCAATCGGCCGCTTCCTGTTTCTGCATCATTCGGTTTGCCTGTGCCAAAAATTCATCGGTCAACACATTTTCCGTCGCACCGGCAGTCACTTTTTCACGCGCCAAAAGCAGCGTGTTGGCAAAATATGCCCTTACCTGCTCGTAATCATGCAACACGGCAATCACAGCCTGACCGTCCTGATGGCATTGGCGCAAAACTTCCAACAGCGCATAAGTCGTACGCGCATCCACCGCATTAAACGGTTCGTCCAGCAACAAAAATTTGGCATTCTGCACCAGCATCCGCGCAAACAATACGCGTTGGAACTGGCCATTGGACAAGTGCGCGATTTGGCGCGTGGCAAAATCCTGCATTTCTACGCGTTCCAAAGCCGCCATCACGCGCTTTTTCTGCACCGCGTTCACGCGTCCGAAAAAGCCGATTTCATACCACAGCCCCATCGCTGCCAGTTCAAACACCGTCATCGGCTGGCTGCGGTCAATGTCCGACTGCTGCGGCAGATAGGCAATATCCTTGCGCGCCATATTTTCATAGCGCACGCTGCCCGTATCCGTCTTCTGCAAGCCCATAATGGCTTTGAGCAAAGTCGATTTGCCCGCGCCGTTCGGCCCGAAAATCGTCCACATCTTGCCATCTTCAAACACCATATCGACATGGTGCACCACCGGCCTGCGTTGATAGCTGACCGTCAGATTTTCCACCACGATACTCATGGCGATACCGCCCAAAAATATACAGCCCACAACGCCGCCAATGCGACAAGCGCAATCAGCAGCCTTTGCAGCAATCCGGTCAACAATACAGAATTCATAAGCCTAAAACCGCCTTTGCCCGAATACGGACTACAGGCCGTCTGAAAGAAAATTAAAACATTAAAATGATACTGTATAACGTTAACCCTGTAAATTTCTTTCGTTTTCAGACGGCATCGGGCAAAAGGCCGAATATCGGTTACAATCCGTTTTTTATTTGATGATTGTCCTATGTCTATTCCACTCTTAAACGAAAAACTCAATACCGAAACCGCCCGCATTTCATGGGAAGAGCTGCAACCCCACTTCGCACGCGGTGCCGCCGTCTATGTTGCGCCTGATTTGGATTTGATTGCCGTCGCCCGCCATGTTGCCGAAGATGAAGCCGCACCATTGAAACAATGGATGGAACAAGGCAAATTCGGTGCCGTCAGCGATGATATGGCGCGCACATTTTTAGCGGATAAGCAGGAAATGTGGGCGGTCGTCGTGGCGCCGTGGGTATTGGTACAGCCTTGCAAAGACTGATAAGGCCGTCTGAAAAAACAAAACCGGAACATGCGAAATGTTCCGGTTTTTCATTTTTCAGACGGCCTATTGCAACGTAAAGCCTGCTTTGAATTCAAGCTTCGGCACCCCGATAACGAAACGTTTGCCGATACTGTCTTCAAACTCATACGCACCTTCGATACTGCCCCAAGGCGTGCTGATTTGCGAACCGCTGTGGTACTCATAGGCTTCGCCCGGGTACAAAACAGGTTGCTCTTCAATCAGGCCGGCATGACCGACCTGCTCTGTCTCACCGTGTCCGTCGGTAATTTCCCAAAAACGCTGACGCAAAGTAATGATTTTATCACTGCGGTTGCAGATGGTAATCAGATAATTGAAGGCATAGCGGTCACGATAGACGTCGCTCTGACCGGCCATATAACGCGGCTCCACGTTAATCTCGATTTCATTCATAATTGTTTACCCCGTATGGTATTTATTTTATTTCAATCCGGATAATTCCGGCGTGCCCGCCCTATTTTTGCAAAGGGTCGAAACACTTAAAACGCATCACGCAATCCAATAAAACAGGCCCAAGACCATCAAGGTCATCACAGCCGCAATCAAATCATCAAGCATAATGCCTAAACCTCCATGAATCCGTTGGTCAAACCATTTTATCGGCCATGGTTTCAACGCATCAAACAAGCGGAAAATAACAAAAGCCGCCAGCCACCAGCTCCATTTAAACGGAATCAGCGACAGCACCAACAGCATTGCGACAATTTCATCCCAGACGATACCGCCGTAATCCTGAATGCCCAGTTCCCGCTCGGTATAACCGCAAATGCGGATACCCCAAAAAAACAAGGCAATACACAATAAAAGCAATATCCAGCCGTCTATGCCCAACAGGCACAATACAAAAGCCAGAGGTAATGCTGCCAGCGTTCCGGCCGTACCCGGCGCAACCGGCGACAAACCGCTGCCGAAACCGAATCCTAAAAAACACAATGGTTTTTGCAACAGCCAAGAAAAAGTAGGTTTACGTTCAGCCAAAATGATCAAATCCTAAAGAAGTCAGTTCCAATACGCCGCCTTCGGCATCTAAAATATTCAGACGGCCTGAGTCGGTAATTTTACCAATTCGGGCGACCGGTACGCCACTTTGTTCCGCTGCCTGACAAACACGTTCCCTGTCTTCTGGAGCAGCAGTAAAAATCAGTTCGTAATCATCGCCGCCGGCCAATACTGCCGACAACCATTGTTCGCGCGACAAAACGTTTTTCAATTCAGGCAACGACGGCACACAATTGGCAAATATTTCCGCCCCGACAGCAGAGGCTTTTAAAATATGCCCCACATCTTGAGCCAGGCCGTCTGAAACATCTTGCGCAGCATGGGCAAACGGCAACAATGCCTGCCCCAATGAAACGCGCGGTTCCGGACGGAGCAATTTATCATCGCAAACCGCCATGATTTCAGACGGCAATTGATAATGCCCCAGATGTTTGTTCAAAGCAGCGGCAGCCAAACCCAACCGACCCGATACCCAAATATCGTCTCCAACTTCGGCCGCATCCCGCCGCAAGGCACGCCCTGTCGGAACTTCACCTACTATCGTTACATTAAAGACCAAATCGCCTTTGGTGGTATCGCCACCAATCAACACCGTATCAAAACGCACAGCCAAAGCAAAAAAGCTATCGCAAAAGCGTTTGAGCCAATCTTGATTCAATTCAGGCAACGCAGCACTGAGCAACACCCAACGTGGCTTAGCACCCATAGCGGCCATATCGGATAAATTTACTGCAAGCATTTTCCATGCCAAATCTTCGGGTAAAACATCTTCAAAAAAATGTCTGCCTTTGACCAACATATCAGCGCTAAAACATAAATCAAATCCGTTACTTGGGCGAATAATAGCGGCATCGTCCCCTATGCCCAAAATCAGACCTTCCGATTTTTGTCGCTGCAAATATTGTCTGATAAAGTCAAATTCCGTCATATTTATCCAATATAACTATAACTTAGATTACCATATCTAATTTTGTGCCAGCTTAATGTTTGTCTGTTAACACGTCAAACATCAAACTTCAACATTATTTAGATATAAAACTCAATAAGTTAAAGGCCGTCTGAAAATATAAATTTCAGACGGCCTAATGTTTTCAAACCACTCTGAGCAGGTATATTTACAGATAGACGATTTCACCTGTCCGCCCCCTGCTCTCTTGGCTTGCCCACCAAATAAATTGCGGCAGGACATCTTCGTAGTTTTTACGTTCGCTTTTCGATTCGCCCGGATGCGATTTAATACGTTGCGGCGAATTGATGGCGCCCGGCACCAAAACATTGGCACGCACGTTGTCAAAACGTTCCCACTCGTCCGCGGCCACTTTACACAAATAATTAAGCGCGGCTTTGGAGGCACCGAAACCGCCCCAATAGGCTTGCGGTTTTTCGCCGTGGCTTTCGCCAACAAAAATTACAGAAGCGTCTTCGGATTGCTTCAACAATGGGAACAGCGCACGGGTCAAGCCCATAGGCGCAACGGTATTGATACGGTATTGGTTGACCCATTCCGATACGGTTTGGAAGTCCAATGGCGACAAGGCATAGAAATAGCTGGCACAATGAACCACACCATCCAATTTTCCGCCGGTTGCTTCATCAATAGTTTCCGCGAATTGCTTAAACTCTTTCTCCTCCGCGCTCATCAAATCAAAGCAGATGGCAAACGGCTCGGGGCTGCCCGCAGCCACAATGGCATCATATACTTTTTCCAAACGCTTTTGATGACGCGCCACCAAAATGACAGTCGCTCCGGCAGCCGCATAGGCTTTGGCAACTTGCTCGCCCAAGCCTTGGGATGCACCGGTAATCAAGATGGTTTTGTTCGCTAATGTCGTCATGCCTTTTCCTTGAACTTTATGGTTTCGGATATTGTATCGGCTTGGTAAGTTTTGTAAAGTCAAAAAGGCCGTCTGAACATTCAGACGGCCTCAGTTTATTCAACCCTCAAATCCAGCATAAGCTTTTCAGCCGCTGCAAAGCCAGACTGAACAGCAGCCTCCAATGTTGCCGGATAGCGCGGATGAAGATAGTCACCGGCCGGATAAATACGGCGATGGTGCAACCATGAGAAATCAGGTTGTACAAAATCAACCGTTGCCGCCGTAGTCGCGCGTTTTTCCGTAATAATGCGTACGGCTTCGGGCTTATCCAAATCCGGACAAACCCGCTTAATGTCCGCATGAATTTTCTCGGCCAAATCTTTATCCTTCCAAGCTTCGGTGCAATCGGAAACGCTGATGACAACCGCGACTTCATTATCCGGTAAACCCAACGCTCCCCGATGCAACACCCATTGCGCCGTACCATCAGAAAACCCGGTTAAAGGTGCCGGCAGTTTGACTTCTTGGGCATAACGCAAATAAACCGTAGTAATCGCATGGTAGTGAAACGATTGATAGGCCGTCTGAATATAGTCAGGCGTATCTTCAGGCAAAAGCGCGTCAACATGATATGGCGCAACAGCCAAAACAACCGCATCAAATACTTCGCCATTGATTTCAATTCGTCCATCAATATGATGGTTTAAATGGGAAACACGGGTTTCAAGATGTATCTTTGCGCCATGCTTGTGCAGGAAAGCCAGAGCCGGTTCGGCTACGATCCGCCCTAAATCCTGCTTAGGCAAAAGATAATCACTGTTCTCCTTTTCAGACCACACGCTATCATTCAATACATTGCATAAAATGCGTAACGATGCCTGTTCTAACGGCGTATTTAAAGCACCCCAGACCAAAGGTTGCCAAAATTGGCCAAGTAAGCTGCGAGGAACATTTCGTGTTCTCAACCACTTTGCAACCGTCAAATCGGTTTTATGATGAGCTGCCCAACGTTGCAATGCCGACATATCCGACAGCAATTTGATTTTCAATGAAAAAGAAAGATTTTTTGCACGCAGGATACCGACAAGCAAATGCCAAGGCGCAGGCAGAGAGGCCGTCTGAAACTGTAATCCTTCATGGATGTACCATCGCAAAGGCTGGCGTAAAAAGGCAGACTCGGGTTGAACACCAATATGTTGCATCAAAGTTTGAACACCATGATACGCACCCAACAAGATATGCTGCCCATTATCCAAAAAGCTGAATCCATCATCTTTCCCGGACAAGGCACGCGCCTTACCGCCAGCCTGTCTCCCGGCCTCAAACAAAGAAATATCGGCTCGATGAATCAGGGAAACCGCCGCAGACAAACCTGCCCAACCGGCACCAATCACAGCAATTTTTGGACGCTTCGTATTCATGGTTTAAATCCAAACAGCCAAGTTTTCAAAGCAATACGTTTTTTACGGGGAGAAGGAATCGCAATTTTATAAGTCAACACATTTTGCGCACCATCACGGTCAATTTCATTCAACAACGTATAATAAATAGTCGCCATAATCAGGCCGACTTTTTGAGATTTCTTATCTTCAGCCGGCAGAAGTAACATCGCTTCACGATAAGTTTCACGCGCCCTATTCACTTGAAATTGCATCAATTTTGCAAAATTGTCTGTCGGTTTGCACTGCATAATTACGTTGGCAGGTACGTCAAACTTCTGCATTTCCTCTATAGGCAGATAAATTCTTCCCTGCCGCGCATCTTCGCCCACATCGCGAATAATGTTCGTCAACTGCAAAGCCAAGCCCATCTTGTCCGCATATTCCAAAGTTTTCGGATTGGAAAAACCTAAAATTCGCGCAATAAGACGCCCTACCACTCCGGCAACACGGTGGCAATACAGCTTTAATTCATCAAAACTACCATAACGAGCCTGCTCCAAATCCATCTGCATACCATCAATCAAAGCTTCAAATTCATTCTTCGGCAAGTCAAAATTTACCCGAATATCTTTTAAAGCCTGATGAACAGGATGCTCCGGCATCTCATTGTTAAAGATTTTCTCCAAATCACTACGCCACCAATTCAACGTTATCTGAGCTACATTTGGATCGGTACAGCCATCAACCACATCATCTAGGTCGCGACAAAAAGCGTATAAAACAGTGATCGCATTCCGTTTTTCTAGCGATAAAAAACGAAAGCCGGATAAAAAACTGGAATGGCTTTCTGCAGCCTTTTGATGACAATAATCCAAAGCAAGCACTGTGTATCCTAAAAAAATATCGTTATAAATAATTAGCAGGGATTTTATCTGTATTTAAAAAAGTACGCCAATATCAAATCTCATCTTACAACAAGGCCGTCTGAAAACTAATCTTAAGTATCTTTCAGACGGCCTAATATCCTACGTCGCCAATATCGAAACCAACAACATCACCACCAACAGCTGTATCAAAGAGTAGCCCCTCTGCACAGTTGCCCTATTCCGTTTTCCATCAAATACATTTAAGTACATCTCTTTATTCCCTTTATCTTTTATATCCTCATCCGACAAGAGGCTATCCATTTATCCCTTTACCCAATGTAAAGTCTCCATTTGTCCAGGTCTTCATTCCCGGCCCCATACAAAGCCGCCCGTCAACCCGAACCGGCAAGCGGTTCGGCCTCGGGGCGGCATATACGGCAGTTAACCATCAGGCTTATTTTTTCACGGCAGGCTGGGCGGCCTTAGGCGCGGCAGAAGAAACCGTCGCCTCCGCCTTCAACTTGTTCAGCACCGCATCACCGATGCCCTTCACGTTTTTCAGCTCCTCCACCGATTTGAACGCACCGTTCTTCTGACGGTATTCCACAATCGATTTCGCCTTAGCCGGGCCGATACCCGGCAAGGCCTCCAGTTCGGCAGAAGACGCGGTATTGATGTTCACGGCAGCCAAAGAGAACGCCGCACAGACGGCGGCAAATGCACCAAATAAAAATTTCTTCATCAGATTTTTTCCCATAACGTGTTTGATTGAATCAGTCAGGAAGTCTACAGAATGGTTTTATTCCAAGCGGTAAACACTGTCACATACGCAGATAGGGCAACAGCCCATACCCACATAAATGCTTACGCCATATTAACGCAAATATCGTTTGATTTCAAATATTCCAAACAGTTAACCGTAAATCTCGGTACTTTTGTTCAAGAATAACAACAGGGTAATCATACATATCTGTAGAAACTAGTAGCGTTGTTTACAGTATTTCCAGGAGAATACTGAAACATGAACATGCACAAAAACACCCGTCTCACCCCGCACCACCGCCAAGCCATTTGGCTGGCCTACACGCAGGAAAAGGAAAGCGTCACCTCCCTGGCACGCCGCTACCAAGTCTGCCGCGTCACCATTTACCGCGCACTTAAAGCCGCAAGGGGCAGACTGCTCAAACCCCAAACCAGTACCAACAACCGTTTCAAACAGGCAAAGTACGGAATGAAACGCCTGGCCAAGGTAGAACGCGGCATTCAGGAAAAACTCAAAAGGCAGGCCAAACGCTACAATAAATCCTACCCCGGAGAGCTGGTACATCTCGATACCAAACGGCTGCCGCTGCTCAAAGGGCAGAAAGCCACCGATAATCGGGATTACCTGTTTGTCGCCATCGACGATTTCTCAAGGGAGCTATACTCCGCCATTTTGCCGGACAAAACTGCAGACAGTGCCGCCAAGTTTCTGACTGGACACCTGATTGATCCCTGTCCATACCTGATTGAGTGCGTTTACTCCGACAACGGTACGGAATATAAAGGCTCGGCCAACCATGCTTTCGGTGTAGCCTGTTATGAGAACGGGATTGGTCAAAAGTTTACCCGGGTTGCCCGTCCGCAGACCAACGGTAAGGCGGAACGGGTTATCCGCACCCTGATGGAGATGTGGCATGGGAAACAGTTGTTTGACAGTCCGGAACACCGGCGAAAGGAGTTGTGCCGCTTTGTTAATTTCTATAACACTGTGAAGCCGCACCGCAGTTTGAACGGCGATACGCCGTTTGAGGTCTTGCAGGCTTCATTCTCAACCTGTGGTGTAAACAACGCAACGTTTTCCTACACATAATCCAAATACCAAGAATGCACGAACACTCAATAGGTATCGATTCATCAATATTCTTGCACCCTTACCCCATCACCTATCGCCAAACCGATAGAACCGACAGGTATGTAAAAAGCCCCCGACATCAGTCGGGGGCTTCGGAATGGGTGTTTGGCGGTGACCTACTTTCACATGGAAGAACCACACTATCATCGGCGCTGAGTCGTTTCACGGTCCTGTTCGGGATGGGAAGGCGTGGGACCAACTCGCTATGGCCGCCAAACTTAAACTGTTACAAATCGGTAAAGCCTTAATCAATTATTTGGTGATGACTGAATCAGTCAGTAAGCTTTTATCTTTTGAAGTTCTTCAAATGATAGAGTCAAGCCTCACGAGCAATTAGTATGGGTTAGCTTCACGCGTTACCGCGCTTCCACACCCCACCTATCAACGTCCTGGTCTCGAACGACTCTTTAGTGTGGTTAAACCACAAGGGAAGTCTCATCTTCAGGCGAGTTTCGCGCTTAGATGCTTTCAGCGCTTATCTCTTCCGAACTTAGCTACCCGGCTATGCAACTGGCGTTACAACCGGTACACCAGAGGTTCGTCCACTCCGGTCCTCTCGTACTAGGAGCAGCCCCCGTCAAACTTCCAACGCCCACTGCAGATAGGGACCAAACTGTCTCACGACGTTTTAAACCCAGCTCACGTACCACTTTAAATGGCGAACAGCCATACCCTTGGGACCGACTACAGCCCCAGGATGTGATGAGCCGACATCGAGGTGCCAAACTCCGCCGTCGATATGAACTCTTGGGCGGAATCAGCCTGTTATCCCCGGAGTACCTTTTATCCGTTGAGCGATGGCCCTTCCATACAGAACCACCGGATCACTATGTCCTGCTTTCGCACCTGCTCGACTTGTCGGTCTCGCAGTTAAGCTACCTTTTGCCATTGCACTATCAGTCCGATTTCCGACCGGACCTAGGTAACCTTCGAACTCCTCCGTTACTCTTTGGGAGGAGACCGCCCCAGTCAAACTGCCTACCATGCACGGTCCCCGACCCGGATTACGGGTCTGGGTTAGAACCTCAAAGACACCAGGGTGGTATTTCAAGGACGGCTCCACAGAGACTGGCGTCTCTGCTTCAAAGCCTCCCACCTATCCTACACAAGTGACTTCAAAGTCCAATGCAAAGCTACAGTAAAGGTTCACGGGGTCTTTCCGTCTAGCAGCGGGTAGATTGCATCTTCACAACCACTTCAACTTCGCTGAGTCTCAGGAGGAGACAGTGTGGCCATCGTTACGCCATTCGTGCGGGTCGGAACTTACCCGACAAGGAATTTCGCTACCTTAGGACCGTTATAGTTACGGCCGCCGTTTACTGGGGCTTCGATCCGATGCTTGCACATCTTCAATTAACCTTCCAGCACCGGGCAGGCGTCACACCCTATACGTCCACTTTCGTGTTAGCAGAGTGCTGTGTTTTTAATAAACAGTCGCAGCCACCTATTCTCTGCGACCCTCCAGGGCTTACGGAGCAAGTCCTTAACCTTAGAGGGCATACCTTCTCCCGAAGTTACGGTATCAATTTGCCGAGTTCCTTCTCCTGAGTTCTCTCAAGCGCCTTAGAATTCTCATCCTGCCCACCTGTGTCGGTTTGCGGTACGGTTCGATTCAAACTGAAGCTTAGTGGCTTTTCCTGGAAGCGTGGTATCGGTTACTTCATGTCCGTAGACACTCGTCATCACTTCTCGGTGTTAAGAAGACCCGGATTTGCCTAAGTCTTCCACCTACCGGCTTAAACAAGCTATTCCAACAGCTTGCTAACCTAACCTTCTCCGTCCCCACATCGCATTTGAATCAAGTACAGGAATATTAACCTGTTTCCCATCGACTACGCATTTCTGCCTCGCCTTAGGGGCCGACTCACCCTACGCCGATGAACGTTGCGTAGGAAACCTTGGGCTTTCGGCGAGCGGGCTTTTCACCCGCTTTATCGCTACTCATGTCAACATTCGCACTTCTGATACCTCCAGCACACTTTACAATGCACCTTCATCGGCCTACAGAACGCTCCCCTACCATGCCAGTAAACTGGCATCCGCAGCTTCGGTTATAGATTTGAGCCCCGTTACATCTTCCGCGCAGGACGACTCGACCAGTGAGCTATTACGCTTTCTTTAAATGATGGCTGCTTCTAAGCCAACATCCTGGCTGTCTGGGCCTTCCCACTTCGTTTACCACTTAATCTATCATTTGGGACCTTAGCTGGCGGTCTGGGTTGTTTCCCTCTTGACAACGGACGTTAGCACCCGCTGTCTGTCTCCCGAGGAACCACTTGATGGTATTCTTAGTTTGCCATGGGTTGGTAAGTTGCAATAACCCCCTAGCCATAACAGTGCTTTACCCCCATCAGTGTCTTGCTCGAGGCACTACCTAAATAGTTTTCGGGGAGAACCAGCTATCTCCGAGTTTGTTTAGCCTTTCACCCCTATCCACAGCTCATCCCCGCATTTTGCAACATGCGTGGGTTCGGTCCTCCAGTACCTGTTACGGCACCTTCAACCTGGCCATGGATAGATCACTCGGTTTCGGGTCTACACCCAGCAACTGTTCGCCCTATTAAGACTCGGTTTCCCTACGCCTCCCCTATTCGGTTAAGCTCGCTACTGAATGTAAGTCGTTGACCCATTATACAAAAGGTACGCAGTCACACCACAAGGGTGCTCCCACTGTTTGTATGCATCAGGTTTCAGGTTCTATTTCACTCCCCTCCCGGGGTTCTTTTCGCCTTTCCCTCACGGTACTGGTTCACTATCGGTCGATGATGAGTATTTAGCCTTGGAGGATGGTCCCCCCATATTCAGACAGGATTTCACGTGTCCCGCCCTACTTTTCGTACGCTTAGTACCACTATTGAGATTTCGAATACGGGACTATCACCCACTATGGTCAAGCTTCCCAGCTTGTTCTTCTATCTCGACAGTTATCACGTACAGGCTCCTCCGCGTTCGCTCGCCACTACTTGCGGAATCTCGGTTGATTTCTTTTCCTCCGGGTACTTAGATGGTTCAGTTCTCCGGGTTCGCTTCGCTTATCCTATGTATTCAGATAAGGATACCTCCTAAGAGGTGGGTTTCCCCATTCGGACATCGCGGGATCATAGCTTTATTGCCAGCTCCCCCGCGCTTTTCGCAGGCTTACACGTCCTTCGTCGCCTATCATCGCCAAGGCATCCACCTGATGCACTTATTCACTTGACTCTATCATTTCAAGAACCTCTTTGACTTCGTTTACCTACCCGTTGACTAGGGAAGCAAACTTGAAATTCCTACTTTGATAAAGCTTACTGCTTTGTTGTGTCTTAATCCTGCCTTTTGTGTTTCAGGATTAAGTCGATACAATCATCACCCAAATACTGTGTTTGTTTTCTTTTCTCTTGCGAGAGATTTTTTATCCTTTGCAAAGAACAAAAAATCAAAACAAACTCATTGTCTTTGTTTGTTGATTTCGGCTTTCCAATTTGTTAAAGATCGATGCGTCGATATTTCACTTCGCAAATCAAAATAAGCTGCTAAGTATAGCAGGCTTCCTTTGATTTGTAAAGTTCTTGGTGGAGGCAAACGGGATCGAACCGATGACCCCCTGCTTGCAAAGCAGGTGCTCTACCAACTGAGCTATGCCCCCGTTCTTGGTGGGTCTGGGAGGACTTGAACCTCCGACCCCACGCTTATCAAGCGTGTGCTCTAACCAGCTGAGCTACAAACCCGGATTCTCTTCTTAAGCGAATCTTGTCTTCACTCAAGCTTTTCTCTTCCGCATCTTTTACAGTTTACCGATAAGTGTGAATGCATCAGACCTCCTCTTTCTCTAGAAAGGAGGTGATCCAGCCGCAGGTTCCCCTACGGCTACCTTGTTACGACTTCACCCCAGTCATGAAGCATACCGTGGTAAGCGGGCTCCTTGCGGTTACCCTACCTACTTCTGGTATCCCCCACTCCCATGGTGTGACGGGCGGTGTGTACAAGACCCGGGAACGTATTCACCGCAGTATGCTGACCTGCGATTACTAGCGATTCCGACTTCATGCACTCGAGTTGCAGAGTGCAATCCGGACTACGATCGGTTTTGTGAGATTGGCTCCACCTCGCGGCTTGGCTACCCTCTGTACCGACCATTGTATGACGTGTGAAGCCCTGGTCATAAGGGCCATGAGGACTTGACGTCATCCCCACCTTCCTCCGGCTTGTCACCGGCAGTCTCATTAGAGTGCCCAACTAAATGATGGCAACTAATGACAAGGGTTGCGCTCGTTGCGGGACTTAACCCAACATCTCACGACACGAGCTGACGACAGCCATGCAGCACCTGTGTTACGGCTCCCGAAGGCACTCCTCCGTCTCTGGAGGATTCCGTACATGTCAAGACCAGGTAAGGTTCTTCGCGTTGCATCGAATTAATCCACATCATCCACCGCTTGTGCGGGTCCCCGTCAATTCCTTTGAGTTTTAATCTTGCGACCGTACTCCCCAGGCGGTCAATTTCACGCGTTAGCTACGCTACTAAGCAATCAAGTTGCCCAACAGCTAATTGACATCGTTTAGGGCGTGGACTACCAGGGTATCTAATCCTGTTTGCTACCCACGCTTTCGAGCATGAACGTCAGTGTTATCCCAGGAGGCTGCCTTCGCCATCGGTATTCCTCCACATCTCTACGCATTTCACTGCTACACGTGGAATTCTACCTCCCTCTGACACACTCTAGTCACCCAGTTCAGAACGCAGTTCCCAGGTTGAGCCCGGGGATTTCACATCCTGCTTAAGTAACCGTCTGCGCTCGCTTTACGCCCAGTAATTCCGATTAACGCTCGCACCCTACGTATTACCGCGGCTGCTGGCACGTAGTTAGCCGGTGCTTATTCTTCAGGTACCGTCATCAGACAGGGGTATTAACCCTATCCTTTTCTTCCCTGACAAAAGTCCTTTACAACCCGAAGGCCTTCTTCAGACACGCGGCATGGCTGGATCAGGCTTGCGCCCATTGTCCAAAATTCCCCACTGCTGCCTCCCGTAGGAGTCTGGGCCGTGTCTCAGTCCCAGTGTGGCGGATCATCCTCTCAGACCCGCTACTGATCGTCGCCTTGGTAGGCCTTTACCCCACCAACTAGCTAATCAGATATCGGCCGCTCGAATAACGCAAGGCCCGAAGGTCCCCTGCTTTCCTCCTCAGAGAATATGCGGTATTAGCTAATCTTTCGATTAGTTATCCCCCATTACTCGGTACGTTCCGATATATTACTCACCCGTTCGCCACTCGCCACCCAAGAAGCAAGCTTCTCTGTGCTGCCGTCCGACTTGCATGTGTAAAGCATGCCGCCAGCGTTCAATCTGAGCCAGGATCAAACTCTTATGTTCAATCTCTAACTTATAACTTCTGGTCTGCTTCAAAGAAACCGACAGGACAATGTCTAAAACATCATCTTGTCTGTCTTTCAAACAGTGTGAGGCCTAATGCACTCACACTTATCGGTAATCTGTTTTTTAAAGAGCAAATCGAATTATACAGTACATTTAGCAAATGTCAACTAAAATTATCGAAAATTTCAACCAGCTGTGTTATACTGTCTGCTTCGTTTTCTTCACCGCGTCAGCAGCGAAGAACCGAACTATACGCCTCACAACAAAACCAGTCAACACCTTTCGCAAAATTATTTCTAGAAATTTAACCACTTCCCTGTTTTAACAGGGTTTTTATTTGATAAAAACACTATCAAACTTTCTACACTATCCATACATACAAAAAAATACACGAAACAAAGGCCGTCTGAAATGCTCTTTCAGACGGCCTTTTGAATTTAACCCTCGCTTTAATTTATATTGTTGGCGCTTGTTTTTTGGTATGATGTTTCCTTGATTTTTTATATCAGCCTCGAGTTTGCTATGTCTGTCTATACCAGTGTTTCCGACGCTCAAATGCGTGATTTCCTACTGCAATATGATTTGGGAGATTTTGTTTCTTTGCAGGGGATTGCTCAAGGAATTACTAATAGTAATTATTTCTTGACTACTTCAACCGGTCGTTATGTATTGACTGTTTTTGAGGTTTTAAAATCAGATGAACTGCCTTTCTTTTTAGAACTCAACCAGCATTTGAGTCTGAATGGTGTTGCCTGCGCTGCTCCGATTGCTCGTAAAGATGGCGGACTGCATTCTATTTTGGCCGGAAAACCGGCTTGTTTGGTTACTTGTTTGAATGGTTCTGATACTGGCTGGCCAACTGAAGCTCAATGCTTCCATACCGGTGCTATGCTGGCCAAAATGCATTTAGCCGGCCAAGACTTTCCTTTAAAAATGAAAAATCCTCGTTATGATGACTGGTGGCGCGATGCCTGCACTCAATTGCTGCCTGTTTTAGATTCTGAGGATGCCGCACTACTTCAATCTGAAATTGCTGCTTTAGATGAAAATCTAGGAGAGCATTTGCCCTCCGGTATTATCCATGCCGATTTATTTAAGGACAACGTATTGCTTAATGGAGATGAAGTTTCCGGCTTTATCGATTTCTATTATGCCTGTAACGGTAATTTCATGTACGACCTGGCAATTGCGGTTAACGATTGGGCACGAACAGCTGATAACAAGTTAGACCCTGTCCTTTATGATGCCTTTATCCACGGCTATGAAAGCGTACGTCCATTATCTGATGAAGAACGCGCGTATTTTCCTACTGCACAAAGAGCCGGATGTATTCGTTTCTGGGTATCTCGCCTGCTCGATTTCCATTTCCCTCAATCAGGAGAAATGACGTTTATTAAAGATCCAAATGCATTTAGAGATCTATTATTGAGTCTTAAATAATATATAGATAAAAGGCCGTCTGGAATTCAGACGGCCTTTTATCTAATGCCCTCCCCCGCCGGAACCGCTAAACGGAGGTCTTGCCAACCAAATAATGGGGATCATGCTGATGAATATGATACTGCCTGCCAAAAAGATTTCATTTGAGCCAATAATAAAGCCTTGCTGGGAAATGGTACTATTTATCGCCTCCAAAGCCTGTTCCTTGCTCAGACCATTGGCCATCATGCCTTGAATAGATTGGTTGCTGATTGAGGACAATAAATTAACATGTTCGGTCAGTTGAGTATGGTGCAGAGCTTCGCGCCGTTCCCACATGGTGCTGACAACGGACACTCCGACACCGCCCATAAAGACCCGCAAAAAGTTAGACAGGCTACTGGCCGAGGCAATTTGATTGCCTTTCATATGCGACAAGGTGATACTGGTCAGAGGTAGGAAGAACATGGCTACGCCTAAACCCTGCCAAAACTGCGGCCATACGACGTTGCTCATATCCATTCCGGCATAGAAATCGGTGCGCCAATGGAATGTGTAGGCAAATACCAAGAAGCTGGCACTGACAAACAGGCGCATATCGACTCGATTCCCGAACTTACCGATAATCGGCGACAGAATAATCGGCAGGAAGCCCACCGGTGCAGCAGCCAAACCTGCCCAAGTAGCGGTATAACCAAGATTTGATTGCAGCACTAAAGGCAGCAGGGTCAATGTGCCCATATAGACCATAAAGCCCAACGATGTAGCAACGACGCCTATTGTGAAGTTTCTATTTTTAAACAATGACAAATCGACAATCGGGTATTTCTCGCCCAGCTCCCAAACAATAAAATATGTTAGGAACACCAAAGCGGTAACGCCCAAAACGATAATCTCTCCCGAGGCAAACCAGTCCAATTCCTTGCCTCTATCAAGCATCATTTGCAATGCGCCGATACCGACAATCATCAACACCAGCCCAACATAATCGATTGGCGCCCTGACGATTTCAGTTTCCCTGTGTCTAAGCTGCTTCCAAGAAATAGTTGCAGACAAAATCCCGATCGGGATATTGATAAAGAAAATCCATCCCCAATGCCAGTTGTCCGAGATCCAACCACCCAAAATCGGCCCCAATACAGGAGCAACAACGACGGTCATCGCCCATAAGGCCAGTGCCAATGTTCGTTTTTCAGGCGGATAGGAAGCCATCAACAGGCTTTGTGACAAGGGAATCAATGGTCCGGCGATGAAGCCTTGCAATACACGGAAAAAAACCAAGGCTTGAAGATTATGCGCAATGCCACACAGCCATGACGTTACGACAAACCCGATCACAGCGGCGATAAAGATTTTGACCTCGCCAAACCGCTTGGCCAAAAAACCTGTCAGAGGAACGGAAATGGCATTGGCTACGGCAAATGAGGTAATCACCCAAGTCCCCTGCGTGGTAGCCGCACCCAAATCCCCTGCAATAACAGGCACGGCGACGTTGGCGATGGTGCTGTCCAAGACTTCCATAAATACGGCCAAGCTGAGCGCCAAAGTTGCCAACACCAGCTTAAACCCTTGTAACGGCGGATAATTCATATTTATAAACTATAAGACAACCGCCAAAGCGGTCGGTTGAAGAGAATCAATATTTCAGACGGCCTGAGCCTTCAATAAAAGACTCAGGCCGTCTGAAAAGATTATTTTGCGTATTGCTCGAAGATTTTATCGACTAAAGCATCGGCGGCTTTCCAATCCACACTTTCTGTTTCCGGCAATGCAGTATTTCGTTCCGCTTCGGCAGTCATGGCTTTACCGCTGCCCTTCTCGGCAATATCAACTTTAACAGTCATCGACAAACCGACACGGAGCGGATTTTGTTGCAATTCTTTGGCATCCAAACTGATACGCACCGGCACACGTTGCACAACTTTAATCCAGTTGCCCGTTGCGTTTTGCGCCGGCAGTAATGAGAACGCACTGCCCGTACCGGCCGACAAGCCCATTACCTTGCCATGGTAAACTACTTTACTTCCGTACAAATCGGCTGTCATTTCAACAGGCTGGCCGATTTTCATTTTGCGCAGTTGCGATTCTTTAAAGTTGGCATCCACCCACAATTCAGACAGAGGCACAACGGCCATCATCGGCGTACCTTGTACGATACGCTGGCCGACTTGGACATTGCGTTTGGCAATTTGGCCGCTAATCGGCGAACGGATTTGCGTACGTTGCAGATTCAGCCAGGCGTCTTTGATGTGGCTGATGGCCGTTTGAACTGCCGGTTGTTGGCGCAGAGGAATATTGTTGCCCAACGCTGCCTGAGCAGAAACTTCTTCCGCCTCAACCGCTTTCACTGCAGCCTGAGCCTGAACCACAGCGGCGCGGGCATGGCTGAGTTCTTCGCCGGAAACCGCTTCCGTACCCGCCAAAGATTCACGGCGGCGCAAATCGGCTTGTGCACGGGCCAAATCGGCTTTGCGCAACAACACTTGCGCTTTGGCTTTAGAATTGACCGCAGCTTGCTGCTTGTTTTGACGGATGGCCTGAATCAATTCATTTTGCGCGCGATCGTATGCCAGCTGAAAATCGCTGTCGTCCAAAGCCACCAACACATCGCCTTTTTTCACGACATCCGTATCGTCATACATGACTTTGCGCACCGTGCCGTTCACCTGCGGCGTAATCATCACCAAATGACCGGCCACATAAGCATCTTCCGTTTCTTCTTCATGCTGCCAAAACAGGAAATACGCCAAAGCAACTCCTGCTGCCGCAATAAGGAATAGAAGCGTAACGATAACCAAATTGCGTTTGCGATGCGTTTTAGCGCCGGAAGCGGCTACTTCCGGTTCTTTTTGGACATTATTTTTTTCTGATTGAGTATCCATAAGTCCCAACTTTAATTCTGCACATGTGATAACGATATTATTGTCTTGCTGGGCGCTGACTTATACCATCAGTCCCCAATACGCGCGTTTAACGCGCTAAAGGGTCATATTCTATAGTTACACTCTATTCATTACAATAATTTCTTCCGGTAGCAAATGTAAATAAGGTAAGCAAAAGGCCGTCTGAAATTACTTTCAGACGGCCTACGTTTTGATAAAACATTTATTTCTTATTTAATTGAAAGCCTCCGCCCAACTGGGCATTGAGGTCACTCCAAGCTGTCAGATATTCTGCATGGTATTGAACCGCAGACATTTTTGTACGCGCAGCTTCGTCTTGTTTTTGCAAAGCGGTCAAGCCGTTATCCAAACCTGCACGAACACGTCCTTTCGCATTTTGTACAGATTTATCCGCGATATTGACCATCTTATTCCAAGTATCTTGTCGGCTTTTCAGGCTTTGATAGTCGACTACGGCATCTGCCGCCGAACGCATGGCGTTCAAAACGGTTTGGTCATACACGGCAACCTGCTCGTTATATTGGGCACGTTTGCCCGCCAATTTCGATTGCAGCGCCCCGGAAGTAAATAATGGCAGATTCAAAGCCGGAACGATGCCCAACATACCGGAGGTTCGTCCGCGAATCAGATTGAACGCATCAATGTGCGTCATACCCGCCAAAACTTTTAACTCGATATTCGGGTAAAACTCTGCTTCGGTCGATTTGACAATATGCCATTTCTCTTCAAGCAAGGCTTTTTGCGCTGCGATATCGGGGCGTGCCGCCAGTAAATCCGCTTCGATACGGTTAACCGGCAATGACGGCACAGCCGCCATTTTTTCCGGAACCTGTCCATTCAATGCGCCCGGTACACGGCCGGTCAATACAGCCAGGCTGTTGCGGATTTTCTCATTTTTCTGAGTCCATGCCGATTTTTCAAGCTGCAATTGTTGTTGCGCCATTTCCAAAGAGTGCAAGGCATCGGCTGGAGCCAACTGCGCTTTAACGCGTTGTTGCATCAGTTTCAATGCCTTATCCGCCAGCTCTATGCGCGTATCCAGCAAAGCCAGTTGTTCTGTCGCCATCTGCCACGCAAAATATTGGGCGGCAACGGCGTGAGCCAACTCGGTGCGGATATGATGCGCTTCATACACTGCAGCCCTGCTTTTTCCTAAAACAGCTTGAATCTGCTCTCGGTTTTTACCCCAAAAGTCGAAAACCAAACTGCCTTGTAAGGCTGCGTTCGCCAAAACCAATGTATGGTCGGTATCGACCATACCGGCTTGAGGTTTGGATGAAACATAGGTACCAATACCAGTTACACCCAAGCCGACTTGCGGTTTGTTTGCGGCTCCTACAACGCCCAGCTGCGCCTGAGCCTGCTCAAACCTTGCCTTGACGACACGCAGATTGGTAGACGTCTGAATCGCGGAAGCAATCAAATTGTTTAATTTTTTATCTTTCAGCTTCATCCACCAGCCGTCTTGGGCAGTAGCGGCAGATTGGCCTTGCGGCAGCGGATAGGCTGTTGTCTCATCCAAAGGCGACTGTTTACCGAACGGCGCACATGCCGCCAACAGCGAAACAGCGGCAACGCATACGCTTGATTTGACCAAACCTAATTTCATACAGACTCCGTTTATGTGTGCCTGCCGCAGACCATCAGGCCGTCTGTTGTTAATTGCCCAAACGGTTCAACAGTTTACCTAATAGGTGTTGCAGCGTATCATAATCCTCTTTCGTGAAATCTTCCCACGCCTGGCCGCTCTGACGGGCAATTTGCGGCCATACTTCGTGGATGAAGGTCTCACCTGAAGGGGTCAATTTTAGCACAATCTGACGGCGGTCTTTTTGATTGATATAACGCTCTACCCAGCCGCGCCCAACCATATCGTCCGACAGGCGTGTCGCACTGGTGCGCGTCAAGTCCATCAGGTCGCTCAAGCGCGAAGGCAGGATTTCGCTGTTTGGGCTGACGTAAACCGCCATCAGGGAAAACCACAGGTTTTCATTGATGCCGAACGCTTTCAGGTTTTCGTTCAAATGGCTGCTCAAACGTTCGGTTACAATGCGCAACATGCGGGATACTTGGTTTTGCTGCTCTGGAAACTGCGGCAGACGGGTAGAAAGCAAACGCATTGCGTTGACTAATTCGGTTTGTGAAAAACTCATAAATTCCTTCTTTCTGAGTGAATTATTTTATTCGATATCAATCAAAATAAAATATGATGTAATAATTTACTTTAAGATACCAATCACTTACTTTAAGACGTTATACTGATTCAGATGATTATTTTAGTGTATGAAAATCTGATAATCGGTTACATGCTCCTACTAAACGGGGTTTTCTATGCCTAAATCATGAAAATTCGACCATAAAAAGGCCGTCTGAAACCTTGATGACAACTTTCAGACGGCCTCCATAACGGATTAAAATAAGCTTTTCCACTTGTACCGGATTCAAACCATGAACACTTCCGCCTTTTTTCCCCATATCACCCTTATCGGCGTCGGTTTAATCGGCGGATCGTTCATGCTCGACCTCAAACGCTTGGGACTGGTGCAAACCGTTACCGGTATCGATACCAATGCCGACAACCTCAATTACGCACTCGAATGCGGCATCATTGACCATGCCTATCCGAATATTTGCGCCGAAAGCATTAGCAATGCCGATTTGGTTTTGATTGCCACGCCTGTCTCCGTCCTGCCTGACGTATGCCGCGACATCAAGCCCTTCTTAAAAGACACTGCCTGCGTTTCCGATGTCGGCAGCACCAAACAATCGGCACTCAATGCCTTCCGCACCCACTTATCCGACCGCCTGCCGCAATGTTTTGCTGCCCACCCGATAGCTGGATCGGATCAAAGCGGAGCAAAATCCGCGCGTTGCGGTTTGTTTCAAAACAGCCGCCTTATCATTACGCCACACGGCCAAGAGGCTTCAGACGGCCTGAGACGGCTGAAAAGCCTGTGGCAGGCAGTTGGTTCGCAAATTTCCACCATGAGCGCCGAAGAACACGACAATATTTTTGCCGCCGTTTCCCACTTGCCGCACTTGGCCGCCTTTGCCTATGTCCACGCTTTGGTTGACCATCCGCACGGCAAAGACTACCTCCCCTATGCCGCCACCGGCTTTCGCGACTTTACCCGCATTGCCTCCAGCCATCCTGCCGTTTGGACAGACATCTGCATGGCCAACCGCCCTGCTCTGCTCAAACTGACCAGTGATTTAAAAGAACAATTATCCAAATTGGAACAGCTCCTTTCAGACGGCAATAAAACCGAGCTTTACCGCTATTTTGAAGAAGCCGCACAAATGCGTAATGACTGGCTGAAAAACCGTTAAACCTGTTTTCAGACGGCCTGATACCTTCTCAGCTAAAATCTTCATCACAATAAAAAGGGCATCTGTTTAGATGCCCTTTTTTGATTTCTTACGACTTCAACGTTTCACTCAGTCTTTCAAACGGAACTCAGCCGCTCTGGCGTGCGCGGTCAAGCTTTCGCCATGCGCCAACACGCTGGCGGTTTTGCCCAACTTCTGCGCCCCTTGTTCTGAAACCTGAATCAGACTGGAGCGTTTTTGGAAGTCATATGTTCCCAAAGGAGAAGAGAAACGCGCCGTGCGGCTGGTCGGTAAAACGTGGTTGGGCCCTGCGCAATAGTCGCCAAGGCTTTCACTGGTATAGCGTCCCATGAAAATAGCACCGGCGTGGCGGATTTTTTTCGCCCACTCTTGCGGATTTTCGACCGACAGTTCTAAGTGTTCGGGAGAAATATAGTTGGCGATTTCGCAGGCTTCGTCCAAATCTTTAGCCAAAATCATTGCGCCTCGGTTGCCCAATGAAGCTTCAATAATCGCACGGCGCGGCATGGTTTCAATCAAGCGGTTCATGGCCGTCTGAACTTCGTCCAAATACGCTTGAGAAGTACCAATCAAAATCGCTTGTGCAATTTCATCGTGTTCCGCCTGACTGAACAAATCCATGGCCACCCAATCGGCAGGCGTCGTACCATCGGCAATCACCAAAATTTCAGACGGCCCTGCCACCATATCGATGCCGACCACGCCGAACACGCGTCGTTTTGCCGCAGCGACAAAAGCATTGCCCGGGCCGGTAATCTTATCGACTTGAGGCACCGATTCCGTACCATAAGCCAAAGCCGCAACCGCCTGCGCACCGCCGACCGTAAATACTTTGGTTACACCGGCCACAAAAGCAGCCGCCAACACAATATCGTTGCGCTCGCCTTTCGGAGTGGGAACGACCATGATGATTTCTTTCACGCCGGCAACATGGGCAGGCATGGCGTTCATGATGACGGAACTCGGATAAGCGGCTTTACCGCCCGGAACATAAATACCGACACGGTCAAGCGGCGTAATCTGTTGGCCCAAAAGCGTGCCGTCTTCGTCTTCGTAAGTCCACGACTCCATTTTTTGGTGTTTATGGTAGCTTTCCACACGTCGCGCGGCCGTTTTCAAGGCCGTCTGAATGTTTTCGGGCAAACGCTCAAACGCAGACTGCAAATCGTCTTGCGTCAGGATTAAATCATCGATGGTTTGAGCGGATGTACCGTCAAAACGGTTGGTGTATTCAATCAGCGCCGCATCGCCGCGTTTTTGAACATCGGCGCAGATATCGGCAACAATACGGTCGATTTCAGGGTTTTGCGCGGTTTCAAAAGCGAGTAATGCTTTGAGTTCGGCTTGAAAATCAGGGAATTGGGTGTCGAGTTTCTTCATGGTTTGCTCTCTTCCTTGTTTCGTTCCTATTGTTTTCAGACGGCCTCAACCACACACAGGCCGTCTGAACATTATCTTTTCAAAAAACCTTTTTTCTGCAAAAACGCCAACATATGCGGCCGCACAGGATTACCCAAGGTTTTGGCCAGGGATTCTTTCCAAGGAATCGGGCTGCCCTTGCGTAATTCATAATAATCCGCTACTGCCTGATTATAGGCTTCAACCGCCTCGGCATTCAGGCTCGGACAAGCGTTTTCGGCATAGACCATTTCCTTAGGTAGGCGCGGTTTGAGCGGCGGGTCTTGGTCAGGATAACCGAGGCACAATCCCACCAAAGGCACGCAATAATCCGGCAGGTTCAACACATCCGACACTTTTTTCGCATTATTGCGCAACGCGCCGATATACACGCCGCCCAACCCAAGCGATTCGGCGGCAAGCAATACGTTTTGCGCCATAATGCCTGCATCGACCGCACCAATCAGGGTTACTTCCGCCCAATCAATTTGCGCATCGGGAAACATTGCCTTGTGTTTGGAAAAATCGATGCAAAACAATAAAAATTCCGCACAATGGACAATATAAGGTGCGCTTCCTGCCGCTTCATGTATCCCCTGCCTCAGCGCAAGGTCGGATACGCGGATGATGGAAACGCATTGTAGATTATTGGAAGTCGAAGCCTGTTGTCCGGCGCGAACCAGCGTATCGAGGATTTCATCAGCAATCGGCTCGGAAGTAAACCTGCGGATGGAACGATGGGAAAGAATTGTATCGAGTGTCGGTTTGCTTTGCATCATGACGGGGCTTTCAAACTGGGTTGGCAGACAGTTTTTGCCAAAAACTTTTCAGACGGCCTTAGCGGCATTTTCAAATGCCTGAATAATCGGATTCAACAGCGCATATTTGGTTTTCAACGCCGCTTTGTTGACCACCAAGCGGCTGGAAATATCAGCCACATGTTCCACAGCTTCCAAACCATTGGCCTTCAATGTATTGCCGCTGGAAACCAAATCGACAATCGCATCACTCAAACCGACCAAAGGCGCAAGCTCCATCGAACCGTACAGTTTGATGATGTCCACATGCACACCCTTGTCGGCAAAGTGTTCGGCGGCGATGTCGGGATATTTGGTGGCAATCCGCAAGCGGCTGCCGGGTTTGGAAGCGGCGGCGTAATCAAAACCTTTTTTAACTGCAACCATCATGCGGCATGAGGCGATGTGCAAATCCAAAGGTTGATACAGGCCATCTCCGCCATGCTCGATCAACACATCCTTACCGGCAATACCGAAATCCGCCGCACCATATTGCACATAAGTCGGCACATCGGTCGCGCGCACAATCACCAAACGGATATTGTCATGATTCGTACCAATAATCAGCTTACGCGATTTTTCTGGCTCTTC
Organism: Neisseria subflava; assembly: GCF_005221305.1. Taxonomy (NCBI): domain Bacteria; kingdom Pseudomonadati; phylum Pseudomonadota; class Betaproteobacteria; order Neisseriales; family Neisseriaceae; genus Neisseria; species Neisseria subflava. Next base: position 1,383,740 of record NZ_CP039887.1, read on the forward strand.
CGCAGGCACAATACCGGCGGCGGCCAACAGCGGTAGGGTTTCCTCAAAAATTCGCCCCTTGGATAAAGCAACCGTTAAAAGTGTGTCGGTCATTTTGTTCTTCTCCTTTGCCGTATCAAAAACAAGAAGGCCGTCTGAAATCCACAACCCATTTCAGACGGCCCCAACTACGGTTTTACAATAAAGTTTTCACATCAGCCGCAATCGTTTCCGGCTCGCTGCCATAAGGCGAGAAAATCGCCACTTCACCGTTTTTATCAATCAAATATGCGCCTGAAGAGTGGTCGACCAAATAGTTTTCGCTGTCTTCTTTTTGGTTGACTTTAGCCGATACCACACGGTATTGCTGTTTGATGACAGGCAGGCTTTGATCGCCGGTAGCCGTCAGGCCGATAAAATCAGGGTGGAACTGTTTGGCGTATTTGCCGATTACTTCAGGCGTATCGCGCTCCGGGTCGATGCTGACAAATACTACTTTCACGTCTTTAGCCTGATCGCCCAATTGTTTCAACGTGTCGCTGTAAGTCAGCAACTCGGTTGGGCATACGTCAGGACAGTGGGTATAACCGAAAGACAGGATGACCACTTTGCCTTTCAAATCGCTCAGGCTGAAAGGTTTGCCGTCGCCATCGGTCAATGTGAAATCGCCGCCAATGTCTTCTTTGCGCATATCGGTACCACGCGCTTGCACTTTGGGTGCAGACTCACCGGAAGCAGCAGGCGCAGCAGAAGCGGCAGGTGTCGAAGAAGCCTCTTTGGCCTCCTCTTTAGGCTGACAAGCAGCTAGAGCAGCCAACGCAAAAGCACTGAGTAGGAAAGTTCGTGTAACGGAAAGCATAAATTTTCTCCAAAACCGTTTCAAACAAATAAGTGCGGCCAAATAACTGCCCGGCCGATATAAAAACAAAACATCTTCATATTAACGCGTTTGACACATTAAATATAGCCCTTTTTGCAGATAAATACTGCTTTTTTTGTTTTAAAAATCTGCCTTCCATTTAGATAGTCATCAAACGCAAAAAGTTTAATTCATTAAAAATCAAACAAATATAAAAATAATCCAATTTTTTTTCAATTACTGCTTTACAAGATTCGAGAACTCGCTATAATGACCACTTCTTCGCTAGCCCAGGTGGCGAAATTGGTAGACGCAGGGGACTCAAAATCCCCCGCCGCAAGGTGTGTCGGTTCGAGTCCGACCCTGGGCACCAAATTAAAAAAACCTCTTGATTCAGTCAAGAGGTTTTTTGCTATTTATCATTTGCAAAAACCTTCTCCTTACTCAAACTGTCAACAATCCACCCACATCAAACTCAATAAAACTGTTTTTTTATTTCTTTAAAATCAAAAGATAATCTATTTTTATTCCTTAAACGTTAAAAGATGAAAGATTTTGTCTTGCTTGTACAGTCGGATTGCGTTATCGTTTCTACTCTTTTTCACAAACTCTGTGTTTCTTCCCAATTGCTTGGATAGTCTGACTGTCATCGTATTCCCTCAGTGCGCGTACCCTAAATCGCTGCTTGGTGGAATTGCATTACAGGTGCTGTGGTGAGGCGGATTGTTCCTATTGGTTTGAAACCATATAAAAGAGGTCAATATGCAATTATCTGGCGCACAAATCATCGTGCAAAGTCTCAAAGCCGAAGGTGTCGAGTATGTATTCGGCTATCCGGGCGGCGCGGTTATCGAAATCTACGATGCCCTTTTCCAACTCAATAAATTCAAGCACATCCTGGTTCGCCACGAGCAGGCAGCCGTACATGCGGCAGATGCCTATGCCCGTGTCAGCGGCAAAGTCGGCGTTGCTTTGGTAACTTCCGGCCCAGGCGTAACCAATGCGCTGACCGGCATCGCCACCGCTTACAGCGACTCCATTCCGTTAGTAGTCATCAGCGGCCAGGTGGGCAACTCCCTCATCGGGACAGACGCATTCCAAGAAGTGGATACAGTCGGCATTACCCGCCCTTGTGTCAAACACAATTTCTTGGTAACCAATATCGCTGAGTTGGCAGACACCATCAAAAAAGCTTTCCAAATCGCCGCAAGCGGCCGTCCGGGTCCCGTTGTTGTCGATGTTCCTAAAGATGTCACCCAAGCAATGGCTAAATTCAGCTATCCGCAAGAAGACATCTTCATCCGCTCTTACCAACCGGTTGTACAAGGCCACATCGGTCAAATCAAAAAAGCCGTACAAATGCTGGCTTCCGCCAAACGCCCTATTGTTTACTTTGGCGGCGGTGTGGTTTTGGGCAATGCCTCTGAGGAAATGACCAAATTCGTCCGCATGATCGGCGCTCCTTGTACCGGTACATTGATGGGCTTGGGTGCATACCCTTCCAGCGACCGCCAATTCTTGGGCATGCTGGGTATGCACGGCACTTACGAAGCCAACCTCGCCATGCAGAATGCAGACGTTGTACTGGCAATCGGTGCGCGCTTTGATGACCGCGTGATTTCCGTACCGTCCAAATTCTTTGAAAAAGCCAAAAAAATTATTCATATTGACGTTGACCCGTCCAGCATTGCCAAACGCGTCAAAGTGGATATCCCGATTGTCGGCGACGTGAAAAACGTATTGTCCGAAATGATTCAATTGTGGGGCAAACAAGAATCTGCACCTGCAGCCGACTCATTGGATAAATGGTGGAAAAGCATTGAAGAATGGCGTTCGCGCAACTGCCTGTGGTTTGATAATGAAAGCGAAATCATCAAACCGCAATACGTCATTCAAAAACTGGCCGAAATCACCAATAATTCTGCCATCATCACTTCCGACGTCGGTCAACACCAAATGTTTACCGCCCAATATTACCCATTCGAGCGTCCTCGCCAATGGCTCAATTCCGGCGGTTTAGGCACAATGGGCGTCGGCTTGCCATATGCCATCGGTGCGAAACTGGCTGCTCCTGATCAAGATGTATTCTGTATCACCGGCGAAGGCTCGATTCAGATGAACATCCAAGAGCTGTCCACCTGCTTCCAATACCGCGTTCCGGTGAACGTCGTTACCCTGAACAACGGCTATCTCGGCATGGTTCGCCAATGGCAGGAACTGTATTACGGCAACCGCGAATCGGAAACCTATTTCGATTCCCTGCCCGATTTCGTCAAACTGGCTGAAGCATACGGACACATTGGCATCCGTGTGGACAAAAAATCCGATGTTGAAGGCGCGCTTTTGGAAGCAGTCAAACAAAAAGACCGTTTGGTATTTATGGACTTCTTGACCGACAAGAAACAAAACGTGCTGCCCATGGTCGGCAACGGCAAAGGCTTGGACGAGATGGTTCTGCCGCCGCATATGCGCGAAACATTGTCAGCGTAAGGAGAGAAAAATGCGACATATCTTATCTATTCTGATGGAAAACGAATCAGGTGCGATGAGCCGTGTGGTAGGTTTGTTCTCCGCACGCGATTACAATATCGACTCCTTGGCTGTTGCACCAACCGAAGACAAAACCTTGTCTCGCATGACCATCGTTACCCATGGCGACGAACACGTTATCGAGCAAATCACCAAACAGCTCAACAAACTGATTGAAGTTATCAAAGTGGTCGATTTGAACGAAAGCCGTTTTGTCGAACGCGAGCTGATGTTGGTAAAAGTCCGCGCCGTAGGTAAAGACCGTGACGAATTCCTGCGATTGACCGAAATCTACCGTGGCAGCGTCATTGACGTAACAGACCGCAGCTACACCATCGAAATCACAGGTTCTACCGAAAAACTCGACTCTTTCCTCGAAACAGTCGGTCGTGCTCAAATTTTGGAAACCGTACGCACAGGCGCAGCCGGTATCGGTCGTGGCGAGCGTATTTTGAAAATTTAACGCTGTATCGTTCAGACGGCCTTTTACTTTCTACAAAGGCCGTCTGAAAAACAGTAGGAGACAAATATGTCAAGCATCCAAATCGTTGCATTAGTTACCGTCAAACCCGAATACACCGAGGCTCTGGCTGCCCAGTTTAAAGACTTGGTCAAAGCCAGCCGTGCAGAAGAAGGCAACATCAGCTACGACCTGCACCAAGAAATCGGCAAACCCAACCGTTTCGTATTCGTAGAAAGCTGGAAATCCCAAGCAGCTATTGACGAACACAATGCCAGCGAACATTTCCAAAACTTCGTCAAATCCATCGAAGGAAAAACCGAAGCATTGGAAATCGTCTTGATGAACCAAGTCCCCGCTTAAACCCCTATTACTTTTAACTCAACCCGGATTATCCGGAACCCTCTTACACTAAGGAAATAAAATGCAAGTTTATTACGATAAAGACGCTGACCTTTCTCTGATCAAAGGCAAAACCGTTGCCATCATCGGTTACGGTTCACAAGGTCACGCACACGCAGCAAACCTGAAAGATTCCGGCGTAAATGTCGTAATCGGTCTGCGCCAAGGCGGCTCTTGGAAAAAAGCCGAAGCAGCCGGCCACGACGTGCGCACCGTTGCTGAAGCAACCAAAGCAGCCGACGTTGTAATGATTCTGTTGCCTGACGAAAACCAACCTATCGTATACAAAAACGAAATCGAGCCTAACTTGAAAGAAGGTGCAGTATTGGCGTTTGCCCACGGCTTCAACGTACACTACAACCAAATCGTACCTCGCGCCGACCTCGACGTTATCATGATCGCCCCTAAAGGCCCCGGCCACACCGTACGCAGCGAATTCCTGAAAGGCGGCGGCGTACCTTCCCTGATCGCCGTTTACCAAGATAAAAGTGGCAAAGCCAAAGACATCGCCCTGTCTTACGCAGCAGCCAACGGCGGCACTAAAGGCGGCGTAATCGAAACCAACTTCCGCGAAGAAACCGAAACCGACCTCTTCGGCGAACAAGCCGTATTGTGCGGCGGTGTGGTCGAGTTGATTAAAACCGGCTTCGAAACCCTGACCGAAGCAGGCTACGCGCCCGAAATGGCCTATTTCGAGTGTCTGCACGAAATGAAGCTCATCGTTGACCTGATTTACGAAGGCGGCATCGCCAACATGAACTACTCCATTTCCAACAACGCGGAGTACGGCGAATACGTTACCGGCGTGGAAGTTATCAACGATAAATCGCGCGAGGCCATGCGCAACGCCTTGAAACGCATCCAAACCGGCGAATACGCCAAAATGTTCATCCAAGAAGGTGCCGTCAACTACGCCAGCATGACTGCCCGCCGCCGCCTGACTGCCGACCACCAAATCGAAAAAGTTGGCGCACAACTGCGTTCTATGATGCCTTGGATCGCTAAAAACAAACTGGTTGACCAAGACAAAAACTAATCTGTCTTTCAAACAAATGAAACCTGCCTGATTACTCAGGCAGGTTTTTATAATTTTAAAACCCAATACACTATAAATCTCACTCAACAAGGCCGTCTGAAGACAATATAAACGACATTTAAACTCCAACCTCAATGCCGTCTTTTATGATTCTCCTAAAATTTCCTTTTAAAAAAACATATTACGAAATAAACGACTATTTTCCATACCTACTCTGTCTGCAAAAAACAACGTTTCCCAACAAAATACGCCTAAAACAAGAGAAAAATTTGTTTTCTTAAGCCATAACCTGTAGGAAAACGTTGCGTTGTTTACACCACAGGTTGAGAATGAAGCCTGCAAGACCTCAAACGGCGTATCGCCGTTCAAACTGCGGTGCGGCTTCACAGTGTTATAGAAATTAACAAAGCGGCACAACTCCTTTCGCCAGTGTTCCGGACTGTCAAACAACTGTTTCCCATGCCACATCTCCATCAGGGTGCGGATAACCCGTTCCGCCTTACCGTTGGTCTGCGGACGGGCAACCCGGGTAAACTTTTGACCAATCCCGTTCTCATAACAGGCTACACCGAAAGCATGGTTGGCCGAGCCTTTATATTCCGTACCGTTGTCGGAGTAAACGCACTCAATCAGGTATGGACAGGGATCAATCAGGTGTCCAGTCAGAAACTTGGCGGCACTGTCTGCAGTTTTGTCCGGCAAAATGGCGGAGTATAGCTCCCTTGAGAAATCGTCGATGGCGACAAACAGGTAATCCCGATTATCGGTGGCTTTCTGCCCTTTGAGCAGCGGCAGCCGTTTGGTATCGAGATGTACCAGCTCTCCGGGGTAGGATTTATTGTAGCGTTTGGCCTGCCTTTTGAGTTTTTCCTGAATGCCGCGTTCTACCTTGGCCAGGCGTTTCATTCCGTACTTTGCCTGTTTGAAACGGTTGTTGGTACTGGTTTGGGGTTTGAGCAGTCTGCCCCTTGCGGCTTTAAGTGCGCGGTAAATGGTGACGCGGCAGACTTGGTAGCGGCGTGCCAGGGAGGTGACGCTTTCCTTTTCCTGCGTGTAGGCCAGCCAAATGGCTTGGCGGTGGTGCGGGGTGAGACGGGTGTTTTTGTGCATGTTCATGTTTCAGTATTCTCCTGGAAATACTGTAAACAACGCTACTAGTTTCTACATACCGATGCCGGTGATGTTGTGTCTGTCGGTTCTCAAGGTTACGAACGTCAAATTATCAACGTAGCTCCTGGCGATATTTCTGCTACTTCTACTGATGCGATCAACGGCTCACAGCTTTATGGTGTATTGAGTGCGCTCGAACGCATTCGTTATTTCTCTGTTAAGTCAACTGATGGCAGTACTGACGGCACCAAAAACTGGAATAACGATGGTGCGAAAGGTGCAAACTCAATTGCCATTGGCCCATCTGCATCTACAACAAGCGCAGCCACAAATGGTGTCGCTATCGGTAATCAGGCAAATGTTACAGGCGTCAATGCTGTTGCTTTGGGTAACGGTACTACTGCTTCTGTTCAAGACTCTGTCGCTTTGGGCAATGGTGCTGTCGGCGCGGCCAATAATTTTGATGCAACAGCTAAAAATGCCTCATTCAAAAACGATAGCGGCGCTGCGACCAATGTCAGCTATGCTGCTTCTTCATCTTCTAAAACAGGCGCGGTTTCTGTAGGCAGCGCAGGCAATGAGCGCCAAATCCAGAATGTTGCCGCAACTTCGACCGATGCAGTTAATGGTAGCCAACTGTACACAGTCATGAATAATGTTGGACATAATATCCAACAAAACGGTACAGACAAATCCCGCATCAATAACAACGGTACGGTCAACTACGCTAATGGCAACTTGACGACCGTTGCAGTTACCGATGGCGAGAATGCATCAAAAGTTCAAATCAACGTCACTCAAGGCACATTGTCTGTCGATAATAATGGTACAGTGTCCGCACCGACTGCCGGTGTAGCGACTGCCGGCGATGTAGCCAATGCCATCAATAATGCCAAAACCACAACCAAGGTAGCGGCAGGCAGCAACACGCATGTCAATAAAACAACTTCAGGCAAAGAAACCACTTATACCGTCAGCGCAGATAAAGCAACGGTACAAGTTTCCAATGCTTTGAATCTGACCTCTAATATTACAACTGCAGCCGATGGTGCAGTCACAACTAATTACAGTATCGATCTCGCTCAAAGCACCAAAGCCGACATCCAAAAAGGCGTGGACGCCAAAACCGCCGTTGACAGCAAAGGCCTGACCTTCAACGGCGACAGCGGCAGCACCAATGTCGAAAAACTGGGCTCCACCGTGACCGTTGCCGGCGACGACAACATCACCACCGCAGCCCAGGGCGATACAGTGACCGTCAAGCTGAAAAAAGACCTGGTAATAGACAGCGTCAAAGCCGGCGATACCACCGTGAACAACGACGGAGTGAAAGTAGGCGACGATGTCGCATTGACCCAGGACGGCGTTAAAGCAGGCGATGTCAAACTGACCAAAGACGGTTTGAACAACGCCGGCAACAAAGTGACCAACGTAGCCGCCGGTACCGACGATACCGACGTCGTCAACTACGGTCAGCTGAAAGAGACCTGGGTGCGAATATACGCTAAGCAACAAGATAGCAGGCTGTATATCAACTCTCCCAATGATTTTGGTGCGGCATATTGTACGCAAAAACCAGATGCATGCTGTTTTTAAAAGAATTTCATGAATCAGGCCGCACCCTCTTTAGAGAGTAAACCTGAATGGCTATAGAAACTTGGGAGTCCAAGACATGGGATACCTGCCTTTTCTCCTGCAGGTTGCTTTATTCTGGTGGACTCCCTCTACTGTTGCAAAAAAGCGATACATTTCTCCGTACATCAACAGGGGGGGGCTGGAATATTTTCAAAATAAAGATAAAATGGGGAAATTTTACCCCCATGTTTGCCTCGTAAAACGAAATTCTTGTACTTACGGGCCGAATGGTTCGTGCAGGTAAGTGGGTAGGTTGCAATTTCGATCACTCTATACAACTAAATAATGGAGCATAACAATGAATAAAGCCTATCGCGTTATTTGGAATGCGTGCACCAACACTTGGACTGCTGTTCAGGAAAATGCCAAGGCCAAGGGAAAATCTTCTTCCGGACGGGTTTCTGCCGAGCCTGCCACATTGGGCAGCTTGGGGTTGAAATCTTCCCGTTTCGTTTGTACCGCATTGGTTTCCGCGCTGATGATGACTGCAGGTTATGCCAACGCCGGGCCGGGTATTTTTATCAATGACGGTAATGATGACGGATGTATCGTTACCAGCGATGAATCAGCAAGAAGAAACGCGCTGTTCTTTCTGTCTAATAACAACTTGGAATGGGCGGCCGGGCAGTCCAGCGGCGGCAGTATGCCGAATGCAAATGCTTTTCGGAATAAATGCAGCCCGACGGATGCAGCCAGTCAAACCAACCGTGCTCTGTTCCATGGCGATGCGGGTGGCGCGGGTAGCAAACACCTTTCGCTCGGTGGCCGTTTGGATGTAAATAGCGGCATTATCGGCTTGGGTGACCGTGCTGCGGGCAACAACAGCATCCGCATTGGTAGCGGCAATACTTTGCAGGCTGCCAATAGTCAATCGAATTCCGTTGCTATCGGTAATGACGTGGAAACCAAAGCTGCTATGGCTGTTGGTATCGGCTCGGCCGCCAAGGCCAATGGACAGCAGAGCGTGGCTGTCGGTAACAGTGTGGAGTCTTCCGGATATTATTCCGTAGCCATCGGTACTTCCGCTCGTGCGAATGCGGCACAAACTGTGGCTTTGGGTAACAATGCCAACGCCGCAGGCGAGGATGCGCTGGCTATTGGTCGTAGTGCCAACGCGCAGGCGAAAGACTCCATCGCATTCGGTCGTAGCTCTCAGGCAGCTGCCAAGGGTGTTGCCATTGGTTCAGAAGCCAGCGCCGCCGTGGCCAATTCTGTTGCCTTGGGTTCAGGTACGACTGCCGTTGCTGCTACCAACCAGTCTGGAACGAAAAATGTAAACGGACTGAACTATACATATGTCGGCGATTCCGCCAATAGTTCTGTGACCGTTGGTAACCGTCAAATCAAACAGGTAGGTGCGGGCGAAGTTTCGGCTGCTTCCGCCGATGCGATTAACGGTAGCCAGCTTCATGCTACCCAAAACGTTGTTGGCAATATCGGTAAAGGAGTGGCCGCTAATTTGGGCGGCGGCGCGGTATTGAAACCAGACGGTACGTTTACCGCTCCCACCTACAGCTTGACTGATGCTAATGGTAATGTGGTTAGCAAAAACAACGTCGGCGATGCGCTGAACGTATTGAACAGCCGTTTGAATAATGTGGGTGGCGGTTTTCAGGTAGCCGCAACTACTGGTACGACGCAAAACGTCAAGCCTGGCAATACTCTCAAATTTATTGATGGTACAAATACCACTACCGAAGTATCGACCGACGGCGCGGGTGTGACCACCGTTAAAATCAACGCCACAGGCGGCGGTGCAGCCGTTCCCCTGACCAGCAACGCTGCAACCGGCCAAGTCAACGCACCCGCTGCTGCGGATGCGAATAAAGCTGCCACTGCAGGTAGCGTGGCCACTGCCATCAATACTGCCGTGAGCAAGAGTGGCTTTAATGTGCAGGGTGGTTCGGTTGCTGGCGGCTCCGTTACTGGTGCAGCTACAACCAAAGTAAATAATGGCAGTACCGTTAAATTGCAGGCGGGTAAAAACATCGCTCTATCACAGAGTGGTGCGGATTTTACTTTTGCCACTGCCGAGAATTTGAGCGTAACCAGCGTGACTGCCACTGATGCGGCTGGCAATAAAACTGTTACCAATGGCAGCGGTGTCACTATAACTCCGGCAGCCGCAGGCAGTTCCCCCGTAAGACTAACCACCAGTGGCCTGGATAACGGCGGCAACAAGATCACCAACCTGACCAGCGGCAACGTTGCGGCAGGCGACAACAGTGCCGTAACTGGCGGTGCAGTTAATACCGCAATCAATACTGCCATCAATACTGCCGTGACCGATTTGAAAGACGCCGGCTTCAAGATCGGAGCCGACAGCGGTGCAGACGACACCGTAAAACTGGGCGAAACCGTCAAATATGCCGGCGATGCCAATATCAAGACCACGGTTACCAACAACCAAATCGGCTTTAAACTGGCCGACAGCATTACCGTTGGTCCGGCTAGCGGCGGCAGCCCGGTTACTGTCGACGGCACTGCCGGTACGGTTACCGGTCTGACAAACAAAACTTGGAATCCTGCCGGCATTGTCAGCGGACGTGCAGCCACGGAAGATCAGTTGAAAGCTGTAACCAATCAGGTCAACAGTTCTGCAACCCACTATTACAGCGTGAACGACGGTGGCGGCGCACACGGTGGCAATTTCAATAATGACGGCGCGACTGGTCTTAACGCATTGGCTGCCGGCGTGGGTGCAAGTGCGCAAGATAATGATGCTGTCGCCATCGGTAGCGGAACGATCGCTCAAGGTAACGGCTCGATCGCCATCGGTGCGGCTGCCGAAGTCAGCGGCGCCACCGGAGCGGGCGGCATCGCCATCGGCGCGGCTGCCACCGCTAAGAACGGCGGTACGGCCGTCGGCTCCGGCGCGGATACCGGCAACGGCACGGCACTCATCCCCGGCCTGCCCAACCGCCTCAATAACAACCTAGCATTGGGCGATAGCGCGAGGGTTAAAAACGATACCAACTTCAACGTGGCATTGGGTTCGCTTTCCACTGCAGGCGATGCGGATTTGACCGCCGCCGCCTACAAACCGAACGCAACTTCCGTCATTGCCGGCGACATCAACGAAGCCGGGGTTAAATATGGCGAAGTTTCGCTGGGCGGGGACACAAGCCATTTTATGTCCGGTAGCAAAATGTACCGCCGCCTGACCAATTTGGCTGCAGGTTCGGCCGATACCGATGCCGTGAACGTATCGCAGCTGAAAGCGGTGCAGGCTGCTTTGCAGGACCAAGCTCCGGTTGCATACACCAAAGCCGACGGCACCAAGGTGTACAAACACACCGACGGCAACTTCTACGATGCACCCAACGGTGCAGGTAACCAAGTTGCAGCAGCGGATGTGATTACCAGCCTGCAGAATGCGGCCGGCAGCACAACCGCACCGACCACCTTGGCCAACGTGAAGGACAATCTGGCCGATACCGCTGCAGCCGTTACCAACCCGACCGGTAACGACCGCACCACCTTGTCTGCCAACAAAGGCCACAACGCCGCCACCGTCAACGACGTATTGAACGCCGGCTTCACCGTACAAGGCAACGGGGTTGACGAAGATTTTGTCACCCATGGCGATACCGTTAATTTTGTTAACGGCCAAGGTACCGTAGCCAACGTCAGCAGCACTGGCGGTGTAACAACGGTTAAGTTCGATACCCCGATGACCTATGTTGACACAGCGGGCACTCCGGCCACTACGCCGAGCAACAAAGTGAATCTGGTGGGCACAGGCGGCCCGGTAACCTTGGGTAACGTCGCTGCAGGTGCGGTTAACGCGACCAGTACCGATGCCGTGAACGGCAGCCAGTTGTACAAAACTGCCAATTCCACAGCTACCCACTTGGGCGGCGGATCGGCAGTTCAGGCCGATGGCAGCATTAGCGCGCCGACCTACACCCTGGCCAATGCCACTGGTACGCCAACGAACTACAGCAACGTAGGCGACGCATTGACTGCGCTGAATGCACGCACCAATGCGGCCAACGCCGGTTGGAAATTCCAAGTGAACAGCGGTGCTGCGGAAACCATCAAGCCGAATGATACGGTAGGGTTTAAAGATGGTACCAACATTGCCATAACCAACAACGGTAAAGACATTACCATTGCCACCAAACCTAACCTGACTGCCGACAGCTTGACAATTAACAACGGCCCGGTCATCAACGGTAACGGTATTAGCACCAACGGCAAAAACATTGATATGGGTAACAACGGCAAGATTACCAACCTGACCAGCGGCAACGTTGCGGCAGGCGACAACAGTGCCGTAACTGGCGGTGCAGTTAATACCGCAATCAATACTGCCATCAATACTGCCGTGACCGATTTGAAAGACGCCGGCTTCAAGATCGGAGCCGACAGCGGTGCAGACGACACCGTAAAACTGGGCGAAACCGTCAAATATGCCGGCGATGCCAATATCAAGACCACGGTTACCAACAACCAAATCGGCTTTAAACTGGCCGACAGCATTACCGTTGGTCCGGCTAGCGGCGGCAGCCCGGTTACTGTCGACGGCACTGCCGGTACGGTTACCGGTCTGACAAACAAAACTTGGAATCCTGCCGGCATTGTCAGCGGACGTGCAGCCACGGAAGATCAGTTGAAAGCTGTAACCAATCAGGTCAACAGTTCTGCAACCCACTATTACAGCGTGAACGACGGTGGCGGCGCACACGGTGGCAATTTCAATAATGACGGCGCGACTGGTCTTAACGCATTGGCTGCCGGCGTGGGTGCAAGTGCGCAAGATAATGATGCTGTCGCCATCGGTAGCGGAACGATCGCTCAAGGTAACGGCTCGATCGCCATCGGTGCGGCTGCCGAAGTCAGCGGCGCCACCGGAGCGGGCGGCATCGCCATCGGCGCGGCTGCCACCGCTAAGAACGGCGGTACGGCCGTCGGCTCCGGCGCGGATACCGGCAACGGCACGGCACTCATCCCCGGCCTGCCCAACCGCCTCAATAACAACCTAGCATTGGGCGATAGCGCGAGGGTTAAAAACGATACCAACTTCAACGTGGCATTGGGTTCGCTTTCCACTGCAGGCGATGCGGATTTGACCGCCGCCGCCTACAAACCGAACGCAACTTCCGTCATTGCCGGCGACATCAACGAAGCCGGGGTTAAATATGGCGAAGTTTCGCTGGGCGGGGACACAAGCCATTTTATGTCCGGTAGCAAAATGTACCGCCGCCTGACCAATTTGGCTGCAGGTTCGGCCGATACCGATGCCGTGAACGTATCGCAGCTGAAAGCGGTGCAGGCTGCTTTGCAGGACCAAGCTCCGGTTGCATACACCAAAGCCGACGGCACCAAGGTGTACAAACACACCGACGGCAACTTCTACGATGCACCCAACGGTGCAGGTAACCAAGTTGCAGCAGCGGATGTGATTACCAGCCTGCAGAATGCGGCCGGCAGCACAACCGCACCGACCACCTTGGCCAACGTGAAGGACAATCTGGCCGATACCGCTGCAGCCGTTACCAACCCGACCGGTAACGACCGCACCACCTTGTCTGCCAACAAAGGCCACAACGCCGCCACCGTCAACGACGTATTGAACGCCGGCTTCACCGTACAAGGCAACGGGGTTGACGAAGATTTTGTCACCCATGGCGATACCGTTAATTTTGTTAACGGCCAAGGTACCGTAGCCAACGTCAGCAGCACTGGCGGTGTAACAACGGTTAAGTTCGATACCCCGATGACCTATGTTGACACAGCGGGCACTCCGGCCACTACGCCGAGCAACAAAGTGAATCTGGTGGGCACAGGCGGCCCGGTAACCTTGGGTAACGTCGCTGCAGGTGCGGTTAACGCGACCAGTACCGATGCCGTGAACGGCAGCCAGTTGTACAAAACTGCCAATTCCACAGCTACCCACTTGGGCGGCGGATCGGCAGTTCAGGCCGATGGCAGCATTAGCGCGCCGACCTACACCCTGGCCAATGCCACTGGTACGCCAACGAACTACAGCAACGTAGGCGACGCATTGACTGCGCTGAATGCACGCACCAATGCGGCCAACGCCGGTTGGAAATTCCAAGTGAACAGCGGTGCTGCGGAAACCATCAAGCCGAATGATACGGTAGGGTTTAAAGATGGTACCAACATTGCCATAACCAACAACGGTAAAGACATTACCATTGCCACCAAACCTAACCTGACTGCCGACAGCTTGACAATTAACAACGGCCCGGTCATCAACGGTAACGGTATTAGCACCAACGGCAAAAACATTGATATGGGTAACAACGGCAAGATTACCAACCTGACCAGCGGCAACGTTGCGGCAGGCGACAACAGTGCCGTAACTGGCGGTGCAGTTAATACCGCAATCAATACTGCCATCAATACTGCCGTGACCGATTTGAAAGACGCCGGCTTCAAGATCGGAGCCGACAGCGGTGCAGACGACACCGTAAAACTGGGCGAAACCGTCAAATATGCCGGCGATGCCAATATCAAGACCACGGTTACCAACAACCAAATCGGCTTTAAACTGGCCGACAGCATTACCGTTGGTCCGGCTAGCGGCGGCAGCCCGGTTACTGTCGACGGCACTGCCGGTACGGTTACCGGCCTGACCAACAAAACTTGGACCGGTACGCCGGTGAGTGGTCGCGCTGCTACTGAAGACCAATTGCAGGTTGTGGCAAATAAGGCCGCCGCCGCCAAAACCATCGTGGCTGCTGGCAATGGTATCTCTGTAGGCACACCGACACTTAATGGGGATGGCAGCACTACCTATACCGTGTCCGCAGATACTGCCGCCATTACTACCGGCACGGACGGCAAAGCCGCCACAACCGGTAATACCAACCAAGTCGCCACCGCGCAGGATGTGGTTAACGCCATCAACAACAGTGGTTTCAACATCACTGCCGGCGGCAACACCGTAGGTACACCCGCTGCCACTACAGCCAAATCAGGCAGCACCCTGACCCTGGCTGCAGGAAACGGATTGACGGTGCAACAAAATGTTGACGGCAACGGCAACCAGACCTACACCTATGCTGTAGACGCCCAATCCGTGGTACAGAGTGCCCAAGCCCCGGTTGCATACACCAAAGCCGACGGCACCAAGGTGTACAAACACACCGACGGCAACTTCTACGATGCACCCAACGGTGCAGGTAACCAAGTTGCAGCAGCGGATGTGATTACCAGCCTGCAGAATGCGGCCGGCAGCACAACCGCACCGACCACCTTGGCCAACGTGAAGGACAATCTGGCCGATACCGCTGCAGCCGTTACCAACCCGACCGGTAACGACCGCACCACCTTGTCTGCCAACAAAGGCCACAACGCCGCCACCGTCAACGACGTATTGAACGCCGGCTTCACCGTACAAGGCAACGGGGTTGACGAAGATTTTGTCACCCATGGCGATACCGTTAATTTTGTTAACGGCCAAGGTACCGTAGCCAACGTCAGCAGCACTGGCGGTGTAACAACGGTTAAGTTCGATACCCCGATGACCTATGTTGACACAGCGGGCACTCCGGCCACTACGCCGAGCAACAAAGTGAATCTGGTGGGCACAGGCGGCCCGGTAACCTTGGGTAACGTCGCTGCAGGTGCGGTTAACGCGACCAGTACCGATGCCGTGAACGGCAGCCAACTGTTTGCGACCAACCAAAACGTAGCCAACAACGCCGCCAATATCGCCAAAGGCATCAACTTCGGCGGTACGACCGGCAGCAAAAACTACGCATTGGGCGACACCATCAATGTCAAAGGCGACAGCAACATCATCAGCGAAACCGTAGCCGGTGGTGCACAGCTGAAACTGGCCGATGTATTGAATGTCGGTCAAGCGGCTCCGGTGAAAATCGATGGCGATAAAGGCGAAGTCAGCGGCTTGAGTAATACGACTTTGGGCGGCAGCGACTTTGCCCAAGGCAAACGTGCGGCGACTGAAGAGCAACTGAATGCGGCTCAAGATCAGTTGGTGAATGTATTGGGTGGCAATGCGGCCAATAACGGCGGCAACATCAGCATGACCGATATTGGCGGTACTGGTGAGAACAACATCCACGATGCAATTAAAGCCGTTAATGCAACTGCCAATCTGCCTTTGACTTTCGGCGGCGACAGTGGCAAAGACGTTGAACGCAAACCGGGTACGAAGCTGAATATTGTTGGCGGTCAAACCGATGCAGCCAAACTTTCAGACGGCAATATCGGTGTTGTAGCGAATGGCTCTGATAAGTTGGAAGTCAAATTGGCTAAAGACTTGGCAGTTGACAGCGTGAAAGCCGGCGATACCACCGTCAATACTGATGGCGTGAAAGTTGGTGATGTCAACCTGACTAAAGCCGGCTTGAACAACGGCGGCAACAAGATTACCAACGTTGCAGCCGGTACCGATGATACTGATGCGGTGAATGTTGCTCAGTTGAACAAAGCTGCGGCTGCGGCTAAGACCGAAGTCGTTCAAGGCGATAACATTGTTGTTACTCAGAATGTCGGCGCCAATGGCCAAACCATTTACAAAGTGGCTACCGATAAAAACCTGAAAGTTGACAGCGTTACCGCAGGTGATACCGTGATGAATAATGACGGTGTAAAAGTCGGCGATGATGTTGCATTGAACAAAGACGGCTTGAAAGCAGGCGATGTGAACCTGACCAAAGCTGGCTTGAACAATGGCGGCAACAAGATTACCAACGTTGCGGCCGGTACGGATGACACCGATGCGGTTAATGTTTCTCAACTGAAACAAGCTGCGACGGCATCTAAAACTGAAGTCGTTCAAGGTAAGAACATCGTTGTGACTGAAAAAACAGGTGACAAAGGTCAGACTGTTTATGAAGTTGCTACCGATAAAGACTTGGACGTTGACAGCGTGAAAGCCGGTGATACTACTGTTAATAATGATGGTGTGAAAGTTGGTGATGATGTTGCATTGAACAAAGACGGCTTGAAAGCAGGTAAGGTAAACCTGACTAAAGACGGTTTGGACAATGCAGGCAACAAAGTAACCAACGTAGCGGATGGCGACATCAACGCCAACAGCAAAGATGCTGTCAACGGCAGCCAGTTGTACGCAACCAACCAAAACGTAGCCAACAACGCTGCGACTATCGCCAAAGGCATCAACTTCGGCGGTACGACCGGCAGCAACAACTATGCATTGGGCGACACCATCAATGTCAAAGGCGACAGCAACATCATCAGCGAAACCGTAGCCGGTGGTGCTCAACTGAAGTTGGCTGACGAGATTAGCGTGAAGACAGTGAATGCCGATACCTTCAAAGCAGGCGATACTGTAATGAATAACGACGGCATGAAAGTCGGCGATAAAGTTGCGTTGAACAAAGACGGTCTGACCGCAGGCAACACCGTGGTCAACAACGATGGCGTAACCATCGCTGCACCAACTGAAAACAATCCGAACAACCAAGTCAAACTGTCTCCTGTCGGTCTGAACAACGGCGGCCAACGCATTACCAATGTGGCTCCGGGTAAAGACGGTACAGACGCGGCAAACGTGAACCAGTTGATTGGTTTGGGCAACGAATTGCAAAACAACATCAACCAAGTAGGTAAGAAAGCCTACGCGGGTGTGGCCGGTGCGATTGCCCAAGGCTCGATTCCGCAAGTAACCAGTCCGGGTGAGACCGGTATCGGTGTCGGCAGCGGCTACTACGGCGGTCAGTCTGCCATGGCTATCGGCGTATCTGCGATGAGTGACGGCGGCAACTGGATTGTCAAAGGCAACTTCTCGGCCAATACCGACGGTCATGTCGGTGTCGGTGTCGGTGCGCTGTATAAGTGGTAAGTTGGCAATGACAGGCAACTAGATTTACTGCCTGAATAGGGAGGCCGTCTGAAATTTTAGGTTTCAGACGGCCTTTTTTTCTGAAAACACTTGAATTTAGACTATCTGAAACGATATGCTTCATCTATTTACCGCATGACTCTGAAAGAGAACAAATGAGCAAAACCATCCATTATTTGAAAGACTACGCCGCGCCAGCGTACCGTATTCTGAAAACCGACCTGCATTTCGATATTTTAGAACCGCAAACCATCGTCAAATCCAGTCTGACCGTTCAACCTGAAAGAGCAGGAGAGCCATTGGTATTGGATGGATCGGCAAAACTGCTGTCTGTGAAAGTAAACGGCCGGGCCGTAGATTATGTGTTGGAAGACGAAAAACTGACGATTGCCGGCGTGCCGTCTGAAAACTTTACGCTGGAAGTGGAAACTGAAATTCTACCGGCTGAGAACAAATCGCTGATGGGTCTGTATGCTTCCGGCGGTAACCTGTTTACCCAATGCGAACCGGAAGGTTTCCGCAAAATTACGTTTTACATCGACCGTCCGGATGTCATGTCTAAATTTACCACCACTATCGTTGCAGATAAAAAACGCTATCCTGTGTTGCTGTCTAACGGCAATAAAATCGATGGCGGCGAGTTTTCAGACGGCCGTCATTGGGTGAAATGGGAAGACCCGTTTGCCAAACCGAGCTATCTCTTTGCTTTGGTGGCAGGCGATTTGGCGGTAACGGAAGATTATTTTACGACCATGAGCGGCCGTAAGGTCAAAATCGAGTTTTACACCACGGAGACAGACAAACCTAAAGTCGGTTTTGCCGTGGAATCGTTGAAAAATGCGATGAAATGGGACGAGACACGCTTCGGTTTGGAATACGACTTGGATATTTTCATGGTCGTTGCCGTGGGCGATTTCAATATGGGTGCGATGGAAAACAAAGGTTTGAATATTTTCAACACCAAGTTTGTGCTGGCCAACAGCCGTACCGCGACCGATACCGACTTTGAAGGCATCGAATCTGTTGTCGGCCACGAATATTTCCACAACTGGACGGGCAACCGCGTGACCTGCCGCGATTGGTTCCAATTGTCGCTGAAAGAAGGTTTGACCGTATTCCGCGATCAAGAGTTTTCCGGCGACCGAGCCAGCCGCGTGGTACGCCGTATCGACAATGTCCGTATGCTGCGCCTGTTCCAATTCCCTGAAGATGCGGGCCCGACTGCGCATCCTGTTCGCCCGGCCAGCTATGAAGAGATGAACAACTTCTACACCATGACCGTCTATGAAAAAGGTGCGGAAGTAGTGCGTATGTATCACACCTTGCTCGGGGAAGAGGGCTTCCAAAAAGGCATGAAGTTGTATTTCCAACGCCACGACGGACAGGCTGTGACTTGTGATGATTTCCGTGCCGCAATGGCAGACGCAAACGGTATCAATCTTGATCAGTTCGCCTTGTGGTACAGCCAAGCCGGTACGCCGGTTTTAGATGCTCAAGGCCGTCTGAAAGATGGTGCGTTTGAATTGACCATCAAACAAACTATTCCGGCCACGCCCGATATGGCGGACAAACAGCCGATGATGATTCCGGTTAAAACCGGTTTGCTGAACGAAAAAGGCGAAGCGGTTGAGTTTGAATATCAAGGCAAACGGGTGAAAGAGGCGGTTTTGGTATTGACCGAGGCCGAGCAGACTTTTGTGTTGGGCGGCGTTAATGAGCCGGTTATCCCATCTTTGCTGCGTGACTTCTCTGCACCGGTTACCCTGAACTATCCGTACAGCGAGCAAGAATTGGCCACTTTACTGGCGGCAGATGAAAATGAGTTTGCCCGTTGGGAGGCTGCTCAAACCCTGTATCATCGCGCCATTAACGCCAACCGTCAGGCATTGGCGGAAGGCCGACCTTTGCCGGAACACAAAGCATTGATGGACGCTTGGGCTTTAGTGGTTTCCGGTGACTTTGATCCGGCATTCCGTGCCATTTTGCTGCAAATGCCGTCTGAAACCGATGTATGGGCGGAAGAAGAAAATATTGATCCGATTCAGGTTCATCAGGCGCGTGAAGCCTTGCTCAATGCCGTTGCCGTCAAGTTCCTGCCTCAATGGCGCGAACTGAACCGTCAAGCTGCCGAGCAAGAAAACCAAGCTGATGCCGCTGTTCGTTATGAATACAGTCCGGAATTGGCCGGATGGCGTACTTTGCGTAATGCTTGCAGGGCATTTATCCTTCGTGCTGACGCTGCGCATATCGAACACGTTGCGGAGAATTACGAAGCAATGGCGCAAAACATGACCCACGAATGGGGTATCTTATCCGCAATTAACAGCAATGAAAGCGAAATCCGCGATCGTTTGTTGACACAATTTGCCGATAAATTTGCCGATGATGCTTTGGTAATGGACAAATATTTTGCTCTGATTGCCTCAAGTCGCCGCAAAGATACTTTACAGCAAGTTCAGACGGCCTTGAATCATCCTAAGTTCAGTATTGAAAATCCAAATAAGGCCCGTTCTTTATTGATGAGCTTCAGTCGTAATATTCCGCACTTCCATGCAGAAGATGGTAGTGGATACCGTTTTGTTGCTGATAAAGTGATGGAAATCGACCGCTTTAATCCGCAAGTTGCCGCCCGATTGGTGCAGGCTTTCAACATCTGCAACAAATTGGAAGCCAACCGCAAAGCCGTTATGACCAAAGAGTTGCAACGCATCCATGCACAAGAAGGTTTGTCCAAAGATGTGGGCGAGATTGTCGGTAAGATTCTGAATGAAAAATAAAGCTTGTCTGTTAACCTTATTGTAATTTGGCAATAAGGATAGATAGACTAAAGGCCGTCTGAAACCGATTGGTTTCAGACGGCCTTTTTATATATCAACGCTTAAATTAATTTTCGTTGAGGATAGTGAATAAGAATAAAAAAAGAGCCTGCATAAAACAGGCTGTAGGAAAACGTTGCGTTGTTTACACCACAGGTTGAGAAAAATAAGCCTGCAAAACCTCAAACGGCGTATCGCCGTTCAAACTGCGGTGCGGCTTCACAGTGTTATAGAAATTAACAAAGCGGCACAACTCCTTTCGCCGGTGTTCCGGACTGTCAAACAACTGTTTCTCATGCCACATCTCCATCAGGGTGCGGATAACCCGTTCCGCCTTACCGTTGGTCTGCGGACGGGCAATCCGGGTAAACTTTTGACCAATCCCGTTCTCATAACAGGCTACACCGAAAGCATGGTTGGCCGAGCCTTTATATTCCGTACCGTTGTCGGAGTAAACGCACTCAATCAGGTATGGGCAGGGATCAATCAGGTGTCCAGTCAGAAACTTGGCGGCACTGTCTGCGGTTTTGTCTGGCAAAATGGCGGCGTATAGCTCCCTTGAGAAATCGTCGATGGCGACAAACAGGTAAACTCGTTTGCCGGTGGCTTTCTGTCCTTTGAGCAGCGGCAGCCGTTCGGTGTCGAGATGTACCAGCTCTCCGGGGTAGGATTTATTGTAGCGTTTGGCCTGCCTTTTGAGTTTTTCCTGAATGCCGCGTTCTACCTTGGCCAGGCGTTTCATTCCGTACTTTGCCTGTTTGAAACGGTTGTTGGTACTGGTTTGGGGTTTGAGCAGTCTGCCCCTTGCGGCTTTAAGTGCGCGGTAAATGGTGACGCGGCTGACTTGGTAGCGGCGTGCCAGGGAGGTTACGCTTTCCTTCCCCTGCGTGTAGGCCAGCCAAATGGCTTGGCGGTGGTGCGGGGTGAGACGGGTGTTTTTGTGCATGTTCATGTTTCAGTATTCTCCTGGAAATACTGTAAACAACGCTACTAGTTTCTACAAATGGTTTTACAAGCCGAATACGGCAATATCGCCCTTGCCTTGACGAATCAGCTCAGTACCATCGGTCATATCGATAACCGTCGTCGGCTCAGTACCGCACCAGCCGCCATCAATAACCAAATCAACAGCATGCTCAAGACGGTCTCGGATTTCGTATGGATCGGTCAATGGCTCGTCGTCTTCGGGCAGCATGAGGGTGCAACTTAAAATAGGTTCACCCAACTCTTGCAAAAGTGCCAAGGCGGTGGCGTTATCGGGAACACGCAGGCCGATGGTTTTGCGCTTGGGGTGAAGCGTGCGATTCGGTACTTCTTTGGTTGCCTGCAGGATAAAGGTGTAGCTGCCGGGCGTAGCTGCTTTAAGCTGGCGGAATTGGGCATTATCTACTTTGGCGTAAGTACCCAATTCGCTCAAATCGGCACACATCAGGGTCAGATGGTGTTTTTGATCGATTTTGCGAATCGTGAGAATGCGCTCCATCGCGTTTTTGTCGCCGAGTTTGCAACCTAGCGCATAGCAGGAATCCGTAGGGTAAACGATAACGCCGCCACTGCGGACAATATCGGCGGCTTGTTTGATGAGGCGGTCTTGGGGATTATCGGGATGGATGGCGAAAAATTGTGCCATGTTTTTTTTCCTTATCATTCTAATGGTTTGTTGTTTGACATTTTAAAACTTATTTGGCCGTCTGAATATTGGATTTCCACCACTATGAATGGATTTAGCCTCAGCTACAACACAGCTGCACCCAGTGATACCTTATATATCATTTTGATTTACCGGCCGATATCGAAAGTCAATTTAATACACTATATAATGCGTTATTTTGTTTGAAAGTCATCTCAATGTCTGCTTCTTCCCTGCCTTCCCGCCGCTTGTCTGTCGCACCCATGCTCGATTGGACAGACAGACACTATCGCTTTATGGCGCGACAAATTACACGCAATGCTTGGCTTTATAGCGAAATGGTCAATTCAGGCGCGGTGGTTTACGGAGATAAAGACCGCTTCTTGAGTTTCAACGAAGGCGAGCAACCGGTAGCTTTACAGCTTGGCGGCTCAGATCCGCATGACTTGGCAATCGCTGCCAAAGCGGCTGAGACATATGGCTATAATGAAGTCAACCTAAATTGCGGCTGCCCCAGCCCACGCGTACAAAAAGGCGCTTTCGGCGCTTGCCTGATGAATGATGTAGATTTGGTGGCAGATTGTTTGAACGCGATGCAGGATGTAGTTGAAATTCCGGTAACAGTCAAACACCGCATCGGCGTAGATAGACAAACAGAATATCAAGTCGTGGCAGATTTTGTAGGCACGCTTCGTGAAAAAACAGCCTGCCGCACATTTATCGTCCATGCGCGTAATGCTTGGCTGGACGGTTTATCCCCGAAAGAAAACCGTGAAGTTCCGCCACTCAAATATGAATACGTCTACCGTTTGAAACAAGAGTTCCCCGACTTAGAAATTTTGATTAACGGCGGCATCACCACCAATGAAGAAATCGCCGAACATCTGAAATTTGTCGACGGCGTCATGATCGGGCGCGAGGCTTATCACAATCCGATGCTGATGCGCGATTGGGATGCACTGTTTTACAACAACACACACGCACCAATCCAATACGCAGATTTAGCAGCTTGGCTATACGCATACAGCCGCGAACAAATCGCCTCAGAGCGCGGTACCATCCTACGCCATATCGTCCGCCATGCACTAGGCTTAATGCACGGCCTAAAAAATGCCCGCACTTGGCGCCGTATGCTCTCAGATGCCACCTTGCTAAAAGACAACGACGGCAGCCTGATTCTAGACGCATGGAAAGAAGTAGAACGCGCAAATATTTGGGATTAATGGCGTATAGTGTGAATAAATGAAAGGCCGTCTGAAACATCAAATGATGTTTAAGACGGCCTTTTACATTGCAACAGATTGCTAAAGATATATTCATTTCTCTTTAGCTACTATAACGATTAATTCATCGAATAAAACCAACACATAATCTAAGCATAAAAAAATGCGACCTAAATTAGGCCGCATTTACTTTACTTCGTCTTTTCAGACGGCCTTTTCAGGCCGTCTGAAAGTCAGATTACCATTGGTAACCAACTGCTACGGTAGCACCGAAGTGACCACGTGAGTTGCCGGAAGCAGTACCTTTGATGATCCAGTGACCACCATCGGAAATGCTAGAGAGGCCGACAGCGTAACCGGTTTCACCGCGGTAGTGACTGCCACCGATAGCCAGCATGCTCTTACCTGGCAAGTAAGCTTGTGGCAGACCGGCAGTAGCCAGAGCTTGAGCCACACCTGCGCGGGCGTTGTTGTCAACCTTGTTCACACTGCTGTTCACATCGCCGAATTTTTGGTTCAGCTGGTCAACGTTAACCGCATCGGTACCGTTCTTACCTGGAGCAACATTTTTAATAGTAGTGTTGCCGGCATCGATACCATCTTTGTTGATGGTTACAGGACCTGCCTTCAGTTCATTAGTAGTAACACTGTTAACGGTCAGATCAGGGTTCAAGCTGGCTTTCAGCGCATCGCCGTCTTTCTTAACGAAGATGTTTTGAACTTCTTTCTCTGAAGTCTTACCGGTTGCTTTGTCAAATACTTGAACTTTAGTACCCGCATCACCTTTAATCTGAATAGTGTTATTCAGTTTTTTGGAGATAGAGCCGTCAGTAGTACCAGTCTCGTCAACCAGACCGAAGGTGCCATCAGCATCTTTACCGTCTTTACCGTCTTTCACGGTTGCGGTAGTAGTAGAGATGACTTTACCGTCTTTATCGAAGTTGTTGATAGTAATGGTAGAAGTACCTTTAGCTTCATCACGCTCAACTTTACCTTCAGCAGACTTACCGTTTTCACCGGTATCACCTTTGGCACCAGTTGCACCAGTAGCACCGGTATCGCCTTTAGCACCAGTTGCACCGGTAGCACCAGTTGCGCCGGTAGCACCGGTAGCACCGGTAGCACCGGTAGCGCCAGTAGCACCGGTATCGCCTTTAGCACCAGTAGCACCGGTATCGCCTTTAGCACCAGTTGCACCGGTATCGCCTTTAGCACCAGTTGCACCGGTAGCGCCAGTTGCGCCAGTAGCACCAGTTGCGCCAGTAGCGCCAGTAGCACCGGTAGCACCAGTTGCGCCAGTTGCGCCGGTTGCGCCAGTTGCGCCGGTTGCGCCAGTTGCGCCGGTAGCGCCGGTTGCGCCAGTTGCGCCGGTTGCGCCAGTTGCGCCGGTTGCGCCAGTAGCACCAGTTGCACCGGTATCACCTTTAGCACCAGTTGCGC
This sequence comes from Neisseria subflava, assembly GCF_005221305.1. Classification (NCBI taxonomy): domain Bacteria; kingdom Pseudomonadati; phylum Pseudomonadota; class Betaproteobacteria; order Neisseriales; family Neisseriaceae; genus Neisseria; species Neisseria subflava. The sequence continues at coordinate 1,408,664 of NZ_CP039887.1, forward strand.
CAGTAGCACCAGTTGCGCCGGTAGCACCGGTAGCACCGGTAGCACCGGTATCACCTTTAGCACCAGTTGCGCCAGTTGCGCCAGTTGCACCAGTTGCACCAGTTGCACCAGTTGCGCCAGTTGCGCCAGTTGCGCCGGTTGCACCAGTAGCACCAGTTGCGCCAGTAGCGCCGGTTGCGCCAGTTGCGCCGGTAGCACCAGTTGCGCCAGTAGCACCAGTTGCGCCAGTAGCACCGGTAGCGCCAGTAGCACCGGTAGCGCCAGTAGCACCGGTATCGCCTTTAGCACCAGTTGCACCGGTTGCACCGGTAGCACCGGTAGCGCCAGTAGCACCGGTATCGCCTTTAGCACCAGTAGCACCGGTATCGCCTTTAGCACCAGTTGCACCGGTATCGCCTTTAGCACCAGTTGCACCGGTTACGCCGGTGTCACCTTTTTCACCTTTGTCGCCAGTAGCACCGGTATCACCTTTAGCACCGGTATCACCTTTAGCACCGGTATCGCCTTTAGCACCAGTTGCACCGGTAGCACCGGTATCGCCTTTAGCACCAGTTGCACCAGTATCGCCTTTAGCACCAGTTGCGCCGGTATCGCCTTTAGCACCGGTATCACCTTTAGCACCGGTAGCACCGGTAGCACCAGTTGCACCGGTAGCACCGGTATCGCCTTTAGCACCAGTTGCACCAGTATCGCCTTTAGCACCAGTTGCGCCGGTATCGCCTTTAGCACCGGTATCACCTTTAGCACCGGTAGCACCGGTAGCACCAGTTGCGCCGGTAGCACCGGTATCGCCTTTAGCACCGGTATCGCCTTTAGCACCGGTATCGCCTTTAGCACCAGTTGCACCGGTATCACCTTTAGCACCAGTTGCGCCAGTAGCGCCGGTAGCACCGGTAGCACCGGTATCACCTTTAGCACCAGTTGCGCCAGTTGCACCAGTTGCACCAGTTGCGCCGGTTGCGCCGGTAGCACCAGTTGCGCCAGTAGCACCAGTTGCGCCAGTAGCACCAGTTGCGCCAGTAGCACCGGTAGCGCCAGTAGCACCGGTAGCGCCAGTAGCACCGGTATCGCCTTTAGCACCAGTTGCACCGGTAGCACCAGTTGCGCCGGTAGCACCGGTAGCACCAGTTGCACCGGTATCGCCTTTAGCACCAGTTGCACCGGTATCACCTTTAGCACCAGTTGCGCCAGTAGCACCAGTTGCGCCGGTAGCACCGGTAGCACCGGTATCACCTTTAGCACCAGTTGCGCCAGTTGCACCAGTTGCGCCGGTTGCGCCAGTAGCACCAGTTGCGCCGGTAGCGCCAGTTGCGCCGGTTGCGCCGGTAGCACCAGTTGCACCGGTATCACCTTTAGCACCAGTAGCACCAGTATCACCTTTAGCACCGGTTGCGCCGGTAGCACCAGTTGCGCCGGTAGCGCCAGTTGCGCCGGTTGCGCCGGTAGCACCAGTTGCACCGGTATCACCTTTAGCACCGGTAGCACCGGTAGCACCAGTTGCACCAGTAGCACCGGTATCACCTTTGGCACCAGTAGCACCGGTATCACCTTTAGCACCAGTAGCACCAGTAGCACCAGTAGCACCAGTTGCACCAGTTGCACCAGTTGCACCAGTAGCACCGGTATCGCCTTTAGCACCAGTTGCGCCGGTTACGCCGGTGTCACCTTTTTCGCCTTTGTCGCCGGTTGCACCGGTATCACCTTTAGCACCAGTAGCACCGGTATCACCTTTAGCACCAGTAGCACCGGTATCGCCTTTAGCACCGGTTGCGCCGGTAGCACCAGTTGCGCCGGTAGCACCAGTTGCGCCGGTAGCGCCGGTAGCACCAGTAGCACCAGTTGCACCGGTAGCGCCAGTAGCGCCAGTAGCACCAGTTGCGCCAGTAGCGCCGGTATCACCTTTTTCGCCTTTGTCGCCGGTTGCGCCAGTAGCGCCGGCTACACCTTGGTCACCTTTGTCGCCTTTGTCACCTTTGTCGCCTTTGTCACCTTTGTCGCCTTTGTCGCCTTTGTCGCCTTTGTCGCCTTTGTCGCCTTTGTCGCCTTTGTCGCCTTTGTCGCCTTTGTCGCCTTTGTCGCCTTTGTCGCCTTTGTCGCCTTTAGCGCCGGCTGCGCCAGTGTCACCTTTTTCGCCAGCGGCGCCGGTATCACCTTTTTCGCCGGTTGCGCCAGTAGCGCCGGTGTCACCTTTTTCACCTTTTTCACCTTTTTCGCCGGTTGCGCCAGTAGCGCCGGTGTCACCTTTTTCGCCTTTAGCACCACCACCTACTACGCTCAGGGTGTATTCGTTAGTGCCGTTTGAGGTCATTGTCAAACCGTGACCAGCGATCAGTTTCAGAGGATTGTTTGTTGAATTTGGATTGTATTTGAATGTACCTTCAGCAGGTGAGCTACCGCTGCCATTGTGGCCTGAGAATACAAACGGATTCAGGTTTTCGATGCGGTTTGCTACGGCAAACAATTGAGAGCCGTTGATTGCATCGGTAGAAGTTGCATTGATACGACCTGCGGCAACGTTTTGGATTTGACGTTCGTTACCTGCAGAACCTACAGACAATACTGCACCGTTGCCCAAGCCGCTGGTTGCGCCTGCGAAGCCGCTGTAAGTGTAGCTGCCAACAGTAGCAGTGTTAGTAGGTACGAATGCGCTGGTTGTAGAGCCGTTACCCAGGGCTACGCTGTTTTCGATAGTAGATTTAGCTTCTGTACCCAAAGCCAGAGTGTTTTGGGCTGTTGCTTGAGCACCGTTACCCAGAGCAGTTGCAAACTTGCCGTTAGCTTGAGAGAGGCGACCCAATGCGATGGCTTGTTCTGAAGTGGCTTGGCTTTGTACGCCCAAAGCCACTGCGTATTTACCAGTTGCTTGAGCAGCAGGACCGAATGCAGAAGCAGAAATACCGTCGGCTACAGAACCGCGACCGATTGCTACGTCAGAACCTTGTTTGGCTTGAGCGTCGCCACCCAATGCTACCGCGCCGTTTGCCAGGGCTTGAGAACGTTGACCGATGGCAGTTGCTACGATACCGGTTGCTTGAGAGTCGGTACCAATCGCCATTGCAGAACCGGCATTATTTACTACGCCGTCGCCATCAGAACCAGTAGAAGTACCATTAGCTTTAGCGTTATAACCTACTGCAATGTCAGCAGTTTGAGAAGCACTTGATTTAAAACCTACTGCAATAGAGTTATTACCAACTGCTTGAGCAGCTTCAGCCGCAGTCATAGAACCACCGACCGCAACAGAGCTTACACCAGCAGCATTAGCTGATGTACCACCAGCAAAAGAGGCTGTACCGGTTGCTTTTGAGGCCGCTCCAACCGCAACTGCATTTGTACCTGTTGCGCTACCACCACCCAATTCTGCACCTGCTTGAGCAGCACTAGAAGCCATTAAGGCACCTGCCACTGCAACTACAGCAGCTACGGCTTTACGCTTGTCGGAAGCGGATTTTTTGCCGTGTGCATGGCTGATTTCAGAAACCGCAGTCCATGTCTGGGTCGAGTGGTTCCAAATAACTTTAAAGACTTTATTCATATCGATTTTCCTGTAAGGGGTTTGATTTCTTTTGGGACGTGTTGCTCGACCATAAACTGCTTGTCCATATATATGCCGCACTTCAGAGTCTCCCCTTTATGCGGTTTTACGTCGTAATCTCTCGTATGCAATTCCCGTGCCCAAAGTCTCCATTCGGCCGAATAACAGCTAAAAGCCTGTTTTATGGGATTTTATGCTGATACATTTTGGGAAGCTTGTGAAGTTTGGGAAACGATGTGCCGTTTTTTTGTCAGCTTGTTTCTTAACAAGTCACTTTTTGTTAGCTTCTTTCAATGCATTCGGAATCCTGACTCAAATTTTATATGCTTTTGGTTTCGTAAATTGACTCTTCCGATAAAGTGTTATTTTTTCGACTTCAACGGTCATGCCGGTTAGATTTACTTGTTGCTTTTTAAACGCTTTTATAACAATATGATTTCACTTAATATTTTTAAACAGAAATGATTATTAAATATTATACGAATAGGATATTTTAGTGATAGATTTGGATGTCGGCTTTTATTTAGATAATTAATGAATTTTGTATTGAAAGTTGATTTAAAACGTGTAAAAGCTTTGCATAGCCTGTTTTCAGACGGCCTTTAACGTTTTTTAACATATAAATGGTGAATAAATGATACGAATTTATGCGCTATTGAGCCGATAGATAAGATTAAAAAGGCAAGTGTAAAACTTGCCTTTACGTTTGGGATTTGTTTGTTTTCTATTGTAGAAACTGTGTTGTTTTCAGGCGGCCTTACCAACGGAATGTTTGGGTCACGCCTGCGGAAGCGCCGTTGTTGCCGGCATAGCCGTAGCCGCCGGTATGGCTGAAGGCGCAGGCGGTGAGTGTGGCGAGGGTTAGGATGAGGAGGATGTGTTTCATATTTTTTCTCTGAGTGGGTTAGTTTTAGGCTTGGGCGACGTTGTGTTGCCGTATTAATCCGACTGGCTGGGGCTTGGTTGTTTTATCCTGATTTACAGTTAGACCGCTAAATTGTTTGATGATTGAAGAAGGCCGTCTGAAAACGGGTTTCACGATATTGAAACTTTGTTTTCAGACGGCCTTTATTTTATATCAGCTTATTAGTGGCGGAAATGGCGAATGCCGGTTACCACCATAGCGATACCGTGTTCGTCCGCTGCGTCAAAGACTTCTTGGTCGCGCATGGAGCCTGCCGGATGGATGATGGCTTTGATGCCCTGTTCGGCGATGACGTCCACGCCGTCGCGGAATGGGAAGAAGGCATCGGAGGCGGCGCATGCGCCGTTTAAGTCTAAACCTGCGTCCTGCGCTTTTCGGGCGGCGATGCGGGTGCTGTCCACGCGGCTCATTTGGCCTGCGCCGATGCCGTAGGTTTGACCGCCTTTGCCGAACACGATGGCGTTGGATTTGACGTATTTGGCGACGTTCCAGACGAACAGCAAATCGTTCCATTCCTGCTCGGTCGGTTGGCGTTTGGAGACGACTTTCAAATCGGCGCGGATGATGCGGTGGATGTCGGGGGTTTGTACCAATAGTCCGCCGCCGACGCGTTTGAGTTCAAAGCGGTTGGCACCTGCTTCAAGCGGCACTTCCAATACGCGCACGTTTTTCTTGGCGGCGGCGATTTCGAGGGCTTCTGCGGTAAACTTCGGCGCCATCAGGACTTCCATAAATTGGTTGTCGGTAATTTGTTTGACGGTTTCGCCATCCACTTCGCGGTTGAAGGCGATGATGCCGCCGAATGCGCTGGTGGTGTCGGTAGCGTAGGCGAGTTTATAGGCATCCAAGGTATTGGAGGCGATGGCTACGCCGCACGGATTGGCGTGTTTCACGATCACGCAGGCCGGCGCGTCAAAGGATTTGACAGCTTCCCAAGCGGCATCGGCATCGGCGATGTTGTTGTACGACAATTCTTTGCCTTGCAGTTGTTGGTAGGCGGAAAGGCTGCCTGCTGCGGGGCAAATATCGCGGTAGAACGCGGCGCGTTGGTGCGGGTTTTCGCCGTAGCGCATGTCTTGCACTTTAATCCAGCTTTGGTTGAACTGGCTCGGGAATTCGCCGATTTGGGGCTGGCCGCTCAAGACGTCGTCTGAAAGCGAGGTCAGGTAGTTGGAAATCATGCCGTCGTATTGGGCGGTATGGCTGAATGCTTTGCGTGAGAGGTTGAAACGGGTTTTGTCGCTCAATGCGCCGCCGTTGGCTTCCATTTCGGCGGCGATGGCCGGGAAATCGGCGGTATCGGTAACGATGGCGACGTGTTTCCAGTTTTTCGCGGCAGAGCGCACCATGGTCGGGCCGCCGATGTCGATGTTTTCAATCGCGTCTTCCAGCGTGCAGTTTGGTTTGGCGATGGTGGCGGCGAAGGGGTAGAGGTTGACGCACACGAGGTCGATGTTGCCAATGCCGTGCTCTTCCATCTTGGCGACGTGTTCGCCCAAATCGCGCCGACCCAAAATACCGCCGTGGATTTTCGGGTGCAGCGTTTTCACGCGGCCGTCGAGCATTTCGGGGAAGCCGGTATAGTCGGCAACTTCGATAACGGGAACGCCTGCATCAGCCAAGAGCTTTGCTGTACCTCCGGTAGAGAGGATTTCAACACCGAGCTTGGTCAAGGTTTGGGCAAATTCGACTGCGCCTGTCTTGTCGGATAGGCTGATCAGGGCGCGTTTGATGGAAGACATTTGGATTTCCTTTGTTGAAGGTTTAATCAGTATGAGATGAATTTTCAGGGCGGTATTATCCCCCAGTTTCGCATTTTTGGCAGTAGGTTTTTGCAAATATTGTTAACAATTTTATTGTAAAAGGCCGTCTGAAACTTGGTTTCAGACGGCCTTTTGCTTTTGCCTATTTAAATCCCATTTTCTTTGCTACCCATACTGCGCCTACCATGCCTGTGCATAATGGCATGAGTAAGGCAACGGGGGCGTAGGTTAGCTCCAAAATAAAGGCTATGGCGGTCAGGGGCATTTTGAGGGAAACACCGAGGAAAACGGCGGCGCCGACAATGGCCGCGCTTTCAGAGGACATTTCAGGAAAAACACTGTTCCACGCGGCGGCAGCGGCAAAGGCGATGGTACTACCGAGCATCATGGACGGGGTAATCAGGCCGCCGTATGCGCCTGCCGCCAGCGCCATTAAGACAACCAGCCATTTGACGGCGGTCAGCTCAAGGCTGTGTTGCCAGTCGGTCAAGCCGCCAAAGGTCAGTTGGTTGCCTGCTTTGCCGTTGCCCAAAATTTCGGGAAACCAAATGGAAATTACGCCGATGAGTGCAAACATACAGACAGCCAAGGGAATGATTTTGACATTGTCGCGTTTAATGAGGGGAAACTTTTGGGCGGTACGCTGGAAAAAGACGGCGGTTGCGCCCAGTATCGGGCCGATGATGGCGGAAAACCAAAGTAATGAGGTGTTGATGGAAAGGTTGGTCGGATGATATTGCTGCACGTCGCCCAAACCGATGCGCGCGACGGCGGTGGCGATGACTGAAGTCAGCAATGCGGCGGCGACGGCTTGCTGCGTCCACAAGCCCAGCATGACTTCGAGGATGAAAAGTGTGGACGCGAGCGGTACGTTATACACAGCCGCCAAACCTGCACCCGAAGCGCAGGCAATAACCAGCCTTGCATCATCTTCGCTCAACCCGAAACGGTTGACACCGACTGAAGCAAAGGCGGCGGTCATTTCGCGCGGTGCAACTTCACGGCCGAGCGGCGAGCCAAGCCCGACGGTAATGATTTGCAACAGGGCATGGCTGACGGTTTCAAACAACGGAAAGCCGGCAAGCGGATTTTTAACCACGGCTTTAATGCTCGGTTGCGGCCTGCCGTAGCGTTTGAGCAAGCACCACCCCAAACCGACCACCACGCCGCAAAAGGTCATCACGCCGATACGCCGCGCAGGACTTGCCTGCGATACGCCCTCGCGGAATGAAACGTATAGGCCGTCTGAACCATAACCATAGGCAAGATGTTGAATCGTATGCATGATTTCAGTTAATACAATGCCGACCATGCCGCCGATAATGCCGGTAATGATGAGTGCGGCCCAAAGTTTATGCGTTTCTTTCACGGAATTTGACTTGAGGTAGTAATGGTTTGATAAAAGCGCTTTTTAAGAGAACTATTGTCCGCCTAAGGGATAATTTTTGGGGGCGACGTGGGTTTTGCCGTTATAAGGGAAAATATATTTTTGATTTTTATAATTTTTCTTTCCTGATACGCCGCTGAGTTTTGCAGTCAACGCCCATACGCCGGATACGGCAGGACGGCTTTTGTCAAAAGCGATTTTGGCTTCCAGACTGGTATATCTGTCTTTGCAGTTTCGTTTTTCACGCCCTTTATATTCATCGCAATTGCCGTAATATGCGCCGTTATCGTTACCGTTGATAATTAAGCTTTTACGGACACGGTTGCTATTATCGGTAAACAGGAAATTTTCTCCGGTTGTCGTTTCACCCTGACCTGTATAACCTGATTCGACAGTGTAGCCCCAGTTTTGCTCACCCATCTGGACAAACCGCCAATCCTTATTCTCCGGCACATCCCCCCATGCGCCAATTTCATCGCTTCCATGTTGTTTGATTGCCCACTTACCGTCTGCTTTCTCCAAAATAAACAATTCTGCCAGACCCGAAGAAGCATGCGCGTCCTGTTTTACTTTTTGTTGCATATCGTAGGCAAAACCTGTGTACAACACATAGCGCGTGACTTTGCCGTTGCGCGTTACGGTATGGTCGGCAACAGGTTTCATGCAATACATAATATTGTCAGATGCTGTCTCACTGTCTTTCGGCGGCTCGGTAAGCTGGCATTTGTGCGCGGCAAGCGGTCGGTTGTAATACTTGGCAATGACGGCCTGTACGGCGGCTTTGTCGCTATCGGGTGCAGCCGACGCCAAGACAGGGCAGGCGAGCAAAAGCAGAGAGATAATGCGTTTCATAGAAATTTTCCCCAAATGTCTTATTGAAAAAAGATACTGCTTACTTCAGGCCGTCTGAAACCGTTTTCAGACGGCATTCTTGTGTTTGTTGCTGACATGCGCCAACATACCGGCGACAAAAGTGGACACAATAACGACGGTAATGCCCATCGCAGACATAGCACTTAAATGTTCGCCCAAAATTAACACCGCCATGATAACGCCAATGACAGGCTCAAGCGAAATCAGCAGACCGGAGACGTTGGCAGGGACTGTGTTCATGCCTTTGTTCCACAACAGATAGGCAAGCCAACTACAGCCAATCCCCATATACAAAATCGATAGCGTACCGCCCCATGACCAGTTGATTTGATAGCTGTCTGCCAACACCAGCGAAAACGGCAGACACAACACCGCCGCCACCGCCATGGAAGCTGCGGTAAATGCGGGCGCACCGATACGGGCAATCATCTGCTGGCTCGGACGTATCACGCCTGCAAAACCCAATCCCGCAAGCAAAATCAACAGACAGCCGAACCAGTCAATCGTACCGCCCTCTTCTGCACCGCCCATTACCATCATGCCCACGCCGGCAAACGCCACCGCGCAGCAAATCCAGTGGTAAAGTTTGGCTTTGTCGTTGAAGAAGAAATGACCGACAAAGACCACCAGTAAAGGCTCCAACCCCACCATGGTAACCGCGCTGGCAGCGGATGTATATTTCAAACCGATAAACTGGAGCATCAAAACGACAACGTAGTTGACAAAGGAAATCCACAACAACGGCTTCCATTCGCTCCGCGGAATCCTACCTAAATGACGGCGGCACGACGGCAGCACCATCAACGCGGCAATCAACAGCCGCGCCTCAACCATCAGCGTCGGGTCGAGCATCTCGTAGGAATACTTGGCAGCGATAAACGAGCTGCCCCAGATTAACAGTGCGAGTATTTGGTAAAGCATGGTTCAACTCATGGTAAAAAATTAATCGTTTCTTCTCTGGCTTTCAGACGGCCTGAAGCCTTTTCAAGCTGTTTTTATTTTGATTGTGTCAGCAAATCCAAAAATATCTAACTAATGGATAAATGACATGGCCGGTTCTTTCATTATAGGCAGGCAGAAATGTCCGTCCTATCCTCCCTATTACAACAAACCATGCTGCTGCAGCTTTTTGCGCAAGGTATTGCGGTTTAACCCCAAAATAACCGCCGCTTTAGATTGGTTGCCGCCGCATTGTTCCATCACGCAAATCAGCATCGGTTTTTCGACTTGGTGCAACACCATATCGTACACGCCGCAAGGTTCCGTACCATCCAAGTCTTTGAAGTATTGTCGTAAGTTTTGTTCAATACATTGCGCAATGTCAGTCGTCGTTTGATTCATCGTGATGTCTTTCTTTGGATTTGTTTTTAAATGATAAGGCCGTCTGAAACTCTTTAGCCTTCCCGATAGTGGCATACCCAACGGTCGGTTTTCTCTAAAAGCGTCTCAAGATAGGCGGCAAGGGTGTCGTATTGTGCCGCGGCGCTATCCAAGCGGTTGATTTCCCCGCATGTTTGTTCGCCGTCGGGCATTTCATCGATATACCAGCCGATGTGTTTGCGGGCGATGCGCACGCCGGCAATTTCGCCATAAAATTCATGCATGGCGCGGATGTGGTTCAAAATGGTGGCGTTGCATTCTGCCAAGCTCAAGGCCGGCGGTAAAACGCCGTGTTCGGCGTAATGTTTTAAATCACGGAAAAGCCACGGCCTGCCTTGTGCGCCGCGCCCTATCATGATGCCGTCGGCAACGGTTTGTTTGAGGACGGCGGCGGCTTTTTGCGGCGAAGTAATATCGCCGTTGACCCAAACGGGAATGTTCAGACGGCCTTTGGTTTCGGCAATCAGTTCGTAACGCGCTTCGCCTTTGTACATCTGCGTGCGCGTGCGTCCGTGGATGGCAAGGGCTGCAATGCCTGATTCTTCGGCAATTTTGGCGATGGTCGGCAAGTTTTGATGTTCGTCGTGCCAGCCCAAACGGGTTTTGAGGGTAACGGGTACGTCCACCGCGTTGACAACGGCTTCCAAGATTTCGGCAACTAAAGGCTCGTTTTGCATCAACGCACTGCCTGCCTGCACGTTGCAGACTTTTTTGGCCGGGCAGCCCATATTGATGTCAATCACCTGCGCACCTAAGCCGATGTTGTAACGTGCGGCTTCTGCCATCTGCTGCGGATCGCTGCCGGCAATCTGCACGGCCACAACTCCACCCTCGCCTTCAAAATCGCTGCGGCGCAAGGTTTTTTTGGTATGGCGCAAGCTCGGATCGCTGGTCAGCATTTCGCATACCGCCCACCCTGCGCCAAACTCGCGGCAAATCCGGCGGAACGGTTTGTCCGTAATGCCTGCCATAGGGGCAAGTGCGATGGGGTTGTCAATGAAATAGCCGCCGATGTGCATGATGTGTGCGCCAAGTTGAAAGGGCTGAAATTGTACAATTCTTAAGCAATTTTTCCAATCGTATTTACATGTTGCACAATGAAAAAGGCCGTCTGGAACTGAGTTTCAGACGGCCTTTTCAGCCACAATATTTAAATAAACAGCATAACAACCATCTGCACTGCGGCCTGAATCATGGCGATAATCGGCCAAATCAGTTTGGCCAGCAGGCCGGTAAACAACAGGATCAGGATAATCCATGTGCCGTATGGCTCGATTTTACGGAACTGCATGGACTGTTTGGCGTTGAGAAAGGTATCGATAAAAATACCGCCGTCCCAAGGCAAAATCGGAATCAGGCTGAACGCGACCCAAATCGAGTTCACCATCACGCCGTAACCAGCCATCTGCACCAATGGCGCTTGATAAGACTCAGGCACATACGCGGAAAATACGACGACAAAGCCCCAAAAGAACGCCAAAATCAGATTGGCAATCGGACCTGAAATCGACACCCAACGCCACGCACGGCGCGGATCGCGGAAATTGCGCGAATCGATGGGCATAGGACGCGCCCAGCCGAACAGAAAACTGCCTATCATCAGACACACCAGCGGCACGACAATCGTACCGACAGGATCGATATGCGGCAGCGGATTGAGGGTCAAACGCCCAAACTGCTCGCCGGTATGGTCGCCCCAATACCGCGCCGTATAACCGCGTGCCACTTCGCGCACGGTAATGGCCAACAACACGGGCAATACTGCCAGCAGAAATACGCCTAAATCAAAATTTGCAAACATGGTTTTCCTTATCAAACATGCCGTCTGAAAACAGAAAATATCCTTTCAGACGGCCTGAGGCTTTAATCGTCTTCTTTTTTATTCGAACTGAAAAACTCTTTCAGCTCTTTCCAAGTAATGCCCTTACCTTGCGGATTCAATTTGAAGACTGGTTTGCCGTAATTGCTGTACACACTGTCGCCGATAATATTAATGGCCTTATGTGTGCCGTTGATTTGCATATACATGCGGGAAGCCAACATGCGGCCTTTGCGGTCGAGATAATAGTCGACAACAAGATTGTTACCGAATATCCGCTGGAAGCTAAGTGGCTGGTTATCACTTATGTTGACAGACATACTGAAAAATTCCCGCGCATTTTTATAATCTTCTTCTGTTGACCCTGGTTGAGGCGTTTTCTGTAATTTCGACAATTCTTCATCAAAAGCCTTAGCCATTGCCTTCATTACGACAGAATCATACTCCGGTTTCATGACATGACGTACACGATAGCGTGCATGGTTTGCCTTACCAAAGGCATCCATTTCTTTAAATACATATGCATCGGCAGGCATAGCCTTATTGGCACTCAAAAAAGCACGTACTCCCGCCTCTGCAATATGATCAAAAGGCATGTGTTTCGAATCACCGATTTCTTTCAAACTCACTTTTAAAGGTTCTTTAATCAAACGTTTGCCGATTTTCTCATCAGTGTACACATTAACAATGGCAGACACGCTGGCAGGCAGATCAACATAAATTTCCCATTTTTCCGCATCTAACTTCATAGGAAGTTTGATACTAAGTTTTTCATTGTGGTTGTTGATGACCAATTCAGGAATCATCTCAAATTGACGCGTTGACAAATCAACTGCCGACTCATAATTCAGATGAACCCCTTCCATGTAACTGGATATGGCAGGATATTTATCCAGATAATCAACGGCAACTTGTGCGATATTGCCATCCGGCAAGGCATCAAGCATTGCATTGCGGAACTCAGCCTCTTCTCGTTCAGAAAACTCCTGCTTCAAAGCAGCGTCGTCTTCTTGAGCAACCTTCATAGAGGATGCCGCCTCCCCCTCTTTGGCTTTGGCATCCTTTGCTTTCGCTTCGGCTTTCTTTTCCACCTTTTCATCTGCCAATACAGCTTCAGCCAATGGGCTGATATATATTCGAGAGCTGCCTGTGATGTTAAAGCTGCGGTCTTCTTTTAAAATACGGTCATTGGAAATCGACATTACCTCGTGTGCGGTTTTGTGATCTAAATTACTGCACGCGCTCAAACCAAATACCGCAGCAATGGCCAAACCAATTATCTTATTCATTTTGCCCAACCTTTTTGATTAAATGATTCCGTTAGTACAATTTAACACAAGGCAACGATTCCATAAAGGCTTCAAACGGCATGATTCATTGCTGCTCGCTATCATACCTAATTCAATCGCCCTATCTATTCCAAGCCTAAAGGCCGTCTGAAACTTTAAATCCAGTTTCAAACGGCCTTTGATTTCCTATTTAAAATGCCTCAGCTGTTTTACAGGCTGTAATACATTTCAAATTCCAGCGGATGCGGCGCCATGCGGATACGGCGGACATCTTCCTCTTTAAAGGCAATGTAGCTGTCGATCCAGTCTTTGCTGAACACGCCGCCGCGCAGGAGGAATTCGTGGTCGGCTTTGAGGGCGGCCAGTGCTTCTTCCAAAGAAGCGCAAACGGTAGGCACCAATGCATCTTCTTCCGGAGGCAGGTCGTACAGGTTTTTATCGGCAGGGTCGCCCGGATGGATTTTGTTTTGAATACCGTCCAAACCGGCCATCAACAAAGCGGCAAATGCCAAGTATGGGTTGGCGGTCGGATCAGGGAAACGCGCTTCGATACGGCGTGCTTTGCTGCTGTTCACAGACGGAATGCGGATGGAAGCGGAACGGTTTTTGGCGGAATATGCCAGTTTGGTCGGCGCTTCAAAGTGCGGCACGAGGCGTTTGTAGGAGTTGGTGGACGGATTGGTAATCGCGTTCAGTGCTTTGGCATGTTTGATGATGCCGCCGATGTAATAAAGGGCGGTATCGGACAAACCGGCATAGCCGTCGCCTGAGAACAGGTTTTGACCGTCTTTCCAAATGGATTGGTGAACGTGCATACCGCTGCCGTTGTCGCCCATGATGGGTTTAGGCATGAAGGTGGCGGTTTTACCGAAGTTGTGGGCAACGTTTTGAATCACATATTTCATGTCTTGGGTTTGGTCGGCACGTTTAACCAAAGTGGCGAAACGGGTACCGATTTCCATTTGGCTGCCGGTACCGACTTCGGCGTGATGGACTTCCACTTCGATGCCGAGTTCTTCCAAAACATTGACCATGGCAGAACGCAGGTCTTGGCCGCAGTCAATCGGCGCAACAGGTGCGTAACCGCCTTTGACGGTCGGACGGTGGCCGGTGTTTTGACCGTCCATGTGCAGGCCGCTTGACCATGCACCGCTTTCGGAAGTGATTTCGTAACGGGTTTTGTGCATATCGGTTTCAAATTCTACGCCGTCAAAAACGAAGAATTCAGGCTCGGGACCGAAATAGGCGGTGTCGCCGATACCGGAAGATTTCAAGTAAGCTTCGGCGCGACGTGCGATAGAGCGAGGATCGCGGTCATAGCCTTGGCCGTCGGCCGGATCGATGACATCGCAGGTAAAGACAACGGTGGTATCGTCGTAGAAAGGATCGACGAAGGCTGTAGACGCATCGGGACGCAACTGCATATCTGAAGCCTGAATACCTTTCCAACCGCCGATGGACGAACCGTCAAACGCTTGACCGTTTTCGAACCATTCTTCGGGATCGTCGAGGACGATGCGGGTGGGGATGGTAAAGTGGTGCTGCTTGCCTTTGGTATCGGTAAAGCGCAAATCTACGAAGCGGGCTTCGCTTTCTTCAATCAGTTTTACAGCGTCTTTGATGGACATCTTCAGCTCCTGAGGGAATGGGTTTAAGTTGTTATTCTACCACGGTAAGGCCGTCTGAAATACATCAGGGCACCCGTTTTTACGCAATGAAATATAGTTTCAGACTGTTTAATTGTCAACAATTTTACATTACGCTTTCTTAACATAAAGACCGCTATAATAAGCACTCTTTTCTTTTGTTTTTTCAGACCCGTTTTATGAACAACACTCCGCGTTACGCCGTTTTCGGTAATCCCGTCGCACACAGCAAATCGCCGCAAATCCATCAGCAGTTTGCGCTGCAGGAAGGCGTGGCCATCACATATGGGCGCATTTGTGCCGAAATCGGCGGTTTTGCCGAGGCTGTTGCGGCGTTTCGTGCCGAGGGCGGGCAAGGTGCGAATGTAACCGTTCCGTTCAAGCAGGAAGCTTTTGCGCTGGCGGACGAGCATTCCGACCGCGCTTTGGCTGCCGGCGCGGTCAATACGCTGGTGTGGTTGGAAGACGGCAGAATACGCGGCGACAACACCGACGGTATCGGTTTGGCCAACGACATCACGCAGGTCAAAAACATTGCCATCGAAGGCAAAACCATTTTGCTTTTGGGCGCAGGCGGCGCGGTGCGCGGCGTGATTCCAGTTTTGAAAGAACACCGCCCTGCCCGTATCGTCATTACCAACCGTACCCACGCCAAAGCCGAGGAATTGGCGCAGCTTTTCGGCATTGAAGCCGTCCCGATGGCGGATTTGAACGGCGGTTTTGATATCATCATCAACGGCACGTCCGGCGGCTTGAGCGGTCAGCTTCCTGCCGTCAGCCCTGAAATTTTCCGCAACTGCCGCCTTGCCTACGATATGGTTTACAGCGAAGCGGCACAGGCGTTTTTGAACTTTGCCCAAAGTAATGGCGCGGCCGAAGTTTCAGACGGCCTGGGCATGCTGGTCGGTCAGGCTGCCGCCTCCTACCATATTTGGCGCGGATTTACACCCGATATCCGCCCCGTTATCGAATACATGAAAGCCCTGTAACCATGTTCCGCATCATCAAATGGCTGATTGCCCTGCCCATCGGCATCTTCATTTTCTTCAACGCTTATGTGTACGGCAACATCATTACCTACCGCGCCGTCGCGCCCAGCAAAACCGCCTTCATGTCCATGCGCATGAGCCAGTTTGCAAAAGAAGGCCGCGATGTCGAGCTGGATTACCGCTGGGTGCCTTACGACCAAATTTCCGTCAACCTCAAAAAAGCCCTGATTGCTTCCGAAGACGCCAACTTTGCCGAACACAGCGGCTTTGACTGGAACGGCATCAAATACGCCATGAAACGCAATAAACAAAGCGGCGAAGTCAAAGCCGGCGGTTCGACCATCAGCCAGCAACTGGCGAAAAACCTGTTTCTCAACGAAAGCCGCAGCTACATCCGCAAAGGCGAAGAAGCGGCGATTACGGCGATGATGGAAGCGGTTACCGACAAAGACCGCATTTTTGAGCTGTATCTGAACTCAATCGAATGGCACTACGGCGTATTCGGCGCGGAAGCGGCATCCCAGTATTTCTACAAAAAACCTGCCTCCGCCCTCACCCGCCAACAAGCCGCCAAGCTTACGGCACGCGTTCCTGCTCCGCTGTTTTACGCAGACCACCCTAAGAGCAAACGGATGCACAACAAAACCAATATCATCCTGCGCCGCATGGGTTCGGCAGAATTACCTGAAAGCGATATGGATTAATTTAAAAGGCCGTCTGAACATTTCAGACGGCCTTTGTTTTTTTAGGCTTTCTCTTCCGGCTCCGGTACGTCAAACACTTGGCGCAGGTAAGCGAGGAAGGTGTTGTTGGTGGTCATGGTTTTGCCCGGGGAGTCGGAGAGCTTGGCGACGGATTGGCCGTTACACTCGACAAGTTTCAAAACAATGTTTAAAGGTGTGTGTCCCAAGTCGTTGGTCAGGTTGGTACCGATACCGAAACTGGTTTTGAAACGGTCTTTGAAGTATTGGTGCAACGCCCATGAACGCTCAATATCGAGGCCGTCTGAAAAGGTCAGCATTTTGGTGCGGCTGTCGATTTTGAGTTTTTTGTAATGCTCGTAGGCTTTATCGCCCCAAACATAAGGATCGCCGCTATCGTGGCGCAGGCCGTCGAAGAGTTTGGCGAAGTACAGGTCGAAGTCGCGCAAGAAGGCATCCATGCCGACCACGTCGGTCAGGGCGATACCGAGGTCGCCGCGGTATTCGTGTACCCAGCTTTCCAGCGCGGCTTTTTGGAAATTGCGCAAACGTACGTCCAAGGCTTGGAAGGCTTGGAGGAACTCGTGCGCCATGGTGCCGATGGGTGTGATGCCGAGTTTTTTGGCCAGATAAACGTTGCTGGTACCACGCACGATATCGGGAGCAGCTTCCAGCAAGGTGCGGATAACGTGTTCCTGCCATGCGAGGGTGTAGCGACGGCGCGTGCCGAAATCGGAAATAAGAAACGGCGGATCATTTGGATTTTGTGTAGCCGCAATTTCTTTTAGCTGTTGCGCTTTGGCCTGCAAACGGCGCTCGCCTTCTTCGATGACGGCAGGCGTTTCCAAGCGGCGGAAATAGAGTTCGTTGACGATGGCAAGAATGAAAATCTCGAAGAACATCGCCTGTATCATCGGGCCTTCGATGCGGATGTTCAGACGGCCTTGATCGTCAGGACTGACTTGAACGAAGCGGCGTTGGAGTTGGAAAAGTTCGAGATAATCGACAAAGTCGCTTTTGATAAAGCGCAGGCTGCGCAGATAGTCGAGTTCGTCATGGGTAAAGCGCAGCTGGCACAGGGAGTCAAGTTCGCGTTCCAAGTCTTCTTGAATATCGGCCAGCGGATACACCATCTCTTTGTTGCGGCAACGGAATTCGTAGAGGCTGTGGGTTTGCGGGAATTGGTGCAACACGACTTGCAGCATGGTGAATTTGTACAGGTCGGTATCAAGCAGGGATTGGATAATGGGCTGATAAGCAGACATAAGTTTTCTCTGAGTAAACGTGGGCTTGATGAGGGTATCGATTTTAATAGGAAAGGCCGTCTGAAAGAAACCTTATTCAGACGGCCTTTATCTTATTTAATCCAACTGCGCTACGGAAACCGGCAAAGAGCGGATGGCAGACAACATCGTGCTGGCATCTTTTTGCTGTTTGCGGAACGCGGCCATATTGGTCGGGGTCAATTTCGGCGTCGGCAGAGCGACGGTAGTCGGATTGACCGGCTGGCCGTTGACGCGTGCTTCGTAGTGCAGGTGTGGGCCGGTCGAACGGCCGGTTGTACCCACAAAACCAATCACTTCGCCGGCACGGACTCTGCCGTCGGCAGGGCTGAACGCGCTCATGTGGCCGTACAGGGTTTCCACACCGTTGGCATGGCGGATCATCACGGTATTGCCGTAGCCGCCTTTCCAACCTTTGAAAATCACTTCACCGTCGGCAGCGGCCTTAATCGGCGTACCGGTCGGCGCAGCATAGTCGATACCGGTGTGCATACGGACGGTATGCAGGACTGGGTGGACACGGTAGCCGAACGGGGAAGAAATGCGCGTGTACGCAACAGGCTCGGTATTAAAGCCTTCTTTTTGTTGCAGGGACTTACCGTTTTGGTCGTAGTAGCTACCGCTTTCTTCGTCGCCTTTGCCTTGGCTGTAATAATAGGCTTGGTAGGTTTTGCCGTCTTTAACCACTTCAGCCGCCAAAATATCGCCGACCGCCATTTGCTGGCCGCGGAAATACATGCTGTTGTACAAAAGACGCACGGTATCGCCTTCGCCCAAGTCGCTCATATTGAATGAATCGGCAAAGATTTCTTTGAGCTGGATATACACCTCGGAAGGGATTTCAGCACGGAGCATATCGCCGATGGCGGATGTGCGGATTTGCACGGAACGCAGGGTCGGCATGGTTTTCATGTCGATTTCAGCATTGGAAATGCGCCATTTGCCTTTGACTTTTTCCAAAGCCACCAAGTTGCGTTCCAATTCTTCATCGGTAAAGAATTGAACGTCGGTCACTTGGCCTGAAGAGTCGATGCGGATATTGACGGATTGGTTGGTCCGCAGGTTTTTCATGTCGAGGTTGGCATTGTTTTTCGCCATGATTTGCTTGATGTCTTCTTGGTTGACACCCATGCGCGTCAAAACGTCTGCCAAAGAGTCGCCGGCTTGGACAACTTCTTGCACCCAATAGCTGGATTGATAGGTATTGGTTTCCACATAAACGGCAGGCAGCTCTTCGGAAATACGCTCGACTTTGAAATCGGTATGTGCTGGTTGAGGGTCGGTAATGGCGTATGCGGTCATGATGCCTGAAGCCGGCAGCAGAAACGCTAAGAGGGTTGCTTTGAATCGAGTGGAATATTTGTTTTTAATCACGCGTTATCCTTAATGGGGCGGTCTGTTTTTTTAAAGTTTGCAGAATGCCGGCACATCCGGCCTGCTGCGACCGCCTGCTGGTTTAAACAGTTTTGGGGATAAAGGACTTTGAGTCTTTTTTCCGATCTGAAAATCAGGTTTTCATTCGGAATGAATGAGGTCGTGTTTGAGATTGACGTTATTATCAGGGCTATTGTGTTGATTTACACCCTGTTTTTCTGAAATTTACGCCACGCATTCTAGCATGACAGCCCGTTTTTTCCAAACCGGCCGTCTGAACGGCTCTTTTTCAGGGTGTAAAGGCAAGGTTCCGAAACACATCATTTGTCGCGTAAAATAACGGTTTTCCTATCTATTTGCGCTTATGAAGCTGACCCTCGCCCTCCCCTCGCTCAACCGTTTTGCCGACGAATCCGTTCCTGCGTTTGCCTTACCTGCTTTTAACCGTCTTTTGCGTTACGGCATATTACGCAAAGAAACACTCAGGCCGTCTGAATTTTACGGCCGCCATTTGTGGAGCGGCAGCCTCATTACCCAAGTGCAACGTTTACGCCACACAAGCCCAAACCGCACAGCCGCTTTTGCCTCTCCGGTTTGGCAACAGATGGGCATGCACCATGTCAACATTATCAGCGGCGAGTTTATCGGCATCCAAAAAGAGGAGGCGCAACGGTTATGTGCGGATTTGTCGGCGTTTTATCAAGCTAAAGATTGGCAATTCGAGCCGCTTTGCGAAAGTATGTGGCTGCTCAGTATGCCGAAGATTGAAGATTGGGGCGCAGAATGTGTTTTGGATGTGTGCGGGCAGCCGGAAATGGACGGTCAGGCGCACGGCAAGGATGCGGTGTCTTGGTTGGCCATGCAGACGGAAATCCAAATGTTTCTCCACACGCATCCGATTAACCAAGCGCGTGAACAACAAGGATTGCCGGAAATCAACGGTTTGTGGCTGTGGAATGATGCGGACGGTACACAGTCTGCGGATATCGTCGCTTCAGACAGCGCATGGGCGCGTTTTTCGGATACGCCCAAACTCGATGCGCCGTATGATTTGAAGGCTTGGTTTGAGATGGTTCAAGAAACAGGCAATGCGGTTTCAGACGGCCTTATCTTTTTGGACGACTTGGTTTCCACCTTACAGACAGGCGATGTTTGGGCATACAAAGATATTTTGGAAAGCTGGGAAACCCGTTGGTTTGCGCCTTTATGGGACGCACTCGCTTCAGGCCGTCTGAAAACCGTGTGCATTGCTACAGACGGCGAAAACGGCGGCACGCTGGAAATCGGCCGCCGTTCCAAATGGGCATTTTGGCGCAAAGCTAAAACGTTTAATGGATCGTGGTAAGCGGTGTTAAGCCTCCAATGCCTCCAATTTGGCAGAAATTTTGTCCCATACATCCTGCAACGGAATCGCTTTCAACAGACGTGTCGGATCGTTGGTGTCGATACTATCAGGGTGAGGCAGTTCGGCATAATCGCCGGCATAAATGACTTCCGCCTGCTCGGAATACGGACGCCATTTATCCACCCATGACGCGCCAAACAAAGCGATTTGCGGTTTATCCAAAGCTGCGGCGATGTGCATCGGTGCGGAATCGACACCGACAAACAGCTTGGCGCCCTCAATGGCCGCGGCCAATTCACGCAGACTCAAGCATCCGGACAGCACATATACTTTTCTGCCTTCCGGAATATTCAGACGGCCTATAATTTCCTGAAGCATGTATTGCTCGACAGTGTTGTGAGAAGCAGTCAATACGACATTCTGTCCGCTGTTGAGCAGAAGCTGTACGATAGCGGCGTTTTTGCCGTCTTCCCAACATTTGAAATGCCAACGCGCACCCGGGTGCAGCAACACATAATCTTCGCCGCTCCAACCCTGCTCACGCAATTTCTGCCGCATGCTTTCCCTTGCATCTTGTGCCACCCAAAGGCGTACCTTCGCATCGGCCACGTCTTCCGGCTGGATAAGCGGCGCGAGGATATTCAACTGGTTTTCAACGATATGATGGCTGGTATCAAGCTCATGGTTGATAAAATCATGACAGAAACGCCACCAGAAACCGTCGCGCTTGATGCAGTCCAAACCCACGCTGCAACGGGCGCACAGTTTGGCGATTATTGCCGCGCGCCATTGGTCGGACAGGTTGAAAGCCCAGTCATAATCGCGCACCTTTAGCTTAGACAAAAGATTTTTCTCACACGCCAACTGCTTGAGTACACCCAGCTTCTTCCAATTTCGATCAATGGTAAAAATCTGCGCAATCTGCGGATTATCGGCAATCAGCTGCCCCGTACCGGCATACACCAGCATATCGATTTCGCAATCGGGGAAACGGGTTTTCAGCGCATCGACCACCGGCGTGCTCAAAAGCACATCGCTATGATGGCGCAATTTGATGATCAGAATACGTTTGGGTTGGGCTAAAGACATACAAATACTTTCAGACGGCCTGTTGATTGGCTGCTATTGTAAAGCGGAAAACAGGTTTCATAAAATACAAAACAGGCCGTCTGAAACCTATCTTGCTGATTCATCGCTATAAAATCCGCACAAGCCATGCAATTTATATTACAATCCGCACCCCGTGGTTCGAAAACCTCCCACATTAAAAAACTAAGGAAACCTCATGTCCCGCAACAACGAAGAGCTGCAAGGCATCTCCCTTTTGGGCAACCAGAAAACCCAATACCCGAGCGAATACGCGCCTGAAATTTTGGAAGCGTTCGACAACAAACATCCCGACAACGACTATTTCGTCAAATTCGTCTGCCCCGAGTTCACCAGCCTCTGCCCGATGACCGGCCAGCCCGACTTTGCCACCATCTACATCCGCTACATCCCCCATATCAAAATGGTGGAAAGCAAATCCCTGAAACTCTATCTCTTCAGCTTCCGCAACCACGGCGACTTCCATGAAGACTGCGTCAACATCATCATGAAAGACCTCATCGCCCTGATGGATCCGAAATACATCGAAGTATTCGGCGAATTCACACCGCGCGGCGGCATCGCCATTCACCCGTTTGCCAACTACGGCAAAGCAGGCACAGAGTTTGAAGCTTTGGCACGCAAACGCCTGTTTGAGCACGATGCACAATAATCCTATTCAGACGGCCTAACGCCCTTTTCATTGCAAGACTTTCTCTATTGCACGGTCTCGCAAGGCCTCATGCCGTCTGAAAAACTCCGAAAGATTTCCATGTACGAATTTACCGCCGCACAGCAGAAGAAAGCGCTCTTCTGGCTGGTGCTTTTCCATATTTTTATTATTGCCGCCAGCAACTATCTGGTGCAGTTCCCCTTTCAAATTTTCGGTATCTTTACCACTTGGGGCGCATTTTCCTTTCCCTTTATCTTCCTCGCTACCGACCTGACCGTGCGCATTTTCGGCGCACCGTTGGCGAGACGGATTATTTTTTGGGTGATGTTCCCTGCCCTGCTGCTCTCTTACGTCTTCTCCGTCCTCTTTCATGAGGGCAACTGGACAGGCTGGGCATCTTTAACTGAATTTAACACCTTCGTCGGCCGTATCGCATTGGCCAGCTTTTCCGCCTATGCGCTCGGGCAAATCCTCGATATTTTTGTGTTCAACAGATTACGCCGTCTGAAATCATGGTGGATTGCCCCTACTGCTTCCACCGTTGTCGGCAACGCTTTGGACACGCTGGTGTTTTTCGCCGTTGCCTTTTATGCGAGCAACGATGAATTTATGGCGGCAAACTGGCAGGGCATCGCATTTGTCGATTATCTGTTCAAACTCGCCATCTGCACCCTCTTCTTCCTGCCTGCCTACGGCATCGTATTGAGCATCTTGACCAAAAAGCTGACTTCCTTAAACGTCCGTCAAGAAATGCCCGAATCAGTTTTAGCCAAATAAGCAGTAGATAAAAAACAAGGCCGTCTGAAACTTTAATCGTTCAGACGGCCTTTTATGTTTTAAACAATTAACCGGTCAATTGTTTGGTAATCAGTTTTTTCAGCGGTGGGAAGTTATTACTTGCACGCAATACCAAACCGCGCAGCAGTTTCGCCGGAGCAGTTTCATTGGTAAAGAGTTTCAGCAGCATATTAGTGCCGTGGTAAATCGGATGGGCATGGAACATATGCTTGGTGCTGTATTTTTCCAGCAGACTCTTCGCACCAATATCCTGACCGCGTTGCTCGGCTTCGAGCACCAATTTAGCCAAAAGATCGGCACTTGCCAGACCCAAGTTGAAACCGTGCGCAGTAACCGGATGCATACCGACTGCGGCATCGCCGATTAATGCGCTGCGTTTGCCATAGAAACGTTGGGCAATCATACCGACCAAAGGATAATTGTGAATAGTGCTGACCAATTCCATATCGCCCAAACGGCCTTTGAGTTGCTCTTTCACGCTGGCTGCCAATTCTTCCGGCGACATGTTTTTAATCGTTTCGGCTTTATCGCTGTCCACCGTAATCACGGTATTGGTCAAGTGTTCTTCCAAAGGCAGTAACGCAATGGTGCGGCCGTAGTGGAAGCATTCATATGCGGTATGCAGGTTGGACAGAGTATGCTTCATGCGGCACACAAACATGGTGCGGCTGTAATCGTGCATATCTGAAGAAATGCCCAGTTGACGGCGCGTTTGCGAGAAGCGACTATCGGCGGCCAACAACAGACGGCCGGTCAATACTTCGCCGCTTTCCAAAATAACTTGCGCCTCATTGTCAGAAGTTTTAACTTCTTTAACATTGGTGCCGGTCAGGATTTTGACGTTGTCCAATTTGGACACGACTTCATAAGCGGCTTTGCGGATATTGTGGTTGGAGATCAAATAGCCCAAGCAGTCC
Source organism: Neisseria subflava (assembly GCF_005221305.1). Taxonomy (NCBI): domain Bacteria; kingdom Pseudomonadati; phylum Pseudomonadota; class Betaproteobacteria; order Neisseriales; family Neisseriaceae; genus Neisseria; species Neisseria subflava. The sequence continues at coordinate 1,432,447 of NZ_CP039887.1, forward strand.
GCAGGCTCGCCGCGCGCCTGAGTCGGTTGCGGGAAGTGGAGCTGGTAATCGGAATGACCGTTCAACACTTTAGCATCGCGCAAAGGATAAATTTCGTCTTTTGGAATCAAATCCCACATCCCCAATCGCTGCATGATTTCACGCGACAGATGCGTCAGTGCGATTTCACGGCCGTCATACGGCGGATTTTGCAACACTTCTAAAGGACTTCTTTCAATCAGGGTTATGTTCAAACTGCTTCCGGCCAACTCTGCGGCAAAACTTAATCCGGCAGGGCCTGCGCCGACGACGAGAATATCACTGTGTAAGCTCATGGGAGGAATTCCTTGTATTCAACTGATACGGATTTTTTCAGACGGCCTTAAGTTTACTGTGTTTAGCTACAGGAGGGTAAATCAAAGGCATTTAATAGATTGTATAGAAAGAGTCGATAGAATAAAACAAAGACTATCGATTGTAAGCACGTTTTTACTTTGACCTTAATATAAATCAAGCTTCACGACATACAGATTTTATCCAACAGACAAAATAGTCTGACAAACAAAAACCGCATTCCGAAAAGGAATGCGGCTTTCAATCGTAAAACGATTATTCTTCAGAACCGGTGTAAGGACGGATGCTGACGGTTTTACGGTTCAGCGCGCCTTTGGTTTTGAATTCAACGTAACCGTCGACTTTAGCAAACAAAGTGTGGTCTTTGCCCATGCCTACGTTGTCACCTGCGTGGAATTTAGTACCACGTTGACGAACGATGATAGAGCCTGCCGGAATCAGCTCGTTGCCGTAGGCTTTAACGCCCAAGCGTTTGGCTTCTGAATCGCGACCGTTGCGGGTGCTACCGCCTGCTTTTTTACTTGCCATTTGTAATACTCCTGAACTTACTTGAAATTAGGCGATTGCCACGATTTCGATTTGGGTGAAATTTTGGCGATGGCCTTGGCGTTTTTGGTAGTGTTTGCGACGACGCATTTTGAAAATGCGTACTTTCTCGCCACGACCATGAGCAACGACTTTAGCTGTTACTTTTGCGCCTTCGATAAAAGGTGAGCCTACTTTTACAGATTCGCCGTCAGCAATCATCAAAACTTCAGTCAGTTCGATTTGGCTGTCGAGTTCGGCTGGTATCTGTTCTACTTTCAATTTTTCGCCAACGGAAACTTTATATTGTTTACCGCCGGTTTTTACGACCGCGTACATACTCAACTCCATGAGAATTAGGTTAACTTTCCGCACACCATGTGCGAAACGAGCTATTCTATTTCTATTTGCCTGTTTTGTCAAAATTTATTTTATTTACAAGTGAAAAGGCCGTCTGAAAGATATGTTGCATGCTTTTTAACTGATATAATCACGCGCTGGATTGCTGATATCTTTAAATGCAACGTTATTACCCCGACCGAATGTACGGGTTTAAACAGATTCATTGGAGCCCCGCTCCTTTTTATCAACAGAGAATGTTTTATGCTCGAAAACCTGCCTTACTTCCAACGCCACCTGCCCGATGACCTTGCCAAAGTTAATGCGGTCATCAACCAAGCTGTTCAATCCGATGTTGCACTAATTTCGCAAATCGGCACATACATCATCAGCGCGGGCGGTAAGCGCCTGCGTCCGATTATTACCATTTTGGCAGGCAAAGCAGTCGGGCATGACGATGAAAAACTGTACTCGCTGGCAGCAATGGTGGAATTCATCCACACCTCCACCCTCCTGCACGACGATGTCGTCGATGAAAGCGAGTTGCGCCGCGGCCGTAAAACGGCAAACAACCTCTTCGGCAACGCGGCGGCTGTTTTGGTCGGCGACTTCCTATATACACGCGCTTTCCAACTGATGGTTGGTTCGGGCAGCATGCGTATTTTGGAAGTGATGGCAGACGCGACCAACATCATCGCCGAAGGCGAAGTCATGCAGCTGATGAACATCGGCAATACGGATATTACCGAAGAGCAATACGTCCAAGTTATCCAATACAAAACAGCAAAACTGTTTGAAGCGGCCGCGCAAGTCGGCGCAATTTTGGGCAAGGCTTCCCCTGAACACGAGCAAGCCTTGAAAGACTACGGCATGTATGTCGGTACGGCTTTCCAAATCATTGACGATGTATTGGACTATTCTGGCGAAACCGAAGAAATCGGCAAAAACGTCGGTGACGATTTGGCAGAAGGCAAACCTACCCTGCCATTGATTTACCTGATGAGAAACGGTTCCGAGCAGGCAGCAAACGATGTGCGCCACGCTTTGGAAAATGCCGACCGCAGTTATTTTGAAAAAATCCACGACTATGTCGTCAACTCAGACGCTTTGCCGTATTCGATTTCCGAGGCAAAAAAAGCCGTCGACAAAGCCATCGCTTCATTGAACGTGTTGCCTGACAGCGAAGTCAAAGAAGCCATGATCCAACTGGCAAAAGAATCCTTGGCCCGAGTATATTAATCCAATGAATTTCAGCTTTGTCCCTTTGTTTCTGGTTACCCTGATTTTTTTAGGCGTTGTCAGCAACAACAACTCGATTACGATTTCGGCGGCCGTCTTATTGTTGATGCAGCAAACCGCTTTGTCACAATACATTCCCTTCGTGGAAAAACACGGCTTGCAAGTGGGCATCATTATACTGACCATCGGCGTATTGAGTCCGCTGGTTTCTGGCAAAATACAGATTCCGCCGCTGTCCGAGTTTCTCAATTTCAAAATGATTGCCGCCGTCCTTATCGGCATCTTCGTCGCTTGGCTTGCCGGACGCGGCGTTCCATTGATGAGCGAACAGCCTGTTTTGGTAACCGGATTATTAATCGGCACAGTCATCGGTGTTGCCTTTGTCGGCGGTATTCCGGTCGGCCCTCTGATTGCCGCCGGCTTATTGTCTTTTGTTGCCGGAAAGGTTTAAAATCCCCTCCTTTAACGCCTCGCCATAGTTCAACGGATAGAACGTATGCCTCCTAAGCGTAAAATACAGGTTCGATTCCTGTTGGCGAGGCCATAGTTTCAATAAAAGCCTTTCATACTTTGAAAGGCTTTTTTGTTATCAATAAATAAAGGCCGTCTGAAACTTTTCAGACGGCCTTTTCATTTTGCCAAACCATTAACCCGGACGACCATCCGAACGCGGACGGATCAGCCAAGGAATATATTTCCATGCATACAACAGCAGAGATACGGCAAACAAGGCGGCGGAGCAACGGATACTGTGTATGTATGCCGTACCGCTCACAAAGGTAGCCAAAACACGGATAACCGTTGCGGCAATCATCAGCCAAAAGGCGACAGGAACCACTTTAGGCGGCGGATAAATAGAGTTGCCGGTATGGCCAAGCGCAGTTCGTGCCATCATGCCCAAAGTCAGCACGCCGATACCGCCAACGCCGATAAGGTGTACGCCCAAATTCAGGAAACTTGAAATCCAATAAGAAATACCGACAGCAATCAAGCCCAAGCCTGTAAACAGATAGCCGGCAAACAAAATCCAAAGCATAGGCTCTTTCAGTACGGCTTTATACCACCAGCGGTACACCTGCACGGTAAAAATCACACCGGCAGCAAAAGAGAACAAAGCAGCCAATTCCGGCAATATGTTATGAGCCATCATCATGGCAGCCAGCATAGGCAGCCAAAGCGATGCGTGCGCTACCCATTGAGGGCTGGGAATTTGCGGTACGTTCAAACGTTTGGACGTAAAGAACGAGATAATCCGCATACCGATCAAACCGATAAAACCGGCCACCATAATCAAACCGGATTGCAGACCGGTCATTAGCGCAATGGCATCAAACGGCTGCATTTTCATATGGAACGCGAAATGGGTACCGCCCAAAACAAAAATAGCAAATACGGCAACATAGTTGCGCTTGTTTTGAGAACGGATTACCGGCAAAGCCATACACACCGCGCCATACCAGAAAAAGATCGTACCGAATATACCGCTTGCCGTAGCACCCCAGCCGGGAATAAACGCACACAAACGCGCAAGCAGCCAAAATGCAGTCAAACCTGCCAACGCTTTACCACGTGTAGGCGGCTGGCCAGTCCAAGTTGCCACCGCGGTCAGCAAGAATGCAATGACAACCAATCCGGCGTAGCCCCAAATCATTTCATGGGCATGCCAATACAAACCCGGCAATTCAGGCGTACCCTGATAGCCGAAGCCCCAAAGCAATATAGACAATGCGCCATACAAAGCCGCCAACGAATAAAACGGGCGGAAGGCCATTGCCCATACAGGATGTTTGAACAAATCGTTCATAGTGGTTCCTTCAATTTTTATATCATTATAAAACAGCAACAGAGGCCGTCTGAAACTTTTCAGACGGCCATTGATTCCCTTCCCTATTACACATTCTCAGGCAAAGGCAAAAAAGGTTCAATCGCAGGAAAAAGCTCGCGTTCCTCAAAACGCGCATGATCGCGCAAAGTCACCGCAAAATCCTTATTCCATGATTCATTCATATATTCAGGATGAGCCATCATCGCACGCAGCTTGGCATGATCACCTTCAAAACGCTGCCTCAACGCCGGATCAACCTTATCCCAATACGGCGCAAACATAGTTTCCTCTTCCAAAAAATGTGGCTCAAGCTCCGCAAAATGAGGATCCAGCTCCGCTTGATGGCTTTGCTCTGGCGTACGCAGGAGACGGACGCACAACGACAGCGAGCCATGATGCTCACGGGAAAGTTCTATTAATGCAGGGTGGCGTTTCAAGGGTTTCATAAGTTCGTTATAATGGCAACAGTCTATCAAACTGGATTAATTCAAATGTTTCAGATATTATGAAACCCAACCCCACATAAAGTCAAACGGCCCCTCTCCAAGTACTACGCTTTTGACATATAATAAAAATATCTAAAGAGCCAGCCATGTATCTGACCCAACATACCGATTACGGATTGCGCGTATTGGTTTATACCGCCATCAATGATGACACCCTTGTCAATATCAGCACCATTGCCGAGACTTACAATATTTCCAAAAGCCATTTGATGAAAGTGGTTACCTCATTAGTCAAAGGCGGATTTCTGGTCAGCGTGCGCGGCAAAGGTGGCGGTTTGCGCTTGGCGGATGTTCCAGAAAAAATCAACATCGGCGCAGTCGTCCGCCATCTTGAGCCGATGCAGGTTGTCGAATGCATGGGCGATAACAACGAATGCCTCATTACCCCATCCTGCCGACTGACCGGCATCATTACCGGCGCCATCAAAGCCTTCTTCAACCATTTAGATCAATACTCCCTGCAAGATCTTTTGGACAAACCAACCTACGACATACTCTATACCCCGCGTATCCCGATCAACGAAATACGCAGAATGGTTGATTAAGTCTTCAGGCCGTCTGAAAAACAGTCCGGCTATATCAAAATAATCATCAGCCTCTCAATATAGAGGGTGGTATTACTCGGAAAAATAAAAAATGCCGTCTGAAATTAAGATTTTCAAACAGCATTGTTAATTTTAAAATAATAGAAAGATATCGACCAGAGCAAGCAAAAAGTAACTGCTCGCCATTTACTTATTTCCTAATTAAAAAGTACGCCAAGTATCTTCCCAATCAACGTAACGGTCTTTTTCCAATACAAAATTGGGAACGTTATATACCAATCCCGGCTCAGGCGGCTGATAATCAAAATCAAATTTACCCTCAACAACTATAAAGATGTCAATGTGATAAGCCCATTTCGGCCTAAAAAAGCATTACCTAAATATGCTTTAACCTTTTGTATCCATTTTATAGGTTGATTTTTATGCTGTTGTTCACATTATATTCCAACCCTTCACAAACCAATAAATACAAAAATGCCCGAAGCCAAAAGCCTCGGGCATTTTTAATATTTGGTGGGTCCGGTGGGTTTCGAACCCACGACCAAGGGATTATGAGTCCCCTGCTCTAACCCCTGAGCTACAGACCCGTCAAGAGTAGATGCGGATTATAGCATAACTTGTTGCTTGTTCAAGATGCCGGGCAAATGTTTCAGACGGCCTGTTGGTTTTCTATTCGGGCATTATGCCGATACGCCCAATGCTTCCCAAACTTTCAAAGCGTCCGATGTTGCTTTGACATCGTGAACACGGATGATTTTCGCGCCTCTAGCCACTGTGGCCAAAGCGGCTGCGACGCTGCCGTGTACGCGTTTGGCGGCATCTTGTTCGCCTGTCAGTTCGCCAATCATACGTTTGCGCGATACGCCGATCAGAAGGGGAAATCCGGTTGCGTCCATCAACTCAGGCAAATGTTTTATCAGGGTGATGTTGTGTTGCAGGTTTTTGCCGAAACCGAAGCCGGGGTCTAGCGTAATGCGTTCAGGGGCAATGCCTGCTTGAACGCATTCTGTCGCGCGTGCTTTTAAATAACGCGCGACTTCTTCGACGACATCTTGATATTGCGGATTCAGCTGCATGGTTTTGGGCAAACCCTGCATGTGCATGAGACACACGCCCGTCTTCGGCTGTTGCGCCAGCAATGCGACTGCACCTTCATCACTCAATGCGGCAACATCGTTGATAATATCGACGCCGCCTTGCGCCAAGGCTTTTTCCATGATCACCGTACGGCGCGTATCCAAGCTGACGGGAACATTCCACTTGCCCACTTCCGCCAAAACCGGCTGCACCCTGGCCCATTCTTCTTCGAGAGAAACATCATCCGAACCCGGACGGGTAGATTCGCCGCCGATATCAAGAATATCCGCACCGTCTTTCAGCAGCTGCTCGGCATGTGCCAATGCTATTTGGACATTTTGCGAATAGGTGCCGCCATCGGAAAATGAATCGGGGGTCAGATTGACGATGCCCATGATTTTTGGTTTGTCTAAGGCAATTTCAAATCGGCCTGCCTGCCAAATGTGCGTGTTCATAATGCTTCCATTGATGAAATAATAGGATAGAGGCCGTCTGAAACTTTTCAGACGGCCTTTAGGTTTTGACTTTAAAACAGTAAATTACATTCCGCCGTAATTCGGTCCGCTCGCGCCTTCGGGACAAATCCAAGTGATGTTTTGCGTCGGGTCTTTGATGTCGCACGTTTTGCAGTGAACGCAGTTGGCGGCGTTGATTTGTAGACGCGGAGTGCCGTTTTCTTCGACAATTTCATATACGCCGGCCGGACAATAGCGGGTTTCAGGCGAGGCGTATTCTTTGTAGTTTACTTCTATCATGACCTGCGGATTTTTCAGCACCAAATGGTCGGGCTGGTTTTCTTCGTGCGCAAGGTTGGCAAGAAAAACGCTGCTCAAACGGTCGAAGGTCAATACGCCATCAGGCTTCGGATAGTCAATCGGCTTGCATTCGGCTGCTTTTTTGAGCTGCTCGTTGTCTTTGCCGTGATGTTTCAAAGTCCAAGGGGCTTTGCCTCTGAAAATCATCTGGTCGATACCGGTATAGACGGAGCCGAGGTAAACGCCCCATTTGAATGACGGACGGACATTGCGTGCGGCATAAAGCTCTTGATACAGCCAGCTTTGTTCAAAGCGTTGCTGATAATCGGTAGCCTCTTTACCGCTGTCGAAGCTTTCCACTTCTTCGAGGTTTTCCAACAAAGGAAATACGGCTTCTGCGGCAAGCATGGCGGATTTCATGGCCGTATGGATGCCTTTGATGCGCGGCATATTCAGGAAACCTGCGGCATCGCCGACCAAAACGCCGCCTTTAAACGAGAGTTTCGGTAGGCTTTGCAAACCGCCTTCAATCAGCGAACGCGCACCATAAGCGATACGGCGGCCGCCTTCAAAGGTTTTGCGGATTTCAGGATGGGTTTTGAAACGTTGGAACTCTTCAAACGGCGACAAATAAGGGTTTTGATAATCCAAACCGACCACAAAGCCTACAGCGACTTTATTTTCGTCAAAGTGATAAATAAACGAGCCGCCGTAGGTTTTGCTGTCCAACGGCCAGCCTGCGCTGTGCATGACCAAACCGGGCTGATGTTTTTCAGACGGCACTTCCCAAATTTCTTTAATGCCCAGGCCGTAAGTTTGCGGTTCGCTGTTTTGGTCGAGCTTGAATTGTTCAATGACTTGCTTGGAAAGCGAGCCGCGACAGCCTTCGGCAAATATGGTTTGCTGCGCCCAAAGCTCCATGCCTAGCTGGAATGAATCGGTCGGTTTGCCGTCTTTACCCACGCCCATATTGCCGGTCGCAATGCCTTTGACCGAACCGTCTTCGTGATAAAGCACTTCGGCAGCGGCAAAGCCCGGATAAATTTCCACGCCTAAATTTTCCGCCTGCTCTGCCAACCAGCGGACAACTTCGCCCAAGCTGGCAATGTAGTTCGCATGGTTGTCGAAATTAGGGGTAATCGGCAGGTTGAACGCTTTTTTCTTGGTCAGGAACACAACCCTGTCTTTCGTCACTGTGCGTGTCAGCGGCGCGCCTTTTTCTTTCCAATCAGGAATCAGCTCATTCAAAGAAATCGGATCGATGATAGCACCGGCAAGCGAGTGGGCACCGGCCTCCGAACCTTTCTCCACCACACAAACGCTGATTTCGCGTCCATTCTTTTCGGCAAGCTGCTTGAGTTTGATGGCGGCGGACAAACCCGACGGGCCTGCGCCGACAATCACGACATCGTATTGCATACTGTCGCGTTCGATGGTTTCTGTCATGGCGGTTCCTGTATTGTCATTATTGAATTTAATCCGCTAATTATACAGCCTGGACATATAGTTACCAAATACAACAAAAGGCCGTCTGAAACTTTACTCAAATTTCAGACGGCCTTTACTGTGTTCAAAAGATTATTGCGCTTTGGTTTCCGTTACAAAACCGATTTTACTGATACCGGCTTCGCGTGCCGCTTGCAGGGCTTGGTTGACGTAATCGTATTCAACCGCTTTATCCGCCGCAATCGCCACAATCACATCTTCGTTTTTCGCTTTGGCCTCTTTCAGCTTGGCGGTTACCGTTGCCAAATCCACTTTGGCATCCGAATCACCGCCAACGACATAAGCACCATTGGCATCAATGCTCAAACGCAAAGGATCTTTAGGCTGCTGCTTGTCCTCTTTTGCCGCTTTTTCCGAAGCAGTCGGCAACTCCAAAGGAATCGAGTGGGTCAGTACCGGCATGGTAATCATAAATACAATCAGCAACACCAGCATCACGTCCACCAAAGGTGTAACGTTGATATCCGACATCGGCGCATCATCGCCGGAATTCATTGATCCGAAAGCCATGGTTTAATCCTTTTGGTTCAGAAGGCGGACATGCAGGTCATGTGCAAATGCATCCATATCTTGCGCGATGGTTTTTGTACCGCGATTGAGGAAGTTGTACGCCAATACGGCCGGAATCGCCACAAACAGGCCGACAGCAGTCGATACCAAAGCTTCGCCAATCGGACCGGCTACCGCAGCAATGCTCATTTGGCCGCTTTCGCTGATGCCGATCAGGGCATGGTAAATACCCCAAACCGTACCCAACAGGCCGATAAACGGAGCGGTTGCACCGATAGAGGCCAAAGCGGTCATACCGTAGTCAAACTGACGCATGGTTTGGGTCAAACTGTTACGGATGTGAACGACCAAGTATTCATTCAAAGGCAATTCGTCAATCAGCGATTTGCTTGTCGTTTGACGGTAGTTTTGGTATGCGCGCAGAGATTCATCTGCAACACGGCTCATCGGTGCTTCTACCGCTTTGGCTTTTTGTACAGCATCAGCCAGCGTAAACGCATTCAGCATCAACTCTTTTACCTGTGCATTGCCTTTTTTCGCTTTGCGGTATTTGATGCAGCGAATCACAATGACGCTCCAAGTCACCACACTCATCAACAACATCAGGACAAATACACCAATCAGTACCACATCACCTGATTTGAAAACTAAACTTAAATCCATAATTTTTCCAAGTTAAAAATAAAATTAAAATTTCTATCGGGTCATTTAAAATTATTTCCCAACAGCATATATTTTCCAATCAATCAGCTTAGGCCTAGATACTTATTCGAGCGTGAATTTGACAGGTACTTTAAATTCAGTCCAAACGCTTGCATTACAGCTACCATCTTTAACGGCTTTACGCGCTGCATTATCCAGACGACTATAACCACTTGATTTATTCACACTAATTGAATCCACTTTACCGCCGGGACCAACCAAGACTTTCAAAACAACCAAGCCTTCTTCACCATTTTCAGTGGATAGTGAAGGGTACGGAGGTCTTGGAATATGGCAGGTTCCTTTTGCAGGATTGCCTTTACTGCTGCCGGCACCTGTACCGCTGCCACCACCTCCGCCACCGGTACCGGAACCATGTTCGCCTTTCGCACCACCGCTGCCGGATCCGCTGCCTTCACCACGGCCGCTGCCTGTACCTTTCGTACCGCCGCCGTTGCCTTTTCCTTCTCCGCCCAAGGCTTTGCCTTCGCCGTTGCCTTTACCGTTTTCAGCAGTATTCGGCCCGGTTTTGCTGCCTGAGTATTCAGATGCTTTGGGAGATGGTTTAGGTTCTGCCTTCGGCTCTGGTTTTGGTTCAGGTTTTGGCTCGGGCTTCGGCTCTGGTTTAGGTTCCGGCTTAGGCTCGGGCTTAGGTTTCTCGATAGGTTTCGGTTTTTCCTTTTGCTGTACGATATCCGCTTTTTCCTTTTTCGTTACCACAGGTTTGATAACAGGTTTGGGCGGCTCGACAGGTTTAGGTTTGGGCTTCGGCTTGGGTTTTGGTTGTTCGGGGGTAGGCTCGGGGGCGGCAGGTGCGCCTTCGCCTTCAGGGCTACCGTCGCCACCGCCGAAATCGCCCAAATCGACAAATTCAATATTCGCCATTTCGACAGGAGGCGGTTTGTGCGCGTGCCATAAAAGTGCAACCAAACCGACGTGAATCAACGCAACGGAAGTCACGACGGCTGGAGTTAAAATTCGTTTTTTATCCATAATTCCGTTATGTTAATAGCAACAATTCCCGTTTGCAAGTCGTTTTACAGTCAAAATAAGCATTAATGCTTATATAGAAAGTTTATAGACCTGCTGTTTTAAAGGCTGCATATCATAATATGATATTAGCTCTCATTACTAATATTATCAAACAAGCGGTCATCTGAAAAGATAAACGGTATTGCAAAAACCATCGCCTCTTACAATCTTTATGCCATCCGCACATCAGACTAATATTGAAACCTCATCAGACCGATAAAAATTCAAATGGTTTCAAATCATCTGTATTTTTTATCCATAAAACATCAGGCCGTCTGAAAACATTCTTTCAGACGGCCTGACTCAAACCAAATTATTTTTTCCGTTTCGCCCTTGGGTGCGCTTCATCATAAACGCGCGCCAAATGGTCGAAATCCAGCTTTGTATAAACTTGCGTAGCAGAAAGATTGCTGTGTCCCAACAATTCCTGCACAGCGCGGATATCGCCCGATGCCTGCAAAAGATGGGTTGCATAGCTGTGGCGCATCATGTGCGGCGAGATATGGCTGGCACTGCCCACGCGCACTGCCCACGCCTGCAGGCGTTTTTGGATTTGACGTTGCCCCAGCCTGCCGCCGTTTTTATTGGTAAACAAGGCCTGTTCGCCCTCTTTGGCAATACGCACCGCCAAATAATCGCGCAATGCCGCAATGCTTTTAGCCACCAAAGGCACTTGCCGCTGCTTGCCGCCTTTACCCCTCACACTGACCCAGCCTTCGTCCAAGACGATACCGTCCAGATTCAAACCTTGTATCTCGCTCAGGCGCAAACCGCTGCCATACATCAATTCAAACATGGCCTTATCGCGTACATCCAACTCGTCATCAACCGGTGCATGGTCAAGGATATGGTTTAAAGGTTCTTGCGGCAGCGCTTTAGGCAGGCGTTCGGGCAGGCGCGGCGCTTTCATATTAAATGTCGGGTCGCTTTCCATGACTTCTATCTGCACCAGCCAACTGCAATACTGCCGCCACACCGACAATTTCCGCGCCAAGCTGCTTTCGCTCAAGCCCTTTTGCGACAGCTTTTTCAATACCGCCACAAAATCGCGGCGCGTCGGCAGGCCATTTTCAAGATTATCGGGCAACAGGCGCATCAATTCACTCAAATCGCGCCGATAAGCGGAAACGGTATGCTCCGACTTACCTTGTTGCAGCAAGGTTTTCAGATAGCGTTCAAAATGGAGCGCAAAATGGTTTGATTCCGCCATTTCAGACGGCCTCCAACGCCGTTTTCAATGCCGAAGGCAAACGGCAAACTCGTTGCTTGCCATAATCGAAACACACCATGCCTGTCTGCACTTTCGCCAGCACAAGGCCGTCTGAAATCCTGCGGATACGGTACAACAAAGAAAAGCCCACACCGGCTACACCCGCCGCCCCCATTTCCACCGATAGCTCATCACCATGATGACCTTGCGCCAAATACTGCACCGCCGCATCCGCCATAATCAGGCCTGCCCCTCCGGCATCCATTTCGCTCCAACCCAGCGTCGCCAGCCAACGCATCCGCACTTCATGGCACAAACGCAACACCGCATCGTTCGCCAGATGGCCGCCATAGTTCACATCGCCCACCTGCACCGTCAAGGCCGTCTGAAACAAAGGCTTATCACATGCGGTCACCGAAATCCTATCCATTTTGCACACCCGTTTTCAATACTACGCCATTATAAACCGAGACCCTGTTCGTTAATATATAAAAACAATGTAACAGCTTGTAGTCTTTCATTTCAAAAAACATTATAATTTATCGGATAAATTTACCCTTCACTACCTCAGGAGCTCCTCATGGCACTCGTATCCATGCGCCAATTATTGGACCATGCAGCCGAAAACAGCTACGGTCTGCCCGCATTCAACGTTAACAACCTCGAACAGATGCGCGCCATCATGGAGGCGGCCGACCAAGTCAACGCCCCCGTTATCGTTCAAGCATCCGCAGGCGCACGCAAATACGCAGGTGCCCCATTCCTGCGCCATCTGATTTTGGCAGCAGTCGAAGAATTCCCGCACATCCCTGTCGTAATGCACCAAGACCACGGCGCATCTCCTGACGTGTGCCAACGCTCCATCCAACTGGGCTTCTCCTCCGTAATGATGGACGGCTCGCTGATGGAAGACGGCAAAACCCCTTCTTCTTACGAATACAACGTCAACGCCACCCGTACCGTCGTTAACTTCTCCCATGCTTGCGGCGTGTCCGTTGAAGGCGAAATCGGCGTATTGGGCAACCTGGAAACCGGCGAAGCCGGCGAGGAAGACGGCATCGGCGCAGTGGGCAAACTTTCCCACGACCAAATGCTGACCAGCGTTGAAGATGCCGTACGTTTCGTTAAAGATACCGGCGTTGACGCATTGGCTATTGCCGTCGGCACCAGCCACGGCGCATACAAATTTACCCGTCCGCCCACAGGCGATGTATTGCGTATCGACCGCATCAAAGAAATCCACCAAGCCCTGCCGAACACCCACATCGTGATGCACGGCTCCAGCTCCGTTCCGCAAGAATGGCTGAAAGTCATCAACGAACACGGCGGCAAAATCGGTGAAACCTACGGCGTACCGGTTGAAGAAATCGTCGAAGGCATCAAACACGGTGTGCGCAAAGTCAACATCGACACCGACTTGCGTCTCGCCTCTACCGGTGCCATCCGCCGCTTCATGGCAGAAAACCCATCCGAATTCGACCCGCGCAAATACTTGAGCAAAACCGTCGAAGCCATGAAACAAATCTGTCTTGACCGCTACCTCGCATTCGGTTGCGAAGGCCAAGCCGGCAAAATCAAACCGATTTCTTTGGAAAAAATGGCAACCAAATACGCCAAAGGCGAATTGAACCAAATCGTTAAATAATCCGTATCTCGGATTCACACTAAGGCCGTCTGAAAACTTGGCAATAAGGTTTCAGACGGCCTTAGTTTTTGGGAAATTTATAGTAAAATCTTCTACCGACCACACATCAAAACACATCAAAACAAATATGAAACTCGCCGTTATTTTGCCGACCTATTGTGCCGAAGCTTATTTGCCCGAATGCTTGGATTCGGTATTGAATCAAACATTCCGCAACTTTTTCGTCATCGCCATCAACGATGCTTCAACAGATAAAACCGGCGAAATCCTCGAAGCTTACGCAGCTAAAGATTCACGTTTGCAGGTTTTCCATCTTCCGGAAAACAGGGGGCGAACCGTTTGCCTGCCAATTTGCCATGGATATGCTCAAAGACGTAGAGGTCGAATATGTGGCACGAATGGATGCGGACGATATTTGCGCCTTGGATCGTTTTGAAAAACAGATTCAGTTTTTAGACAGCCATCCCGAAATCGATATTGTCGGCAGCCAAGCCACCATCTTTTTCAACGACCAAACCGGAAGAGAACCCATTTTAAGCGACCTCCCCCTGCTCGACAAAGACATTAAAGCCCTTCTCTCCTTTGCCGCCCAAAACATGTTCAACCCCACCACCATGTGGCGGCACGACAGCATTAAAAACCTTGAGATAAACTACACCGCGACAGAAACCGCGCCCGATTTCCATATGTGGGTGCAATGCGCCCTACATGGCAAAACCTTTGCCAACCTGCCCGAGTCTTTGTTGTCTTATAGGATACACACAGCTCAAGAAAGCAAAAAAAAAGACAAAATCAACCGATCCGTCCAATACACCATGGAATTGTGGTTCAGCCACCTTTTCCCTGAATTAAACCCAGTAGAAGTCACCCTCTTAAGCCGAATCTTGCATGAAAAGCAACTGCGTTTAACCACTGAAGAGCTGAAAACCATTTTTGCCGCTTATGACAGAATAAGCAAAGACCGCAGCATTTCATTGTTTGGCGAAGACCGCAATACGTTGTTTGGCATGATAGACAAGTTCTTCAATTTCTTAAAAAGCCGGTTGAAATTCACTTAAATCATAAAAGGCCGTCTGAAACCAAGGTTTCAGACGGCCTTTATCTATTTCAATTTCAATCTAAATCAGAACAAGCCGTGAATCACGCCTTCTGCGTCCACATCAATTTTCTCGGCAGCCGGAACTTTCGGCAGACCCGGCATCTTCATCATATTGCCGCACAACGCAACAATGAAGCCCGCACCGGAAGAAACGGTAATGCCGCGCACGGTAATGCGGAAGCCTTCTGGGCAGCCCAAGAGTTTGGCGTTGTCGCTCAAAGAATATTGGGTTTTCGCCATGCAGACCGGCATTTTGTCCAAGCCCAGTTTTTCCAGTGAAGCGATTTCGGCAGACGCTTCCGCGCTGAAATCGACATCTTCCGCGCCGTATACTTTTTGGGCAATCGCACGGATTTTGTCTTTAATGCTCAATTCAACATCATAGGCAAAGCCAAAGTTATTCGGTTGATTTTCGATGGCGTTGACGACTTTATGCGCCAAGTCTGCACCACCCGCGCCACCTTTGCCCCAGACTTCGGTCAAAGAAACTTCGACGCCGTGTTCCGCGCAGGCTTTTTCAATCATGGCCAACTCGGTATCGGAGTCGGACACGAAGCGGTTGATGGCAACCACCACAGGCAGGCCGAATACGTTTTTCAGGTTGGAAATGTGTTTCAGCAGATTAGGCAGGCCTTTTGCCAAAGCGTCGAGGTTTTCTTCGCCGAGGTTGGCACGCTCCACGCCACCGTTGTATTTCAAAGCGCGGACGGTGGCGACGACGACGGCTGCGTCGGGTTTCAAGCCGGCAAGGCGGCATTTGATGTCGCAGAATTTTTCCGCGCCCAAATCCGCGCCGAAGCCTGCTTCGGTTACGGCATAATCGGCAAGGTGTTTCGCCAAACGGGTGGCCGTTACAGAGTTACAGCCGTGGGCGATGTTGGCGAACGGGCCACCGTGTACAAAGGCCGGAGTGCCTTCAATGGTTTGCACCAAGTTAGGCTTAATCGCATCTTTGAGCAATGCCGCCATCGCGCCATTCGCTTTCAAGTCTTTGGCATAAACAGGGCTGCCATCTTTGGCATAGGCAACAAGGATGTTGCCCAAACGCTCTTTCAAATCGCTGATGTCTTTGGCAAGACAGAATACCGCCATCACTTCGGAAGCAACGGTAATGTCAAAGCCGTCAGGGCGCATCACGCCGTCAACAGGTTTGCCCATACCATCGATGATGTTGCGCAACTGACGATCGTTCATATCGACCACGCGACGCCACAGCACACGTTTCGGATCGATGTTCAACTCATTGCCTTGGTAGATATGGTTGTCGAGCATGGCGGCAAGCAAGTTATTCGCCGCACCGATGGCGTGGAAGTCGCCGGTAAAGTGCAGATTGATGTCTTCCATCGGCAAAACTTGGGCATAGCCGCCGCCCGCCGCGCCGCCTTTAACGCCGAACACCGGACCCAAAGAAGGCTCGCGCAGAGCGATAACCGAGTCTTTGCCGATATGGCGCAATGCGTCCGCCAAACCGATGGTTACAGTGGTTTTACCCTCACCCGCAGGAGTCGGATTAATGGCGGTAACCAAAATCAGACGGCCTTGTTTTTGCGGCAGCTTGAATGCTTCGGCAGGATTGATTTTGGCTTTGTAATGACCATAGGGCTCAATGTTGTCAACGTTCAAACCCAGCTTGGCGGCAATTTCATCAATCGGGCGCATGGTGGAAGACTGGGCAATTTCAGCATCGGTTTTGAAGCTCATGATTTTCCTTTATTGAGAGAGGGAAAGGCCGTCTGAAACAATACAATTAAAGACAGCTGGAAGAAAAAGAATATTAGTTCTATTATAGCGTTTTCCAAAGACAAACCGCAGTGAAAATTTCGATATTTCATCAACAAGCGGATTCATATTGTCAACAATTTAAAACAAAGGAATAAAACATGAGCAGCAACGCATGGCTGTTTTGGGCATTGGCATCGGCAGGCTTCGCCTCATTGACCGCCATTTTCGCCAAAATGGGTTTACAGGGCATAGATTCGGATTTCGCCACCTTTATCCGCACCTTGGTCATCCTCGCCGCTTTGGTATTGTTTTTAACCTACACCGGCAAATGGCAGGGCGTGAACGGCTTTACCGGCCGTAACTGGACATTCCTCATCCTATCCGGCCTCGCCACCGGCGCTTCTTGGCTCTCCTACTTCAAAGCCCTGCAACTGGGCAACGCCTCGCAAGTCGCACCCGTCGACAAATTCAGCCTGGTCTTAGTCGCCCTGATGGCCGTCGTTTTCTTAGACGAACGGCCAAGCACGCAGGAGTGGATAGGTTTAGGCTTGGTAACCGCAGGCGTATTGACTTTGGCTTTGAAACGATAAAGATTGGGAAATCAAAAAAGGCCGTCTGAAAAATTTCAGACGGCCTTCGCTTCAAACAATCAGCTCAATATTAATTTGAACCGACTTTGATTTTCTGCCACAAGTTGACAGACAGTTTTTTTGCATCTGCGCTCATTTGAGGCATGACGAAACCGTCTTTCATGTCTTGCTCGTTCGGGAAAATAGAACGTGTATTTACCAGCTCGGCAGGCATTTTTTCGCGTGCAGGTTTGCTGGCCGGCGCGAAGGTTACGGCGATACCGTTTTTCGCAGCCACTTCGGGATCCAGCGTGTAGTTGATGTACTTGTGGGCATTGACGACGTTTTTCGCATCGGCCGGAATCAGCCAAGATTCGATCCAGAAGCCCATGCCTTTCGGAGTCAACACTTCGATGCCGACATTGTTTTTCACTTCTTCAGAACGCGCTTTGGCCAAGTTCAAGTCGCCGCCGTTACCTGCCGCCAAGCAGATGTCGCCGCGCGCCAATTCGTCAATGATGGAAGGGCTGAAACGTTTCACGTCAGGACGGATGGTTTTCAAAACTTCCGCCGCCGCTTTCAAATCTTCAGGATTCGAGCCTTTAGGATCTTTACCCAAGTAGTTCAACAAGATTGGGAACATTTCGCTAGGGGTATCCCACAAAGCGATGCCGCAAGATTTTAGCTTGTTGGTGTATTCAGGTTTGAACAGCAAATCCCAGCCGTTTTCAGGCAGCTTGCCGCCCAAAAGCTCTTTACCCTTCGCCGTAATCGCCAAAGTGTTCACGCCGGAGAAGTAAGGCACGGCGTATTGATTGCCCGGGTCGGCGGTTTCCAACATCTTCAGCAATTCAGGGTCGATGTTTTTATAGTTCGGAATCAGATCCTTATTGATTTTTTGGTATGCGCCTGCCTCAATTTGGCGCGGCAGGAAGGCAATACCGGGCACAACCAAGTCATAGCCGGATTTGCCGGTCAGCATTTTGGCTTCCAGCGTTTCGTTGTTTTCATACAAATCGTAAGTCAGCTTCAAATTGTTGGCTTTTTTGAAGTCTTCGACTGTACTTTCGTCAACGTAGTTTGACCAGTTGTAAATATTCAAAGTATCGGTAGCGGCTGCCTCGGCATTGGCAGCAGGCGCGCTGCCTGCTTGAGGTTGCTCGGCTTTTTTCTCGCCACCGCCGCACGCGGCCAGAGACAATGCGGCCAATACGGCTAATACAGATTTTTTCATACGGGTAGATTCCTGATGAAAGAGTGGTTAATGTCAATAAATAAGAAACCCTGCACCCCATAAACACCCCGGCGCAGAGTTAGGCTATTGTAATGGAAACGTAAGCAAACGAAAAGCAATATCCATCTGATTTTTATTGAAATAAGGCAAAGCAACATCATCTTTTTCCCAAAAGCGTTGCACCGGCTGTCGTTTTTGGGCAAAATACGGCTGATTTGCGCGCGTTTATAGAGAAAAAGCTTGCACACAAGGAAATCTGTCTTTAAAATTGCGCGTTTACAGAATTTATTTTTCAGGAGATATTCAATATGGCAAACAGCGCACAAGCCCGCAAACGTGCCCGCCAGTCGGTTAAACAACGCGCCCACAACGCCAGCCTGCGTACTGCATTCCGTACCGCTGTGAAAAAAGTGTTGAAAGCAGTTGAAGCCGGCGACAAAGCTGCTGCTCAAGCAGTTTACCAAGAATCCGTTAAAGTCATCGACCGTATCGCTGACAAAGGCGTATTCCACAAAAACAAAGCAGCCCGTCATAAAAGCCGTCTGTCTGCTAAAGTAAAAGCTTTGGCTTAATACTGACGCAGATGCCGGAAATCCTGACAATCAAAGCAGGATAATCGAGCTGATACGATGCCCCTGAGGTCTTGCCTTTCAGGGGCATTGCCGTATTCACACTTCAAACCGACTAAATAAAACCATTTACCCTTTCATCAGGCCGTCTGAAAAACAACGGAAACTCTTATGAACAAGATGTTGAAACATTCCCTAAGTATCGGATTCATTGCCGCCGCCCCACTGGCCGCCGCCGATACTGCCGCCCTACACTGCACCACCATTCAAGACAACGCCACCCGTTTGGCGTGTTACGACAACATCTACTCGGCGCAACTCCCCCCTCAATCCCCACTGCCGCAAGCGCAAACCGAAACCGCCAAAACACCGGTTGACCTCGAACAAAGCGTCCGCAAGAGCATTGAGAAAAAAGAAGCGGCCATCGTATTCGACAACCCTATCCATCCGAATATTTCAGACGAAGTATTAAGCGAAACTGCCGACAGCTACGCGCCTTTAAGCCTGATGTACGATTTGGATAAAAACGACACACGCGGCCTGTTGAGCGTACGCGAGCATAATCCTATGTACCTCATGCCCGTTTGGTACAACAGCAGCCCCAACTACTACCCGGAATCCCCCAGTCGCGGCGTAACCACACAGGAAAAATTCAGCGAGCAGAAACGCCTCGAAACCAAAATGCAGGTTTCCTTCAAAAGCAAGATTGCCGAAGATTTATTCAAAACCCGTGCCGACGTATGGTTTGGCTATACCCAAAAATCCGACTGGCAAATCTTCAACCAAGGCCGCAAATCCGCTCCGTTCCGCAACACCGACTACGAGCCTGAAATCTTCATTACCCAACCTGTTAAAGCAGACCTGCCTTTCGGCGGCAAACTGCGCATGGTTGGCGCAGGTTTTGTTCACCAGTCCAACGGTCAAAGCCGCCCCGAATCCCGCTCATGGAACCGCGTTTACGCCATGTCTGGCATGGAATGGGGCAAGCTGACCGTTATTCCTAGAGTTTGGATGCGCGCCTTCGACCAAAAAGGAGATGACGACGACAATCCGGACATCAACAAATACATGGGCTACGGCGACTTGAAAGTCCAATACCGCCTCAATGACAAACAAAATGTTTATTCCGTCCTGCGTTACAACCCGAAAAGCGGACGCGGTGCCGTTGAAGCTGCTTATACCTTCCCAATTAAAGGCAAACTCAAAGGCGTTGTCCGCGGTTTCCACGGCTACGGCGAAAGCCTGATTGACTACAACCACAAACAAAACGGCATCGGCTTCGGCCTGATGTTCAACGACTGGGACGGTATCTAATTCCTCCATATTGTTTCAGACGGCCTGTGCAATCAAGGCGGCCGTCTGAAACAACAAAACAAGCCATTCGTTTAAAATACTCGTTTCCTAGCGTCCAAACGCGTATAATGCAAAGTTTGGGCAAAACTTGCCGGAATGAAACAAAGATGACAGAAGCCGCAGCCGAAAGCGGAAAAATCGCCAAGGCTTTAAAGAAATACCTGATTACAGGCGTACTGGTTTGGTTGCCGATTGCCGTAACCATCTGGGCGATGACCTACATCATATCCGCCGCCGACAGGCTGATCAGCCTATTGCCGGAAAGCTGGCAGCCCCAGCATTTCTGGGGATTCAACATACCCGGTTTGGGCATTGTTGCCGCCACCATCGTCTTGTTCGTTACCGGCGTATTTGCCGCCAACGTTTTAGGCAGACGGATTCTCGGCGCGTGGGACAGCCTTTTGGGACGCATTCCCGTCGTCAAATCCATCTACTCCAGCGTTAAAAAAGTTTCCGAATCCCTGCTCTCCGACAGCAGCCGCTCGTTCAAAACCCCCGTACTGGTTCCCTTTCCGCAACCGGGCATTTGGACGATAGCCTTTGTTTCCGGCCATATCCCCGACAAACTCAAAGGCAGCCTGCCGCAAGATGACGACTATATTTCCGTTTACGTCCCAACCACGCCCAACCCGACCGGCGGCTATTACATCATGGTTAAAAAAAGCGACGTTCGCGAGCTGGACATGAGTGTGGATCAGGCATTGAAATATGTAATTTCGCTGGGCATGGTGATGCCGGACGACTTACCGGTTAAAGCCCTACCCGCCCAAAAACCGTCTGAAGACGGTGATACCAAACATAACAATTAAGGTCTTCTTTTTTCAGACGGCCTTTCCTTCTTTTTCAAATTGAACAATATAAAAAGGTGATTTTATGCGTACCAACTATTGCGGCCTTATCAGCGAGCAATACTTAGACCAAACCGTTACCGTCAAAGGCTGGGTACACCGCCGACGCGACCACGGTGGTGTGATTTTTATCGACCTGCGCGACCGCGAAGGCATCGTCCAAGTCGTGATTGACCCCGACACGCCCGGAGCGTTTGCCACTGCCGATTCCGCCCGCAACGAATACGTTTTGAGCATTACCGGCCGCGTGCGCAACCGTCCCGAAGGCACGACCAACGACAAAATGATTTCCGGCAAAATCGAAATCCTTGCCAAAGAAATCGAAGTGTTGAACGCCGCCGCTACGCCTCCGTTCCAAATCGACGATGAAAACATCAGCGAAAACGTTCGCCTGACCAACCGCGTTATCGACCTGCGCCGTCCGGTGATGCAGCGCAACCTGCGCCTGCGTTATCAAGTCGCTATGGGTGTTCGCCGTTATCTGGATGCGCAAGGCTTCATCGACATCGAAACCCCGATGCTGACCCGCTCCACGCCTGAAGGCGCGCGCGACTATCTCGTGCCGAGCCGCGTTCATCCGGGCGAGTTTTTCGCTCTGCCGCAATCGCCGCAATTGTTCAAACAACTGTTGATGGTGGCAGGTTTCGACCGTTACTACCAAATCACCAAGTGCTTCCGCGACGAAGACCTGCGTGCCGACCGCCAGCCCGAATTCACCCAAATCGACTTGGAAACCTCGTTCTTGAACGAGGATGAAATCATGGACATCACCGAAGGCATGGCAAAACAAGTCTTCCAAGACGCGCTGGGCGTGGACTTGGGCGATTTCCCGCGTATGCCTTACTCCGAAGCCATGTTCTACTACGGCTCCGACAAACCCGATATGCGCATCAACCTGAAATTCACCGAGCTGACCGACCTGATGAAAACGGAAGAATTCAAAGTCTTCCGTGGCGCAGCCGACATGAAAGGCGGCCGCGTGGTTGCCCTGCGCGTACCTAACGGCGCGAAATTCAGCCGCAAAGAAATCGACGAATACACCAAATTTGTCGGCATCTACGGCGCGAAAGGTTTGGCGTACATCAAAGTGAACGATGTCAGCAACCTTTCCAACGGCGAAGACAGCGGCCTGCAATCTCCAATCGTGAAATTCCTGTCTGAAAACGCCCTGAAAGAAATCATTGAGCGTACTGGCGCGCAAAACGGCGACATCATCTTCTTCGGCGCAGACAAAACCAAAGTCGTGAACGAAGCCATCGGCGCTTTGCGTATCAAAGTCGGTTTGGAACACGGCGCGGAAAACGGCTACTTCGTGGACGAATGGAAACCTTTGTGGGTTGTCGATTTCCCGATGTTCGAATACGACGAAGACGCCGACCGCTACGTTGCCGTACACCATCCGTTTACCGCGCCTAAAGAAGGTCACGAAGACCTGATGGTTTCCGACCCTGCAAACTGTTTGGCCCGTGCCTACGACATGGTATTGAACGGCTGGGAAATCGGCGGCGGCTCTATCCGTATCCACCGCGCAGACGTACAAGAGAAAGTATTTGCCGCGCTGAAAATCAGCCCCGAAGAGCAACAGGAAAAATTCGGCTTCCTCTTGGACAACCTGAAATTCGGCGCGCCTCCGCACGGCGGTTTGGCATTCGGCCTTGACCGTCTGGTGACACTGATGACCGGCGCCGAATCCATCCGCGACGTGATTGCCTTCCCGAAAACCCAACGCGCCCAATGTCTGCTGACCAACGCGCCAAATGCGGTGGACGACAAACAGCTGCGCGAATTGAGCCTGCGCCTGCGTCAGAAAGCAGTTGAAACAAAAGAAGCATAATTTACCGGCTTAACCTTTAAAATATCAAGGCCGTCTGAAAAATTTGAAATTTCTTTCAAATTTTTCAGACGGCCTTTCTACATTTTGGTCGTTTATATATATAATCAACCGCAAACTGTTTTATTTTAAACGTTTACTTTAATGACGTTAGAGTGTGAAAATTAACCGTTTATAATAAAAACAAACAAATAGGCTTCGCAAGCAATATCATAGCTGTTATACAATAAAGGAACCTGACTATGTTTCTAATACTAACGGGGCTGATACTGACTTTTTTTGTTTCTTTGTTTATTATTACTTCAATTATTCATAAAAAACAGTTTGCCTACAACACACACCAAGACTATAACTATCCCTCCCTCCCCTCTACCGCGCATGCTACCCTCAAGGGTGGCAGCCTGACTTTGCCCGCCACTATCAGCGGGCAAGATACCGTTATTGCCAAACTCCGTATCAAATCCACTTGGGCAGGATTGCTGGTATTGCCTTTTGTTGAAACCATTTCATCTAAGGGAAAATGGAAGCAATATTTCGAATACGGCGCAAAAGGCGTGCGCTATATCAATCTGAGTGATACCTTCTCTGACAACGACAAAACCATCCGCTTGGAAGGCAAATACCTATCCTTGCCCGATCAAGAAATCGAACTCTCTGTTTATCCGCGTGAAAACCTCAACGGCAAAAAAATCCTTGTCCTCGCGCCTCATGCTGACGATGCCGAATTAAGCGCATACGGTTTGTACGAAAAACACGCCGCCAATTCAATGATCTGCACTTTAACTGCCAGCGAAGGCGGCAGCTTCCACTATGGTAATCTTTACGGCAAATGCGACTGCGACACTCAGGCCCAATATCTGCAAAAAGGCCGGATGCGTGTTTGGAACAGCCTGACCGTCCCCCTTTTGGCCGGCGTGCCGTCTGAAAACATCCTGCAACTGGGCTACTTCGACAGCACATTGACCGCCATGCGCCAAAATCCGGAAAAAGAGATTAAATCGACCAAAATCGATACGGCCGACGTCGATATTTTCCGCCGTGCCAATACCTCCCCATTGGCGAAACACCTCAAGCCCGGCTCGACTTGGACCAGCTTGGTGGACAACCTCGGCTATCTGATAGAAACGTTCCAGCCGGATATTATCGTGACGCCGTCCCCCAATATCGATGCGCATCCCGACCACCAACATACTGCGCTGGCCGCCATCGAAGCCCTGCGCAAAATCGATTACCGCCGCGGCAATCTGTTTTTGCACACCATACATTATCTGAGCGACGACTTCCCTATCGGCAAAGTAGGGTCTTCCCTCAGCCTGCCGCCGCCCTCCGAGCAACCGTTCTACTTCCAAAGCATCTATTCCCATCCTTTGGACAAAGAGGAACAAAACCGCAAACTGCTCGCCCTTGATGCCATGAACGACATCCGCCCCAATTCAGACGGCTATATGCGTTGGAGCACCATGATATTCAAAGGCCTAAACAAACTGCGGCACCACGCCCTCCATCTCGACAAAGACTTGGTCAACCGCTTTGTCCGCAGCAACGAATTCTTCTATACCGTCCCCATCAGCGACTTGTACCAAGAAGAGACGCTGAAACAAATCACCTATCAGGGCAAAGCCCAATAAACCACAAAGGCCGTCTGAAAAAATGTTTCAGACGGCCTTTATCACACCAAATCAAAACAATAAAATCACTGCATTACAAACGAAAAATACCAAGCCCAAATCCAAACGCGACAACCCAAGTTATAATAAAACCCTTCCCATACGCCCCACATCATCATGCCGATTTACTTCATCGCCGATTTGCACCTGAGCGACTCCCATCCTCAGCTGACCGCACTCTTCCAAAAATTTATCCAAGAAAAAGCCGTTCACGCCCAAGCCGTATACATTCTTGGCGACCTTTTCGATTTTTGGATCGGCGATGACGAAAACAGCCCTTTGGTTCAAACCATCAAACAAACCATCCGCAGCCTGACCGAGCGCGGCATTGCCTGCTATTTTATCCATGGCAACCGCGACTTCCTTATCGGCAAAGCCTTCACCCGCGATACCGGCATGACCTTACTGCCCGAGTACGCCGTTATCGACCTGTTCGGCACACCCACCCTGCTCTGTCACGGCGACACCCTCTGCATCGACGACCATTCTTATCAAAAATTCCGCCGTACCGTCCATCAAAAATGGCTGCAACGCCTGTTCCTGCTCCTGCCGCTCACGCTCCGACTGAACATCGCCACCAAAATCCGCAAGCAAAGCAAACAGGACAAACAACACAAAACCGCCGACATCATGGACGTCAATCCAGCCTTTACCCACGAAACCGTCCAACGCTTCCACACGCCCCTGCTCATCCACGGTCATACCCACCGCGAAAACATTCATCGCAACGCCGATTACACCCGCATTGTACTCGGCGACTGGCGCGATAATTACGCCTCCATTCTCGAAGTTGATGCCGAAGGCTACCGTTTTATCGCCTTATAAAACATCAGGCCGTCTGAAAACCGGTTTCTCGATTGTTCAGACGGCCTGACTGACAAACACCCTCAAACGGTTTACGCAAACCAACCGCGTATCCGCTCCAAACCACCAAAGCGCACACACGCATCCGCATTCGCTTCGGTTTTCGGTTTCGCCCGATAAGCAATGCCGAATCCAGCTTCCAATATCATCGGAATATCGTTCGCACCATCACCCATCGCCACCACCTGCCACGAAGCCAAACCCAGACGCTCACGGTATTCACGCAACAAATCCGTCTTAGCCTGCGCATCGATAATCCGCCCTTTCAGACGGCCTGTCAGCTTGCCGTTTTCCACTTCCAACACATTCGCAAAATGGAAATCCAAGCCCAAGCGTTGTTGCAGACGTTCCGTAAAAAACGTAAATCCGCCCGACACCAGCATAAACTTCACATCATTCCGTTTGCACTCTTCCAACAAAAATTCCGCGCCCGGCGATAGCTGTAACACATTCTCGTACACCTCTTCCAACACGCGCTCGTCCAAACCGGCTAGCAAAGCCACACGCTTACGCAAAGACTGCTCAAAGTCCAGCTCGCCGCGCATCGACTGCTCCGTAATCTCTGCCACCTGATCTTTCAGCCCGACACCGGCCGCAATCTCATCCACGCACTCAATCGTAATCAGCGTCGAATCCATATCGCTGACAATCAGTCCCAAATCAGCAAAAGCCACATCCGGCAACACCGCACCATCTATCTGCTGCGCAATCAACGCCGCACGCATATCGTCCGTCAATTCAAAATCATCATCAACCGGCACACGCAACACCGACTTCCCTGATGGCGCAGACACCAAACTGCCAAATGCCGACCAGTCGCAAGCGCCCAAATCCCCATGTTGCAACACCAAAACTTTCTTCATCTCATTCTCCTCATACCCTAAGACCTTTACAAACATATCGGGTACACATTCAGCCTAAAACAACGAAACCGTATTTTTGCAAAGGCCTTAAAAAACCAAAACAGCATTATAGCCGAACAACCCCGGCAATTTTCAGACGGCCTGTAAACAATTCAACTAGAGCTACCAATACCAATCCCTGCATCAACTAAACAAGTCATGACTCAAAAATTTGATTTAGGACAAGCTGTTTAAAAAACTTTGCAAGCAACAGATAACTTGTTGTTGCTTTTTCTTACAGTTTCGATATAGTTCTTTATGGCTAGTTTGGCACTACCCCTTATATCTAGCTTTCATTGCATTCCCACCTCCATTCGTTGCCAACGGCTCCCTTTCCGATGGCAACCTTTTTTTGACCCGATGGTTTGACAATATTAAAATTGAATCAAATAAAATGATTCTAGGATTTATATTTAATTTTTAAAACAAAACGGCTTATAAAAAATAACGGCTCAATTTAAACAGATATTGCTGCCAATATTTAAAAACAAACAGACCTTTCTTTATCAAGGACCTCATAAAATGCATCATTCTAAGAAACTATTCAAACTAAGCACACTTGCCCTCTGCCTTGCTGCATTACCCCAAGCCGCACAAGCTGCCGAAGAGGTACAACAGGCTGAAGTGGAACAAGTTACCGTAGTGGGTAAAAACAAAAGTTTGCGCACTGAAAGTCAAAACAGCTACACAGTATCCGCCCTGCGCTCAACCACGGGGCTGGTGCTCTCTCCGCGGGAAATTCCCCAATCTGTCAGCGTCATTACTAAAAAACAAATTGAAGACCAGGGCATTACCGACTTAGAAGGTGCATTGCAAAACGCTACGGGTATCAATGTTTTCAAAAGCGGCGGACGCACGCATTTCATGTCGCGTGGCTATTTTATCGAACAGTTTGAAGAAGACGGCATTGCCACGCAACTCGGCTCTCCCGGCGGATTCGGCTTAGGCGGCCCGGCCGGTGACCCGACCAGTGCAACCGATATGGCCATGTACGACCACATTGAAGTGGTGCGCGGTGCGGCAGGTTTGACACAGGCAAACAACGAACCCGGCGGCACGGTAAACGCCGTCCGCAAAAAGCCGACTGCAAAACGCCAGCTTTCCGCCGATTTGATGGCAAACTCATGGGGCAAAGTAAACAGCGTTTTTGATGCATCCGGCACTTTAAGCCAAGAACACGGCCTGCGCGGACGCTTTGTCGGCTCGGTCGGCGGCAACAAAACCTTCAAAGACCAATCCGGCGGCCGCAACATCCTTCTGTATGGTGTGATGGACAAAGACATTGGCGACAACAGCAAACTTACCTGGGGCGCAAGCTATCTCAACCAAAACGAAACACCCGATCCGGACGGCCTGCCTATGCGTGCAGACGGCAAAGAGTGGAAACGCAGCCGCTATCTGGGTGCGGATTGGAACGAAGCCCGCCTGAAAAAATACAATCTTTTTACCGAGTTTGAACATTATTTCAACGACAACTGGAAACTGAGCAGCAAGTTGGACTGGCGCAAGAACACCAGTTCAAAAGAATATTACACGCTGGGCGGCACAGGTAACGGCATAGGTACAGACGGCCTGGGGACCACATACAGCTTCGACCGTTACGATGCAGGCAACCGCCAGTTCACTTTCCAAAACAACCTGACCGGCCGCATCTTTGCTTTCGGCCAAAATCACGACCTCTTCTTCATGCACAGCTATTCCAAAGAGAACGTGAACTCAAGCAACCGCTGGTTTGATGACAGCAGTACCTATGACGCAGATGCCTTTAACGGCAGCGAAAAAGCCAAACCCGATTGGGATTCCGCCACAGCCAAAGCCCGTGGCGGTGACGGCCGTTATACTACCCATGCCTTTGGTTTGGGCGCGCGCATCAATCCTACCGACAAACTGCACATCATCGCAGGCGGACGCTATACCAGCTGGAAACGCGACTTCTATTGGGATCGCAACCTCAAAGACGGGGTAGCAGGTTCATCAGACTCGCTCAAACGCAACCGCTTCATCCCCTATGCCGGCATCACTTACGACATCACGCCTAAACAAAGCGTTTACGCTGCCTATACATCCATCTTCAAACAAACGATGAACCGCGACTACAACGACAACCTGCTGCCTCCAATTATGGGACGCAACTACGAACTCGGCTGGAAAGGCGAATGGAACGAAGGCCGTCTGAACACCTCAGTCGCCCTCTACCGCACCGACAAAGACAACAACAACCAACGCGTCAATGCCAAACCGCACGCCTATTGGGAACCGCTCAACCAAAGCAGCCGCGGCTTGGACGCCGAAATTTCCGGCAGCCTGACCGACCGTTGGCAAGTTTACGCAGGCTACACCTTCAACCGCAGCACCAACCGCAGCAGCGTTACCGGCAATGTTGAATCTCGCCGAAAAGGCTACAACTTCAGCAGCCATACGCCGAAACATATGTTCCGCCTCTACACCAGCTATATCCTGCCGATTGATGACGGCAAATGGACGGTCGGGTTGGGGGTAAAGAGCAGCAGCAAAACCGCCAATTCCTACGGTTCCATCAAGCAAGGCGGCTACACCATTTGGAACACCAACGTCCAATACCGCCCGAGCAAAAACCTGCAACTGGGGCTGGCAGTCAACAACCTGACCGACAAACGCTACTACGAAAACCAATACAGCCGTGCCGCCAACAGCGGCAGCTTCTACGGCGAACCGCGCAACGCCGTGTTCAGCCTGAAGTGGAAGATGTAGTCCGTCTGCGGTAGCAAAATTAAAAAAACAATAATTAAGTCATATTCAGCAATCTACCCGACCTGCTCCTGACAGACAGGGAACAATTGCCATCGTTGTAAAGTAAGGGGTCGTCTGAAAACTGCCGTTTGAGTTTTCAGACGACCCCTTTTTCCATAAAAACCTCTTAACTCCCACCTGAAGGAGCTGCAATGAACCATCCGATTCGTTATGCGTATCTGCTTGCCGCCGTCCCGCTGCAACTTTCCGCCCAAACCACCGAACAGACGGAACATGCTGACCTGCCCACCGTTAACGTAACCGGACAAAGCCGTACTGCTTCGCGCGACAGTTATACCGTGCCGGTCATGTCCACCGCCACCGGCCTGCCGATCTCCCCCAAAGACACGCCGCAATCCGTCAGCGTCATTACGCGCAAACAAATGGACGATTCGGGCGCGACCACGCTGGAAGACGCATTGAAAACCACCACGGGGCTGAATATTTACAAACAGGGTTTCCAAACCCGCTTTCAATCCAGAGGCTTCGACATCGCGCAGATCAGCGAAGACGGTGTCAATTCGACTGTCTGTACCATGTGCGGCAACAATCCGCACGATGCCAAACAACTGACCGACACTGCGCTTTACGACCGCATCGAAGTCGTGCGCGGAGCAACAGGTCTGCGTAAAGCGCAAAGCGAGCCGGGCGGCACCATCAACGCCATCCGCAAACGCCCGACCGCTGCGCCGCTGCTTGAATTTGATGCAACCGCCGACCGCTTCGGCACGCTGCGCTCTTCCGCCGATGTATCGGGATTCCTCAGCCGCGACAATGGCTTGCGCGGGCGCGCGGTTGCCGTACTTGAAAAAAACAAAAGCTGGCGTAAAAACAGCGACGGCAATAAAGGGATCATTTACGGCGTTATCGACAAGCAAGTCGGGGAAAACGATATGCTGACGTTGAGTGCGATGTACCACCGTGAAAAAGATGTACCTTCCCTGTTCGGGCTACCCGCCAATCCCGACGGCAGCGACCTACGATTGCCGCGCGACAGCTATTTGGGTGCGAACTGGAATCGTGCGGATTACAAAAAAGCCAATATATTCGCCGAATGGAAGCACTATTTCGGCGATCGTTGGAATCTGACCACTTCCGTTGATTACCGCCGCAACAAATCCGTTACCGAATATGGTTACGTCCCGCAGCGGCAAAATATTTCGCCCGCAGGCACATTGAGTGACGGTTATACCGGCAGAAGCGACCGCAACAACAGTCAATGGACTGTGCAAAGCGATTTAGAAGGAAAATTTGATTGGTTCGGCCGCGAACATGAGTTTTACGCGGGCTATGAATACACCAAAGAAAAATTCGATAATATGTGGAGAGGCACACCCTTGAAAGATGGCAACTATCCTGTTTTTTCTTGGACGGGTGATGAAATTGCCAAACCTGATTGGAACACGGCCCGCAATCTCGAAATTCGTAAAACCGTTCCCGACACCCACACGGCGACCATAGCCACCCGCCTGAACATTGCCGACAAATGGCACATCCTGCTCGGTACAAGTTACAGCCGCTGGCGGCAATCACAATATCTGTCATGGATGAAAACCCCCGACAGCCACTATAAAAAAGGCCGTTTCATCCCCTACGCAGGCATTACCTACGACATCACCCCGCAACAAAACCTATATGCAAGTTACACCAGCATTTTCAAATACTCGGGCGATTATTACGACATCAATGACAAGCTCTTGCCGCCTGTAATGGGCAACAGCTACGAAATCGGCTGGAAAGGCGCGTGGAACAACAATAAATTGAACACCACCCTCGCCTTGTTTCAAACCGAAAAACACAACCAACCCACAGATACATGGTTGGGTAAAGACCTCGCAACGGGCAATATCCGTCCTTGGGTACGCGGCGACCGCGCCATCTACACGCCTGTACGCATGGAAAGCCGCGGTATTGATGCCGAAATTGCCGGCAACATCACCGACGACTGGCAGATTTTTGCGGGCTATACCTTCAACAAAAGGCGTTATACCTCCACCGCTGCCGAGCGTACCGCAGAGCGCAACGGTCGAGGGGTCGATTTCAGCCAGCACACGCCCCGACATATCTTCCGCCTCAATACCCTGTACCGCCTGCCCGGTGCGGCGCACAAATGGACGGTGGGCGGAGGTGTGAACGTCCAAAGCAAATCCAGCCCGATTGTAGTGAACGGAGAGAAACAATATTTGGGCGGTTACGCCGTTTGGCATGCAGCCGTACAATACGAACCCTCCAAATACACCAAGCTCAGCCTGAAAGTCGACAACCTGACCGACAAACGCTATTACGAAAGCTATGCCCACCGCGCTACCTACCAAGGACATTTCTACGGACAGCCGCGCAATGTGACCTTGAACTTCAAGTGGAAGATGTAGCCGTTGTATGAAGCGAGGTCGTCTGAAAACACAATCCGGCTTTCAGACGACCTCTTGCCCCTGTCGTCATGCCCGTTCATACCGACATGACAGCATCGGTATTTTCATTTGAACATCTGCAAACAATCGTCTAAAACCCATCAGGAAACAAAAGTTTCGGATAGCGTGTCTGATACCGTTACCCCGCCAATGCAGATTTTCAGACGACCTCCCGTTATTTGTACCAACACACCATCCATGAACATCCTCAAAAAATTCTTTTACCTTGCCCGCCCTTTTTGGTCAGGGGCACACGGCCGCCTCCAATGGCTGATGCTCGCCGTTTTGATAGGGTTTACTCTATTCTCCATCACCATCAGCGTTTGGATTGCCGCATGGGACAAACGCTTCTACGACGCGCTGGCCGCGTTTGACGGCGCATCTATGCCTTCGCTCATTGTCGAATACCTCGGCTATATGGCGATGGTTATCGGCTGTATCGTCTGCGGCGACTGGCTGCAAAAACGCCTCATCTTCCGTTGGCGTACCCACCTGACCGAGCAATTTCAAAAAAACTGGCTCGAAGGCCACAAACACTACCGCCTGCGCCTGACCGGCGAACCGGACAACCCCGACCAACGTATCGCCGAAGACATCTACCTCCTCGCCGACAAAAGCATCGGACTGTTTCGCTCCTTCATCAATAATATTGCCAAATTCAGCGCGTTCGTCGCCGTATTGTGGACGCTCTCCGGCGTACAGACTTTCAACATCGGCGGATACAGCATTACTGTTTACGGCTATCTTGTTTGGGTTGCACTGATTTATTCCATCTTCAGCACCATCATCGCCCACCTCGTCGGCCGCAAACTCAAAAACCTCAACATCGACCGCCAACACCGCGAAGCCGACTACCGCGCCGCCCTCCTGCGCGTGCGCGACCACGCCGAACAAATCGCCTTCTACAACGGCAGCGAAGCCGAAACAGGTCGTCTGAAACAACGCTACCTCCGCATCCGCGACAACTGGCGGCGGCTCACCAACTGCGAATTCCGCCAAGAAACCTTCTGGGCGACCTATGTCCGCATCAGTATCTTCATCCCCATCCTCGCCACCTTGCCCATGTACCTCGCCAAAACCATGACCTTCGGCGACATGATGCAGACCCGCACATCGTTTGCCCGCGTCCAAGACAGCTTCGGCTGGTTTACCGACTCCTACCGCCGCCTCATCGAATGGGCGGCAGTCGTCGAACGCCTCTCCGGTTTTCAGACGGCCTTGGAACAAGCAGAACAAAAAAGCCCCTCCCTTCAGTCCCACCAAGCAGCTTTGCCGCATCATAGCGGCAAGGTCGTCCTGCAAAACCTTACCGTCCACACCCAAACCGGTAGCCCTCTGCTTACTGATATTCACCTCCAAGCCCATTCTCCGGAATGGGTATTGCTTGAAGGCAGAAGCGGCATCGGCAAATCCACGCTGCTTCGCGTGCTTGCCGGTTTATGGCCGTATTACCACGGCAGTTTTTCCCTCGAAGGTAGCCGCCTGTTTTTCCCGCAACGCCCTTACCTGCCTGCGGACACATTGCGTCAAACTGTCAGCTATCCCTATACGGCCTGCCAAGACGACCATTTGATTCAAACCATTTTGGAACAAGTAGGCTTAAGCAGCCCCACGGGTCGGTTGCGCACATTGATGAACGATTTGGACACTTCACACGAATGGCACGGCATCCTTTCCGGCGGAGAGCAGCAACGCCTCAGCCTCGCTCGCGCACTGCTGCACAAACCGCAAATCCTGTTCCTAGATGAAGCCACCAACCAGCTCGATGATGAATCCGCCCTGATGTTGATGCAGACCCTCAAGCAACATTTGCCCGATACTTTGGTCATCGGCATCAGCCACCAACCCAAGATTCAAGCACTGTTTGATAGCTTTCTGAATTTGAATGAAAAAATTATTTAAATGTTAAAATGTGCAAAGCACTTGCTTTCAATCCCAACAAGAGATATAGTACAAAGTAACTAGTTCTTATTGATGAGAGCTACTCCTTGGATACTTGCCTCCGGTTCTCCAACCCGGGGGCATTTTTTTGCGTTTTTATTTTGTATTTGTATGAATAGGATAAAGACGGAATATACAAGGTTTTAAAAACATGAGGCCTATAATCTTTATAAGAGATTGACTATAAATAAAAAACACTAATCTCAAAGCCATAGTCAAATAAAACCGCAAACCACGTTTTCCCAAACTTCCAGGCCGTCTGAAACCTGCTCTCGAATATTATTCATGCCATATTTCAGACGGCCTGTTTAACCCTCTATTGCAAAGCTTGGCACAAGCACCGCTGACCGACGGCAATTAATTACTATATAATCAAACGCATTGTTACCCCTACAAAAGAGCCACACCATGACCACAAAAATTAAAATTGGTATCGTCGGTGCAACCGGTTACACAGGCGTTGAATTGTTACGTCTGCTCAGCAGCCACCCCAACACAGAAGTCACGGCCGTCACCAGCCGAAGCGAAGCCGGTATTGCGGTTGCCGACTACTTCCCCAGCCTGCGCGGCATTCACGACCTTTCATTCCAAACGCCCGAGGATGCCGGACTTGACCGTTGCGACCTCGTGTTCTTCGCTACACCCAACGGCGTAGCCATGAAAGAAGCACCGGCCCTTGTGGAAAAAGGCATACGCGTGATTGACCTGTCTGCCGACTTCCGCATCCGCGACATCCCCACATGGGAAAAATGGTACAAAATGACCCATGCCGCGCCGCAACTCGTTTCCCAAGCAGTGTACGGTTTGTGCGAACTTCACAAAGACGACATCGCTAAAACCATGCTGGTGGCCAATCCAGGTTGTTACCCTACCTGCGTTTCCCTGCCCTTATTGCCGCTGCTTCAGGCTGGCTGTCTGAAAGCCAACGCTCCTCTGATTGCCGACTGTAAATCCGGTGTTTCCGGTGCAGGCCGCAAAGCCAGCACCCACGCCCTATTGTGCGAAGCAGGCGACAACTTCAAAGCCTATGGTGTCGGAGGCCACCGCCATTTGCCTGAAATCCGACAAACCCTGTCCGGACTGCAAGACCATGTTTCAGACGGCCTAATTTTCGTGCCACACCTTGTTCCGATGATACGCGGCATGCACGCCACCCTGTATCTGCACCTGCAAGAACATACTGATCCTGAAACCTTGCTGCGCGAATACTACCGCGACAGTCCTTTTGTCGATATTTTGCCTTCAGGTTCGACCCCTGAAACCCGCAGCGTGCGCGGCGCCAACCTCTGCCGTATCAGCGTTCAAAAAGCGCCCGATCAAGACGATGTGTGGATTGTTCTTTCCGTCATCGACAACTTGGTTAAAGGCGCAGCCGGTCAAGCCGTGCAGAATATGAACATCATGTTCGACCTACCCGAAACCACCGGCCTGACTAATGCACCATTGATGCCTTAAGCCATCATTATTGAAAACACAAGGCCGTCTGAAACTTTGATCGTTCAGACGGCCTTTATCGATTCATTCACAAACATTACTCATACACCACGCCGGCAAGCATTTCTTCTTCATTCAAGTTGCCGTACTGTTGCTCCCAATCGTGGGTAGCCTCCACCATATCGCATTCTTTGGCAAAAGCCAGCAGCCTGCCGTCCATCTGATCCAGACTCAAGCTGCCCAAGCGTTCGCATTCCGAAGCCGTCAGATTACCTTCTGCCTCATGCGCCTCCGAAGATCCGAAAGGCAGAGCAAAAAAACCCAGCACCAACGCCAGCAGCACCCAAAAAGTATTTTTACGCGAACGAGTCATTTCACACCTCTCATCATAATCATATAGCAGGTTTAAATCAGAAAAACTAAACCAAATAAAATTAAACTAAGAAAAATCGAATAGAAAATTAGAAATATCGATTTATCTAAGACAAAACGAATAATACTAAGAAAAAATAGAATATGCAATACTTTTTCTTAGATGAAGTAATTTTTTTCTTACAATTTTATAAAAACTAAGGTAAAATACACTCAAATCGTCCAAACTATATAAAAAACATACCTCCATAAAGGCATAAACATGGATACCTTTAAAGACCGCCTGGCTTTCTTATGGAAAGATGAAGCCCGCCAAGCCAAAATTGCCGCCGACATCGATATGACCATCGCCGGATTCAGCCGTATCTGGAACGAAGGCGGCCTGCCGAAATCGGAAACGCTAAAAAAAATCAAACAACTTAAAGGCTGTAGCATAGACTGGCTTTTGACAGGCGAAGGTTTCCCCTTCCCCGATTCCGAAGCCCCAAAAGCCACGGCAACCGACACACTGGGCAACCCTGTCGATATAGACGAATTTGTCTTCGTACCGCGTTACGACATCCAAGCCGCGGCCGGACACGGGCAGCTCGTCGGCGACGAACAGCCGATGTTCGCTATGGCGTTCCGACGTTATTGGATTGAAAATTATGTAACGCGCGATATCAAAAACCTTTCCGTTATCTCAGTCAAAGGCGACTCGATGGAAGGCGTGCTGAATGATGGCGACACCATCCTCATCAACCACGGCCAAACCACGCCGCGCGACGGCCTCTATGTTTTGCGCCTTAATGAAAACCTTTTGGTCAAACGCCTGCAATTGATACCCGGCGGCATCGTCAACGTCATTTCTGCCAACGAAGCCTACCCTACTTTTGAAATCGACTTGAAAAACCCAACCGACGACGTTGCCATCATCGGCCGTGTCGAATGGTTTGGCAGAAGTATCTAAATCTGACATACTGATGCTTGAAATTTCTGCCATGCCCTCCATGTAAGCTGGCAGACCCTGTCTGCACAAACTTGCCTTGACTAACGGTTTGCGCGACAATAGTAAAAATATTCATATAAAAGGAATCACATCATGTCAGACGAAAGCCCTATTATCTTTACTGACAGCTGCTGCACCAAAGTTGCCGACCTGATTGCCGAAGAGAACAATCCCGATTTGAAATTGCGCGTATTCGTCAACGGCGGCGGTTGCTCCGGCTTCCAATATGGTTTTACCTTTGATGAAATCAAAAACGACGACGATTTTGAAATCCAGAAAAACGGCCTGACGTTCTTGGTTGACCCGATGAGCTACCAATATCTGGTTGGTGCGGAAATCGACTACACTGAAAGCCTGCAAGGTTCTCAATTCGTCATCCGCAATCCGAATGCAGAGACAACTTGCGGTTGCGGTTCGTCCTTCTCCGTATAAACAGTCCGTTTTTGCCACAAAAAACAGGCCATCTGTATCTTCAGACGGCCTTTTGTGTGAATTTATTTTAAACAATTTTAGATTTACCTTATAATATCGGGCGTGAATATTTACTCTGCAATAGACATAACATTGGACATGCATATTTCCATATAAATAAAAAATTATTGTCCAGCCGATTAACGACACAAAGGCAAACCGTACTTGGTCTGCCTGAGACTGCAGCCTCTGTTCTGGCTCGTATCATAAGCCAAGACAGCTCAAACACAATAACAAAACCTTAGGCCAAACCCATTTGGTTGACGCAGTCGAAATACTCATGGGATATCAATGAGCAAACAAGAAAAATTTTTCGACGTATACGTTTCCTATCCGCCGAACACAGATAGGGAGCGCATCCATGCCTGCCTGTATGAAAACCTGCCCGAAAACGAAGTTGAGAGCCTGATTCAAGCCTTGGCCGAGCGTCCGCAAGCCATTGTGGCCGAGAAATGCACCCAAGACGAGCGAGAAAATGCGCAGCATTACTTCGGCTATTTGGGTTTGGACGTGATCGTCCGTCAGGCTATGGAATTGGAAGCGGTTGAAGAAGAAGCCGTATTGGCAGTCAACACTCCCGACCCTATCCAATGCCCCGTCTGCATGACGATTATTGACGAACTAGATTCACAGGAATGTAAAACCTGCCACTTTGATTTGACAGAAAAAAATGAGCTTGCCATCCAGCGCAAGCGCATTGAATGGCAGGAAAGAATCTCTTTCGAGCATAAAAAACAAACCGAAATTGCCCACAAGCTCAAATATGAACGTGAGCAGGAAGAGAAAAAACTGCGCAAAAAAATCCGTGCCGAATTGGAATCCCAATTACGCAAAGAGTTAGGCCAAAATCCTGAGCTGGCCGCACTTGCAGCGAGGAAGAAAACACGGTTTCTGCTTACAATGGCTATCGTATTCGCCGTTTTGAGCCTGCTTGCACTCGGCTATATCGCTGCAAAATTCTTCTAAACTGATTTCAAAACTTAAGGCCGTCTGAAAAACAGATTTTCAGACGGCCTTTTATTTCCTTATTGATTGAACCATTTCAATCAAGCCTCTTGCACATCAACATCCACCGACCATCTGATTTTGCCGTCGCGGTTTTGCTGCAACACCTGCACCCACAAACTCACGGCGCGGTGCAAATCTTGTCGGGATGTCGATTCGAGGAAAACTTGCGCGCGTTCGCGTTCGGCGAGGCGCACCATCAGCATGGGGGCGGCGCCAAACTGGGAGACGCTTTCGGGCAAAAGCGGGGCGAGGGTTTCTTTGGCGGCGTTGAGAAATTCCATCGCATCGGCAACACGCGGCGCGTCGGCGCGAATGGCGGTCTGAAAACCGAAGGGCGGCATGGCGAACATTTGCCGTTCGTTCAATTCGTTTTCGGCAAACACGGCGTAGTCCTGCGCTTTGACGGCGGCGAAGACGGGATGTTCGGGCAGTTGGGTCTGTATCAGCACCTTGCCCGGTTTGTCGGCGCGCCCCGCCCTGCCGGACACCTGTATCAGCTCGGCGAACAGCCTTTCCGGCGCGCGAAAGTCCGCGCTGTACAGGCTGCCGTCGGCATTCAACACAATAACAAGGTTGAGCCGCGCAAAATCATGACCTTTGGCGAGCATCTGCGTGCCGACCAGAATGTCGATTTCGTTGTCGGCGATGCGGCGGTACAAATCCGCCCAATCGTTTTTGTGCGCCGTGCTATCCCTGTCGACACGGACGACGGCTGCCTTAGGCAGGAAGGCGCGCAGGGTTTCTTCGACGCGCTGCGTGCCGTGTCCGACGGCGGTCAGGTCTTGGTTGCCGCAGTCGGGACATTTGAACGGGATGGGTTCGCGGTGGTCGCAGTGGTGGCAGCGCAGTTGGCGGGCGCGTTGGTGCAACACCATTTTGGCGGAACAGTTCGGACAGCCGAAGGTATGGCCACAGTCGCCGCAAAACAGCGCGGGCGCGAAGCCGCGCCGGTTGAGGTACACCAGCGACATGCCGCCCGCTTCAAAGTTCTGTTTCAAAAGCTGCAAGGCTTGCGGCGAGAAGCCGTTGTCGAGTTTCAGACGACCTACGTTGAGGATCTCCACTTGCGGCAGTTGCGCGGCGGCATGGGCGCGCTCGGTCAGTTGCAGCAGGCGGTACGCGCCGCTTTGCGCCTTGTGCCAGCTCTCCAAGCTGGGCGTGGCACTGCCCAGCACGACGGGGCAACCGCTCTGCTTCGCCCGCCACACCGCCAAATCGCGGGCGTGGTAGCGCAATTCGTTGTCTTGTTTGAACGAGCCGTCGTGTTCCTCATCGACCACAATCAGCCCGACATCATCCATCGGCGTGAACACCGCCAGCCGCGTGCCGATGACTAATTGCGCCTGCCCCAACATCGCGCGCAGATAATCCTGCGTGCGCTTGCCTGCCGCCATCTGGCTGTGCAACACGGCGGTCGGCACGTCGGCAAAACGGTCTTCCACCCGCTTCAAAAGCTGCGGCGTGAGGTTGATTTCGGGCAACAGAAACAACACCTGCCGCCCCTGCGCCAACACTTTCGCTATCGCATCGAAATACACTTCGGTCTTGCCGCTGCCGGTGATGCCGTACAGCAAAAACGGCTGAAATTTACCAAAGGCCGTCTGAATTTCATCGGAAGCCTTCTGCTGGTCGGCGTTTAATACAAATTCAGAGTGCGAAGCCTGCCCGTGGTACGACCTCAATACAGGTTTCGCCGCTTCCGTCGTTTCAATCCAATCCTGTTCCGTCCAATCTTCGATTAACTTCGCCGCCTGCGCGTTCACCTGCTTCAACGCCGCCATCGTCATCCCGCCCGACAGCAGCGCATCCCACAAAGCCGCTTTTTTGTTAAACCGCGCCGGCGGCGGCGTTTGCGCCCTGCCCGCTTCGTTCAGCGCGTAAAACAACGGCGGCTGCGGCATTTCCACCGCACGCGTTTCCTTCAAACCCTGCGGCAGCGCGGCAAACACCGCCTGCCCCGTCGGATAGTGGTAATAACGCGACGTAAACGAGAGCAAATCACGCCAGTTTTCAGGCAGCGGCGGCTCGTCTGAAAAGGTCGTCTGAATACTCAAAATCCGCGCCGCATCCATATCGGGCGCAATATCCGTTTCCCACACAATCCCGACCACGGTCTTGTTGCGAAAAGGCACAAGCACCCGTGCTCCCTGCGGCAGCGGCTCGGAATGGGAATAAGTCAAAAGGCCGTCTGAAAGCGGCACGTTTACGGCAATACGGTGATAGAACATACAAACAATCAAATTATTTTTTCGTATTTTAACAGCCGAAAGCTATTTTCAGACGATAATTTGAGCCTGAGTACAATGCAGACATGACAGAGGTTTGATACAATGCCTTACTTTCAACACACGCAAGTCTCTCGCATGAAAACCAAGTTAATCAAGATCTTAACACCGTTTACCGTCCTTCCTTTGTTGGCATGCGGTCAACCTGCCGTATCCAATGCCAACGCGGCGCCTGCCCCTGCTGCCAAAGCGGAAGCGCCTGCCGACAAATCCGTTGCTGCTTCTTTGAAAGCGCGTTTGGAAAAAGTCTATGCCGCCCAAGATTTGAAAGTTTTGAGCGTCAATGAAACACCGATTAAAGGCATTTACGAAGTTGTCGTCAGCGGCAAACAAATCATCTATACCGATGCCAAAGGCGACTATATGCTCGTTGGCGACCTCATCAACGTCAACACGCGCCAAAGCCTGACTGAAGAACGCGCCGCCGATTTGAACAAAATCGACTTCGCTTCCCTGCCTTTGGACAAAGCCATCAAAGAAGTACGCGGCAACGGCAAACTGAAAGTCGCTGTTTTCTCCGATCCGGACTGCCCGTACTGCAAACGCTTGGAGCATGAGTTTGAAAAAATGACCGACATCACGATTTATACCTTCATGATGCCGATTCCAAGCCTGCACCCTGATGCCGCACGCAAAGCCGAGCTGTTGTGGTGTCAACCTAATCCGACTCAGGCATGGATCGACTGGATGCGCAAAGGCAAACTCCCAAGCGGCAAAGCAAACTGCGAAAACCCTGTTGCAGAAACCACTTCATTGGGCGAACAATTCGGCTTCAACGGCACGCCGACCGTGGTCTTCCCTAACGGCCGCAGCCAAAGCGGTTACAGCCCTATGCCCCACCTCAAAGAAATCATCGAGAAAAACCAGTAATACAGGGTTTAATCTCCATAAAGGACGCTTTACGCGTCCTTTTTTCATGTCGCCCGCCATCAACTGCCTTCAGACGGCCTCAAAACAGACAAATATAAAAAAGGACGTGTCCAACACGTCCTTTTTCCCTTTACCTTACAGGTAGAATTTTTCAATCACTTTCAGGTTTTCATCCAATTTGTACACCAGCGGCTGACCGGTTGGGATTTCCAAGCCCATGATATCTTCGTCGGAAATGCCCTCGATGTGTTTGGCCAAAGCGCGCAGGGAGTTGCCGTGTGCCGCAACCAATACACGTTTGCCGCTCAAGATGGCCGGAGCGATTTGGTCTTCCCAGAAAGGCAGGACGCGCTCGAGGGTAACTTTGAGGTTTTCGCCATCAGGTACGACATCGCTAGGCAGGTTGGCATAGCGGCGGTCGTTGTGGGCGGAGTGAAGATCTTTAGGATCCAGCAGCGGAGGCAGGGTGTCGTAGCTGCGGCGCCAGATGTGGACTTGCTCGTCGCCGTATTTTTCTGCGGTTTGTTTTTTATCCATACCTTGCAGCTGGCCGTAGTGGCGCTCGTTCAGGCGCCATGATTTGATTTGTGGAACAAACAGTTGGTCGGATTCTTCCAAAACGATGTTACAGGTTTTGATGGCACGGGTCAGAACGGAGGTAAAGGCGATGTCGAACTCATAGCCCTTCTCTTTCAGCTTTTTACCTGCTGCCGCGGCTTCTGCCAAACCTTGCTCGCTCAGCTTGACGTCGCGCCAGCCGGTGAAAAGGTTTTTCGCGTTCCATTCGCTTTGTCCGTGACGGATGAATACTAATTCCATGATAGTTTGCTCCAATGAAGTTTGGGAAAGGGTATTTATATCACACTTTGCCGCCGCGCTGATAACGCCGGCGGTTTCTTTTGATATGTTGCAAGTTTGCTTCTAGTCTTCAGACGGCCTTGTCGGAAGGTAAACGTCAAAACGCGTGCTTTTGCCTGTGTATTGATAAGCAGGTTTGCGCCCGTCGAGAAATTCGCCCAAGCGCGGACGTTTGACGACAATGCGCTTTTTGGCGGTATTCAATGCAGCGTCCAACAACTCGGCTTCGTCTTGAGCTGCGCCGACCAAGTCGTGAAAGTAAGCCATTTCTTTTTTCATGGCGGCGGTTTTGCGGCGTTCCGGATACATCGGGTCGAGGTACACTACATCGGGTCTGCCGTTTTGCGTTGCCAATTCCTGCATTAAATCAATGGCATTGCCGAAGTGCAAAGTAATGCGTTGGACAATTTCCCGTGTCTCTTCACTTTGCCCTGCCCTATTAAGGCCGTCTGAAAGTAGACAGGCAACGGCGGGATTTTGTTCAAAAGTGTGTACCTTCAAACCCAACGAGGCAAGCACAAAACTGTCGCGCCCCAGTCCGCCGGTAGCGTCCCAGACAGTCGGTTGCGTAGTGTGGTTAACGGCTTTGGCAATCAACTCGCCTCCACCTTTAGTACGCCGATAATGGGCGGCACCGCCATCAAAATCAACGCGGACACGGCCTTTTTCACCGGCGCGGCACAAGCTGATTCCGCTTTCGTCAGCGATAAGGAAACTGCCTTCTTCAGGCTGCCGGTCGATAACGGTCAGCCCGAAAGGCGCGGCAAGGCTGCGAAGTTCGGTAGATGAAGTTTCGTCAAAATAAATCTTGTACATAAGGCTTATGTTTCAGACGGCCTTGAAAGCTCAGGCCGTCTGAACGTTTTAATTGATGTCCAAGCGTTCCATGCGGTAGCGCATAGAGCGGAAGCTGATGCCCAAAAGTTTGGCGGCTTGGGTACGGTTGTAACGGGTTTGCTGCAAAGCCTGCTCGATGATGCTGCGTTCCACTTGGTCGAGGTAATCCTGTATCTGCATGGTCCGCGGATCAAACGGCGGAATCGGGCTGTGATTGAGTGTAGTTTCGCGTGCGTCAGGTTCGGCAATATCGTCAAAAGAGAAGCCGCTGCGTTCAGCCTTAACCTGTGGGGCGTTTTGAATCTGCAAGTCATCCACTTGTATCACTTGGCCGACCGTCAGTGCGACGGCGCGTTCGAGGATGTTTTCCAACTCGCGGAAGTTGCCGGGATAGCTGTAATGCAACAGGGCTTCTTGGGCTTTCGGGCTGAGTTTGTAGGTTTGATTGCCGTGACGGTGTTTGTATAGCAGATACAAAATCAGCGCGCCCAAGTCTTCGCGCATTTCGCGCAAAGGCGGCATGTGCAGGGTGACTACGTTGAGGCGGTAATACAAGTCCTGACGGAATGCGCCGCTTTCAACCAAGGCTTCGAGGTTTTTATGGGTTGCACAAATAATGCGCACATCCACAGGAGTTTCCCGCGCATCGCCGATACGGCGCACGGCTTTTTCTTGAATGGCGCGCAGGAGTTTAACCTGCATGGCAAGGGGCAAATCGGCAACTTCGTCAAGGAACAAAGTGCCGCCGTCAGCATGTTGGAAAAAACCTAAACGGTCTTGATCCGCGCCAGTAAAGCTGCCTTTTTTGTAACCGAAAAATTCGCTTTCCATCAGGTTTTCAGGAATGGCACCGCAGTTGACGGCAATAAACGGTTTGTCGGCACGGTCGGACAGTTCGTGAATCGTGCGCGCCGCCTGCTCTTTACCCGTACCGGACTCGCCGGAGATATAAACGGGAACAAGGCTGTGGGCCAATCTGCGAATCAGGTGGCGCACTTCGACCATTTGCGGCGAGGTGCCCAACAGGCGCGGCATATCGTCCTCGCCTTCCAATATAGGTGCGTCTTGTTGCAGAGCAGGATTGATGTTACTGGCCGAAAAACGCTCTTTTAAGGAATTGAGTCCTTCCGGAACAGTCAAAGGCCGGTTAAATTCACTCTGTACGCTCTTAGGAGGCGTAACAACAGGCTTGGCCGGCTGAGGTTCGGGTTTATACAGGGCGGCAGAAACTGGCGCAGGCTGCGATTTGACTTTTTCAGACGGCGTGGGTTCGGCAGTATTGTCTGAAACCGATACTGCCGATTTAACCAATGATCGCAACTGCGACAGCGTAATCGGTTTTTGCAGATAATCAAACGCCCCTGCTTTCAAGGCTTCAACGGCTTGGTCGGCATTGCCGAAGGCCGTAATCACGGCGACGGGTGTGTCGAGCATCAACTCGTCGATGTATTGGACAACCTCGAGGCCGGAGCCGTCGGGCATACGCATATCGGTCAGCACCAGCGAATAATCGTTGTTGCCCAGCTTGTCTTTGGCTTCTTCAACACCAGCCGCAGTATCGACGCGCAGAC
Source organism: Neisseria subflava (assembly GCF_005221305.1). Classification (NCBI taxonomy): domain Bacteria; kingdom Pseudomonadati; phylum Pseudomonadota; class Betaproteobacteria; order Neisseriales; family Neisseriaceae; genus Neisseria; species Neisseria subflava. Next base: position 1,476,669 of record NZ_CP039887.1, read on the forward strand.
CCATTTTCATCAGGGTCATTTCCATCAGGTCGCGGATGTCTGCCTCGTCATCGACAACCAAAACCGGCTCTTGCAATTTATTCATCCCGCGCCTGCTCCTTCGGTAAAATCAATTCAAACCCGTTCATTTCAGGGTGATAATGCAGCTGCCCCATATTGGCGTGTGCCAACTCGCGTGCGACGTAAAGCCCCAAGCCGGTGCCTTGTTTTTCGGTAGTGTAAAACGGCTCGAATAAATGATTTCGTACATCGGGCGGCACGCCTTTGCCGTTGTCCGCCACTACGATGGAAATATGCATCCTGCCGCTAGGGCGGATAAGGACGGTAATGGCGTTTTCGTCCTGACGGCTGTGTCGCCACGCATTGTTGCACAAGTTCCACATCACTTGCTGCAAGTGCATAGGATCGACCAATACGGTCAGATTGTTGCCGTCCATATTCATGCGCAGACAGCCGATGGCATCGGGATTGTTCAAGGTAAATTCCTGCTTGAACTCCAACCAGAATTTCATCAGATTAATCGGCTGGCGGCTGATGTTGTCTCGTTTGTTAAACAGGGATACGTCTTCCAACATCTTGTCGATGCGTTGGATATTGCTGTCGATGATGTTGTAGAGCTTGGCCTTGAGCGCGTCTGCCTCATTGCCCTCTTGCAACAAATCGCTGGCATGACGGATGGCGGACATCGGGTTGCGGATTTCGTGGGCAAGGTTGGCAGTCAACTGTCCGAGCGAAGTCAGCTTGGTGGACATGGCCTCCGCAGCCACTTCACGCAATGAGCGGACGTACAACATCAGCAGCTCGGTTTGCTCCTGAATCAGCGGAACGGCACGGACGTGCATGGCGTGTTGGAAAATATGGATATCGGTTTCAAAAGGTTTGTCGGGTTGACGCTGCCAGCGTGCGACCAGTTCGCCAAACACGATTTCCTGCTGATCGATAATCAGACTGGGGAAATAGATTTTTGCCTGCTTGTTAAACAGCCACACGCGTTGGGTCGCATCAATCACCACAACCGCTTCCTGAACGCGGTTCAAAACCAAATGGTTCAAGCCGCTGATACGGCGGTATGCCAGTTGATGGCGGCTGGCGGACTCTGTAGCCTGCTCCAAATAACGGGCGGCAAACGATGTCAACATTGCCACCAGATAGCCTGCGCCGATCAGCATCAAAGAATTCGCCATTGATTTCGCGTCCCAATTAAACGAATCGAAACGCATACTGCCGTCTAAAAACAGGTTCAAAATAAACAACATTGCCGTATAACCTGCATACAGCATGGGATAATGGCCATAACTGAGCAGACACGACGTAGCAACAAACGGCAAAACCAAAATCCCGAAACCGGAAGCCGTACCGCCGGAGATATACACCAAAACCATCATCATGGTGATGTCGACCACGGCGCTGGCATTGGGCAAATCCAAAGACTGCCACTGCCAGCCCGGACGGAACACGGAGAGCATAATCAGGAAGAAATACAGCGTTACCCAGATATAAAACGCAACGTCCGGCAACGAAACGCCAATCAGGTTGCCGCCTGTGTAGCTGCTGAACGCGTGCAAAACCAAAAGCGGTAAGACGATGGCTATTCGGGCAATGTTGATTACACCGGGAATCCGCTCCCTCAGATTACCCAGTTCTTGAAGATTGGCTCTGTTCATAAGTGAACCTTTTTTATTATCATGCAATGCCGTATAAATTTAATTTATTTAGATATATTTGTTCTTGTTTCAGGACAAACTTTTCAGATGGCCTGAGATTTCCAATACCTTGCCTTTTTTACCGCGTTTGCCGTCAATATCGGCAATACGCAGTTTTTCCTGATATTCTGCACCGCGTCGGCCGACCGATACAACGGTAAACTCAGGAGAGGTCGTCACCATAATGTGTTCCAAAGATGCACCCTCGGCCAACGATATCAGCTGCAAACCGCGGCCTTTAGGCATGACTTTGAGCTCGCCGATGGAAAACGCCAAGAGACGGTGGTCGCTGCTGGCCAGTACGACTTTGCAGTCGGGATTAATCAGTGAAGAAGCATAGACGGCAACGGGCGGCAGGACGGTTTCGCCGCTGTCCACGGTCATCACCACTTTGCCTGCTTTCACGCGTCCAACCATATCGCCCAGTTTGGCGATGAAGCCGTAGCCGCCACTGCCTGAGAGTAGGTAGTGCTGTTCGGGCTGGCCGGTGAGCATGGCAACGGGTTTTGCGCCGTTTTGCAGCTCGATTAAGGATGAAACCGGCACGCCGTCGCCGCGTCCGCCGGGGATTTCGGCGGCATCGAGGGTGTAGGTCCTGCCCAATGAATCCAGGATGACGACGGGTAAAACGGTGCGGCCTTCAAGGGTTTGTTTGAGTCGGTCGCCTTCTTTGAAGGCGGTTTGGCTCAAATCAAGGTTGTGCCCGGCACGGCTGCGTATCCAGCCTTTTTCCGACAGAATCAGCGTGATGGGTTCGTCGGCGGTGGTTTGCGTCAGCACGGCGCGTCCGGCTTCTTCCACCAGCGTGCGGCGCGCGTCGCCAAACTGCTTCATGTCCGCCTGCATCTCTTTGATAATCAGCTTGCGTTTTTCGTTCTCGTCGCCCAAAAGGATATTCAGACGGCCTTGTTCTTCGCGCAACTCGTTCAATTCTTTTTCGAGTTTGAAACCTTCCAAACGCGCCAACTGGCGCAGGCGGATTTCCAAAATGTCTTCGGCTTGGATTTCGGTCAGCCCGAACGCCGCCATCAAATCAGTTTTCGGGTCGTCCGATTCGCGGATGACTTTAATCACTTCGTCGATATGCAGAAAGACTTTCAGACGGCCTTCGAGAATGTGCAGCCGTTTTTCCACTTGGTTCAAACGGAATTTCAGACGGCGTGTTACAGTCACGACGCGGAAATCCAGCCATTCCTGCAAAATCGTTTTCAGATTTTTCTGCGCGGGGCGGTTGTCCAAACCCATCATCACCAAGTTCATCGACACATTGCCTTCCAGCGAAGTCTGCGCCATCAGCGTGTTGATGAAGGTATCCGTATCGATGCGACTGGATTTCGGCTCGAACACCAGTCGCACGGGATGTTCGCCGTCGGACTCGTCGCGCACGCGGTCGATTAAATCCAGCATCAGCTTTTTGGTATTGAGCTGGTCTTGGTTGAGCTGCTTTTTGCCCGCTTTCGGTTTCGGGTTGGTCTGCTCTTCGATTTCGGCAAGGATTTTGGCAGAATTGGCGTTCGGCGGCAGCTCGGTCACAATCACGCGCCATTGTCCGCGCGCCAGCTTCTCGATTTCGTAACGCGCACGCACGCGCACGCTGCCTTTGCCAGTTTCGTAAATCCGGCGCAATTCGTCCGCCGGCGTGATGATTTGACCGCCGCCGGCAAAATCGGGCGCGGGAATATATTGCATCAGGTCGGCGGTTTCCAGCGTCGGCTTTTTCAACAACGCAATCGCCGCCTGCGTCACTTCGTTCAAATTGTGCGACGGAATTTCGGTTGCCATGCCCACTGCAATGCCCGACGCGCCGTTGAGCAGCACCATAGGCAGGCGGGCGGGCAGATGCAGCGGTTCGTCAAATGCGCCGTCGTAGTTCGGCACAAAATCCACCGTCCCCTGATTGATTTCGGACAACAACAATTCTGCAATCGGCGTCAGCCGCGCTTCGGTGTAACGCATCGCCGCCGCCCCGTCGCCGTCGCGCGAACCGAAGTTGCCGATGCCGTCGATTAAGGGATAGCGCAAGGTAAAATCCTGCGCCATCCGCACCATCGCCTCATAGGCGGAACTGTCGCCGTGCGGGTGGTATTTACCCAAAATTTCGCCGACCACGCGCGCCGATTTCACCGGCTTCGCCCCCGCCGTCAAACCCATATCGCGCATGGCAAACAAAATGCGCCGCTGTACGGGCTTTTGGCCGTCTGAAACTTCAGGCAGCGCGCGGCCTTTGACCACGCTCATGGCGTATTCGAGATAGGCGCGTTCGGCGTACTGACCTAACAGCAGGTAGTCTTCGCCGATAGGAGATGGGCTTGGAGCGGAAATGTGTTCTGTCATCAGGATGGTAAAACGAAATAAATTAAAGAAGGATATTGTAAAGCAAAATCGGTAGTCATAGCCAATTTGAGTGATGAACGGTAGTGCAGCGACAATAAGGCTTACCGAATCAGGTCAGCAAATGGAATCCGTTTCGACAAAAAAGGCCGTCTGAAACCATTTCATGTTTCAGACGGCCTTTTCATTTTGGTTTTAAATCAAAACTTCGTTATTCTGTAGTAGCCGGTTTAGCCGCAGTTTTAATGGTTAAGGTCAACGCGGCGGCAATGGCGAGGAAAACACCGGCAAACGTCATCGCGTTGGCAGGGTTTGAACCCAAGAAGGTTTTGTACACCCAGCCGAAAGATACGGTTTCAATCAGCATTGGAATCACAATCATCATGTTCACAATACCCATGTACACGCCGTAACGTTCTTTCGGAATAGAACCGACCACAATCATAAACGGCACGCCCATCATACTTGCCCAACCGACACCGAAACCAATCATCGGGGCAAACATCAGGTATTTGTTGCCGATGTGCGGAATGGTGAGCAAGGCCAGCGCGGCAAGGGTTACGGCAAAGGCGTGAACATATTTGGCGGCATATTTGCGCACCATCCACATCAGGCCGAAGGCGGAGATAAAGGTTACAACGTTGTAGAAACCGTTTACCAAACCGGTCCATGCAACAGCCTCCTGATAAGCAACCTTATCAGCAGAGGTGGAATCCCAAACAAATTTAACAAGACTGTGTGAAATATATTGCCAATAAATAAAAAGTGCATACCATTGGAAAAGATAAACTGAAGCAAGCTGCCACAAAGGTTTGGGCATTTCTTTGATGGCACTAAAGATCTCTTTGACGGCATGAACAGGACCTTTTGGTTGAGCTTTAATTGCTGCCATTTCTTGAGGTGAAGGTTCACGTTCAGGAGTAGTTAATACAGTTACTAGGACAGAACCAATAGAGCAAACCGCACCAATATAGAATGAGCCGAATACCCAATAAGGAATACCCACTTCAGAAGTTTGGTTCAACCAACCAACTTGTTTAAGGAGATAAAGAGAAATGTTAGCAAGGGTAATACCCAAACCGGTAAACACAGACTGCATCAAGAAACCGGTGGATTGCTGATTTTCAGGAACCGTATCGGCAATAAATGCACGGAAAGGTTCCATTGCGGTGTTGTTACTGATGTCCAAGAGCCACAGCAGCAATACAGCCATCCACAAGGCGGTAACGTGCGGATACAAGAACTAAGCATAAACTGCAACCGATCGCACCAATTAAGAAATACGGACGGCGGCGCCCCAATCCCGGTACCCATGTTCGGTCGCTCATTGCACCAATAATAGGTTGTACGATTAAGCCAGTAACCGGGCCGGCCATATTAAGGTAAGGCAATATACTGGGATCTGGATTAAGAAAGCTGAAAATCGGATTAATCGCAGTTTGCTGCAACCCGAAGCTATATTGAATACCGAAGAAACCGAAGTTCATCAGCATAATCTGGCGAAGTGTCATCGCCACTTGTGGGGAGATTTTCATAGGAAGGCTACTCCTGGGTAATAAACTATGGAAACAACAAACTCCAATTTCAGCAGTATGACGCTTTTATTATATTTGGGCTGCCCTTTTTACTGAGGCAACTCCGTTTTCAGACGACCTTTATTTTGACCGTTTGCATGAATCTTATTTTGATGTGTGTTTGTGTTGTTTAAAGCTTATTATTTTCAGGCCGTCTGAAACTATTTATTAATCACAGACTGACACCAGATGGTTTCCCCAACGACCTTGACTGGCCGAACCGCACCGGTCGGGTGTTCAATGTGTTGAAACAGCAAATCCGCCGCCATCGCGCCCATGCGCAGATACGGCAACTCGGTACTGGTCAACGGCGGAAACAGCGTCTCCGCAATCGCGCTGTGGTTATCATAGCCGGCAACCGAAACTTGCTCGGGAACTCGCACGCCGCGCGTCCTCAAAATCTCATACACTCGTACTGCCATTTCATCGTTGCCACAGCAAATTACCGTCGGCGGAAGCGGCAAAGACAGTAGCTTCAAAATAGCCGAAATCAAAGACCCGCTGTCGTTGCTGAAGTCAGGATAACCAGTTTGCACCAAATCAGGATCAAAGATAATATCCGCATCAGCCAAAGCACGGCGGTATCCGGCCAATCTCAATCTCGTCACTTCCACGCCCGGCTGCAAAGTCACATAAGCAATCCGTTTGTGTCCGCTTTGGATAATCCGGCGCACCAAGCCATACTGCCCTGCTTCATCATCCGGCAAAACCGCCGGCGTACCCACTGAATCAAAACAGTTGACCAACACCATCGGACAACGGTTGGGCACTTCCGGCAGCAATACTTCCTGATGGAAACCTGCCACATATAAAATCCCCTCAGCACGATGCTCCATAAAGGTACGAATCAGCGGCTCCATCTGACCGGGCTGCCCCAGCTTGTTGTCGATGTCGGCAATCATCAAAATCTTGCCTTGTGCGCGAATCTCCTGCTGAATGCCCTTAATCAAGAACATATCCGGTATGCCGTGTCCGCCCGTACTCTCGCCTGTCCGCGAAATGGCGCCGGTAATCAGACCGACCAATCCGGAACGGTGTGACCGCATAATCCGTGCCGCAGAAGACGGGATATAGCCCAAAGCAGCAATCGCTGTTTCTACTTTGGAACGGGTTTTCTCACTGACCGGCGCATCGCTGTTAATCACCCGACTGACCGTCTTGGGAGATACCCCGGCATAAGCAGCGACATCATAAATTGTAGCCATCTTACGGACCGCCCCGACAAGATTTCAATAATGTTACACAGAATAACACAGCAGACATCGGTGTCATACCCCCCTTTTTACAGAAACTTGATGATAATCAACCGTTTATATTGCATTTTGCATACATTTCTTAAACAAAACCGCCCCTACCACCTCCCAAAAGTTGTCCAAATTTGTTAAACTACAAACAACTACAAAAAGCAGAAAATAGATACCCTGCTTGTTTACCGTTACATACTAAGGAAACGAGATGTCCGCATACTCAGACGCATGGCAGGCCTTGGAAGCCCATCATGCCGATACTCAACACGTTACCCTGCGCGAACGCTTCGCCGCAGATGCCGAACGTTTCAACAATATGCACGAAATTCTGCACGGTTTGTTATTTGATTACAGCAAAAACCGTCTAGATGAAAACACCCTAGATTTATTGTGCCAACTGGCCGAAGCAGCCGATTTGCCACAATATATGCAGGCCATGAGCAGCGGTGAAAAAATCAACACCAGCGAACACCGCGCCGTCCTCCACACTGCCCTGCGCCTGCCTGCCAATGCCAAACCTGTTTACGTTGACGGCGAAAACATCGTGCCCAATGTTCATCACGAACTCAACCGCGCACTCGAGTTCGCACGCCAACTTTTAGACGGCACGCACGCAGGCATTACCGGTAAAGCGATTACCGACTTGGTTCACATCGGTATCGGCGGCTCCGATTTGGGTCCGCGCATGGCCACACAGGCGCTGCAACCCTATTGGCAAAACATCCGCGTCCACTTTGTCAGCAACTCCGATGATGCCGACCTGACCCAAACCCTTCTCGGCCTCAACCCCGAAACCACCGTATTCAGCATTGCCAGCAAATCGTTCCGCACACCGGAAACCCTGCTCAATGCCTACGCTGCGCGTACTTGGTACCGCGATGCAGGTTTGCCTGATTCCGGCATCTACCGACACTTCTGTGCCATTTCCGCCGATGTGGCCGCAGCCCAAAACTTCGGTATCTCCCCCGACAAAGTCTTCGCCATGTCCGACTGGGTCGGCGGCCGCTATTCCGTCTGGTCGCCTATCGGCCTACCGCTGATGGTTGCCGTCGGAGAAAAAGCATTCCGCAAAATGCTGGCCGGCGCACACGCGATGGATACCCATTTCTTTGAAACACCATTCCGCCGCAACATTCCCGTCCTGATGGCGCTCATCAATGTTTGGTACAACAACTTCCAACATTCAGACGGCCAAACCGTTGTCCCATACAGCCACAACATGCGCCTCTTCACACCATGGCTCAACCAGCTCGATATGGAAAGCCTCGGCAAACAGCGTACTTCAGACGGCCAACCCGTTTCCTGCACCACTGGCGGCATTGTCTTCGGCGATGAAGGCGTCAACTGCCAACATGCCTACTTCCAGCTTCTGCACCAAGGCACGCGTCTGATTCCCGTCGACTTCATCGTCCCCATGACCACAGTCTACGGCAACCACCGCCAACACCGCTTTACCGTTGCCAATGCCTTCGCCCAAGCCGAAGCGCTGATGAAAGGCAAAACCTTAGACGAAGTGCAAATCGAATTGGCTGCCCTACCCCAAGACGAACGCGACCGCCTTGCACCGCAAAAAGAATTCCCCGGCAACCGTCCGAGCAACAGCCTACTCATCGACAGCCTGACGCCTTTCAACCTCGGCATGCTGATGGCTGCTTACGAACATCGTACTTTCGTTCAAGGCGTGATTTGGCGTATCAACCCCTTCGACCAATGGGGCGTGGAATACGGTAAAGAGCTGGCCAAAACCATCGAACCCGAACTCGAACGCGGCACGCCTGCACACGACAGCTCCACCAACGGTCTGATCGCCTTCTACCGCAACTGCAACGCAAGATCGAAGGCCGTCTGAAAATAAAATGCCCGTAAGACAAGCATATCTGCCTGTCTTACGGGCATTTCAAAACCTAATCGGCGGTAAGAATGAACCGTTAAAGCACCGCACTTTTAGACAAAAGTAGCTAGATTTTGATATAAAAAAAGGCTAAATCGATAATGACTTAGCCTTTTTCATCAGACTTGATTAGTTGTTTGTTGTTAATGCGCCTAAATCTTTATCAACTAAGAACAAACCTTTACCATCTTCACCAAGAAGATTTAATTTATCCAAAATTCCACTGAATAATTTTTCTTCTTCATGTTGTTCAGCCACATACCATTGTAAGAAGTTAAAGGCAGAGTAGTCTTTCTCTTCAAAAGTTCTACCAACTAATTCATTGATTTTAGAGGTAATTAACTTTTCATGTTCATAAGTTAATTCAAGTACTTGTTTCAATGATGAAAATTGATGAGGTGGTTCATCAATTTGTGTGATGATAGCCAATGCGCCGGTCTCATTTAAATAAGTGAAGAGTTTACGCATATGCTGCATTTCCTCAGCCGCATGCTCTGATAAAAATTTTGCAGCTCCTTCGAAACCTTGTTGTTCGCACCAGGCGCTCATTTGTAAATATAAGTTAGAAGAATAAAACTCTAAATTCATTTGATCATTTAATAGTTTAATCACGCTATTTGATAACATTTTATTTCTCCTATTCTTATAAAGTTTTTAATTCACGATCAATGTAGTAGAGCGCTGTACCACTTTCACCAAGAAGTTTGAATTTATCAACAATACTGTTAAATAATTTTTCTTCTTCATGCTGTTCAGCTACATACCATTGTAAGAAGTTAAAAGTAGAGTAATCCTTTTCTGCAAAAGTACTCTCAACTAACTCATTAATTTTAGATGTCACTAGTTTTTCGTGTTCAAGTGTTGTTTCAAAAACTTCTTTTAATGAAGCGTAATCGTGTTTAGGGGCGTCAATTTTACCTAACAAAGGCATTCCACTGGTTTCGCTCACATAAGTAAACAACTTTTGCATATGTTCCAATTCTTCATCGGCATGACGAAGTAAAAATGCTGCAGCGCCTTCATAACCATGTTTATGGCACCATGCACTCATTTGCAAATAGACATTTGATGAATACAACTCGAGATTAATTTGTTCGTTTAATTTTGCTGTAATTGACTTACTTAGCATAACTAACTCCTTTTCTTAATACGGTTAATAGATGTATCACAATACAAAATTTGTATTTGCGGATGAATTTTACTCATTTTATTGAGAATAGTCAATTTTATTTTATTAATTTTTATTGTAACCCATTAATTTAAAAGGATTTTATAAATAAATCATTCTCATTTGGTTCCATTTAATGAAATGAGTTATCAATATCGCCTTTGCCTAAATTCTCTAGAGAAATGATGAGGTGTTGGAAGGAGAATCGTAGATTTCCAAAGTTTTTTGCTCTCACTTATCAACTCCAAAATACTGGATAAATAGAAAACATGAAAATTCAATGTTTTTTTATAGAATTACGCATCAAAGCGATATAGTTTCAAAGTAGGTTATCCTTAATATTTGAATGTGACAATTACCATTTATTATTTAACATAATATACATATTGTTGAAAAATCTACTGGTTAACTTCAATCAGGGAAAGCATGAAGAAGTTAGGAAGTTGGTTGGAAAGTTGATTAGGGTAGATTTTATTCAAATGAAAGACTAGGCTATGAAATCAAAATTTGTGTATAAGTTACTGGTAATTTCAAAGTACCTGTATATTTTAATTTGTATATCAATACCGATCGTTTTTATTTATGAAAGCTACCAAGAAGATAATGTTGATTTTATGATTTATTATTATTTTTTCCATATTGGGTGTATTGACTCAATATTCTACGTCTAATTTTTTTGAAAAGGAAAAATAACATGATTGAACTATCCATTTAGGATCTGGAACTAATTTATGGAGGAGGCTTAGGAGAGAGAATCCTTCAAGGAGGAGCAAATGGTGCATAAATAGGAGGATCAATTGGTGCAGGTATCGGTCTGGGTGTCGGTATAGCTTTTGGCAGTATTCCTGCCGGACCAGCTATTATGGTCGGTGGCACAATTGGTGCTGCTGTTGGTGCTGCAACTGGTATGGGTGTTGCAGCATATGAGTATTACCAAGAAACTCAGCCTAAAGGGACAGTAACGGTCGGTCCGATTTCTGCTTTTGCTGTGGACAAATCAGGAAACGGCTACACTGACGGCACAAATTACCACTGATATTTCTCATCGTTCAAACGATCTCTAGGGATCGTCTGAAACTTTCTTAACTTCAATTTTATGAATACACCCAAGCAACCCTTCTTCCGTCCTGAAGTCTCCGTTGCCCGCCAAACCAGTTGTTCCAACAAAAGGCCGTCTGAAACTTAATTGGTCAAAGTTTCAGACGGCCTTTATTCAATAAAGATAGCAGAAGCTCATTCGCCATATCCCCCATCTTTGCTACAATATCCTTTTTCCTTTTTTATTGATTCCACTATGACCACCGCACCCCAAACCAGCACTTGGCGCAAGATTTTCTCGCGCAGTATGCTGATTTGTATCTTTACAGGCTTCACTTCGGGGCTGCCGCTTTATTTTCTGATCAACCTGATTCCGGCATGGTTGCGCAGCGAACATGTCGATTTGAAAACCATCGGCCTGATGGCACTTATCGGGCTGCCTTTCACTTGGAAATTTATCTGGTCTCCCGTCATTGATTTGGTCAGATTACCTTTTTTAGGACGGCGACGCGGTTGGATGCTGGTTACGCAAATTGGTTTACTGCTGACCTTGCTCATTTACGCCTTCCTAAATCCTGCTCAGCATTTATATGTAATTATGGGCTTATCGTTGGTGGTCGCCTTTTTCTCTGCCAGCCAAGATATTGTATTGGATGCATTTCGCCGCGAAATTTTGTCAGATGAAGAATTAGGCTTGGGCAACTCCATCCACGTCAATGCCTACCGTATTGCTGCTTTGGTACCTGGCTCACTCAGCTTGATTTTGGCCGACTTGATGCCTTGGCACAACGTATTCATCATTACTGCACTATTTATGCTGCCCGGTCTGCTAATGACCTTATTTTTAGCTAAAGAGCCTGACATTCCACCATCTGTGTCGCGTACATTTACCCAAACAGTCTCTGACCCTTTCAGTGAGTTCTTCTCCCGCAAAGGAATCAAACAGGCCATCTTGGTATTACTGTTTATCTTTCTCTACAAACTGGGCGACAGCATGGCCACTTCTTTGGCTACACCGTTTTATCTGGACATGGGCTTCAGCAAAACCGACATCGGCCTCATTGCCAAAAATGCCGGCCTGTGGCCTGCTGTCATTGCCGGTATTGTAGGCGGTATTTGGATGTTGAAACTTGGTATCAATAGGGCATTATGGGTTTTCGGCGTGGCGCAATGGGTAACGATTCTAGGCTTTGCCTGGTTGGCAAATTTTGGCAAGTTTGAAACCATCACACTGACAGAGCAAATGATGCTTGCAGCCGTGATTGGTGCAGAAGCAGCGGGTGTCGGTTTAGGTACAGCAGCATTTGTTGCCTATATGGCTCGTGAAACCAATCCAGCATTTACGGCCACTCAATTAGCCCTCTTTACCAGCCTGTCAGCCGTTCCACGTACATTTATCAATGCTTCGGCAGGTTATCTGATTGAAGCGATGGGTTACTTTAATTTCTACTGGCTGTGTTTTGCTTTGGGCATACCGGGCATGTTGCTGCTGTTTAAAGTGGCACCATGGAATGGCGAAAAAGTGAGTAACTAGATTGCCAGTCTAAAACATCTAGTAAAACAAAAGGCCGTCTGAATGTTCAGACGGCCTTTATCATACAAAAATTTTATTCTGCTTCAGGTTTGACAGTACTGCGGACATCACCGCTTTTTTCTTTATGTTTCAAAACGGCGCGGTCGAGTTTGTCCATCAAAACATCAATCGCGGCGTACATATCCTGTTCAATCGCTTCAACGTGCAAATCTTTACCTGCCAGATGCGCATCGGCTTCGGCTTTTTGATTGACTTTTTCCACCGAGAGCGTAATGGTCACAGAGATGATGTTGTCGGCGTGGCGATTGATTCGTGCCAACTTATCGGAAACATAGTTTTTGATGGCTTCGGTAACATCAAAATTCAGACCGGTGATTTTCAGATTCATGATACAGCTCCTTCGGTTGATTAGTCCGTCAAAACGGATCGGAATATATCTACTCGGTAAATTTTCGTTTGTGTGCCGGTGGTATGTCTAATGATTCTCTATATTTTGCAACTGTACGTCTGGCGATTTCAATGCCGCGTTGTTTTAATAATTTGACGAGGGTCTCGTCCGAATAAGGTTTGCTGCTGTCTTCACTTTCAATCAGCTGGCTCAATACGGCTTTGATTGCTCCTTGGCTGAACCCTTCGCCGTCATCATCAGCATTCACTGCCTGTGTGAAGAAATAGCGTAACGCAAACAGGCCGCGCGGGCAAGACAAATATTTCTGATTGGCGGCGCGCGAGATGGTACTTTCCGCCAAACCCAATTCGGCAGCGGCATCTTTCATCAGCATTGGCGACAGGCCGATTTCTCCGAAGATGAAAAAATCTTCCTGATTTTTGACGATATACTCGGTAAGGCGGAGGACCGTGCTTTTACGCAGCTCCAAAGAATCAATACGCTGCTTGGCTTCGTTAATTTTTTCCTTCCACTCCGGTGCACCCTCTTCCGCTGATTTCATCAGGTCGCAATATTCCTGATTAAGCCGCAACTTCGGCCAAGCCGCCTCGTTGCTGATGACTTCCCAGCCATCCTTGCCCTCTTTGACCCAAACGTCAGGCTGAATATAAGGCGTGGGCGTGGCAGAGGCGAAACCGTAGGCCGGATAGGGATTGAGCTCGGCAATCATATCGAACGCGGCTTCTATGGTTTCGCTGTCGGTATCGGGATAGAGTTTGCGGAAACGCAGAACATTTTGTTTGCGGTTTTTGCCTAAGTCTTGAAGCGAACTTTGCACCAAATGCGCGGCCATTTGTCGGGCAGGAGAAGCCGGCAAACGCATTAACTGCAGCATGAGCGACTCGGTCAAATCCGCCGCCGCCACGCCGGGGGGATCAAAGGTTTGCAATACATCTAACGCATTTTGCAGGGCCTCTTCTTCCAGCATCCATTCTAACGGCGTGTGATCGATAATTTCTTCGAGACTGTCGGTGAGGTAGCCTTGTTCGTCCAAAAAATCAATCAAGACGTGAACATAAGCCGCTTCCACTTGCGAGAGCGGATGCTCGCACACTTGGGCATGCAGATAGCGTTTGAAATCCTCTTCTTCAGCGATGTTGCTCCAAATATCTTCGGCATCGTCGCCGCTCAACTGCTGACCTGCACGCGGCATGGTAACGGCACGGTTGAGCCCGCTATCGGCAAACTCTTCGGTTTCCGGACGCTCAAGCAGAGGATTGTCTAACAACCAGTCTTCCACTTCGCGCTCAAGCTCAAGACCCGACATCTGCAAGATGCGCAAAGACTGCTGCAGCCGCTGGTTGAGCTGCTGGGTCTGTTTGAGTTTAAGGACGAGTGAAGACATAGTGTTTTTTCGAAGTGTATGGATAGTTTTTCAGACGGCCTTTGTACGGAGGGCCGTCTGAAAAACTAGGTTATCGGTATTATATTTGTATTCTTAGTAATTATTTCAATATTTATAGCTACCCTCAATTGAAATGAGAGCCTCGTGTGAAATCGGTTTTACGATTACCGTCAAATATGCATTCAATATTTGAAATTTTCACCCAAGTAAACCGAACGGACTTGTTCATTATTGACCAAATCATCCGGCTTGCCTGAAGCCAGTACAGTACCGTCGCTGATGATATAGGCACGGTCGCAGATGCTGAGGGTTTCGCGCACGTTGTGGTCAGTAATCAATACGCCGATACCGCGTGATTTGAGGAACTCGATAATTTTCTGAATATCGATGACGGCAATCGGGTCAACGCCGGCAAAAGGTTCGTCCAACAAAATGAAACGCGGCTGCATGGCCAACACGCGCGCGATTTCGACACGGCGGCGTTCGCCACCGGACAACGACGGCGCAGGGTTGTTGCGCAGGCGCTCGATGTTCAAATCGGCCAACAGTTTTTCAAGTTCGGCATCGATGCGGCTTTTGTCCTTCATGCTGATTTCCAAAATGGCGCGGATATTTTGTTCCACGGTCATTTTGCGGAAAATCGAGGCTTCCTGCGGCAGATAGCCGACGCCGAGCCGGGCGCGTTCGTGAATAGGCAGGTGGCGCAACTCTTGTCCGTCCAGCATCACGCTGCCTGCATCGGCGGCAATCAGGCCGACAATCATGTAAAAGCTGGTGGTCTTACCCGCGCCGTTGGGGCCGAGCAGGCCGATGACTTCGCCGCTTTCGATTTCAAGGGAGAAGCTTTTGACGACTTGGCGTTTTTTGAAACTTTTTTGCAGGTTTTGAACCACAAGACGGCTGTTGTTTGCGCTCATATTCTGTTGACTTTCGATATTGACCTCAGGCCGTCTGAACCTTTTTCAGACGGCCTTGTTCGTGTGTTTTCTTATTTATTTTTCTGCGTGCTGGACGGCCGGATGACAACGCTGACGCGGCCGGATTTGGCGGCGGATTTCACACCGGATTTGGCGCTGCCGTTGATGGTGTAAACCTCGGTTTTGGTGTTGTAAGTAATGACCGCACCTTCGGCCACATCGCCGCCGCGCTGTACTTTGGCATTGCCGGTCAGGGTAACCAGACTGGCTGCGGAAGAATACGTGACGGTATTGGCTTGGCCGTTGACCACGCCTTTGCCGCCGTCCAACTCTTGGCTGAATTTGACGGGCGAGCCGGTGGCTTTCATCAACTGCTCGCTTTTGTCGTTGCGCGAAACGGTCACGCTGCCGGCACGGATATTGAGCGTGCCTTGTTTGATGATGACGTTGCCGGAAAAGGTAGTGCTTTGGTTGTTTTGGTCAAGCGAGCCTTGGTCGGCTTCGATTTGAATCGACTGCTTGCTGTCGCTTTGCAGGGCAAAGGCCGGGCTGGCGGCAAAAACGGTAACAAAGGCTAAGGTTTTACAAATTTTTTGTATCATAAATTGTGGCTTTCACTTTGGAAGGGAAATTCAGCAAACCGGTTTTGTGGTCATAAGTCATGCCGTTTGCCTGACCGCCGGACTGTCCGTATTGGAAAGTAACGGGGCTGTCGGTATGGGCGTATTGCGCTTCGGTATCGACATTCAAACGTTCGGTTTTGACGATGCCGGCCAAACGCTTGGCATCTGCCGCTTTGTTTAAGACGACATTCTGTTCAAAAACGACTTTCTTATTTTGAATATTGTACGCGGCCTTGTCGCTGCCGACTTCGTACAACAGGCTGCCGTCTCGGTAAAACGAAAGATGTGGTTTGTCCAAATGCACGTCCGCGCTATTCGGATATTGGACGGCATCGACCGCGCTCAGGTTTTCTTTCAGACGGCCTTCTTGGTCAAAACGTTTGCCGTTGATGCCTTTCATCGAATATTGCGGCTCATTCGGATTGAGGACGACTTCTTCGACTTGCACTTCGCTGATGCGGCCGAGCCACGCCGCCAGTGCGCCAAGTGAAACGGCCAACACCAGCGGAAAGGCGATTCCGTAACGCCATCTGATTTTCATCGTACATACTCTTTCAAAGCAGGTTCAAGCGTACCTTGCGCCTGCATAATCAAATCGCACACTTCACGCACCGCGCCTGCGCCGCCGGAACGTCGGGTTACATAATGGGCGTATTGCAACGTAAACCAATGCGCTTCAGGGACGGCGACCGCCAATCCGCAACGCACCATCACAGGCAAATCGACGACATCGTCGCCGACAAAGGCGCACTCATGCTCCTCCACACCTGCCTGTTCGCGTAATTGGGCGTAGGCGGCACGTTTGTCGTGAATGCCTTTGAAGTAATAGTTGATGCCGAGCTGCTTCACGCGGATACCGACGGAAGGCGCATCGCGGCCGGTAATAATCGCCGTTTGCACGCCGCTGGCCTGAAGCATTTTCAAACCGTGTCCGTCCAAAGTGTGGAACGATTTGATTTCTTCGCCGTTGTCGCGGATAAAAATGCGGCCGTCGGTCAAAACGCCGTCCACATCCAGTATCAGCAGTTTGATACCTAAAGCGCGTTGTTGCAGGTCGGAAGAGAGGTTTTGCATAAGGTTTCCTTATTTCAGACGGCCTATTCTAGCATAAGGCCGTCTGAAAACGTTTTTGCCGTCGTTTCAGACAATTCGTGCCATCAATAAATCGTGCATGTTCAGCGCACCAATCAGCACGCCGTTTTCTTCGACCACCAGCAAACCGTTCACATGGCCGCTTTGCATGGCTTTCAAAGCTTCGGTGGCAAGGCGGTCGGCAGAGATGGTTTTCGGCGAAGCGTGCATAATGTCGTCCACTTTCAAACCGGCAAAGCTGTCGCGTTCTTGAAACAGACGGCGCAAGTCGCCATCGGTAAATACGCCTTTCAGACGGCCTTCGGCATCGGTTACCGCCAACATGCCCAAACCTTTTTCACTCATGCGGACAATGGCCTCTTTCAACGGTGTACCCAACAAAACGGCAGGCAGAGCTTCGTCTTTGTGCATAATATCCGCCACGCGCAGCAGCAGGCGTTTGCCCAAACTGCCGGCCGGATGGCTTAAAGCAAAATCATCCGGCGTAAACGCACGCGCCTGCAGCAATACCACCGCCAGAGCATCGCCCAAGGCCATCACGGCGGTCGTACTGGAAGTCGGCGCAAGGCCGAGCGGACAGGCTTCTTTGGAAACCGCCGCGGTAATATGGATATCGGCATGGCGCGCCATGGTCGAAGTCGGATGGGCAGTGATACAAATAAGCGTGATGTTTTTGCGTTTCAACGCTGGAATAATCGCCGCAATTTCGTCGCTTTCGCCGGAATTGGAAATGGCAACCACGACATCGTTATCGACAATCATGCCCAAATCGCCGTGCGCCGCTTCGGCAGGATGGACGAAAAACGCAGGCGTGCCGGTGGAAGCCATGGTCGCCGCCATTTTGCGGCCGATGTGTCCGGACTTACCCATGCCGGCAATTACAACCCTGCCCTTGCAGTGCAACAACGCTTCTGCCGCACGGACAAAGTTGTCGTCCAACGCCGCCGCAATTTCACGCAAACCTTCGGCTTCCGTATTCAATACATCACGCGCCCAGTCGAGATAAAGTGTGTTTTCCGCCATCAAAGCTACCTTTCGTGCTTGAATTTAGGTTTGTTTTGCCCAAATTAATCAGCCGTAAACTGTTCAAATTCATCGAATCGGCGTAGCATTACCGCCACTTCACAAACAAACCTATTATGTAAAAGGAATCTGAGATGACTATTTTATCGGACGTTAAAGCATTAGGACAACAAATCTGGTTGGACAATCTCTCCCGTTCGCTGGTACAAAGCGGCGAGTTGGCAGAAATGCTGAAACAAGGTGTGTGTGGCGTAACTTCCAATCCTGCCATTTTCCAAAAAGCCTTTGCCGGAGACGCGCTGTACGCCGATGAAGTAGCCGCGCTCAAACAACAAGACCTAACCCCGAAACAACGCTACGAAACCATGGCGGTTGCCGATGTGCAAGCCGCTTGCGACGTATGCCTTGCCGAACACGAATCCACCGGCGGCAAAACCGGCTTCGTCAGCCTCGAAGTTTCGCCTGAATTGTCCAAAGACGCGCAAGGTACGGTTGAAGAAGCGCGCCGCCTGCACGCCGCCATCGGCCGTAAAAATGCCATGATTAAAGTACCGGCAACCGACGAAGGCATCGAAGCGCTTGAAACCCTCGTTTCAGACGGCATCAGCGTCAACCTGACCCTGCTTTTCTCCCGCGCCCAAACCCTCAAAGCCTATGCGGCCTACACGCGCGGCATTGCCAAACGTTTGGAAGCGGGACACGACGTTTCCCATATCCAAGTTGTCGCCAGCTTCTTTATTTCCCGTGTCGATGCCGCATTGGATGCCACCCTGCCCGACCACCTCAAAGGCAAAGTCGCCATCGCGCTGGCCAAAGCCGCCTATCAAGATTGGGCGCAATACTTCGGCAGCAGCGAATTTGCCGCACTTACCGAAAAAGGTGCCAACCGCGTGCAACTTTTATGGGCATCCACCGGCGTGAAAAACCCTGCCTATCCTGACACTTTATACGTTGACAGCCTGATTGGCGCCCATACCGTCAACACCGTTCCCGATGCCACACTTAAAGCCTTTATCGACCACGGCACGGCCAAAGCCACGCTGACCGAAGGCGCGGACGAAGCACGGGCGCGGCTCGCCGAAATTGCCGCGCTCGGCATAGATGTCGAAACCTTGGCGGCGCGTTTGCAGGAAGACGGTTTGAAACAGTTTGAAGAAGCGTTTGAAAAACTGCTCGCACCGTTGGTTTAAACTTTTCATCCCCGATGCCATCTGAAAGGCTTTCAGACGGCATCGCCCTTTTGACCGGACACAGTGCGGCATATCAAGGATTCGCCCTAAAAATATTAATCAACAAGAAGTTAATGCACGACTTTACCCACCAACACAAAAGGAAATAGAATCATGGCAAAAGCACTCGAAATCATTTCACCCAATGAAATTTATTCAGATCTGATTTTTAAGGATCCGGTATCTCCCCATACTATTGAATATAAAATGATTAACCTAGAATTGAAAGCCATCAATCTTTACGATTGTGCCTTTGAAGATTTCGTTCCCGAAATCAAAGACAATTTTTGTGTGGGAATTGATTTAGACATAGGAACTGATGATAGTGATGCTGCAGATATATTTTCTGTTCGCATATGCTCTCCTAAATGGATTTTGCATAATTGTTTCCAAAATCAAAGGGTTAAATGGGGAGCGGGTATGATGATTATGAATGAATTTAATCATTCTGTTATTAAATCGGAAATTGAGAAAATTCTTAAAGAATGTTCAAAAGAAACTTGGGAAAAGTCATTGACTTATTTACTTCGTTTTTTTTCGTGGGAATTTGAAGATTATCAGTGCTAATTAAATCAAAAACAGCGAAACCAAAACTTTTTCGCTGTTTTATTTTTCCATAAACTTTTCAAAATATACAGAATTGACGAAACTGGTTAGTAGAAATGCAAGTAATGAGAGAATTGCAGATAGAGCCTTTGATTTTTTCTCGCCTGCTCTTATGGATGATTCAGCTACCGAAGAGCAATATAATGCCCTATATGATTTAACCTTGCTTGAAGAGCTCGGGATGGAACTGAATAAAGATGAGATAATGGCTTTGATTAATAGTCTTAAATAAAGGGGCTGTACCAGATATGTACACAGGACGTTTTGCCCCCAGCCCGACCGGGCTGCTCCACATCGGCTCGCTGCTGACCGCCGTCGCTTCCTATGCCGACGCGCGCGCTCATCAGGGCAAATGGCTGGTCCGCATTGAAGACCTTGACCCCCCGCGCGAAATGCCCGGCGCCGCTGCCGACATTTTGCGCACGCTCGAAGCTTTCGGTTTTGAGTGGGATGGCGAAGTCGCCTATCAAAACCGCCGTTACGACCTGTATCAAGACACCCTCAACCGCCTCAAAGCAGCCGGGCTGGTGTATCCCTGCTATTGCAGCCGCAAAGACTGGCAGGCGGCGGCAACACATGGCGCAGACGGATTTGTATATAACGGCCGTTGCCGCAATCCTCAGCAAAGACCCGACACGCAAAACAAAACTCCGGCATGGCGCATTCAAGTTCCCGATCGCGTGATCGGTTTTTCAGACGGCATTGTCGGACATTACGCACAAAATCTGGCACACGATATCGGCGATTTTGTCCTGCTTCGTGCCGACGGCTATTGGGCATATCAGCTTGCCGTGGTTGCCGACGATGCCGATCAAGGCATAACGCATATTGTCCGCGGTCAGGACTTGCTCGTTTCCACGCCGCGCCAAATCTATCTGCAACAATGCCTCGGCGTTCCCACACCGGCCTACGCCCACCTTCCCCTATTGACCAACAATCAAGGACAAAAATGGTCGAAACAAACCCTTGCCCCGGCTTTGGATTTGAATCAAAAAGAACAACTCCTACGCCAAGTCCTAACCTACCTCAACCTACCCGATGCACCTACCGTGAACCGTCCGCAGGAATTGCTTGATTGGGCGGTGGTACACTGGCAAATGGACAAAATCCCAAAATCGTCCATTATCACAGACTGAATTAGCACGATTACAACAAAATTACTCTAGGTATTACAATATTTCATAAAATTATGTAAGTAATCTTCCGATTCATCCCAAACCATGCCCAAGAAGCGAAAAATCATGTATATTTTGAAAATTTCCTAAAATTGTCACAAACTGATAATTTCAAGGTTGTAACAACATACGGCTGACGCGTTATTGAGGATGACAAAACGCGGCAGATCTCCCACGATACAACAAAAAGAATACCGCTATGCCAAGTGCCATTATTGTAGAAGACGAAGTATTAGCAGCAGAACGCTTACGTGTATTATTGGAAGAGTGCAATGTCGTACTGCTCAACGTCTTTCACCATGCCATGCCAGCATTGGAGTGGCTGAGCGTCCACGAAGTCGACATCGTCTTTGCCGACATCGGCATGCCGGAAATCGACGGTCTCGAGTTTGTCGAACGCATTAAGCGTACCGCCAAGCGCCAGCCGGAAATTGTATTCACCACAGCCTATGAAGAACACGCCCTGCGCGCGTTTGAGCTGGCTGCCGCAGACTATCTGCTCAAACCAATCAAAATGACCCGCCTGCAAACCGCGCTTGACCGCATCATCGAGAAAAACCGCGAAAAAGCAGACAGTTTCACCCATTTCAAAGTGTACAACCGCGAACGCATGGTTGAAATCCCATGGCAACAGGCGCGTTACCTGATGGCGGAACACAAAACCGTCTATCTGTTTACCGGCGACGGCCACAGCTACGAATTACCGAAAACATTGGTTTACTGGGAAGAATTGCTGGGCGATAAAGTCATCCGCATCCACCGCAATGCCCTCGTCTTCCGCCACACCCTCGACAGCCTGATTCGACTGGACGATGACGAAAACGACGAATACGCATCCACATGGGGTGCTAAAATTCTCGATATTCCAACTCCGTTGCCTGTCAGCCGCCGACAACTGTCCACCCTGAGGAAAATCATTAAAAACAGCATCTAACAATGCGCTCCTTGATTGGCTCTCTTTAAATCAAAGGCCGTCTGAAAAGATATTTTCAGACAGCCTGAGACCTTTGCAAAATTCTCCAAAAATCCCCTAAATTCCCACCAAGACATTTAGGGGATTTCCCATGAGTACCTTCTTCCAGCAAACCGCCCAAGCCATAATCGCCAAACACATCGACCGCTTCCCACTATTGAAGTTGGATCAAGTGATTGATTGGCAACCGATCGAACAGTACCTGAATCGTCAAAGAACCCGTTACCTCCGAGACCACCGCGGCCGTCCCGCCTATCCCCTGTTGTCCATGTTCAAAGCCGTCCTGCTCGGACAATGGCACAGCCTCTCCGATCCCGAACTCGAGCACAGCCTCATCACCCGCATCGATTTCAACCTGTTTTACCGTTTTGACGAACTGGGCATCCCCGATTACAGCACCTTATGCCGCTACCGCAACTGGCTGGCGCAAGACGACACCCTGTCCGAATTATTGGAACTGATCAACTGCCAACTGACCGAAAAAGGCTTAAAAGTAGAGAAAGCATCCGCCGCCGTCATTGACGCCACCATTATTCAGACCGCCGGCAGTAAACAGCGCCAGGCCATAGAAGTCGATGAAGAAGGACAAGTCAGCGGCCAAACCACACCGAGTAAAGACAGCGATGCTCGTTGGATAAAGAAAAACGGCCTCTACAGACTCGGTTACAAACAACATACCCGTACCGATGCAGAAGGCTATATCGAGAAACTGCACATCACCCCCGCCAATACCCATGAGTGCAACCACCTGTCACCTTTGCTGGAAGGGATAGCCGAAGGTACGACCGTCTATGCCGATAAAGGCTATGACAGCGCGGAAAACCGGCAACATCTGGAAGACCATCGGTTGTTAGACGGCATTATGCGCAAAGCCCACCGCAACCGTCCGCTGACGGAAGCGCAAACCAAACGTAACCGATATTTGTCGAAAACCCGTTATGTGGTCGAACAAAGCTTCGGTACGCTGCACCGTAAATTCCGCTACGCCCGGGCAGCCTATTTCGGGCTGATTAAAGTGAGTGCGCAAAGCCATCTGAAGGCGATGTGTTTGAACCTATTGAAAGCGGCCAACAGGCTAAGTGTGCCTGTTGCCGCCTAAAAGGCGGCCGGATGCCTGATTAATCAGGTATCCAAGGGGGATTAAGGGGGCATTTGGGTAAAATCAGGAGTGATTTGGGGAGGGAAACAGCCGAAAATCTGTGTTTGGGTTTCGGCTGTTGGGGGAAAGGCTTTTTTGCAAAGGTCTCAGATAGTATGGCAAGGCGAGGCAATACCGTACTGGTTTAAAGTTAATCCACTATAAAACAAAGGTCGTCTGAAAACCTGTTTCCAAGCTTCAGACGACCTCTTGGTCTTCATTCGTTTGCACGAACCAATCAGAAAAACAGCTCGCGCCAGCTGATACGTTTCAAACCACAGATACGACCACCCTCAACTGCCAGAGACTCACCCTTATTTAACAGTAGGCTGCGGGTTACTTTATTGGAGAAGCATTTGTTATTTGGCGTACTCGACGTAACAGAAAGCTCTTTATCCGTACCCGTACCACCTGAATCCCCGTCTGCGGTCACAGGGGAATCATCCAATTTGCTCGGATTGAGGAAGGTAAAGTTGATAACCCCATCCTGAGTCAAACCATTGGCGTATTGCATACCAAAGCCGTCCAGCTTCCGAATAACGGTATCAGGCGTAAAACGCGCGCTGCGTGCGTTCAATGCACCTCCATTATCAGCATTCACACCAATGAACGAAGTTTTTGCTGCAGTTTTCACGCTCGTACTTGCTGGTAAACAAACATCGGCACCTGCAGATTTTTCCTCTGTAACAGAATCATAGCGACGCACAGTCACAACAGCAGTACGCAAGATCATAGTCGGTTTGACGTTTACCCGTTCACCATCACGCAAATCGATTTTCCAACCTTTTTGGGTTTTGGCAACCTGGTTGTTAGTTAGATAAATATAGCCTTCTTTTCCTTTTTCTTCAGGACGAAACTCTTGTTGCTGCAAATCACTTTCGGAAGCAGCGGTTACGGTCTGATTCGGTGTCAAATCTTCATAAATACCGTAAATAGATTGCTTGTCTTTATTGGTCAGATCATTTTGATAAATCTCACTGCCCGTACCGAAAATCACGACATATTCGTTTGCTCTGCGGCGTGAAACGGCAGGTGCGGAGGTAATCGGTTTGCTGGGTGAACCCGTAAAGATTTTAACAACCTTCCAGTTGTCCGGTTTTTCGCCGCGCAGGTCAAAACGATACATATTGCCTCCACGGTCGCCCGCATACGCAACATCAATTACACCATCAAAATCAGTGTCCACAAGGGTCGGCGTGGACAGACCGCCTACACCGTCTTGAACTTCGATTTTTTTCAACAAATCGCCCGGTGCTTTACCTGTACCGTTACCACGCTTATCGCCTGTACCAACTTCCTTACCTAGCATTTCATATACATACAATGCTGTTTCATTTTTCGTATCGGCTTTATCTTCAACACGATAACCGCTGGCAAGAAAACCTGCATAGCGAATGTTTTCTTTTATATCTACACGTCCGTTATCGGCAGGTCTGCTGACCGAGACACGCCCAATTTGCGGCGTACCAATGGTATAGCCCAATGTGTTTTTCTCACCTTTGATGGTTTCAAACAATGGAACTGTTTTATTCCACTCGGTATCAGTGACATCCAAACCTGTTTTGGTAGCTTTATCTACATTACCGCCGATATTCAGGGCATAGGCACCACGACCACCCTGACCCATCGCACCAAACATAAATACGCGCTGAGTATCATTTTCAGAAGTCTGACGCAAGGTAAATCCGCCGTTAACCATATATTCATGATTGGTAATAGACGACGTATAGCTGTCTTTGGCAATATTTTTCAAAACTTTTGCCAAAGTAACCGTCTTCACATTATTACCATCTGCGACATCCCGCTCCATTGTCGAAGGGATGTAGCTGACTTTCAGTTCATACGGATGATTTGCATCTGACGAGGTTTGGAACAAATGCACCATGCCGTCATTCGCAGCCGCAACCATATATTTCTGACGCTTGATCGTATCGTTGCCAACTTTATACTTGTCCTTACCGACAGCAGCAACCGAACCGTCCAAAATATCGCCCAAATCACGCTGATCACCTTCCCGAATACGGTAAACTTGACTGTACGGTGTGTTTTTTGATTTATCTTGTATTGATTTATCATCACCGATACGCCCCGTCCAATTCAGCAAATCACGCCATTCATCCGAATTTTTACCATTAGCTGCATCTGCAATATCAAAATAGGCATTGTTTAAAGTATTATTGGGAATATTATTAATAAAATAAGTACTTGAACCCGTATTAATCAGGGTTTTACGGTTTGCAAACGACGGGTACAGCTTCAATTCTTCACTACGACGACCATCCTTCCCTAATCTTTGGAAAATAATCTGGCTACTCCAAGAGTTTGTTTTCAAACCGATAACTGCCGACATCTCAGGCAGGCTGCTGCTGGTCGTTGCAGGCGCGGTCGCACCAACATCGTCGTAACCCACATTTTTCGTGCCAGATTTAATCTGCTCTACAATGTCGTTAAATACCTTCGACAAACTTTCGGGTTTATCTGCCTCATAATAATACTCGGGGCGGCTGGCAGCCAGCTGCAAATACCTCTTTCCTGAGGGCGAAATACCTTGCCCGAAGCCTACGGTAAAGGTCTGCACCAGTTGTTTGCTGTAATCCGCAGGATCTTTAGGATCGCCGTTCCAGCTTTTACCTGCAGCATCCGTTCCGTCGGTTTTAAAATCCTGCTCTGCAAGTTTTTTACTGAAGAAAGCTAAGCCATCATCTATATCCCAAGAGGTATCATATGCCCCCAATTCCCGCTTCTGACAAGAACCCGCCTGCCTATACCCAAAATAATTATATGCTTCTCTATACTTTGGTTCTTCCAGAGAAATATTTCGTCGATAATAATCCGAATAGCGGCTTAAATCCCCATATTTAAAATCAGACTTAGGCCATTTGTATCCTGTATTATCCAAACCACAGCTCAAATTGGCATCACCGTCAGACATCAAAACCACATATGATTTCTGGCAACGGTATTTCACATTCGGCATCACAATTTGACTGACCAACTCGAAATAACGCGAGGTAGTCGGCGTACCTCCTTTGGCCTTAATACTTTTTACCCTCTTGGCAATCTCAGTTGCCGGCATGGTAAATCCTTTGTCATCAGGAGTATCGCTCCCACCGCTATTATTTAAAGTCTGCAATGCCCAGTTAAATGTACTACCATGTTCCTCCAAAACTTTACTTAACGCATCCTTTGTAATCTGAATACGGGTTTTACTGCCAATATATTCATCCATACTACCTGAATCATCAATAAACAGCATAATGTTGTGTTTAACTTCGGGCTGTTTATTAATTTTAGATTCAGTTTGCAGATACAGTGGGACTTTGGCGAACTCGCCTGCTGCGGCATTTGCCACCCCGCTCATCAAGGCGAGCGCGGAGGCGATGTTGTAAATCATCGGACGGATGGAGCCGGGGCAACGTGAAGATTTGTTTTTCATAATGCGTTCTTTTTTCATAAAATCGTCGGTTAACGGATGATGACGTTGTTTTTATTTTCTCGGAATGCGATTCTAACATTTACGATGTCATTTATGTGGGGTTCGGGCTGTTTTTTTGTCTAATGTGGCGAACAATGGCGAAAATGAAACAGACTTCATGATTGTAAAGGGAAAATCCGTTGCCAAAACACAGCTTGAACGATATGGCTTTTTGACGTAGAATGCATTGCTTCTACGGCATAGGCAGCTATGTCTGAAAAAGCACGTTACACAGCAAAATCAAAGCTGCGGAGCGTGTTTTTTTTTAGCCGAGATTTCCGAAGGCTGTCTTTTTTGTAAACAATTTTTATTTTTCAGACGGCCTGACCCATTTTTTTCGAACCGACCATCATCAGGCAAACAGGATTCCATCATGACCACTCCGGCTCTTCTCGTTCTCGCTGACGGCAGCGTATTTCACGGCACATCAATCGGTTACGAAGGTTCGACTTCTGGCGAAGTCGTGTTCAACACTTCCATGACCGGCTATCAGGAAATCCTGACCGACCCTTCCTACTGCAAACAAATCGTTACCCTTACCTATCCACACATCGGCAATACCGGTACCAACGCCGAAGATGAAGAAAGCCGCAGCGTTTACGCCGCAGGTTTGATTATCCGCGACCTGCCGCTCTTGCACAGCAACTTCCGTGCCTCCGAAAGCCTGCACGACTATTTGGTACGCAATAAAACCGTCGCCATCGCCGACATCGACACCCGCCGCCTGACCACGCTGCTGCGCGAAAAAGGCGCACAAGGCGGCGCGATTCTGACCGGTGCAAATGCCACCGTTGAAAAAGCACAAGAACTCATCGCCGCATTCGGCAGCATGGTCGGCAAAGACTTGGCAAAAGAAGTTTCCTGCACAGAAACTTACGAATGGACCGAAGGCGAATGGGAATTGGGCAAAGGTTTCGTTACCCCTGCCGAACAGCCTTACCACGTTGTCGCCTACGATTTCGGCGTAAAAACCAACATCCTGCGTATGCTCGCCGCACGCGGCTGCCGCCTGACCGTCGTTCCGGCGCAAACCGGCGCGGAAGACGTATTGGCACTCAATCCTGACGGCGTATTTCTATCCAACGGTCCCGGCGACCCCGAGCCTTGCACCTACGCCATCGAAGCCGTACAAAAACTGATGGAAAGCGGCAAACCGATTTTCGGCATTTGCTTGGGACACCAGCTCATCAGCCTCGCCATCGGCGCAAAAACCCTGAAAATGCGCTTCAGCCATCACGGCGCAAACCACCCTGTGCAAGATTTGGATAGCGGCAAAGTCGTCATTACCAGCCAAAACCACGGCTTCGCCGTCGATGCCGACACCCTGCCCGCCAACGCACGCATTACCCACAAATCCTTGTTCGACAATACCTTGCAAGGCATCGAGCTGACCGACAAACCCGTGTTCTGCTTCCAAGGCCACCCCGAAGCCAGCCCCGGCCCGCAGGATGTCGGCTATCTGTTTGACAAATTCATTGACAATATGAAAGCGGCAAAACAATAAACCGCCTTTTCAGACGACCTCTCAACTCAACAAAGGTCGTCTGAAACCCGATAAAAATCAAAACATAAAAAACAAAAATTCAGACGACCCCTCAACACAAAACGTCGTCTGAAAAACCAACCCCTCAAATCAGAAAGGAAAAGCATGACTGAAAAACAAATGCGCGTACTCTCCGTCGTCGCCACCCTGACCGCCGTAGGTATGTACGTTTCCTATATCCCGCAAATCCAAAACAACCTCGCGGGCAACCCCGGCTCGCCGCTGCAACCCCTCGTCGCCGCCATCAACTGCACATTATGGGTTGCCTACGGCTTTTTGAAAGAAAAACGCGACTACCCCGTCATGCTGGCAAACGCCCCCGGTATCATTTTGGGCTTGATTACATTCTTCACCAGCTTTTAAGGAAGTTTTCAGACGGCATGTGCAAAATAAAAACGTAAAAGGTCGTCTGAAAAAGAATGCCCGAAATATCAACGGCAGGAATTTTTCAGGTAGCCTTTATCGCAAGGCAGGTGGAGCAAACGCCGCAAGCGTTTTTTCAGATGGCCTTTGAACCCATCGGTAGGGTGTGTTCCGCAAGGCACGCACGCGGTGGGTTGAGATTGCAGGGAAAATGGAGAATCAATTTCAGACACCCCAAAGGTAGGTTGGGTTGCCAACCCCAACGTTTTTAGATGATTAAGCGGTTTGTGTTGGGTTTTCAACCCAACCTACGCTTGCTTTCTGTCATTCAATATTTGTGGATAGAGAAATGGAATTTTCAAGAATTACTGCTGTTTGGCTGGATAATGCCAGCCCTCAAAATGAAGATAAATTTATTATTCTGACTGCATTAGAAAATAATAAAATTATTGAAGGACGATGGTTTGGAGAACATAAACAAGCACAAAATACTTATCCTTTCATTTTAGATAAAGATGCCAGTGAATTTAATTTTGGTTCCTGCGATACTGAAATTTGGCATACTAATTTAGGCGAGAAAAAAATACAGCCAAACGAATTGTTTACAGTTTGGATTGACGACAAAGAATATATTTATCGGATTGAAACCACTTATAAATATTGAATAACCAACCTAAAGAGACCCACCCCATGCCCAAACGTACCGACCTAAAATCCATCCTTATCATCGGCGCCGGCCCTATCGTTATCGGTCAGGCCTGCGAATTTGACTATTCCGGCGCACAGGCCTGTAAGGCTTTGCGTGAAGAAGGCTATAAAGTCATTCTGGTGAATTCCAACCCCGCCACGATTATGACCGACCCTGAAATGGCGGATGTTACCTACATCGAGCCGATTATGTGGCAGACGGTGGAGAAGATTATCGCCAAGGAGCGGCCCGATGCGATTCTGCCCACGATGGGCGGCCAGACCGCGCTGAACTGTGCGCTGGATTTGGCGCGCAACGGCGTGCTGGCGAAATACAATGTTGAGCTGATCGGCGCGACGGAAGACGCCATCGACAAGGCGGAAGACCGTGGCCGCTTTAAGGAAGCGATGGAAAAAATCGGTCTCTCCTGCCCGAAATCTTTTGTCTGCCACACGATGAACGAAGCCTTGGCGGCGCAAGAACAGGTCGGCTTCCCGACGCTGATTCGTCCGTCTTTCACCATGGGCGGTTCGGGCGGCGGTATTGCCTACAATAAAGACGAGTTTTTGGCGATTTGCGAACGCGGTTTCGATGCGTCGCCCACGCATGAGCTGCTGATTGAGCAGTCCGTTCTCGGCTGGAAAGAGTACGAAATGGAAGTGGTGCGCGATAAGGCCGACAACTGCATCATCATCTGCTCGATTGAAAACTTCGACCCGATGGGCGTGCATACGGGCGACTCGATTACGGTTGCGCCGGCGCAAACGCTGACGGACAAAGAATACCAAATCATGCGCAATGCAAGCTTAGCGGTATTGCGCGAAATCGGCGTGGACACGGGCGGCTCGAACGTGCAGTTTGCGGTGAACCCTGAAAACGGCGAGATGATTGTGATTGAGATGAACCCGCGCGTGAGCCGTTCGTCTGCGCTGGCTTCCAAAGCGACGGGCTTCCCGATTGCGAAAGTGGCGGCGAAACTGGCTGTCGGCTTTACGCTGGACGAGTTGCGCAACGACATTACAGGCGGCCGTACTCCTGCGTCGTTCGAGCCTTCCATCGACTATGTCGTAACCAAAATCCCGCGTTTTGCGTTTGAAAAATTCCCTGCCGCAGACGACCGCCTGACCACGCAGATGAAATCGGTGGGCGAAGTGATGGCGATGGGCCGCACCATTCAGGAAAGCTTCCAAAAAGCCTTGCGCGGCTTGGAAACTGGCTTGTGCGGCTTCAATCCGCGCAGCGAAGACAAAGCGGAAATTCGCCGCGAACTGGCGAACCCCGGTCCTGAGCGTATGCTGTTTGTGGCAGACGCGTTCCGCGCGGGCTTCACGCTGGAAGAAATCCACGAAATCTGCGCCATCGATCCTTGGTTCTTGGCGCAAATCGCAGACTTGGTGAAAGAAGAGCAGCAGGTAAGTGCAGGCTGCCTGCAAGATTTGGATTTCGCCGCCCTACGCCGTTTGAAACGCAAAGGCTTCTCCGACAAACGTATCGCGCAGCTTTTGGGCGTAAAAGAAAAAGAAGTGCGCGAACACCGCTACGCGCTGAACCTGCATCCCGTCTATAAACGCGTCGATACCTGCGCTGCCGAATTCGCCACCGAAACCGCTTACCTCTATTCCACTTACGAAGAGGAATGCGAAGCGCGCCCTTCCGAGCGTAAAAAAGTGATGATTCTCGGCGGCGGCCCGAACCGTATCGGTCAGGGCATCGAGTTTGACTACTGCTGCGTTCACGCCGCGCTCGCCCTGCGCGAATCGGGCTTTGAAACCATCATGGTCAACTGTAACCCCGAAACCGTGTCCACCGACTTCGACACCAGCGACCGCCTGTATTTCGAGCCGCTTACGCTGGAAGACGTGTTGGAAATCGTCCGCACCGAAAACCCGTGGGGCGTGATTGTGCATTACGGCGGTCAAACCCCGCTCAAACTCGCCAACGCGCTGGTTGAAAACGGCGTGAACATCATCGGCACATCCGCCGACAGCATCGACGCCGCCGAAGACCGCGAACGCTTCCAAAAAGTGTTGAACGACTTAGGCCTGCGCCAACCGCCCAACCGCATCGCCCACAACGAAGAAGAAGCGCTCGTCAAAGCCGA
Organism: Neisseria subflava; assembly: GCF_005221305.1. Taxonomy (NCBI): domain Bacteria; kingdom Pseudomonadati; phylum Pseudomonadota; class Betaproteobacteria; order Neisseriales; family Neisseriaceae; genus Neisseria; species Neisseria subflava. Next base: position 1,507,894 of record NZ_CP039887.1, read on the forward strand.
AGAAATCGGCTATCCGCTGGTCGTGCGCCCGTCTTACGTCCTCGGCGGCCGCGCCATGCAGGTCGTCCACTCCGCCGAAGAGCTGCAAAAATACATGCGCGAAGCCGTGCAAGTTTCCGAAGACAGCCCCGTGTTGCTCGACTTCTTCCTGAACAACGCGATTGAAGTCGATGTAGACTGCGTTTCAGACGGCAAAGACGTCGTTATCGGCGGCATCATGCAGCACGTCGAGCAGGCAGGCATCCACTCCGGCGACTCCGGCTGCTCGCTGCCGCCTTACTCGCTCAGCGAAGAAATCCAAGACGAAATCCGCCGCCAAACCAAAGCCATGGCCTACGCGCTGGGTGTGGTCGGCCTGATGAACGTACAGTTTGCCGTGCAGGACGGCGTGGTGTTCGTGTTGGAAGTGAACCCGCGCGCCAGCCGTACCGTCCCCTTCGTCTCCAAAGCCACCGGCGTGCCGCTCGCCAAAGTCGGCGCACGCTGCATGGCGGGCATTTCCCTGCAAGAGCAAGGCGTGGAAAAAGAAGTTGTTCCCGATTTCTATGCCGTTAAAGAAGCCGTGTTCCCCTTCATCAAATTCCCCGGCGTGGACACCATCCTCGGCCCGGAAATGCGCTCCACCGGCGAAGTGATGGGCGTGGGCGCGAGCTTCGGCGAAGCCTACTACAAAGCCCAACTCGGCGCAGGCGAACGCCTGAACCCGACCGGCAAAATCTTCCTCGCCGTGCGCGACGAAGACAAACCGCTCATCGTCAAAACCGCGCAAAACTTCCAAGCCTTAGGTTACGGCGTCTGCGCCACACGTGGCACCGCCGAATACCTGAAAGAGCACGGCATCATCGTGCAGGCGGTGAACAAAGTACAGGAAGGCCGCCCGCACATCGTGGATGCGATTAAAAACGGCGAAATCGCGCTGGTGGTCAACACCGTCAGCAGCTCGGCACAATCCATCGCCGACAGCCACAGCATCCGCCGCACCTCCCTCACCCAACGCGTGCCGCAATACACCACCATCGCCGGCGGCGAAGCCATGAGCGAAGGCGCAAAAAGCCGCGACCACTTGGGCGTGTACAGTGTGCAGGAGTTGCATGGACGGTTGAAAAACAAAGCCTAATCAATCCTATCGGATTTAAATAGCTAAAAGGCCGTCTGAAACCTGATTGCTCAGTTTCAGATGGCCTTTTCATATTTCAAATTCCAACCGTCTGTCCATCAAAACAACCTTTTCTGCCATCTCCAAACAAGTAATAGCAACATGAAATATAATTTCGTTATTGATTGGATTCATACGACAAAATTGTTGTTTTTTCATCATAATCCAAAAATATCGAGTTTAACGCCTATTCTCCTTGCTTTATAATGGCCGTCTGAAATAAAAATACAATTAAAGCAGAAGCATGTCTTTGCAACTTAAGCAGATTTGCATAATTAAACATATGCTTTAATCATAATAATGATAAAATAATACGGCTTTCCTCTAAATTAAAGGGAAAACTGCACAAGAAACGGAAAATAAAATGAGTGTCGGATTATTGCGTGTTTTGGTTCAAAGCCAGACCATCTCAAATCAACAAGCGGAACATTACAACAGCCTTTTACAATCGGGCAAAGAAATCCTGCCCAACCTGTTTTCAGACGGCATCATCTCCCCTAAAGCTTTGGGAGAGTTGGTTGCGCGCGTATTCAGCTATCCCCTTTTGGATTTGCGCTACTACCCGCGCAATAATGTAGTCAGCGACATTCTGACGGAAGAGCAAATGGTGCAAAACCGTTGCATTCCGATTTTCAAACGCGGACGCAAGGTTTATTTCGCCGTATCCGATCCGACCCAAATCCAAAAATTTCAAAAAATTGCTTTTGCTTCAGGTTTAAGTGTCGACTTGGTAGTAGTTCCAGACGACCAGCTCAGCTCATTGCTGGAATGGCTAGGTCAACGTTCGACCACCATTCTGAAAGAAATCAACGACGAACATGAAGCAACGCAGCAATCGCAATCGCTTTATATCGACAATGAAGAAGCTGAAGATGGTCCAATCCCCCGCTTCATCCATAAAACCTTATCCGATGCCCTGAACGCGGGCGCATCGGATATCCACTTTGAATTCTACGAGCAAATGGCGCGCGTTCGTTTCCGCGTGGACGGACAATTGCGTGAAGTCGTACAGCCTCCTGTCGCCGTGCGCGGCCAGTTGGCATCGCGCATCAAAGTGATGGCGCGTTTGGATATTTCCGAAAAACGTATTCCGCAAGACGGCAGAATTCAAATTGCCTTCCATAAACACGGCCGTCCGATTGACTTCCGTGTCAGCACATTGCCGACGTTGTTTGGCGAAAAAGTGGTAATGCGTATCCTAAATTCCGATGGTACATCGCTCAATATCGACCAGCTCGGCTTAGAGCCTTTCCAAAAAGAAATGCTGCTTGAGGCCATCAACCGCCCTTACGGCATGGTGTTGGTTACCGGTCCGACAGGTTCGGGCAAAACCGTTTCACTCTATACCTGCCTGAGTATTTTGAACACGGAAGATGTGAACATTTCGACGGCCGAGGATCCGGCCGAGATTAACCTGCCGGGCGTCAACCAAGTCAACGTCAATGAGAAACAAGGTCTGACCTTTGCTGCCGCACTCCGATCCTTCTTGCGCCAAGATCCTGATATTATTATGGTCGGTGAGATCCGAGACTTGGAAACCGCCGACATCGCCATTAAAGCCGCCCAAACCGGCCACATGGTTTTCTCGACCCTGCATACCAATAATGCACCGGCCACGCTGTCCCGCCTTTTGAACATGGGCGTAGCGCCTTTCAATATCGCCAGCTCGGTCAGCCTGATTATGGCGCAAAGGCTGTTGCGCAGACTGTGTCCAAACTGCAAACGCGAAGTTGAACGCCCTCCGGTTCCGGCATTGAAAAAAGCCGGCTTTACCGATACGGACTTGGCTCAAGATTGGAAACTCTACCGCCCGGTTGGCTGCGACAGCTGCCGCGGCAAAGGCTTTAAAGGCCGCGTCGGTATTTATGAAGTCATGCCGGTCAGCGATGAAATGCAAAAAGTCATTATGAACAACGGTACAGAAGTTGATATCATGAACATGGCCTATCAGGAAGGCATGGTAGACTTGCGTCGCGCCGGCCTCATGAAAGTCATGCAAGGCCTGACCTCGTTGGAAGAAGTGACTGCTCATACCAATGACTAAACTGCCATATTTTCGAAAATTAAAATAAAGCGGCACGGGGAAACAGTCCGCTTTATTTCTTACTAACAAGGGATAACACATGGCTCAAGCAGAGCAAAAAAGAAGTCTGTTCGGCTCAAGAAGCAAAGGCAAGCGTTTTACTTTTGAAGGAAAAAATACCGAGACCGAACGTCTTGTCCATGGTGAAGTAGTTGCCAAAGACGAAGAAGAAGCACGCAAGAAACTCCAACGCAGAGGCATTCGTCCTTTGCGTATCAGCAAAGTTAAAACCGCACGCAAACGCCGTATTACCCAAGAAGACATTACAGTGTTCACCCGCCAACTGGCAACGATGATGAAGGCAGGCTTACCGCTGATGCAGGCTTTTGAAATCGTTGCGCGCGGCCACTCCAATCCGAGCATGACCGAAATGCTGATGCAGGTTCGCTCCGATGTCGAACAAGGTAGCGCATTGGGTAAATCGTTCTCCAAATATCCAAAATATTTCGACCGCTTTTATTGTAATCTGGTTAGCGCAGGCGAGTCCGGCGGCGTACTGGAAAGCCTATTGGACAAACTGGCTGTCTATAAAGAAAAAACGCAAGCCATTAAGAAAAAGGTTAAAACCGCACTGACCTACCCGATTGCCATTATCGTGGTGGCAATTGCGCTTATCTTCATTATGATGATGTTTGTACTGCCTGCCTTTAAAGAAGTTTATGCCAATATGGGGGCAGAGCTGCCAAGCCTTACCCAACTCGTCATGAGCTTGTCCGATTTATTCGTCGACTATGGCTGGATTATGATCATCCTTTTGATTGTTTCCGCCTTCGGCCTGTACAAACTCCATGAAAAATCGCCTACCTTCCAAAAACGAATCGATGCTCTGATTTTGAGACTCCCTGTTTTTGGCGCCATCGTCCGTAAAGCAACCATTGCCCGTTGGGCGCGTACGACTTCCACCCTCTTCGCAGCCGGCGTTCCTTTGGTGGAAGTATTAGATTCAGTTGCAGGCGCATCCGGCAATATTCTCTATGAAGAAGCCACTCAAGACATCCGCGCCAAGGTAACCCAAGGTCTGTCGCTGACATCCAGTATGCAAAGTACGGATATGTTCCCCAATATGGTGATCCAAATGGCGGCCATCGGCGAAGAGTCAGGCTCTTTGGACGATATGCTGAACAAAGCTGCCGAATTCTACGAAGATGAAGTAGACAACTCCGTCTCCCGATTGTCTCACTTGATGGAGTCTATCATCATGGTGGTATTGGGTTCGCTCATCGGTATCTTGCTGATTGCCATGTATCTGCCGCTGTTTAACTTGGGTAATGTCGTAGGTTGATATGCTTGATAGTATTTACTCTGCCATCGACGCCCTCTCCGTTCTTGCGCCATTCGCCATTCCTTTAGCCGTTATTTTAGGATTGCTGATTGGCAGCTTTCTAAACGTTGTCATTTATCGCACGCCGATAATGATGGAACGCGAATGGACACAATTTTCTAAAGAGCATTTGGGCATCAAGCTGACAGATGAAGAAAAACAGCCATTTAATCTGTGCAAACCGAATTCACGCTGCCCAAAATGCAAAAACCCAGTCAAACCTTGGCAAAACATCCCCATCCTCAGCTATGTTTTACTGGGCGGGAAATGCCACTCCTGCAAAACCGCTATCGGCATACGCTATCCGCTGATTGAGCTGCTGACAAGTGTCTTATTCGGTATTGTCGCGTGGCAATACGGCTGGTCATGTACAACTATTGGCGGATTAATTTTGACTGCCATATTGATTGCGCTGACCTTTATTGATGCCGATACACAATATTTACCCGACAGCCTGACTCAGCCCCTAATCTGGATCGGCCTGCTGTTTAATCTGAATGACACATTCGTACCCCTGCATTCAGCCGTTTTAGGCGCAATCGCAGGCTATATGAGCCTTTATACTTTATGCGCCGTCTATAAACTTCTGACCGGTAAAATCGGCATGGGCAATGGCGACTTCAAACTTTTGGCCGCGCTCGGGGCATGGCTGGGCGTAGATATCTTGCCTGTTCTGATCTTCATGGCTGCCTTAGTCGGACTGGTGGGCGCACTCATTGCCCGCGTCGGTAAAGGTCAATATTTTGCTTTTGGTCCCAGCCTTGCTGTAGCAGGATGGATTATTTTGGTTGCCAATGCACCTATTACCCAACTGGTACAATGGTGGCTCGTACAATCAGGATTCCGATAATGACATTATGGATAGGCTTGACCGGCGGTATCGGTAGCGGTAAATCATCTATTGCCCAAATGTTTGCCGAACTTGGCGCACCCATTATCGATGCCGATGCCATCAGCCGTTCACTGACCGCTGAAAACGGTGAAGCCCTTCCTGCCATCCGCCAGCTTTTCGGCGATGAGGTTTTTGACAGTGAAGGCCGTCTGAATCGTATGGCTTTACGGGAAGAAGTTTTCAGACGGCCTCAATCCAAAAAACAACTGGAAAACCTGCTTCTGCCATTAATCTTAAACAAAATACAGCAGCAGAAACAACAACTTGCCTCATCCGCCTACGGCATTGTCGATGTACCGCTTTTGATTGAGAATCCGGCATTTAAAGCGGAGACTGACCGCATTTTGGTTGTAGATGTTCCAGAGTCCGTCCAAATCGAACGCGTACATCAACGCAATGGTTTTTCAAAAGAACAAACGCGTCAAATCATGGCTACCCAAGCTTCTCGATGTGACAGACTGCTGCATGCCGACGATGTATTGGACAATACCCATAACATGGAAGAAGCAAAAATCAAGGTTGCCCGCTTGCATCAATACTATCAATCCATTGCACAATCACTGAAAGAAACTGCATGACCGCTCCTGTTGTAAAATGTCCGACCTGCCACAAAGAAGTTGTTTGGAACACCGACAGCCCCTACCGCCCTTTCTGCAGCAAACGGTGCAAACTCATTGATTTAGGCGAATGGGCACAAGAAAAATACACCGTTTCTTCGGAAGACGACCCCTTTTCAGACCTGTTGGACGGCAAATAAACTGCGCTGCTTCCTTCAGCCTATCCAAAACAGGCTCAAAACAGTAAAATACCCTCTTTATTCCAATCTATTCCATCCACCATGCTCACCTTCCAACAAATTATTTTCAAATTACAAAACTACTGGGCAGACAAAGGCTGTACCGTTATCCAACCTTTCGATATGGAAGTCGGTGCCGGTACTTCGCATCCAGCCACCTGCCTGCGCGCGTTAGGCCCAGAGCCTTGGTTTGCCGCTTACGTTCAACCCAGCCGCCGCCCCAAAGACGGCCGCTATGGCGACAACCCCAACCGCCTACAACACTACTATCAATTCCAAGTTGCGCTCAAACCTGCACCAGCCAATATTCAAGACCTCTATCTCGACTCCCTGCGCGAATTGGGTATCGACCCTAAAGTACACGACATCCGTTTTGTCGAAGACGACTGGGAAAACCCTACGCTCGGCGCTTGGGGCTTGGGCTGGGAAGTTTGGCTCAACGGCATGGAAGTAACCCAATTCACCTACTTCCAACAAGTCGGCGGTATCGACTGCTCCCCTGTACTCGGCGAAATCACCTACGGTATCGAGCGCCTTGCCATGTATCTGCAAGGCGTGGAAAATGTGTACGACCTCGTTTGGGCAAAAACTCTTGATGGCAACATCGTCACTTACGGCGACGTTTATCATCAAAACGAAGTCGAACAATCCACCTACAATTTCGAATACAGCGATGCCGATTGGCTCTTGCGCCAATTCAACGACTATGAAGAACAAGCCAAACGCCTACTTGCAGTTGAAGACACCAGTCTTGCCCTGCCTGCTTACGAGCTTGTACTCAAAGCCGGCCATACGTTCAACCTCTTGGATGCACGCGGCGCCATTTCTGTTACCGAACGCGCAACCTACATCGGCCGCATTCGTGCACTGAGCCGCATCGTTGCTCAAAAATTCGTTGAAAGTCGCGAGAAACTGGGCTTCCCATTGCTTAAAAACCAATAAACCCGCACATGCTTACCACGCCGCCCTTTGATACATTCAAGTGGCGGCGTTTCTATTTTCAGACGGCCTTGACGTCAATGCCATCGTAAACACTTCCAGCCTGCTTTCAGGTAAAATAAACCCTTTGTTACATAAGCCGTCTGAAAACATGAGTTCATCCTCTTCTGCAAAAATTCCCTTTTTCTTACTTTCCCTCGTTGCCATCATTCTTGACCAACTGAGCAAATGGGAAATCTTGAAACACTTTACCGAAGGCGAACGCCTCAATATCATTCCAGGCTTCTTTGACCTGACCCTTGCCTATAATCCAGGCGCGGCATTCAGCTTTTTGGCCGACCAAGGCGGCTGGCAGAAATTCTTCTTTTTAGGTCTGGCCGTCGTTATCAGCTTGTATTTAGCCCGTGCCATTTTGCGTGATGAGTTTGGCCGCTGGGGCAAACTAGGGGCTGCCATGATTATCGGCGGCGCGATTGGCAATGTGGTTGACCGTCTGATTCACGGCCACGTTGTCGATTTTCTGCTTTTCTATTGGCAAAACTGGTTCTACCCTGCATTTAACATTGCCGACAGCTTTATCTGCGTTGGCGCAGTTTGCTTGGTAATAGACGGTTTGCTGCACAAAAAAACACCTTCAAACGACACAAAGGCCGTCTGAAAACGGAACACACATGACTCAAAAAACCATTATCCTTGCCAATCCCCGCGGCTTCTGTGCCGGTGTTGACCGTGCCATCAGCATTGTTGAACGTGCACTCGAAGAATTCGGCGCGCCTATTTACGTCCGCCATGAGGTCGTTCACAACAAATTCGTCGTCGACAATCTGCGGGCAAAAGGTGCCGTATTTGTCGATAACTTGGCGGATGTCCCAAAGGGTGCCACACTGATTTACTCGGCTCACGGCGTATCTAAAGCCGTACAGGAAGAAGCGGCGCAACGTGGTTTCCGCGTTTTTGATGCCACCTGCCCTCTGGTAACCAAAGTCCATAAAGAAGTAGCCCGCCTCGATGAGCAAGATTACGAAATTATCATGATTGGCCACAAAGGCCACGTCGAAGTAGAAGGCACGATGGGACAATTACCTCCGGGCAAAATGTTTCTGGTTGAGACAGTGGAAGATGTAGCCGGACTGAACGTCAAAAATCCTGACAAACTTGCCTACGTCAGCCAAACCACTTTATCGATAGACGAAACCAAAGACATCATTGCAGCTTTAAACCAACGCTTTCCCAATATCCGCAATCCGCACAAAGAAGACATCTGCTACGCCACAACCAACCGCCAAACTGCTGTTAAAGAATTGGCTGAAGAATGCGATATCGTAATTGTTGTCGGCTCGCCCAACTCTTCCAACAGCAACCGCTTGCGAGAAGTAGCCGCATTGCGCGGAGTTGATGCCTATATGGTCGATAATGCCTCCTATCTGAAAAAAGAATGGTTTGAAAACAAAACCAAGGTCGGTGTAACTGCCGGTGCATCTGCGCCCGAAGTCTTGGTTCGAGAAGTCTTACAAACCATTCAAGATTGGGGACATGAGACCATACGCGAAGGAGAAGGCGCAGAAGAAAGCATTGTATTTGTCTTGCCCAAAGAGTTGCGTCGTGAGGGCGAAAACAAACAGATCCTAAATAAAGGGTAAGTTTGTTATTTGCTTTATTTGAAAACTTAAGGCCGTCTGAAAACTTTCAGACGGCCTTAAGTTTATTCTGCTAATAAAAAAGACCCGCCTTTAAGGCAGGTCTTTTCATGCATGATCCTGATTATTTATCAGAAGTATGTTGCTGACGGCGCAAGATAGCCGGAATTTCAAAGTCATCCAGTACAGACTGGTTGCTGAAATCAGCCGCAGTCAGATTCATAGAACGGATATTGCGGTTGGTACGAACCAAACTTTCAGCACTGCTTTGGCTTTGAGCTTGAGGCACTTCTGCCGCACCGCGTACCAATTGTTGGGTACGGGCAGCAGCGCGCAGTTGGTTGTCAGTACCGTTTTCTTTCAAGCCAGTAGCAATGATGGTAATACGGATAGCGTCTTCGCTCATACTCTCGTCTTCGGCAGCACCAAATTTGCATTCCACTTCAGGGTGTGCATTTTGGTTGACTATACGCATAATCTCGTTGAACTCAGACATTTTCAGGCAGCCAGGAGCAGTGGTAATGTTTACCAATACACCGCGTGCGCCATCCAAAGTAACGTTATCCAAGAGTGGGCTGGAGATAGCTTGATCGGTAGCCAAACGGGCACGGTCGATACCTTGCGCGAAACCTGAACCCATCATGGCGATACCGCGATTGCTCATCACGGTTTTCACGTCGGCGAAGTCCAAGTTGATCATGTCGCTAGGGCAAGTCACCACTTCGGAAATACCGGCAACTGCGTCACGCAGTACATTGTCTGCTGCACGGAAAGCTTCACGCATGGTCACGTCTTCGCCCAAGGCAGTCATCAATTTGTCATTCGGAATAATAATCAGGGAATCGACGCGCTCTTTGAGCTGTTCCAAACCTGCTTGAGCGATATGTACGCGCTTGCCTTCATAAGCAAACGGACGGGTTACAACCGCAACGGTCAGGATACCCATTTCTTTAGCGATTTCAGCCACGACAGGAGCAGAGCCGGTACCTGTGCCGCCACCCATACCGGTAGTGATGAACAGCATGTTTGCACCGCGGATGGCATCTTCGATGGCTTCGCGATCTTCTTGAGCAGCGGCGCGACCAATTTCAGGATTTGCACCGGCACCCAAACCGCGAGTTAGGTTTGTACCCAATTGAATGCGTTTAGCCGCATTGTTTTTAGCCAATGATTGCGCATCGGTATTGGCACTGATGAACTCAACACCATGAATAGTGTTGGCAACCATGTTATTAATGGCATTACAGCCGCCGCCGCCCAAACCGATAACTTTAATAACAGCAGGGCTCGTTGCTGATTCTGCTACGTCGTAAACAAATTCCATTCAATAATCCTCCGCGCCCCGCTTTATAAGGACGGTTCAAAAATAACTTATTATCCGTATTATATAAGAAGTATCCAGATACTGGCAAAAATCTTCTTACCATTCGGCTGTCGGCGTTATATTTTTACTACATTTTTTAACAGAAAATATACAAGTTTTAAATTATCCACTTGACAATTATTTAAAACCGTTTAATTCCACTTAAATATTCAGGACAAACGGTTGCTACACAGTCCGCCCTGAAAACTTTTATCAGAAATTGTCTTTAACGAATTTCATTATTCTTGCCCACAGACTGATTTTTTCAGCCTGATCATGAACCACAATGGCACCTGTCACCGGCGCACCGTCTTCCTCCCCTCTTGCCGCCTGCAAAAGACCGATGGCGGTTGAATAGCGTGGATTGCGGATACGCTCAGATACGCCGCCCATTTCTTGTGGAACACCGATACGCGCCGGCAGGTTGAATACTTCTTCCGCCAACTCAACAATACCGGTCAACATAGAAGCACCACCGGTCAAAACGATACCTGAAGTCAGCACTTCTTCAGGGAAGCCGGAGCGGCGCAATTCGTTCAGCGTCAATTCCAAAATTTCTTCTACGCGTGGGCCGATGATTTCAGCCAATACACGGCGTGAAATTTGACGCGATTGACGGTCGCCAACGCTAGGAACTTCAATCATTTCATCCAAGCCGTCCATAGTCGGAATCGCGGCACCGTAATGGATTTTGATGTACTCGGCTGCACTGTGCGGTGTACGCAAGGCTTGCGCCAAGTCTTTGGTAATCAAATCGCCGGCAACGGGAATAACCGCGGTATGGCGGATTGCGCCATTGGTATAAACCGCGATGTCGGTTGTACCGCCACCGATATCGATGACGCACACGCCCAAATCTTTTTCGTCTTCAGTCAAAACGGCGTGACCGCTTGCCAAAGGCTGAAGCATGATTTGATCCATTTGCAGGCCGCAGCGTTGGATACATTTTTGGATATTTTGCAAAGCAGTGTTCGCACCGGTAATGATGTGTACACGGGTATCCAAACGCACGCCGCTCATGCCGATAGGCTCTTTCACGCCTGGCTGGTTGTCGATGATGTACTCTTGAACCACGGTATGCAAGATATTATGATCAGGCGGAATATTGATGGCTTTGGCCGTTTCGATGGCACGATCGATGTCGGCTTGCGATACTTCGCCATCTTTAATTTTGACCACGCCTTGTGAATTCAGGCTGCGGATATGGTTACCGGCAATACCGGTGACGACGTGGGAAATTTTGGTATCTGCCATCAATTCGGCATCTTCTACCGCCTGACGAATGGCTTGCGCAGTGGCGTCAATATTGGTCACCATACCTGCACGCAGGCCGCGTGAAGGGCTTTGACCCAAGCCAACAATGTGGATTTCGTTATCTTCCCGAATCTCGCCGATTAAGGCGATGACCTTGGACGTACCAATGTCTAAGGCACTAATATATTTATTTTGTTGTTGTTCCATAATTGCTCGTTCGCTATGTTGTCTGACTGACGGTTTGATTATTTTTGAAACAAGATTGCTTCACGTCTAATCGGCTATTCACTGTCGGAAGGGTTTTCAGACGGCCTGTAACGGACTGAAAAACCATCCTTATAACGCATATCGACATACTCGATACGACTTTGTTTTTTACGCAGCAGCGATGGCCAAATCTGGGCAAACTGCTGCAAACGTTTGATTTCGTTTTCACGCCCCAAGCGCACGGTAATGCCGTTGTTCAATACAAGCAGCCATGCCGACCGCGGCGTGTAGATCAATTCTTTGATGGTCAGTTTCAACGGACTCAAAATACCGGAAAAGTCCGCATAATGTTTGACCATGTCTTTGCCTGTCCCCTGCTGCCCTTCAAATATAGGCAGGTCCTGTTTCAGGCTTGCGGCAAACACATTGCCCTTACTGTCGACCAAGCCGCCAGCGCGCCAATGCGCAACCGGTACGCGCTCGGTCAGGATAATTTCCACTGTTTCCGGAAAACGGCGGCGTACCATTGCCGAGTCAATCCAAGGCAACTCCTGAAAAGCGGCCTGCGCCGAATCAATATCGGCGCGGAACATATTACCCCTGATATGCTCTCGTGCAACAGTTTGCAATTCTTTGTTGGAAGCATATTTCAGCTTACCCTGAATGGCAATCTGTTTCACAGGGAAATATTTTGAATTGTAAAGCCAAGCTATGCCCGAACCTATCAGTAGAAAGGTCATCAGCACCAATAGCCGGCGGGTCAGCCGACCCAGTGCGCCTGCATCATCCCACATGAGCGGTCTTCAAAATCTCAATACATAAATCAGCAAAATCTACGCCGGTATGGGCTGCAGATTTTGGCACCAAACTGTGGCTGGTCATGCCAGGCAAGGTATTGATTTCCAAAAGATACAGCTTACCGTCCGTATCTTTTAGGAAGTCCACGCGCGAACAACCGTCCGCACCAATCGCCTGCGCGCCACGTACGGCCAGTTCGCGCATCAGGTTTTCCTCCGCCTCGCTCAAATCTTCCGACGGGCATTGATAAACTGTATCGTCGCGGTTATATTTGGCTTCGTAGTCGTAAAACTCAGTAGCCGGAATAATATGAATGCTCGGCAAGCCTTTGCCGTTCAATACCGGGCAAGAATACTCGCCACCGCCGATAAAGCGTTCGGCAATGATTTCGCCCTGCAAGTGTTTCAATTCTTCATAAACGCTTTTCAGACAGCCTTTTTCTTTTACTTTTACCACGCCGACGCTGCTGCCTTCTGCGGCAGGTTTCACAAACATCGGCAGGCCCAATTTTTCTTCAACAGCATCAAAGTCGCTGTCGTCATGCAATACAGCAAACTCAGGAACAGGCAAACCCACGGCCTGCCAAATCAGTTTGCAGCGGTATTTGTCCATACCCAGCGCGGAAGCGGCCACGCCGCTGCCGGTGTAAGGAATACCCATCAGTTCCAACGCGCCTTGAATCGCGCCATCTTCGCCGAAAGTGCCGTGCAGAATATTGAAGGCCGTCTGAAAACCTTGTATTTTCAATTCAGACAACGGGGTTTCTTTAGGGTCGAACGCATGGGCATCGACGCCTTTGCTTTTCAAGGCAGCTAAAATAGCGGCGCCGCTGTCCAGCGAAACTTCGCGCTCGCTGGAGAAGCCACCCATCAACACGGCCACTTTGCCAAAATTCTGCATAATTTCCACTTTCTTAAATACTGATACAGGCCGTCTGAATATTGTTCAGACGACCTATCTGTCCTCAAAGGCCAATATGCCTGTTTATTATGATTGTTTCGACAATTCCACCAATGCAGACGGAACGCGGTTAATGCTGCCGGCACCCATATTCAGAACGACATCGCCATCCTGCAAAACGTTCAGCAGCATTTCGGGCAAGTCGGCCACGTTTTCGCAGTAAATCGGCTCAAGTTTACCCAATACGCGGATGGCGCGCGCCAAGGCGCGGGAATCGGCTGCGGCAATCGGCTCTTCGCCTGCGGCATAAACTTCGGTCAACACCAGCGCATCAACGGTATTGAGGACTTTGGTAAAGTCTTCAAACAAATCGCGTGTGCGAGTATAGCGGTGCGGCTGGAAGGCAAGCACCAAACGTTTTTCCGGATACGCGCCGCGTGCGGCGGAGAGGGTCGCCGCCATTTCGACAGGATGGTGTCCATAATCGTCCACCAAAAGCGCGGTTCCGCCGTTGGGCAACTTGATTTCGCCGTATTTTTGGAAACGGCGTCCGACGCCTTCGAAACCAAGCAAGCCGCGCTGAATCGCTTCGACGGATGCGCCGACTTCCAGAGCCACGCCGATGGCTGCCAAGGCATTGAGGACGTTGTGTCTGCCAGGCATGTTCAACACGACTTCAAACGGCGCTTGTTCATGTCCTTTCATTTGAACATGAACGGTAAATTTCATTTGCGCGCCGACGCTTTCGATGTCGGTCGCGTAAATATCGGCGGTATCGTCTAAGCCGTAAGTGGCGTAAGGTTTGCTCACTTTGGGCAAAATCGCGCGGACATGTTCGCTGTCGATACACAAAAACGCTTTGCCGTAGAAAGGCATACGGTGGATGAAATCGACAAACGCTTGATGCAGTTTTTCAACGCTGTGTCCGTAGGTATCCATGTGGTCTTCGTCGATATTGGTGACGACGGACATAATCGGGGTCAGATGCAGGAAGGACGCATCGGACTCGTCGGCTTCGGCGACGATGTATTCGCCTTTGCCCAAACGGGCATTGGTACCTGCGGCATTGAGTTTGCCGCCGATCACGAAAGTGGGGTCGAGACCTGCCGCACCGAGGATGGAGGCGGTCAGACTGGTGGTCGTGGTTTTGCCGTGCGTACCGGCAATGGCGATGCCGTCACGAAAGCGCATCAATTCTGCCAACATCAGCGCGCGCGGAATCACGGGAATCTGCTGTTCCAAGGCGGCAACAACTTCAGGATTATCTTTTTTGACGGCGGTAGAGGTAACGACGACATCCGCACCATTGACGTGTTCGGCGGTATGACCGGGATAAACTTGAATACCCAAGCTGCTCAAATGCTCGGTAACGGCATTGCGCGCCTGATCCGAACCGGAAACTTTAAAGCCCAAATTGTGTAAAACTTCGGCGATACCGCTCATGCCGACGCCGCCGATACCGACAAAATGGATGTTGGTGACTCGATTTTTCATCATAATGTTGCGTTCCGGTGGATTTTCGATGCGTAAAGGCGTTATTTTAAAGGGCTATCCGCTTCTGCGCCATAGTTTTCTTGTAAATTAAAGATGTTTTGGCATACAGGATTTCACATTGGTTGCAATATGGGTAAAAAAGGGGCGGCACTTGGCGGTGAATCTTTGCTATTTTGCCTATTTTTAAACTTGATTTCAGCTACCAAAACACCAGCAAAAACAAAATATAAGGTCGTCTGAAAACCGTTTTCAGACGACCTCGTGCTTATCAACTGGATGGCACTTGTATCCTCATCAAGCGCATATCCAGTTTACGCCGTCCCCACGCGGTCGCATACAAAAGGCGCAAAAGCCACGGATAACGCGGTTTGCAGACGCTGCTCAAACCGGCTTCTTCAATAATTTCCACACCCGGCATCAGCCGCAAAATGTCGTCCACTCCGCTTATCGCCCAGCGGAACTCGGGCGGTTTGTCCATTTTACCGAGCGCGTCGTGGTGTTTGCTTTGTCCGATGTAGGCTTTGGGGATAGTGTCGAAGGCAAGTTGGGCGTGCGGCAGACGGCGGGCAACCTGTTTGAAAAAGTCCTGCACCTGCGTTTCTTCGAAATACATCAACACGCCTTCGATCACGAGCAACACGGGTTTGCCGTGCGCTGCGACGGTGTTCATCCACGCTTCGTCAAACATGGACGCGCCCAGATAATGATTGTCCGATTCAGGCAGCAGCATGCGCCGCACTTCAATCACTTCCGGCAAATCCAAATCATACCAAGTGGTAATGCGCGGCTTGCCCAAGCGTTCGTAACGCGCATCCAGCCCCGCGCCGATTTGCACGACGACGGCATCGGGATGTTCGGCGATAAAGTGCCGGGTCATATCGTCCAACAGCTTCGCCCGCCCGCAACAGCCGACCTGCGATGCTTTGGCTTTGGCAAACTTGCCGAAGTCGTAGTCAATCTTGTCCAACATCCGCACGGCTTCGTCATCACGCAAAAGCGGCTGCGCCCTACCCTGCTCTACGGCCTTTGCCCACAGGGGAATCAGCATGGTACTGGACAGGACAGAAACGGTTTCGGGAGAGATTTTTGCAGACATGGCAGCCTCCAATGAGAGAAATTCCTATTTACATCATACTCCCGCACAATAAGGCTGCCAAGTTGCAAAAAGATCGTCTGAAACCCGTTTCTTGGTTTTCAGACTACCTCTGTTTCGTTCATCACATTATGTCATCATGCCGTACACGCGATGGCGGCTTCCGCCACATCGTCCGCACTGTGCGGCAACGCCAACGTACGGGCATTTTTTGCCCATTTCAGGCATTTTTCATGGTTCAAGCCGCCAAGGATTTCGGCCAGTTTTTCTGCCGTCAGTTGAGTTTGAGGCAACAGCAAACCAGCTTCGGCCTGCACCATAAAGCGCGCATTGGCTGTTTGGTGGTCGTCCACTGCATACGGATACGGCACCAGCAATGCACCCAAACCGGCAGCCGTCAGCTCGGCAATTGTCAGCGCACCGGCACGGCAAATCACCAAATCGGCATCACGGTAGGCAGATACCATATCGGTAATAAATTCGACGCACTCGGCCTGCACACCCAACGCATCGTAATCCGCCTGCAAGTTACCCAATTTATTGCGGCCGGACTGATGATACATTTGCGGACGGGCAGACTCAGGCAACAATGCCAAAGCCTGCGGAACGGTTTTGTTCAACACATCCGCACCCAAACTACCGCCCACCACCAAAACTTTCAGACGGCCTTGACGGTTTTCAAAGCGTTCTTCAGGAACAGGCAATGCCGCAATATCGGCACGGACAGGGTTACCCACCAATCCGCCTTCATGTTGAAAGGCTTTAGGGAAAGCGTACAAAACACGTTTTGCCCAACGCGACAGTTGGCGGTTGGATAAACCGGCTACGGCGTTTTGCTCATGAATCACAATCGGCACACCGGAAATTTTTGCCGCCAAGCCGCCGGGGAAAGTAACAAAACCGCCGAAACCGATGACGCACTCGACGCGGTGTTTGCGGATAATCCGCTGCGCTTCGCGGACGGTTTTATACAAAGTAAACGGCAGCATCAGCTTGCGTTTGATGCCGTTGCCGCGCACGCCTTTAATCGCCAGCGTTTCAAGCAGGATGTCGTATTGCGGCACGATGCGCTCTTCCATCGAGCCTTCGCTGCCCAGCCAAATCACATGATGGCCGCGCGCGCGCAATGAATCTGCCACCGCCAGCGCAGGGAAAATATGGCCGCCGGTGCCGCCCGCCATCAACATGAAAGTTTTACTGCCCATGATTTACTCCACTTGGTAACCGCGCATTTTTTTGCGGTTTTCATAATCGATACGCAACAATAAGGTAACGCACACCAGCATAACGGCAACCGCCGAACCGCCGTAAGACATCAACGGCAAAGTCAGACCTTTGGTGGGCAGGATACCGATATTGACACCGATATTGAAGAAACTTTGAATACCTATCCAAATACCGATGCCGTTGGCGACATACGCGCTGAACATCAGTCCGGAATCACGCGCCTGCTTACCGATGGAGAACGCACGCATCACCAGCCAGCCGTAGCAGAACACCAAAATACACATCCCGACAAACCCGAATTCTTCGCCGATAACGGCAAAGATAAAGTCGGTATGCGCCTCAGGCAGGTAGAAGCGTTTTTCCAAACTCGCACCCAAACCCTGACCGAACCATTCGCCGCGCGCAATCGCCATCAACGAATGCGTCAACTGATAGCCTTTACCCAAAGGGTCACCCCAAGGATCCAAAAATGCGGAAACCCGCGCCATACGGTAGGGTGCCGCCAAAATCATCACACCCATCCCCGCCAGCACGCTCAGTACCAATACGGCAAAATATTTCCAAGGGAAACCCGCCAAAAACAGCATACCCATCGTAATCGACACAATCACGACAAACGAGCCGAAATCAGGTTGCGCCATCACAAAAACCAAACCCAGCGCAATCATCACGATAGGCAGCAGGATGTTTTTAAACTTCTTCAGCTTCTGCCAAGTTTTCTGACGCGCTTCCTTGCTGAACGGACACAGGAAAGCATTGAACAAACCGACAAACAGCGGTTTCAAACCCAAAGAGTCCATACTGCGCAACACTTCCTCGCGTCGCGTAAACAGGCTGGACAAATACAAAACCGTCGCCAGTTTGAACAACTCGGTCGGCTGAAGATTGACCGGCCCGATATGAATCCAACGCGTCGCCCCGTTGATTTCACGGCCGACAAACAACACCACCACCAGCAAAATCGCAGAAAAAGCAAAATAAAACGGAATGATTTTCCGCCAAAAACTCATGCTCAACAGCGACAGCCCGAGACAGCCCAACACACTCGCGCCGACAAACATCGCCTGCTTGCTGACAAAAGAAAATTGATTGCCGCCTTCCGACGCGGCATAGGCAATCGACGCAGAATAAATCATTACCAAGCTGAAGGCGGTCATCAAAATAACCATCCACAACAGTGACACATCGAATTTCCGACCGTCCAAAGAAATCGGGCGGTCGAGAAGTTTGGAAAGACTAATCATGAACAAACATCCGTATGCGGGCAGACGAAAAAAAATCCGCCCCAGAACAAAGCGTTCAGACGACCCTCCGCCTAATCGGAACATCGGAGGTCGTCTGAAAAAATATCGTGAATCAGAAAAACGTCATTCTAAAGGTTTCTTGCCAAAGCAACAATTCAGATTCTTTAAAGACAGTCGGATTCCGGCGTTCTTTGCGCCCTCCCCTACCCATCACAAACGCAAAAAAGGTCGTCTGAAAACGTTTTTATGTTTTCAGACGACCTTATAGGCTACCTTTAAAACGGCAGCAATTTGGGCAATACGGTTTGCAGATAGTCTTGAAATTCGGGCGCATCCACTTCGCTGCCAAAACCGCCATTGGCGAAAATGTGGCGAAGATACGCGATAAATTGCGTATTTTGCGGAGCGTACAGCACTTTACCATCCACACTTGGCTTGGTGCTTAATGCGATTTCATAAGCACTGCTGCCGCTTACATTGTCTTTGTGGTAATCATCGGGCGAGAATGGCAAACCAATCGGGCATTTTGGGTTTTCCGCAAGCAATTCTCGGGTACACTCCAGCCACTCGTTATCTTCGTTTTCCACCTCTTCCAAAACAAAATCTATGCCGTACACACACAAAGGGTCGGCATATTCCCACATAATTTCAGGATATTCGTCATAGTTCCAGATAAAGTTGATTTCGCCGACAATCCGGTAGAAGTATTGCAGCGAAAGGGGAATGAAACCGACAGGCTGCACAGCTTGGACAAGGCGGCGGATATGTTCGTCCGCATCAGGCAGGGGCGGCATAATCACGTTATCGCGCCATTGGTTGAACCGATAGCCGAACTGCGGCAAGGTGTCCGCGACGATATGCGCGTTGTGCAGCACACGCCGAAAAGTTTCGGTAAGCAAGCAATTGATTTCCGCTGCTGCTTCGGGTTGAAAGGCTTTTTGCCGCAATCGGGCGATGTCGGCATAAACTTGGCTGTATTCGCCGTTCAGATAGCGTTGGTAGAAAGACAAGACAAAATTCCTTCAGTTTGTTATAGAGGATGCAATCCGTTTTACTGATACAGACCGCTTTTTATCCAATGCAAACCCTAAGCCAACTGCGGTATTTCCGCCCACGGCTGTATCTGTTCCAACTGCGCGGCGAGGCTAAGCAGCGTGTCTTCGCGCCCGTGTGCGGCGGCGAACTGGGTACCGACGGGCAGCCCGTGATGCCGGTAAAGCGGCACGCTCATGGCGGGGTTGCCGCTCATGTTCAGCGGCGACGTATAGCCGACGTATTGCAGCGCGGCAGTGGCTTCTTTTTCCAAAAACAGGTTGTTTTTCAACAGGAAACCCAAGCGCAGCGTGCCGCACAGCAGGCGCATGGCTTTTTGTGCGACGGGCGGCGGCATCATCTCGCCGATTTTCGGCGTGGTTCGCGGGCAGACGGGCGTCATCAACACATCGTAGCGCGTAAAAAATGCTTTGGTGGCACGTTCCTGCGCCAACATCACGTCGCGCGCCCATGCCATTTCGCCCGCGCTGATTTGCCGACCCTGCACAATCATTGCCCACGTTGTCGGCTCAAGCAGGCGGTGCGGCAGTTTTTGTCCGGTTTCGTATTGATATTGGTAGAACAGTTTTGCCGTTTCGCCCATGACGATGACGCGGGCGGCGCGGTTGAGCTGTTCGGGTGGCGCAAAATCGGGCGTGGCTTCTTCCAATTCGTGTCCCGCATCTTGCATCAGTTTCAAACTATGGGCGAACGCGGCTTCCGTGCCTTCGTCGTTGCCGCCGCCAAACCATGTCTGTTTCCAAAAAGCGATTTTCAGACGACCTGTTTCTTGTTTCAGGCTGTCTGCAAAACCGTTTTCGGGCGGCGGCGGGCAGGCATACAGGGCGCGCTCTTGGGTTCGGGCGGCGATGTCCAGCAAAACCGCGCTGTCGCGCACGCTGCGGGTCAAGACATGGTCGCATACCAAGCCTTGCCACGCTTCCGATGCGTTCGGCGCGTAACTGCTGCGGCCGCGCGTGGGTTTCAACCCGAACACGCCGCAGTTGTGCGCGGGTAAGCGGATGGAACCGCCGCCGTCGCTGCCGTGTGCTGCGGGTACGACGCCCGAAGCCACTGCCGCAGCCGCGCCGCCGCTGCTGCCGCCCGCGGTGTAATCCAAATGCCACGGATTGCGCGTGATGCCGTAAATTTCGGTTTCGGTAACGGCATACGCGCCCCATTCGGGCGTGGTGGTTTTGCCGAATACGCGCAGCCCCGCATCGAGATAGGCTTGAGTCAAATCGCTGTTTTGCTTGGCAATGTAATGCTGCATCATGCGCGAACCCGACCATGTCGGCGCGCCTTCCCAATCCGCCAGCAGGTCTTTGAGCAAAAACGGCACGCCCGCCAGCGGCGTATCGGCATTTTCAGACGACCCCTGCCACGCCGCCGCGCGTTCGCGCAAATCGTGCGCCAACAGATTGAGCTTGGGATTGACTTCGTCCAAGCGGTTTAAAGCAGCCTGCAACACTTCATCGGCGGACACTTCTTTTTTGCGGATCAGCTCTGCCAAACCGACGGCATCGTAACGGATGTAGTCTTGAAAATTCATGGGTTTTCCTTTCGGATTGATCAACACACGTTTTGTCGGTCAGGCATGACTGCCCGCCGCCTCGCCGTTTGCCCGCATAGGCAATTTTTAAGAAACAGTCACACCGGATAAAGGAAAGGAACAAGTTTGCCGCTGCTGTAAAAAGGTCGTCTGAAACCGCCTTGACGTTTTCAGACGACCTTTGAGGCGATGGCGCACAAGGCTTACGGCAAAATCTCAATTTCCGCGTTGTGTTTCACGCTGCGGTAGAGTTCGTCGATTTCCTCGTCCGTTACCGCGATGCAGCCGTCGGTCCAGTCTCTTTGCAGATGCCTTTTGCCGATAGAACCCCAGCCGTTTTTGATGCCGTGGATTTTAATCAGCCTGCCCGGGCTTTTGCCTTGTGCCGCCGCGTAGGCTTTGTCGGCTTCGTTAGGGTAGGAAACGCCGAGGTTTTTATGGTAGCCGCTGTTGGGATTACGTTCATTGATGCGGTATTTTCCTTCGGGCGTTTTGCCGTCGCCTTCAAACTGTTTATGCCCGACCGGTTGCTTGCCCAACGAAATGGGATAGGTTTTCAGCAGCCTGCCTTGCGAGTACGCCGACATAGTGCGTTTGCTTTTATGCACAACCAATCTGTCGATAACTGCATCTTCAGGCAACGGCGTTTCGCTTGGCATAGTAACGGTTGTCGTGGAACGAATCGGCGCGACAAACCAAAACACCGAAGCAGCGACAGCCAAAAGTACGACTGTCGCCAAGCCGATTTTCAACCCGACTTTCATCTTTCAGACGGCCTTACAAAGCTTTGAACGCTTCGATAAACACTTCCGAACGGTGTGCATAGCCTTTGAACATATCAAAGCTCGCACAGGCAGGGCTGAGCAACACAATATCGCCCGCTTCGGCTTGGGCGTATGCCGTCTGAACTGCTTCTTCCAAAGTGGCGCAGTTGGTCATATTCAGACCGCAGCCGTCCAAATCGCGGCGGATTTGCGGCGCATCGACGCCAATCAGGAACACGCCTTTTGCCTTGCCGGCAAGCGCGTCGCGCAGGGGCGTGAAGTCCTGCCCTTTGCCCATGCCGCCCAAAATCACGAAGAGCGGATTTTGCAAACCGGCAATCGCGGCGGCGGTCGCGCCGACGTTCGTACCTTTGCTGTCATCGATGAACACCACGCCATTTTTCTCGCCGATTTTTTCGACGCGGTGCGGCAGGCCTTGGAAGGTTTTGACGTGTTCGAGCAATGCTTCGCGCGGCAAACCGACGGCTTCACACAAGGCAACGGCAGCCATGACGTTGGCGGCGTTGTGCAGACCTTGCAGCGGGATATCTTGCGTGGCAATCAAATCTTCATTGCCTTGTTTTAGGCGGCCTGTCTCATGTTCCAACCAAAAATCGGCTTTATGTTCCAACGAAAACCATTTTACCTCGCGTCCGGCACGCTTCATCGCGCGGCAGAACGCATCGTCCGCATTCAAAACCTGCACGCCATCGCCACGGAAAATCTTATCCTTGGTATGTGCGTAATCGAGCAGGTTGTCGTAGCGGTCGAGATGGTCTTCGGAAATGTTCAGCACCGTCGCCGCAGTCGGGCGCAGGCTTTCGGTGTTTTCCAGTTGGAAGCTGGAAAGCTCCAACACCCACACGTCCGCCTTTTTGCCTTCACGCTGCAATTCTGCCTCCAAAACCGGCGTGCCGATATTGCCAGCGATGACAGTATCCAGCCCGCACTTGATGCAGAGATAGCCGACCAGGCTCGTTACCGTGGTTTTGCCGTTGCTGCCGGTAATCGCAATCACCTTGTCGCCGCGGCGGTTCACAATGTCCGCCAGCAATTCAATGTCGCCCAACACGCGTCCGCCGTTTTGCTTGAACGCCTCGATATCCGGCTGACGCTCGCTGATACCGGGGCTGAGCGCCAGAATATCGAAACCGTTGTCCAGCGCATCTTTCAGACGGCCTGTGTAAAACACCAGCCCGTCAAACATCTTACCGATTTGCAATACACGCTCGGCTTTCAGCTCCGCATCATAAGCAGCAACCTCCGCACCGTTTTTGCGCAGATAGGCAATCATGGAAATACCCGTACCGCCAAGTCCGGCAACGAGGATTTTTTTATTTTGAAAAGTCATTTTGGTTTTGTCCTAAAACAAATCATATTGAGTAGGAAGATGTCCGCTCCTGCTCAAGCCGCTTTCAGACGGCATCGCGGGCTGTTCAATAACCTGCCTTCAGGCGTTGGTAAATGTCGCAGCCGTCTTGGTCTCCGTTTTGACAAGCCTTACCAAACCATTCTTGAGCGAGCGCAAGGTCTTGGCGCACGCCGCGTCCTTCGGCATACATCACACCCAAATTGAATTGGGCACCAGCATGCCCTTGTTCTGCAGCCCTACGACACCACTGCACCGCCTGTGTATAGTCTTGACGGACTCCTTGCCCGTTGGCATACATCAGACCCAAATTAACTTGGGCATCGGCATTCCCTTGTTCTGCAGCCCTACGATACCACTGCACTGCCTGTGCATAGTCTTGACGGACGCCTTGCCCTTGTTCATACATCAGGCCCAAATTAACTTGGGCACCAGCATACCCTTGTTCTGCAGCCCTACGATACCACTGCACTGCCTGTGCATAGTCTTGACGGACGCCTTGCCCTTGTTCATACATCAGGCCCAAATTAACTTGGGCACCAGCATACCCTTGTTCTGCCGCCTTGCGATACCACTGCACCGCCTGTGCATAGTCTTGACGGACGCCTTGCCCTTGTGCATACCCATTGCCCAAATCGGTTTGGGCTTGGACTAATCCCTGCTCCGCTGCCTTACGATACCATCTGAACGCTTCGGCATAGTCTTGACGGACGCCTCGCCCTTGGTTATACATATCACCCAAATTATATTGGGCTTGGACTAATCCCTGCTCCGCTGCCTTACGATACCATCTGAACGCTTCGGCATAGTCTTGACGGACGCCTTGCCCTTGTTCATACATCAGGCCCAAATTAACTTGGGCTTGGGCATCCCCTTGTTCTGCCGCCTTGCGATACCACTGCACTGCCTGTGCATCGTCTTGAGGGACGTCTTGCCCGA
Organism: Neisseria subflava; assembly: GCF_005221305.1. Taxonomy (NCBI): domain Bacteria; kingdom Pseudomonadati; phylum Pseudomonadota; class Betaproteobacteria; order Neisseriales; family Neisseriaceae; genus Neisseria; species Neisseria subflava. Next base: position 1,531,954 of record NZ_CP039887.1, read on the forward strand.
TGGCATACATCACGCCCAAATTATATTGGGCATCGACATTCCCTTGCTTCGCAGCTTGGAGCGTTTCCTGAAAATTCGGTACGCTATCCGCCCACACTGCTTGGTTCAAGCCCAAGGCAATCAGGGCGGCTGCAAGCCATTTGACTGTCTGTTTCATGTTTTCTCTCCTATTTCGGTGAGAGGCGGTTTTTCAGCCGCGGTTAACGATAGGACGGGACAGATTGCCGCCGCAGGTTTATTGCGCGTTCAAATGCCGTCTGAAAGGTGTTCAGACGGCATAGGTTCAGCGGATTTTGAGGGTACTCAAACCAATCAGCACCAAGACGATGGTGATAATCCAGAAGCGGACGACGACTTGGGTTTCTTTCCAGCCTTTTTGTTCGTAATGGTGATGAATCGGCGCCATCAGGAAGATGCGTTTTTTGGTGCGTTTGTACCAACCGACTTGCAACATAACGGAAATGGCTTCAACAACAAACAGGCCGCCCATGATGACGAGGACAAATTCTTGGCGTATGATGACGGCAACGGTACCGAGCGCTGCACCAAGCGCGAGCGCGCCGACGTCGCCCATAAAGACTTGTGCCGGATAGGCGTTAAACCACAAAAAGCCGAGACAGGCGCCACACATGGCGGTACAGAAAATCACCACTTCGTTTGCACCGGCAACGTAAGGCAATTGCAGGTATTGGGCAAATTGTGAATGGCCGCTGGCATAAGCAAAGATGGCAAGGCCGGCGGCGACAAGTACAACGGGGAATGCGGCCAAACCGTCCAAACCGTCGGTCAGGTTAACGGCATTGGATGTGCCGACGATGGTCAGGTAGGACAATACCAAGAAGCCGACTACGCCAAGCGGCAAGGCAACTTGTTTGAAGAAGGGAACAATCAGGATATTGTTGGCAGAGTTTGTCGCAAGGTAGAACAATGCCAAACCGGCGATGATGGCAACGCTGGACTGCCACACCATTTTGAATTTGGCAGACACGCCGTTAGGGTCTTTATAAACCACTTTGCGCCAGTCGTCGTAAAAACCGAGTGCGCCGGTAGCAAGCAGGACGCCTAAGAGAATCCAGATATAAGGATTTGCCCAGTTGCCCCACAAGATTGTGGACACGGTAATGGCGGTCAAAATCAGCGAGCCGCCCATGGTTGGCGTACCGTTTTTGATCAGGTGGGTTTGAGGGCCGTCAGTACGGACGGCTTGACCGACTTTAAGCGCAGTCAGCTTGCGGATGGTCCACGGACCCAACAATAATGAAAATACCAGCGCAGTCAGCGCAGCCATCACGGCACGGAATGTGGTGTATTGAAAAATATTCAGACCGGTTAACCAGTTACTGAAATGTGCGAGCCATAAAAACATGGGGCTTCCTTTTTTGTTTTTGTTGTTACAGTGGGCTTATTGCCCAATTAAAAATAAATCGGTATGCCGTCTGAAATTGCAGACGGCCTTGTTGAGTAAGATTATTTCTCTACCACGCAAATCGGATAGTTTCCAGGATTCTTTCCGCCGCCCAAGTCCAAGCAGGTATCTTCATAAATAAATGCCTGTACTTTCATTCCAGCATAAAACGCGGCAATCAGCAAACCAGCCAATAGAAAAATCTTTTTCATATTTCAGACGGCCTTTTACGCGGTTGTTGCTACCAACGCTTCGACCACTTCTTCCATCTTCATAAAGCGCGAGCCTTTGACCAATACAGTAGCGCGTTCAGGCAAATTGTGGCTCAACACTTGAATCAGCGGATCTTTGTCTGCAAACCACAAACCTTCCGCGCCAAATGTTTCTGCCGCTTCAACGCTGTTGTCGCCGACAAAATATGCGGCCTCGATGCCTTTATCCCGTGCATACGCGCCAACTTCGGCGTGCATGGCTGCGGCCTCATCCTCACCCAATTCGCCCATGTCGCCCATCACAAAAATACGCGGCGCGGGCATAGCGGCGAGTACATCAATGGCGGCTTTCATGCTGTCGGGGTTGGCATTATAAGTATCGTCAATCAAAGTTGCATCTTTAATGCCTTGCTTGATATTCAGACGGCCTTTGATATTGCTGAAATTTTTCAGGCCGTCTGAAACTTCGGCAAGACTCAAACCTGCCGCCAAAGCCAGAGCCGCCGTCGCTACGGCATTATGCACATTGTGACGGCCGGGGACTGGCAATACCACGGCAACACGTTCATTGCCACGCACCAAATTAAATTCGCAAGACAACGGTTTCAACTCAATATTTTCCGCATGGATATCGCCACTGGCAACGCCGAAAGTCTGAGCGTTTAATTGTGCAGTAGCAGCTTCAAATGTAGCGATGTTGGCATCTTCGCACGGAATCAGTGCAATGCCGTCTGAAAGCAAGCCTTCGTAGATTTCACTTTTGGCTTTGGCAATATCGCCGACACCATCAAAACCGCAACCGACATGCGCGCGCAAAGCGTTATTGACCAAAGCAACATTCGGACCGGCGATTCTGGTCAGCAAAGATAATTCGCCAAAATGGTTCATACCCATTTCAATGACGGCATAGCGGTGTTTTTCGTTCAACTTCAACAAAGTCAGTGGTAAGCCGATATGGTTGTTGAAATTGCCGGTAGTCGCCAACACAGCTTCATCACCAAATCGATGACGCAATACGCCGGCCAACATCTCTTTAACCGTCGTCTTGCCGGAAGAGCCGGTAATACCAAAGACAAACGGATTCACATTTTCACGCCACGCCTTCGCCAGTTTTTGCAAAGCCACAAGCGTATCATCAACCTTCAACGCGCCTTTCAAAGCCGCACAATCTTCGCGCGACACCACAACCGCCGTTGCCCCCGCTGCCAACACATCTTCAACAAAGTCATGCGCGTCAAAGCGCTCACCGGCAAGCGCGAAAAATACGTCGCCTTCTTGAATATCACGGCTGTCTGTAACAATACGAGAAACGGGTTGATTTTCAGACGGCATTGGAAGGCCGAGAGTTTGACAGATGAAATTTAAGTCTAGTGGTTTCATGGTTTCTTTCGTTTGTTTTTTTCAAACAGACATTTTGTTGCAAAGGCATTTTACACTTTGGCAGAAGGCAGCAACTCTTCGACGAGCACCTTTAAAGCGCGCCTTCCTTCTCGATTTCTGGTACTGGGATGAGGTGCTCGGTAACATATTATTTCCTTATCACCTTCAAAAGAAAATTTCTCCAGTTTTCCCTTATTCAAGCCGTTTATGCCTTGACCCGAGCCGGACAAATCAGGAAAGCACTCCCTCCGCGCCGCTACGCCGCCGTCTCCGCTTACGAAAAGAATAATCTGTGGCTTTAAAATTTCAATTTGGGCACGTAACAATTTACAGGAAAGTGTTTTTATATCTTCGAACCAATCCGAATGCTTAGGATGTTTAGTTTTATAGTCCACCGCAAAAATATTAGCCCACAAGATGCCTTCATTCCCACTTCGCTTAGCAACGTTACGGACGAAATTGAAAAATGTTGCTCCTTTTGTGTTTCTTTTTAAATCCCCAGTCAAATTCCGCCAAATAAAATCTTTGCTTAACGACATCAGTTGCCTTACATTTTCGGCATGATATTCATCAAATTTCTTGCTATCGTACCAACTTCGTGTTTCTCGACCGACAATCAGAATTTTATGTTCTGCGCTTTCATAATGCTCAGGGACAAAGCCCAAATGGATATTGGATAATTTATTGTCTTTATTGCTAATTGCACGCAACAAGTTCTGATGTTCCGGTTTGTTTAAAATCTCTACATACTTATTCAGCAATAATTCTTGTAAATCATTCACTTGACGTATTCCTGTACTATTGAAACCGATTTTCCCACACTCAACTACCGATTTTTCCATACTCTTGATAATCGGAGAAACACAAGATGATGGTTTTACCGTTTTTACGATAAGGGTGGCAGAGGCTGTAATGACCGTCTTCCGCTTCATAGCGCATTTCCTGGGTTTGTCTGGCAAATACTTTTTGCAGGTATTCGCGCTCCTTCAAATCCGGGGAATAGACATAGTCCGTTTTCTTGACTGCTACTTTCTCACCATTTCGATTCACGACAAAATTATCGCTACCTTCTGCATTCTGATTGGTGGCAGGCACGACTTCGTCACTCAGGGTAAGACGGGAGGAGTCGGCTGAAAAAGCCAGATAAACCGGTTTGTTGTCGATCTTATCCGGCACGATAATCACGGCAGACTTAAAAGACGAATTGTCTTTAGCCATCAAATCCAGGATTTCCGACGTTTTTCTGATATACGCCAAGTCAAAACGGTAATCAGCCAACGCATCTATTTGAACAGGATTGTCTTTGACGATACGCACCGACGATTGGATTAAGATGTCGCGTTTTTGTTGAATTGTCAGGTAATTGCCACCGAACAACAATGCCGCCAACAAAGGAAATACTGCCAACAACAAATATAAGGTTTTCCGGCCGCCTTTGCTTTCTTCCTCTTGTCCTCGCTCGGCAATACGGGTCAGATTCAACATGATGTTCAGCATCAGCGTACCGCCCATCACAGCAAAAATCCCCAGAATACTCATCAAGAAAATTTCTGTAATGTGTTCGCGGAACACCTTGAGTCCGAAAACTTGAATCAATATCAGCGCGAACACCCAGTACACCAGCAGCACGACTGCCACCATACCGACGATATTCGTTGCCTTAACCAATTTCTTTGCGTTCATACTCTCAAATCTTGTTCAGACGGCCTATCTGCTCTGATTAATCAGCGGATACGGATTCACCGCGCCGCTCGGCAGATACACGCCGTAATGCAGGTGGGCCGGTGTGGTTCTAGCGTTGCCGGTTTTACCGACATAGCCGATGACCTGCCCTTCTTTTACTCGTTCATACAGACGGATACGGGCAAATTTATTCAGGTGGGCATAGTAATGCCACGCACCCGGCCCTTGGATACCGATAACTTTACCGCCCAATCGGTTGCGCCCAATTTTGGTTACGATACCGGGCGTCGTACTGCGTATCGGCGTATTTTTCTTAGCAAAAATATCCACACCTTCATGCCTGCGCCCCTGACTGCGCGCCGCGCCCCAAGTGTCGTCAAAACGCTTGCCTTTAACAGGATTCGGCAGGCTTTGCTCGACCGGAGGCTGTTGCGCCCTCAACTGCTCGATTTCTGCAGTAGGACGCGGAAGTTGTTTGGTTGTACAGCCTGCGAATAAAACTACGGCTGCACTGATTAATAAGGTTTTTATCGGCATTTTCAGCATCAAATCGGTCTCCTTGTTGTTCAGACGGCCTTGTTAAAAAGTCTTCTGAAACAAACAACTGTGATGGGTTTAATGGCTGACGTGCCGTAATGCGTGTGTCGTATTGCTTTTATTGTATATGTTTAAATCTTTTTCAGACGGCCTTAAGGTTTCGGGCCGTCTGAAAATTTACGATATGGCTTAACCGCGCTCTGCCAATGCTTTTTCTGCGATTTCAAAATCGGAGAAATGGTGCTTCACGCCTTGTACATCCTGATAGTTTTCATGCCCTTTACCGGCAATCAGAATGATGTCGTTCGTGGCGGCGCGTTCGACTGCGTAACGGATAGCTGCGGCGCGGTCGGCTTCGACGTATTCGGGCGCGGGTACGGCAGGCAAAATATCGCTGATGATGTCTTGCGGATTTTCCAAGCGCGGGTTATCGCTGGTAACCACCACTTTATCGGCACCCTGAACTGCTGCCGCACCCATCAATGGGCGTTTGCCACGGTCTCGATTGCCGCCGCAACCAAATACGCACCATAAGGCCGCGCCCTGCGGTTTGATTTCCTGCAAAGTAGAGAGTGCTTTTTCCAGTGCATCCGGCGTGTGTGCATAATCGACAACGACCAAAGGTTTGCCGCTGTTCATAATGCAATCCATGCGGCCTGAAGCAGGACGGATTTTTGCCAGCACTTCCAAAACGTTATTGAGTGCATAACCGTTGGCACACAGCAAGGTAACGCAGGCGGCGAGGTTTTGCGCGTTGAACCGTCCGAGCAAGCGCGTGCGGCAGCGGCCTTCGCCCCACGGCGTTTGAAATACGGCTTCCATGCCGTCTGAAGAGGCTGTGAAATGAACAATGCGGATGTCTGCGTGTTCGCTGAAGCCGTAGCCGTAAACGGCCAAATCGGGGCAGTCTTTTTTCAGACGGCCTATGAGTTCTGCGCCGTATTCGTCATCCACGTTGATAATGGCGTGTTTCAAGCCGTGCCAGTAAAACAGGCGCGACTTGATGGCACCATAGGCTTCCATCGTGCCGTGGTAGTCGAGGTGGTCTCGGGTGAGGTTGGTGAAGATTGCGCTGCGGAATGGCACGCCGTTGACGCGCGACTGGTCAAGACCGTGGCTGGAGACTTCCATCGCGGCGGCTGTTGCGCCTTGTTGACGGAAACGGTAGAGCAGGGTTTGGACATCGACGGGAGCGGGGGTGGTGTGCGTGGTTTCTTCCAATGCGCCCCAAAAGCCGTTGCCGACCGTGCCGATAATGGCGGTTTTTTCTCCCAACAAATCGGTGGCTTGCGCCAGCCATTGTGTGATGGAGGTTTTGCCGTTGGTGCCGGTTACGCCCCAGACTTTGAGGTCGTCTGAAACATTGCCATAAACTTGCGCCGCCAACATGCCGGCACGGTGTTTCAAATCTTTGATGCCTTGATTGGGGACTTTCCATTCGGGATTCCACGCGAATTTGCCGTCGTCGTCCCAAAAAACAAAAGCCGCGCCGTTGGCAATGGCTGCGGGGATATAACTGCGGCCGTCCGTATATTCGCCCTGACAGGCAACGAAAATATCACCTTGTTTAATTTGACGGCTGTCTGAATGCAACAAACGCCCTGCTGCGTTTTCACACAGCAGAGGCGGAAAGTTGGTTTCAGCCAAGGGGGTTAACTTGCTGAACATAAACAATATCTCTTTGATTGTTTGGATTATGACGGTACTTTGACAGTAGCGGTATTACTTAAAGGCTTGGTCGGGGAAACGCCCAAGATGTTCAAACTTCCGCTCATGACTTCTTTGAATACGGGACCAGCAACCACGCCGCCGTAATAGCCGTTGGCAGTCGGTTCGTCGATGGTAACGGCCACGATCACGCGTGGATTTTTAGCCGGAGCAAAGCCGATAAACGTACCGACGTGTTTGTTGTCCACATAGCGGCCATTGACCAGTTTACGCGCCGTACCGGTTTTCGCACCTACGTCGAAACCATCCACAGCACCGGCAGTACCGGTACCGCCGGCTTCAGTAACGGAAACCATCAACTCGCGCACTTTTTTCGCAGTAGAGGCTTTGATGACGCGCTTGCCTTTAGGGGCAACCGCTTGTTTTTCAAAACTTACCGGCAACAATTCGCCGTCATGGGTCAAGACAGTATAGGCTCGCGCCAATTGCAATAAGCTTAATTGCAGACCATAACCGAAAGACATGGTTGCCTGTTCGATTTTTTGCCATCTGCGCCAGCTTCTCAACAAACCTGCAGTCTCGCCAGGAAAGCCTGAGTGCATACGCACGCCCACACCTAAATCGTGATAGAAATCGTACATTTCTTTAGGCGTAAACATGGCAGAAAGTTTACTGGTACCGACGTTGGAAGATTTTTGCATAATGCCGCGCACATCCAAAGTAGGATAAACGTGGGTATCTTGTACGGTAGCCGGACCGATTTTGTAAGGCAGGGTGTTGAACGTATCGGTTGCATCCACTTTGCCTGAATCCAATGCTTTGGCAATGGTAAACGGCTTCATGGCAGAACCAGGTTCAATCATATCGGTTACGGCGCGGTTGCGGCGCTGTTCGCTATTGGCCTGACCCGGTTGATTCGGATCGTAAGCCGGGCTGTTGACCAAAGCCAAAATCTCGCCGGTTTGCGCATCCAATACCACAACCGCACCCGCTTTGGCTTTGTGATAAGCCACAGCCTTGTTCAACTCGTCATAAGCCAGCGTTTGAATACGCTGATCCAAAGACAAAATCATGTCTTGGCCGTTTTTAGGCACGCTGTTGCGTGGAGAGTCGAGACTGTCAACGATATTGCCTTTATTATCGCGCAATACGACTTTCGCACCATCCTCACCGCGCAGGCTGTCTTCACGGGAAAGCTCCAAGCCCTCCTGACCTTTGCCGTCGATATTGGTAAAACCGATAACGTGCGCAAACAGATTGCCCATCGGGTAATGGCGTTTCAATTCTTTTTGGAATGCGATGCCTTTAATGCCCAATGCTTTGATTTCTTCTGCTTTCTCGTAGCTGAGTTGACGTTTCAGGTAGATAAAGCCTTTGTCTTTTTTAGACAATTTATTTTTCAAAACTTCAACAGGCACATCGGCAAAGGCCGACAGTTTTTCTAATTGTTCTGCAGTCGGCATTTCTTCCATACCGGAAGGCATGGCATACAATGATTCGGTAGGCGCACTCAAAGCCAATGTGGCGCCATTGCGGTCGGTAATCATACCGCGTGATGCCGGCAGCGGAAGCGTACGCACAAAACGTTGGTCGCCCTGATTTTTCAAAAACTCATGCTGACTGGTTTGCAGATAAACCCCGCGTACCAACAGACCGGTAAATGCCAGCGCAACAGCGCCCAGCACCAAACCGATTCGCCCGTTACTTGTCAGCGGCTTTTTCGTTTTTGTTGTTCCAGACAGCATTTGAGGTTTATATTCGTTCTTAATTAACATGTTGAACTTCTCATGACTTAGCTGCTCAGTGAGCCATCAAATCCCGTAAATCTTGCACTAATGCAAGGCTCTATATTCTTATTTTTTGCGTTCCAGCATAGCCGTATTATGCGCACCCGGTGGAAGCAGATGTTGCTTTTCGGCCGCCACTTTAATCAGTTTGTGGTTTGCCAATCTTGCTTGCTCCAATTTCAAGCGCGCGTAATCCTGTTCCAACTGAATTTCCCGTTTTTGTGCCTTATCCAACTCGATAAAATGCAAACGGGACTGGTTTTGCTTAAATACTACGGCAAAGGCTGAGACCGTCACCAAAACCAGCAATAAAATATTCAACTTACCCATCTCAAACTTTCAGACGGCCTGTCAACAGGACTATCTCTTACGACAGCGTTCAGACGCCATCCCCTACTCAATAACCAAAAATTCGCCACTGCTTCGTTCCGCCACACGCAAAACTGCACTGCGCGCACGCGGATTGGCTTCAGTCTCGGTCGAACCCGGTTTGATTGCTTTGCCTACAGCCTTCAAAGGCGGCTGAGGTAAATCCGCTTCCTTAAGCACCGCCCAACGGGGCAATGGCGCATGTTGCGAATATTTTTTAATAAACTGCTTCACAATTCTGTCTTCCAGCGAATGGAACGCAATGACAGCCAAGCGTCCACCCTCTTTCAGACGGCCTGCAACCTGCGGCAAAACTGCCTCTACCTCTTCGAGCTCGCGGTTAATAAAGATGCGAACTGCCTGGAAGGTGCGCGTTGCAGGGTCTTGTCCGCGCTCACGAGTACGGACGTTTTGCGCCACAAGCTGCGCCAGCTTGCGGGTTGTATCGATGGGACTCTCCTCGCGTTGCGCAACAATGGCGCGCGCAATCTGGCGACTAAACCGCTCTTCACCATAATTCTTAATTACCTCGTGTAAATCCTGTTCGGATGCAGTTGCAATCCATTCTGCCGCAGACATCCCGCGAGTCGGATCCATCCGCATATCCAACGGCGCATCAAAGCGGAAACTGAATCCGCGGCTGCCATCGTCAATTTGCGGCGACGAAATCCCCAAATCAAAAAGCGCACCATCAATCTTATCGATGCCTAATTCATCCAAGGCCGTCTGAAATGTTTCAAAACCATTGTGTACGACACTGACGCGCTTATCTTGCTTTGCCAATTCATTAGCTACCGCAATCGCCTCGGGGTCTTTATCAAAAACAATCAAACGACCCTGCTCACCCAAACGCGACAAAATCAGCCGGGAATGCCCTCCCCTACCGAACGTACCGTCCACATAAATCCCGTCTTCACGGATTGCCAACGCATCCACCGCCTCATGCAACAAGACAGTAACATGCTGATAATTTTCAACTTTACTCACAATTGCAAATCCGTTTGACTCAATTGGAAAGCCAACTCATCAGGATCAATATCCAAAGCCTGATTCATTTCCTCTTCCCAATGTTCGCGACCCCACAACTCCATACGGTTTGCACGGCCAACCAAAGTAACTTCTTTTTCAAAATCCACGCGTTTGCGCAGATTGGCCGGAATCAAAACGCGTCCGGCGCTGTCCCATTCCAAAATCTCCGCATTGTGCAGCAGTAAATTCTGATACCGTTGCAAAGACTCATTGCCGGCCACTTTCAACTTCAAAATCTGCTCGGCTTTTTCTTCCCAAACGGGCTCGGGGTACATCAATAATTTTTTTCGAGAATCCAGAGTAACCACAATTGCAGGCGTATAACGGCGCAGCAAAATATCGCGGAATTTGGCAGGAATCGCCAACCGCCCTTTACTGTCCATACTCAACTCATGAGCACCGCCAAACACATCACACCCCAAATTCAATTAAAATAAAACTAGAGTGGGATTAAAAATCCCACCTTCCTAAAATATTTCGTTTTCACTCCTACGGAACACTTTTTAGGAAAAAGTAACCACTTTCACCCACTATGCCCCACTAACCGACACTATAAGAAATTTTGGCAATCAGGTCAAATCAACCCTTTATCCGAAATGAAACACTAAATACTTAAAATTCAATAGGTTATATATACAAAAATGCATGACAAATTGATATGCCGGTTATTTCATATAGCATAAAATACTATATTTAGTATTATTTGCTTTTTTAAAATACTACATATAGTATTTTTATACCCGATTACCACCCCTCTCACAAGGGGCTATAATATACAAACAAATTCAAATTTTTTACATTATCTAACAGTCATGAAGCCACAACTCCCCCTCCCTTCCACTGATGCACAAGCCTCTTCAACACACCTGACCAAGCTCATAAAAAACGAAATTGAACAACATCAAAACTGGATATCCTTCTCCCGTTTTATGGAGCTTGCCCTTTACACACCTCAATACGGCTATTACAGCGGAGGCAGTCATAAAATCGGTACGGACGGCGACTTCATTACCGCCCCCACCCTTTCCCCCCTATTCGGACAAACCCTTGCCAAACAACTTACCGAATTACTGCCGCAAACAGCAGGCAATATCTACGAATTTGGTGCAGGCACAGGTCATCTCGCTGCCACACTCTTGCAAGACCTTTCAGACGGCCTGAATCATTACTATATTATTGAGTTATCAGCAGAACTTGCAGAGAGACAACGCCAACATATTATTGAGCACACATCTCCCGAAGCAGCAGCAAAAGTCATCCACCTTACCGCATTACCAGAACACTTTGACGGCATCATCATCGGCAACGAAGTATTGGATGCCATGCCGGTGGAACGCTTGATTTATCAAGAGGAAAGGTTTCAACAAATCGGCGTCAGTTTAGAGAATGACGGGCTAATCGAAGCCATCAGACCATTGGTACAAGCCGAACTTACGCAAACAGCCGCCTTATACTTCCCTCCCCTTCCCTCATACACAAGCGAGCTGCATCCTGCACAATATGCCTTTATCCAAACCCTGGCCGCCAAATTGCAGCGCGGCGGCATGATATTTATCGATTACGGCTTCGATGCCGCTCAGTATTACCATCCGCAACGCAAGGAAGGCACATTCATCGGCCACTATCGCCACCACACTATCCACGACCCATTTTTCAATATCGGCCTGACCGATTTGACTGCGCACGTCAATTTCACCGATATTGCACGCGCCGGCACGGAATCAGGTTTAGACTTAATCGGCTACCTGCCCCAATCTTATTTCCTGCTCAATCTCGGCATCACCGATCTGCTAGCACAAATCGGCAGCCCGGATTCGGTTGAATATATCCAAGCCGCCGCCGCAGTACAAAAACTGATACATCAGCACGAAATGGGCGAACTTTTTAAAGTCATCGCTTTTGGCAAAGACATTGATATCGATTGGACAGGCTTCAGCCACGGAGATATTTGCCATAAGCTATAACCTAACAATCTACTTTTTATTTTTTAAAAACAATAAGAAATAAAAAAAATCAAAATTAGCGCTTGCCAAATATTCAAAAAAAACTATAATAGCGACTTCACGAAACGGCGAATTAGCTCAGTCGGTTAGAGCAGAGGAATCATAATCCTTGTGTCCGGGGTTCGAATCCCTGATTCGCCACCAAATTTCGGGGGTATAGCTCAGTTGGTAGAGCGCTTGCATGGCATGCAAGAGGTCAGCGGTTCGATCCCGCTTACCTCCACCACTAAACAAAAAAGCTCTTGTTAAATACAAGGGCTTTTTTGTTTGGCTTAATTAATAACTGATTGCTCATTAATTTTGCCATTTCAATAACTAATCAATAAAGGCCGTCTGAAACATTTCAGACGGCCTTTTATCTTTTAATTACTTCACAAGCTTCAATACTTTTTTCGGTTTTTCTTCCGCAGATTCAGCTTTTGTATCTTCGGCCACCGCAGCTTCAACAGAAGCAGGCTGATATGGTTCTACCTCAAAACCCATACCCTCTCCACTTTCGCGACCAAATATACTGACAATATGACCGACCGGAATCCAAATCTCGTGCGCTACGCCGGAAAAACGGGCAGAGAAATTGACCCATTCGTTGTCGATATTCAAGTTATGGCTGGCGGTAGGACCAATATTTAAAACAATTTCATTATCGCGCACATACTGCATCGGCACACGGGTATGTTCATTTACCCAAGCCACGATGTGCGGTGTTTGGTTATTATCCAAGCACCACTCATACAAAGCACGCAACAAATACGGTTTGGTTGAAGTTGCCATAGGTTCGTCCTTTAGCGGCGCATGGCTTTTTCAGCCGGCGTTAATGCTTCAATAAAGGCTTCGCGTTGGAAAATACGTTCAGCGTACTTCAACAAAGGCGCAGCAGATTTACCCAGTTTGATGTCGTAATAGTCCAAACGCCACAACAGCGGAGACAAAGCAACATCAATCATAGAAAAGTCATCGCCCAAGATGTATTTATTTTTAGTAAAAGACGGCGCCAACAGTGTCAAACCATTGCCAATGGCTTCACGTGCTTTAGCTTGTTCTTTATTGGTAGATTCAGGGTTTTCCAGCACTTGCACCAAGCTGAACAATTCTTTTTCCATACGGTACAGTACCAAACGGCCGCGACCGCGCATAACAGGATCGCCCGGCATCAACTGAGGATGAGGGAAACGCTCGTCAATGTATTCGTTGATAATGTTTGATTCGTGCAAAATCAAATCACGCTCAACCAGAACCGGTACTTGGTTATACGGATTCATCAAAGCCAAGTCTTCAGGTTTATTGAACACGTCCACATCTTTGATTTCAAAATCCATACCTTTTTCGTACAGCACAAAACGGCAGCGCTGGCTGAATGGACAAGTAATACCTGAATACAATGTCATCATAATTTTTTACTCCTGATAAATCTTTTCAGACGGCCTTAAGCCTTATAAAAATTCAGACAGAATTATACATAATTTCAAACACTTAATCCAGAAATTTAACATATCATATTGTTTATATTGAGTAATTTTAAAATTTACATTATTTTTGCATAAACCAATTTCACAAACAAAAAAGGCAAACCTGAAACAGGTTTGCCTTTTTGATTCAAAAGAATTAGTGAACGTCTTTCCAGAATTCTTTTTTCAGGAAGTAAGCCAATGGCAGCATTACCGCAAACAGGAATGCCAGAACCATGTAGCCGATGCGGTGGCGTTGCAACTGAGCAGGCTCACCCATGTACACCAAGTAGTTCACCAAGTCGCGTACATAAGTATCGTACTCTTTTTGGATTACTTTACCGTTAGGCAGGCGACGGCTGTGCAGACCGGTAGATTCCCAATACAACTTAGGAGTCAGGTTACCATGCTCGTCTTTAATCATAACGGGCTGACCTTTGGCATCCAACTCAACGGCTTGAACACCTTGTTGATCCCACAATGGGTGAGGCATACTCGCACCGGCCAAAACAGTATTGTTCCAACCGGTCGGACGAGTTGGGTCTTTATAGAAGCCGCGCATATAGGCGTACAGATAGTCTGCACCTTTAGAACGGGCAATCAGGGTCAAATCCGGCGGAGGCGCACCCAACCATTTGGAGGCATCTTTCGGATCCATTGCCGCTACCATGACATCACCAACGTTGTCTGTTGTAAACATCAGGTTTTTCTTGATTTCATCTTCAGTCAAACCGATGTCTTTCAGACGGTTGAAGCGCATACCGCTTGCAGAGTGGCAAGACAAACAGTAGTTTGTAAAGATTTGCGCACCGTGCTGCAGGCTGACTTGGTCACGCAGGTCGATATCGACTTTTTCATAGTTTGCATGGCCGCCGCTGGCGACGGCTGCACTCATAGGCACTGCCAGCAATAAGGCAGCAAACCAGTTTTTCAGAGTTTGTTTCATTTTCGCTGCCCTCATCAGATATTGGTTGCAAACAAGTAAGCACCAACAACGGTAATACCGACATAAACAAAGAACATAATTTTTTGTTTAGTAGTGCTCATGGTTACGCGTTCAGGAACTGGTTTGTTGGTATCCAGTTTGGTATAGAACGGCATACCCAAGAAGAATGCAAAGTAGACGAAAGACAGGATACGTGCAACCAAAGTACGAGTATCAGTTGCTACCATTGCACCCAAAATACCCAAACCGATGAAGGCAATAATGAACAGAACCAACGCAGTTTTGAAGATTGGGCCGCGATAGCGGACAGATTTAACCTCGCCTTTATCCAACCAAGGCAACAAGGCGATCAGTACAACTGCTGCACCCATACCGATTACGCCCCATACCTGAGTACCGGCAAAGGAAGGAATCGCACGCAGAATTGCGTAGAACGGAGTGAAGTACCATACCGGCGCAATGTGCGGAGGTGTTTTCAGCGCATTCGCGGCATCGAAGTTTGGTGCTTCAAGGAAGTAGCCGCCGCCTTCAGGTGCAAAGAACAACACAGAACAGAAGACAATCAGGAATACAACGACGCCCAAGATGTCTTTAACGGTGTAGTAAGGATGGAATGGAATACCATCGCGTGGGATACCGTTTTCGTCTTTGTTTTTCTTGATTTCAACGCCATCAGGGTTGTTAGAACCCACTTCGTGCAGGGCGATGATGTGAGCCACGACCAAGCCGAGCAATACCAGAGGTACTGCGATAACGTGCAGGGCGAAGAAGCGGTTCAGAGTAACGTCGGAAACGTTGAAGTCACCACGAATCCAAGTGGACAAATCAGGACCGATAACAGGGATGGCGGAGAACAGGTTAATAATTACCTGCGCACCCCAGAAGGACATTTGACCCCAAGGCAACAGGTAACCCATAAAGGCTTCTGCCATCAATGCCAAGAAAATCAGGGAACCGAAAATCCACACCAATTCACGAGGTTTTTTGTACGAGCCGTAAATCAGACCACGGAACATGTGCAGATAAACGACGATGAAGAAGAAAGATGCGCCTGTGGAGTGCATGTAGCGGATAATCCAGCCGCCGGACACGTCGCGCATGATGTACTCTACTGCGGTAAAGGCAGCAGGCAGATGGTAGGCGTTAAGGTTGCCGTCCGGTTTGTAGTTCATGGTCAGGAAAATACCGCTGACGATTTGAATTACAAGGACGAGCAGAGCTAAAGAGCCGAAGTAGTACCAGAAGTTGAAGTTCTTCGGCGCATAGTATTGAGCCAAATGCTCATTCCACATTTTAGACAGAGGGAAGCGATCATCCATCCAGCCTAACAATGCTTTTGCTTTGCTATTGGTTTGGTTTGCCATAATTATCGTTCCTTATTTTTAGTCTTCGCCCACCAAAACAGTTGTATCGCTCAGATATTTGTAAGGCGGTACAACCAAGTTGGTCGGTGCAGGAACACCTTTGTATACTCGGCCTGCAATGTCGAATTTCGAACCGTGGCAAGGGCAGAAGAAACCGCCTTTCCAGTCTGCGCCCAAGTCGGCGGGAGCAATATCGGGACGGTAAGTTGGGGAGCAACCCAAGTGGGTACAGATACCGATAGCGACGAGGAGGTTCGGCTTGATCGAACGGTGCTCGTTTTTAGCGTATTCCGGTTGCTGATCCACTTCGGAATTAGGGTCTGTAACTGCACCATCCAAACTTTTCAAGTCTTTGAGCTGTTGATCTGTGCGGTTGACCAGCCAAATCGGTTTACCCTGCCATTCGGCAGTCAGCATTTGGCCTGCTTCGATTTTGCTGACATCTACTTCGACAGCAGCACCGGCAGCCTTAGCTTTCTCCGATGGGAAGAAGCTGGCCACGAAAGGCGTAGCTACGCCCAGAGCCGCCACACCGCCTGCACCGCAAGTAGCCAGTGTCAGAAAACGGCGGCGACCGTTGTTGATTTCTTGATTATCCATTATTCAGTCGTCCTAAAATTTTGGGAATACCGAGCCATTAAACAGCGTAATTCTACCTAGTTTGTTGTAATACTCAAAGCATTATTTAAAATAAGGTAAAGTTTTATGATATTGCTCAATACTCAGGCAGGGTTGTTTTCATCAAAGTGAACCACTTCGATACCGAATTTTTCTGCCACGGCATCGCCTAAGGCGCGTACGCCGTAACGTTCTGTCGCGTGGTGGCCGGCGCTGATAAATGCCACACCTGTTTCATTGGCAAGATGATATTGCGCTTCAGAAATTTCACCGGTCAGATACGCATCGACACCTTCGTCTACGGCCGTCTGAAAAAATCCCTGCGCACCGCCGCTGCACCAGACAATACGTTTGATTTCGCGTTCAAAATCGCCGATAACGGTCGGCTTGCGGCCGAATACCGCCTCAATGCGTTCAGACAACTGCGCCAATGTTTGCGTGGTTTTCAGACGGCCTATATTCAACAGATTTTGCTCGCCGAATTGTTTTTCGAGTACCCAATCGAGTTTCTTGGCCAACTGTGCGTTATTGCCCAGTTGCGGGTGCGCGTCCAGCGGCAGGTGGTAACCCGCCATATTGATTTGGTGGTGCAGCAAGGTTTCAATTCGTGCTTTTTTCCAACCGGTAATCGTGACAGGCTCGCTTTTCCAAAACATGCCGTGGTGAACCAAAAGCAGATCCGCCCCCTGCTCTACGGCAAAATCGATTGCAGCTTTGCTGGCGGTAACCGAAGTGGCGATTTTGGCAATTTCTTCTTTGCCTTCGACCTGCAAACCATTGGGCGCATAGTCCTTAAACAGCCCGACCTGCAATGTCTCATCGCACCAAGCCAGAATTTCGCGGCGTAAAGCCATATTCCGCTCCTTATATCTATCTTCAAAAACAGCTTCGCATTCTAACCGCAAAATCTGTTTATGCCTCAAATTCTTACATTCCGATTTCAGCAATCATTCCCAACATTAATTATTTACACATCATCATGAATTATTTTAATATACGCCACCTTACCCACAGACCGTCTGAAAACACATGGACTCTATTATCGAATTGCGTCATCTTAAAACCTTGCTGGCTTTAGAAGAAACCGGCAGCGTTTCCCTTGCCGCCAAACGAGTTTTCCTGACCCAATCCGCCCTGTCGCACCAAATCCGCACCTTGGAAAATTATTACGAAACGCCGTTGTTTGAACGTAAATCCACACCTTTGCGCTTCACTCCGGCCGGTATGCGCCTGCTGCAACTGGCGCGCGAGCTGTTGCCGCAGGTTGCCGCCGCCGAACGTGATTTGGTGCGGATTATCGAAGGCGAAGCCGGCGAACTCAGGCTTGCCGTCGAATGCCACACCTGCTTTGACTGGCTGATGCCTGCCATGGGCGAGTTCCGCCCGTTATGGCCGCAAGTTGAATTGGACATCGTTTCCGGCTTCCAAGCCGATCCGGTCGGGCTGCTGCTACAACACCGTGCCGACCTTGCCATCGTTTCCGAAGCCGAGCCGATCAACGGTATCAGCTACCACCCTCTGTTTGCCTATGAAATGGTCGGCATCTGCGCAGAAGACCACCCGCTTGCCGACAAAGACGTTTGGGAAGCGGAAGACTTTATCGACGAAACCCTGATTACTTATCCCGTCCCCGACGAAATGCTGGATTTGCCCAAAAAAGTGCTGTTGCCCAAAGGCATTAATCCGCCGCGCCGCCACAGCGAACTGACCATTGCCATCATCCAACTGGTTGCCAGCAAACGCGGCATCGCCGCCCTGCCTTACTGGACGGTTATGCCGTATTTGGAAAAAGGCTACGTCGTCCACCGCAAAATCACTTCAGACGGCCTGCAAAGCAAACTTTATGCCGCCATTCGTACGGAAGATGCCAACAAAGGCTATCTGGACAACTTCTGCCAAATTACTCACGACCGCTGTTTTGCCGACTTGCCAGGCTTAAGCGAATTGGAAATGTAAACTTGAAACAATCAAAAGGCCGTCTGAACAATTTTCAGACGGCCTTTTTTTAATATACACAAAAACTCCACTGCTTCTATTCGGACTCATCCGAACCCAAACACGCCGACAAATCGATTTCAGACGGCCATGTTTTATCAGGAGCAACCCGAATATCGAAATGCTCGCCGCGATAGTCGAAAACCAAACGCCAAGCGTGCAGAAACAGATGTTCCGCCTCATCGCCACCATACAGCGTATCGCCCAAAATCGGACTGCCTATGCTTTTCATGGCCACGCGCAGCTGATGGGTTTTGCCGGTAAACGGTTGCAACACAAACAGGCGCAAACCGGGCTTCAAGCTTTGGCTGCTGAAACGGGTAACGGCAAAATTATCCTCGTCACGCGTCAGCTTCCATGTACCGTGCCGCGAACGAGCCATACCGCCTTTCACCCAGCCCTGCTTTTTCGCCGGCTTGTGCGTACCGAGTGCCAAATAAATTTTACGCACGGTTTTCTCGGCAAACTGTGCCGACAAAGCCGCCGCGCTGTCGCGGTTTAACGCAAACAGCAATAAGCCGCTAGTGGCTTTATCCAAACGGTGAACCAACCACACGCGTTCAACGCCGAGCTGCTGCGCCAGCGAAGCAGTCAGGCAAACATCCTCTTCCGATTCGCTGTGCACCGATACGCCGCAAGGCTTATTGATGACCACAAAGTCTTTGTGCTCAAAAACAATGTCCCACATTTCAGACGGCCTTCAACACAATACCGTCGCCAAGCAGGGTCAAAATACCCAGCAGGCAGAACAAGATACACGCAGCAATGCGCACTGCTTTGGCCGGAATTTTGCGCATCAGCATTTCGCCCAAATACACGGCAGGCACAGAAGCAATCATCAAACCGGCAATACTGCCGACCACGACCAGCAGGATAGATTGGTATTTTGCCGCCAAAAGAACTGTTGCAATTTGCGTTTTATCGCCGATTTCCGCCAAGAAAAACAGGACGACCGTTGCCGTAAATGCGCCGTATTTCAGCCACTTGCTGTCAGGGTCTTCGTCTTTGTCCGGCAACAGCAGCCATAATCCAACCGCAATAAAGCTGCCGCCGACCACCCATTTCATGACTTCGGGCGAAATAGCGGATGCCAGCCAGACACCAAGTGCGGCTGAAACAAGATGGTTCAACAGGGTTGCAATAAAGATACCGGCAACAATCGCGTTTTTGTGGGCAAAACGTGCTGCCAAAAAGAGCGCCAGTAATTGCGTTTTATCGCCGATTTCGGCAATGGCAACGCCCAGTGTCGAGGAGAAAAAAGCTTCCATGATTTAAGATACTCAACCGAAAAGCGGGCAAACAAAAAGCGCTGTGCATACCGCCCGCAAGGGTATGGACAACGCTTACGTCTTGCCTGTCTTCCGATAAAGCAGAGAAGATACCGCTGCCACGGCCGCACAAGCCGATTATGTTGACAACAGTTTCGGCATTGCGCCGAATGGCTACTCCCGTAAGAGTGAAGCACGCATTGTAAGGTAAACCATGGCTTGAAGCAACAAAAAGAAAAACAAAAGGCCGTCTGAAACCCAATGTAACAGGTTTCAGACGGCCTTTCTACAGCGATTAATTATCGGAGAACAAATCGCCTACTTTTTCGCCCACTTTTTCCCAAAACGATTTTTTGCGTGGGGTTTGGCTGAGATTGAGACCGGAGGAGATTTTTTCAAATTCTTCCAACAACTCTTTCTGACGATCGGTCAAGTTGACCGGCGTTTCGACCAAAATGTGGCAGTACAAATCGCCGGTTGAGCTGGAGCGCAGAGACTTGATGCCTTTGCCTTTCACGCGCATACGGCGGCCAGTTTGCGTTTCTTTCGGAATGTGCAGTTTGACTTTACCGTCCAACGTCGGCACTTCGACTTCGCCACCCAATGCGGCAATGGCAAAGCTGATCGGCAGTTCGCAATGCAGATCCAAGCCGTTGCGTTCGAAGATTTTGTGCTGTCTTACGCGGACATTGACGTACAAATCGCCTGCCGGTGCGCCGTGTTGACCCGGCTCGCCCTCGCCGCTCAAGCGGATGCGTTGACCGTCGTCGATGCCTGCCGGAATGTTGACTTCAACCGTTTTGCTGGTCTTGGTGCGGCCTTCGCCACGGCATTTGACGCAAGGATCTTTGATTTCTTTGCCTGTACCGTGACAAGTCGGACAAGTCTGCTGCATTTGGAAAATGGCTTGGCGGACGTGTACCGTACCTGAGCCGTGACAGGTCGAACAAGTCGATGCGGACGTGCCCGGTTTGGCACCTGAACCGTGGCAGACATCACATTCTTCATAAGTCGGAATGTTGATGCGTTTTTTCACGCCTTTGGCGGCTTCTTCAAGCGAAATCTCTATGCCGACCTGCAAGTCCGCGCCGCTGTAATCCGGCTGACGGCCGCCTGCGCTGCCGCCACCGCCGAACATTTGGCTGAAAATATCGGAAAAATCGAAGCCTTGCGCGCCACCGAAACCGCCAAAGCCACCGAATCCGCCTGCACCTGCGCCCTGTTCAAACGCGGCATGACCGTATTGGTCGTACATGGTACGTTTTTCCTTGTCAGACAAGGTATCGTAAGCTTTTTGGACTTCTTTAAATTTTTCTTCCGCTTCTTTGTTGTCAGGATTGCGGTCGGGATGGTATTTCATTGCCAGCTTGCGGTAGGCTTTTTTGATTTCATCGTCGCTAGCGCTGCGGGCAACACCAAGGGTTTCGTAATAATCTTGGGTACTCATAATTTTGATAGTGTTTTGAATAAGTTTGAACTGGGTCGGATATGTGGGCGGAAGGTAAAAAACTCAAGTCGATATTTTTAAGGCCGTCTGAAAATTTTGTTTCAGACGGCCTCCCTCGCCTTGTCAAAGCATGATAATGGCCTTAAAGTGAAAGAATATTTGACCCTATACCGCTGTTTTATACTAGAAAGGTTTTCCTCCATGATGAAAAAAACCGCTTCCTTTTTATGCCTGATGCTGATGGCGGCCGCTGTCCAAGCCACGCCTTCCGACAGCGAACGCATTGCGGCACTGGAGCGTCAGGTGGCCGAACTGACTGCCCAAGTAAACCGCCTACTGAGCGAGCGTTTGGACGAGCGTTCCGCACGCAGAAACAACGAAGTTCACGTGTGTACGTTGTCGGCATTTACCGACACCTTCCGTGCCGAGAACGTCAACCGCGGCCGCGCACGCTTGGATGTGATTCAGCAATGCCGCCGCCAGCACGCGGAAATGTTCTGCAAGGAAGAAGCCGTCCGTTGCCAGACTTACCGTTAACCTTTCATACTCAGGCCGTCTGAAACCCTGTTTTCAGACGGCCTTTTGATTGTTTGCATTCTTCCATATCAAAACAAACGGGAAACAACAATGCCAAAGCGGTTTGACATGATGTTACGACACAAGCAATCCGCTTCTGAATCCGCTATAATCTGCGTTTGATTTTATTTTCCAACGCCTTTGTATAAAGCGAAACATCATGCAAGAACAATATCAACCCGCCGCCATCGAGCCTGCGGCGCAGAAAAAATGGGACGACGCCCGTATTTTCAACGTCTCCGAAGACGCTTCCAAACCCAAATACTACTGCCTCTCCATGTTCCCCTACCCCAGTGGCAAGCTGCACATGGGGCATGTGCGCAACTACACCATCGGCGACGTATTAAGCCGCTTCAAACTTTTAAACGGCTTCAACGTCATGCAGCCTATGGGTTGGGACGCGTTCGGTATGCCTGCGGAAAATGCGGCGATGAAAAACAACGTCGCCCCTGCCGCATGGACTTACGACAACATCGAATACATGAAAACCCAGCTCAAAAGCCTGGGTTTTGCAATTGACTGGGAGCGCGAAGTCGCCACCTGCAAACCCGAATACTACCGCTGGGAACAATGGCTGTTTACCAAGCTGTTTGAAAAAGGCATCGTCTATCGCAAAAACGGCACGGTAAACTGGGACCCGGTCGACCAAACCGTCCTTGCCAACGAGCAAGTCATCGACGGTCGCGGCTGGCGTTCGGGCGCGTTGATCGAAAAACGCGAAATCCCGATGTATTACTTCAAAATCACCGATTACGCCGAAGAGCTGCTCAATGATTTGGACAAGCTGGAACACTGGCCGGAACAAGTCAAAACCATGCAGCGCAACTGGATCGGCAAATCTCGCGGTATGACCGTGCGCTTTGCTGTTTCAGACGACAGCAAACAAGGCTTGGAAGGCGATTACGCGAAATTCCTGCAAGTTTATACCACCCGTCCCGACACGCTAATGGGTGCGACTTATGTTGCTGTTGCCGCCGAGCATCCGCTGGCAACCGCCGCAGCCGCCGACAAACCCGAATTGCAGGCATTTATCGCCGAATGCAAAGCCGGCTCGGTTGCCGAAGCCGACATGGCGACGATGGAGAAAAAAGGCGTGCCGACCGGCCGCTACGTCGTCAACCCGCTCAACGGCGACAAGCTGGAAGTGTGGATTGCCAACTATGTATTGTGGGGCTACGGCGATGGCGCGGTGATGGCGGTACCGGCGCACGACGAACGCGATTTCGAGTTCGCCACCAAATACAATCTGCCGAAAAAACAAGTTATTGCCGTCGGCGACAACGCATTCGACGCAAACCAATGGCAAGAATGGTACGGCGACAAAGAAAACGGCGTATTGGTCAACAGCGGCGACTTGGACGGCATGAATTTTCAGACGGCCTTCGACGCCATCGCCGCCAAGCTGCAAAGCCAAGATGCAGGCGAACCGAAAACCCAATACCGCCTGCGCGACTGGGGCATTTCGCGCCAACGCTACTGGGGCTGCCCGATTCCCATCGTCCATTGCGAAAAATGCGGCGACGTACCCGTCCCAGCCGACCAACTGCCCGTCGTCCTGCCCGAAAACGTCGTACCCGACGGCATGGGTTCGCCTTTGGCAAAAATGCCCGAGTTTTACGAAACCACCTGCCCATCATGCGGCGGCGCGGCAAAACGCGAAACCGACACCATGGACACCTTCATGGAATCGAGCTGGTATTTCTTCCGCTACATGTCGCCCAAGTTCGCAGAAGGCATGGTATCGGCTGAAGCCGCGAAATACTGGGGCGCGGTCGACCAATACATCGGCGGTATCGAACACGCGATTCTGCACCTCTTGTACGCGCGTTTCTTCACCAAACTGATGCGCGACGAAGGTTTGGTCAGCGTGGACGAACCGTTCGAACGCCTGCTCACGCAAGGCATGGTCGTCTGCGAAACCTACTACCGCGAAAACGCCAACGGCAGCAAAGACTGGATCAACCCTGCCGATGTCGAGCTGACTTTCGACGACAAAGGCCGCCCCGTTTCAGCCGTCCTTAAAGCCGACGGCCAGCCTGTCGTCATCAGCGGCACGGAAAAAATGTCTAAGTCCAAAAACAACGGCGTCGATCCGCAAGAACTGATCAACGCCTACGGCGCGGACACCGCCCGCCTGTTCATGATGTTCGCCGCACCGCCCGAACAGTCCCTCGAATGGAGCGACAGCGGTGTCGAAGGCGCACACCGCTTCCTGCGCCGCCTGTGGCGTACCGTTTACGAATACTTGAAGCAAGGCGAAGCAGTCAAAGCGTTTGCAGGCAGCCAAGACGGTTTGTCTAAAGAACTCAAAGACCTGCGCCACAAACTGCACTCTACCATCGCCAAAGTCAGCGACGACTACGGCCGCCGCCAACAGTTCAACACCGCCATCGCCGCCGTGATGGAACTGCTCAACCAATACGACAAAACCGACACCAGCAGCGAACAAGGCCGCGCCGTCGTCCAAGAAGTATTGGAAGCCGCCGTACGCCTGTTGTGGCCGATTGTGCCGCACATCTGCGAAACCCTGTGGAGCGAATTGAACAGCGCGAAACTGTGGGAAGCAGGCTGGCCGACAGTCGACGAAGCCGCCTTGGTCAAATCCGAAATCGAAGTCATGGTTCAAGTCAACGGCAAACTGCGCGGCAAAATCACCGTCGCCGCCGACGCATCCAAAGCCGACCTCGAAGCAGCCGCCCTTGCCAACGAAGGCGCAGTAAAATTCATGGAAGGCAAGCCTGCGAAGAAAATCATCGTCGTTCCCGGACGCTTGGTGAATATCGTCGTCTAAATCGCTTTTAAGGTTTAGCCATACGAATAAAGGCCGTTTGAAACTTGGTTTTCAGACGGCCTTTTATTTTGGCTTTCAAGCCCAACCGTTATTTTATTTAAACGTAAGGTTTTCAATTAAATCAAAATCATAAAGATATTTTTTGAACCATCGTATTCAAATGAAAACCTTTGCTTTGATAAAAACAAGGTTTAGCCGAATAAAAAAAGGCCGTCTGAAACCCTATATTCAGGTTTCAGACGGCCTTTTTAACTGCCCGATTTTATGCGCCGTAATAGGCCTTGGTCAGGATTTCTTCCATATCGGCTACCATAGCGAGGCGTGGGTTGGCCGGGGTACATTGGTCTTCAAAAGACATCATGGCCAGCTCTTTTCTGCCGTCGAGGAAGGTTTTCTCATCGATGCCCTGCTCTTTCAACGACATTTTGATGCCAACATTGACCGCCAGTTCATGACAAGCGCGGGCGAAGGATTCGACGCCTTCTGCCGGTGTGCTGCATGGCAGGCCTAAAGTACGGGCGATTTCCTGATATTTCAGGTCGGCTTTGTAGTAGTTGTACTTCGGCCAGGTGGCGGTTTTCTGCGGACGCGTGCCGTTGTAGCGGATGACGTGCGGCAGCAGGATGGCGTTGGCGCGGCCGTGCGGAACGTGATATTTGCCGCCGATTTTGTGTGCCATCGAGTGGTTGATACCTAAGAACGCGTTGGCAAACGCCATGCCTGCGATGGTGGAGGCATTGTGCATATGCTCGCGCGCTTCGGGATCGGACGCACCGTGTTTGTAGGAGCGTTCGAGGTATTGGAACACGAGCTTGATGGCTTGCAGGGCTAGGCCGTCGGTAAAGTCGTTGGCGAGCACGGAAACGTATGCTTCTACGGCATGGGTCAGTACGTCCAGACCGGTGTCGGCGGTTACGCCGGCGGGGACGGTCATGGTAAACGCGGGATCGACGATGGCGATGGTCGGGGTCAGCGAGTAGTCGGCGATGGGGTATTTTTTGTCGCCGTCGCTGATGACGGTAAACGGGGTTACTTCGGAGCCTGTTCCCGATGTGGTGGGGATGCCGATGAATTTGGCTTTGCGGCCCAATTCAGGGAAGCGGAAGGCGCGTTTGCGGATGTCCATGAATTTTTGGACGAGGTCTTCAAAGTCGACTTAGGGCTATTCGTAGAAGAGCCACATGGCTTTTGCCGCGTCCATCGGCGAGCCGCCGCCCAGCGCGATGATGGTGTCGGGCTGGAAGCTGCGCATCAAATCCGTGCCTTTATAGACGGTTTGAACGCTCGGATCGGCTTCGACATCGGTGAAAAGCTGGATGGTTACTTTGTTTTTGCGTTAGTGGAGCTGGTGGGTCACTTTATCGACGAAGCCCAAATCGACCATCGAACGGTCGGTTACAATCATGACTTTTTCGCAGTCTTTCATGTCTTGCAGGTATTGGATGGAATCACGCTCGAAATAGATTTTGGCGGGTACTTTGAACCATTGCATGTTGTTTCTCCGACGGCCTACTTTTTTGATGTTTAACAGGTTGACTGCGCTGACGTTGCCACCGACGGAGTTTTTGCCGTAAGAGCCGCAGCCCAAGGTCAGGGACGGCAGGAAGGCGTTGTACACGTCGCCGATGCCGCCGAAAGTGGAAGGCGAGTTCCAAATCACGCGCAGGGCTTTGACACGGGTGCCGAAGGTTTTTGCCAATTCTTGATCAGCGGTATGGATGGCGGCGGAGTGTCCCAAGCCGTCAAAGGCGACCATTTGTTCGGCAAACTGCAAGCCTTGTTCGGTGGAATCGGCTTTGAGCATTGCCAGTACGGGCGAGAGTTTTTCGCGGGTCAGCGGCTCGTTGGGGCCGACTTCGCGGCATTCGGCGATGATGATGTTGGTTTTTTCGGGAACTTTAAACCCAGCCTGTTCGGCAATCCACGCCGCCGGTTTGCCCACCACGGCAGCATTGAGTTTCGCGCCGCCGCAGTTGGCGCAGTTTGCCGTAACGCCGAAGATGAAGTCTTCGAGCATGGCTTTTTCTTTTTTGTTGGCGAAGTACACACCGTAGGATTTGAACTCTTCGACCAGCTCTTTATAAATCTCTTTGTCGGCAATGACGGCTTGTTCGCTGGCGCAAATCATGCCGTTGTCGAACGCTTTGGACATCACGATGTCGTGTGCCGCCTGTTGGATGTTTGCCGTTTTTTCAACATAGGCAGGCACGTTGCCCGCCCCGACGCCGAGCGCGGGTTTGCCGCAGGAATAAGCGGCTTCCACCATCGCATTGCCACCGGTCGCCAAAATCGTCGCCACGCCCGGATGCTTCATCAGCGCGGAAGTGCCTTCCATAGACGGTTTTTCAATCCACTGGATACAGTTTTCCGGCGCGCCGGCGGCAATCGCGGCATCGCGCACGATTTGGGCGGCGTGGGCGGAACACTGCTGGGCGGAAGGGTGGAACGAGAAAATAATCGGATTGCGGATTTTCAGTGCAATCAGGGATTTGAAAATGGTGGTGGAAGTCGGATTGGTGGTCGGCACGATACCGCAGACGACCCCGACCGGATCGGCGATTTCGGTGATGCCGGTTACATCGTCTTCACTGATGACGCCCACGGTTTTCAAATCGCGCAGGCGGCGCACGACGTTTTCGCAGGCAAACAGGTTTTTGGTCGCCTTATCTTCAAATACACCGCGTCCCGTTTCTTCGACCGCGTGCATGGCGAGTACACCATGTTTGTCCAGCGCAGCAATGGAGGCTTTGGCAACGATATAATCAATCTGCTCCTGATTCAGCTTGCGAAACTCGTCCAACGAGCGCAAACCCTTTTCAACCAGGCTGTTTACCTCGGCTACGGCTGGGCTGACGACGTTGTCGGCTGATGCGTTCATGGTGTATCTCCTTAATAAAAGGTGGCAATAAGGTCAATAAATTTTCACTACGATAACTATAAGTAATTTAGTTACATTCTGCTTTGACCTACATCACAAACCATAATTGAACTTTTCAGACAGCATCTTTATCATTTATTCATTTTAATTTATTGAAGTATAATGATTTTATCCTAAAGCAACCAAAGACGTCCATTCTTGGTCGCTTTCCCCGCATATTAAAATAAGAACAGAAAACCAATGTATTAAAATTACATAATCAAAATAAAACAAAGGCCGTCTGAAAATATTTTTCAGACGGCCTTTGTTTTATGTCTGCCTTTTATTGACTGATGTCTTCCAGCGTACGGCCTTTGGTTTCTTCACCCAATACCAAGATTACCGCCACAATCAGCAGCATAACCAGTGCAAACATCATAAAGATATTGCCGAAGCCGCCGCTGTTGCCCACCATTGCCGCCACTACCATGGGCGCGAGTATGCCGCCGACGCGGCCGATGGCGCCTGCCCAGCCGGATGCGAAGGCACGGAAGCGCAAGGGGTAGAGTTCGGGGGTGTAGGTGTACAAAACGCCCCATGCACCCAAGTTGAAGAAGGACATCAGGCTGCCCCAGATCATGACTTCGGCCGCAGTTGTGCTTTGCCCGAAAAACCATGCGCACACGGCGCAAGCGGCCAGAAAGCCTGCCAGCGTTGCTTTGCGACCGATTCTTTCCACCAAAGCCGCGGCGGCAATATAGCCGGGCAGTTGCGCAACAATCATCACCAGCACATATTCAAAGGTTTTGACCACGGTATTGCCCTGCTCGACCAGCAGTTTGGGCAACCAAGTGAAAATACCGTAATACGAAAACACGATGCCGAACCAAACCAGCCACAACATCAGCGTACGCCGTGCAAACGGATGTTGCCAAAGTTGGACGAAGCGGATGCGTTCGCGCGGGGTGGCTGGGGCGGCAACGGCTTCTGTCGGCGGCGTGATGCCCGATTGTATTTCCAGCGCGGATACCAAACGGTGCGCTTCGTTGGTTTTGCCGCGGGAAAGCAGGTAAGGCACGGATTCGGGAACAAACTTTAACACCAACGGCACATAAAACAGGGGCAAGGCGCCGAATAAAAATGCGCTGTGCCAGCCGGTTTGTGGAATAAAGAAATAAGACACCAGCGCGGCCGAGAGCCAGCCCAAGCCCCAAAAGCTTTCCAGCAACACAATAAAACGGCCGCGTACTTTCGGCGGCGCATATTCGCTGACCAGCGACACGGCGACGGGCAGTTGGCCGCCTAAGCCGACGCCGACAAAAAAGCGGCACACCAGCAACACCGTCAAATCAGGCGCAAGCGCGCACAAACCTGTGGCAATGCTGTACACCACCATCGTGCCGGCAAAAACGGTTTTCCGTCCGAACCTGTCTGCCAACCAGCCGCTGAATACCGCGCCCAAAGCCATGCCGACAAAGGCAATGCTGACAATCCAGCCCAACTGCGCCGGAGCCAGCGCCCAATCTTTGCCCAAAGCCGGCAATACAAACGACACCAAGCCTGTATCCATGGCATCAAACAACCAGCCTATACCGACCAACACTAAAAGTTTGTAATGGAAGCGGGAAGGCGGCAGATTGTGCAGCCGCGTCAGAATATCCATAACTTCTTTCCTTTATTTGTGTATTATCGAATTAGATTTTATAAATAACTGCTTGAGTTTCAGCGACAAACCCCAAATAGAGCATTATGTCGATTTTAACATTTATACAATATGCAAAGAATAGGAAGCGCGCGTTTTTTGGCTATTTTTGAATATCTTAATCTCAGCGATAAACCGCATACCCTATTGAACCGTTATACAAGACATCACTTCAGGCCGTCTGAAAGTCGATAATCTGGTTTTCAGACGGCCTGCCGTTTTTTGCAAAGGCTTCATGCTTGGGTTATGATGTTTATTTGTAATATGTAAACAGATGATTGCCTGTTTTTACATAACAGGCCGTCTGAACAACGGAGAACGATATGAATGCGGTTGTAATTGCGGTCATCATCATGCTTGTGCTGTCTTTATCGCGCGTGCATGTGGTGCTCAGCTTGGCTGTCGGCGCTTTTATCGGCGGCTTGGTGGCCGGTATGCCTTTGGAGAATGTAACCAACGCGGCTGGCGATGTGGTGCAGCAAGGGATTATTCCTGTTTTTAACGAAGGCTTGAAAGGCGGGGCGCAAATCGCACTGTCTTATGCCATGCTCGGTGCGTTTGCCATGGCCATCACGCATTCCGGTCTACCGCAACAGCTCGCCGGCGTGATTATCCGCAAGCTCAACGGCGGCAAAGGCAATGCGAAAGGCGAAGGCGCGGTCAAATGGCTGCTGCTGGCGATTATTTTGTGCATGGGCGTGATGAGCCAAAACGTTGTGCCGATTCATATCGCGTTTATCCCGATGATTATTCCGCCGCTGCTGTTGGTGTTCAACCGTTTGAAACTCGACCGCCGCTTGGTGGCCTGTGTGATTACGTTTGGCTTGGTAACGACTTATATGTTCCTGCCTTACGGTTTCGGCGCCATCTTCTTGAACGACATCATGTTGGGCAATATCCGCTCGGCAGGCATGGACACCAGCGGCATTAATGTGATGCACGCAATGGCGATTCCGGCTTTGGGCATGGTATTCGGCTTGCTGCTGGCCTTTTTGCACTATCGCAAACCGCGTATTTATCAAAACAATACCACCGACACGGAAGACAACCGTGCGGCAGTGCAACAACAAGAGCCGTCAACCTATCGCAGCTTGGTGGCGGCCGTGGCGATTGCCGTGTGTTTTGCCATTCAGCTTTTGTACGATGGTTCGCTGGTATTGGGCGCCATGTTGGGCTTTGCCGTGTTTATGATGTTGGGCGTGATGAACCGCTCCGCCGCCAGCGATGTGTTCGGCGAAGGCATTAAAATGATGGCGATGGTCGGCTTTATTATGATTGCGGCTCAAGGTTTCGCCGCCGTAATGAACGCAACTGGCGAGATTCAGCCTTTGGTCGAACACAGCATGGCTTTGTTCGGCGGTAATAAAGGCATGGCCGCATTGACCATGTTGTGCGTCGGCTTGCTGGTGACCATGGGCATCGGCTCGTCTTTCTCAACTTTGCCGATTATTACCGCGATTTATGTGCCTTTGTGCATGAGCTTGGGCTTCTCTCCTATGGCGACCGTCGCCATCGTCGGCACGGCCGGTGCGCTGGGCGATGCTGGCTCTCCTGCTTCCGACTCGACGCTCGGCCCGACCATGGGTTTGAACGCCGACGGTCAGCACGACCACATCCGCGATTCGGTTATCCCGACTTTTATCCACTACAATATCCCGCTGATGGCTGCCGGCTGGATTGCCGCAATGGTGCTGTAATATGAGCGATATTCGGGAATTGGAACACCGCGTCACGGAGCTGGAAATTCAGACGGCCTTGCAGGAAGATTTAATCGGCAGTCTGAACGACACCATCGCCAAGATGCAGCAGGCTTTGGATTTGCAACAAGGCCAGCTGCGGCTTCTGTATCAACGGATGCAGGACAAAGGCGCAAACGGCGAACGCGAACCGTACAGCCTGCGCGATGAGATTCCGCCGCATTATTGATCAGCTAAAAAAGGGCGTGTTGGATACATGCCCTTTTCTTTCATAACAAAGGCCGTCTGAAAGTCTATCAAGCTTTCAGACGACCTTTTAAACAATCAAACCTTACAAACAAGCCAATTCGTTGGCCATTTGCTGCTCGATGGTTTCACGTTGGCGAATAAGTTTGCATTCGTTGCCGTCAACCAATACTTCCGCCGCACGGTTGCGCGTGTTGTAGTTGCTCGCCATGCTTGAGCCATACGCACCGGCGCTGCGGATAAGCAGCAAATCCCCTTCTTCGCAGGCGATGGTGCGGTCTTTGCCGAGGAAGTCGCCGGTTTCGCAAATCGGGCCGACGATATTGGCCGTCAATGGCTCAATGTCTTTGGTTTCGACCGCTTCGATGTGATGATAGGCATCATAAAGCGCCGGACGCATCAAATCGTTCATCGCCGCATCGACCATCACAAAGTTTTTCTCTTCGCCATGTTTGACGAATTCGACGCGCGTCAACAACGCACCTGCATTGCCGACCAAACTGCGGCCGGGCTCGAGAACCAGTTTCAGACGGCGTGTACCGATCAGTTTTTGAACTTCTTTGGCATACGCACCCAAATCAGGCACATTTTCATCTTGGTAAACAATGCCGACACCGCCGCCCAAGTCCAAGTGTTCCAACACAATGCCTTCGGCTGCCAATTGGTCAACCAAGGCCAAGATACGTTCGCAGGCTTCGACAAGCGGGCTGAGGTCGGTCAGTTGTGAGCCGATATGGCAGTCGATACCGACAATTTTCAAATGGCTTTGTCGGGAAGCATGACGATAGGCCTCAAGCGCATCGGCATAGGCAATACCGAATTTGTTGGCTTTCAGGCCGGTGGAGATATAAGGGTGGGTTTTGGCGTCGACATCGGGGTTGACGCGCAGGGAAACCGGAGCGACCTTACCCAAGCGCGTGGCAACTTTCTGAATACGGTCAATTTCGGGAATGCTCTCCATATTGAAGCATTTCACGCCTGCATTCAGCGCAAACTCGATTTCTGCTTCACTCTTACCCACACCGGAAAAAATCGTTTTCGCCGCATCGCCGCCTGCCGCTAAAACACGTGCCAACTCACCGCCGGACACAATGTCAAAACCGCTCCCCAAAGAAGCAAAGTGCTTGATGATGCTCAGGTTGCCATTCGCTTTCACTGCGTAGCAGACAAGCGGATTTAAAGCGGCAAATGCGGTTTGGTAGTTTTCAAATGCCTCGGTCAGCGCAGATTTGCTGTACACATAAAGCGGCGTGCCAAACTCTTCGGCAAGGTGTGTATAAGGGAGTTGTTCGCAGAATAAAGTCATGTTTGTGAAGTCTTTTTTAATCGTTGGTTTGAGTGGTCGGTTCTTTGGCCGTATCGAATTTCAAGCCGGTTTGAATCACGCCGAAGTGCGCCTTGTCGCCTTCTTTGGGCAGGTAGAGATCGCCTTTGTAGCCGCAGGCAGAGAGCAGCAGAGCCGTTGCCGCTGCAAAAAATACGCCGTATTTCATCAGTAAAACTTTCTTCATCATTACGAATGTGGCAAGATTCGGTATCTTAAACAAAAACCACACAAAAAGCCATGATGACCGAAAGCGAATTCATCCGCATGAGCGAAGAATTGTTCGAACACATCGAAGACCAAATCGACGAAAACGGCTGGGATTTCGACTGCCAGTTTGCCGGAAACGTCCTGACCATCGAAGCCGAAAACGGCACGCAAATCATCGTCAACCGCCACACGCCCAACCAAGAATTGTGGATTGCCGCCAAAAGCGGCGGCTACCATTTCGCCGAGCAAAACGGCAAATGGCTGGCAACGCGCGACAGCCGCGATTTCTACGACGTTTTAAACGAAGCACTGAGTGCGGCTTCGGGCGAAGCAGTTGAGATTGCAGAATTGTGATTCAGTCTTCAAATATCTCTAGCTAAAAATCTATTTACCTCAAAGGATACCCAAATGCCCCTACTAGACAGTTTCAAAGTCGACCACACCCGTATGCACGCCCCTGCCGTACGCGTGGCAAAAACCATGACCACGCCCAAAGGCGACACCATTACCGTGTTTGACCTGCGTTTCTGCATTCCCAACAAAGAAATCCTGCCCGAAAAAGGCATTCATACGCTGGAACACCTGTTCGCAGGCTTTATGCGCGACCACTTAAACGGCAACGGCGTTGAAATCATCGATATTTCCCCGATGGGCTGCCGCACCGGTTTCTACATGAGCCTCATCGGTACGCCCGACGAGCAAAAAGTGGCCGACGCATGGCTCGCTTCAATGCAGGATGTTTTGACCGTTCAAGACCAAAGCAAAATCCCCGAGTTGAACGAATACCAATGCGGTACCTATATGATGCACTCGCTTGCCGAAGCACACGAAATTGCCCAAAACGTTTTGGCACGCAAAGTCGCCGTCAATAAAAACGAAGAGCTGACATTGGACGAAAGCCTGTTGAACGCTTAATACTCAATGACAGCAAAGGCCGTCTGAAACTTTATATGACAAGTTTCAGACGGCCTTAAGACCTTTTATTCCAATTTTCAACCTTCCAACCACAGTTTTACACCGCCTAAAAATAAGTTGGCGGATGCTGACAGTGTACATAGTATAATTACACTT
The DNA here is from genome assembly GCF_005221305.1 of Neisseria subflava. Classification (NCBI taxonomy): domain Bacteria; kingdom Pseudomonadati; phylum Pseudomonadota; class Betaproteobacteria; order Neisseriales; family Neisseriaceae; genus Neisseria; species Neisseria subflava. The sequence goes on from NZ_CP039887.1 coordinate 1,565,584, forward strand.
TAAACAAACAACCTGATTCTATTGCCTTTATGAAACCGTTTTTCTGCAAAACCGCCATTGCCCTCAGCCTGACCCTCCCCGCCGCCGCCAACGCTGCCGAGTATGTCTGCAATGTTGAAGGCATTACTGTTTATGCTTCATATCAGATCAATGACGCCTGTCGCATAGTTGAAACAAACAATGTAACAGAAAACAGCGTCGTTGCGATTCCAGGCGACACTCCGGTTTTAAAAACGGTACAAACAACAGAATTTAAAGCATCTGCCGCTGACTACGTTCATACTTCTCAAGCAACGCCTGCGGTACAAACCCCAGTCGTTGTTACTCGAAATGAATACGGTGTTCCCGCACCTATTTCCATTCCGATGGCACAAACTCGACAAGCTGTGCCTACGAATAAAACCATTGCAGACAGCGTAATCGTTTCCAACAATACGCCTGTTTTGGAAACACCAGCCGTTGCAAAACCTGAAAACTATGTTGTTGATACTACTGTCCACAACACAACTCCTGTCGTACAAACGCAGACGACTGCTGCTCAAGAGGACAACACTATTGTTCCTCCAACGCTCGCAGCACAAATCCAACCTACCGTTGCAGCCGACAAAGCCATTGCGGACAGCGTAATCGTTCCCAACAATACGCCTACTCTGGAAGCGCCGCCCACAATAAAAGCTGAAAACTATGTTGCTGACACTACTGTCCGCAATACAACTCCTGTCGTACAAACTCAGTCTAGTGCGACCCAAACAGAAAACAGTGTTGTTCCTGTAATGCTTGCCGCACAAGCCCAACCTACTGCTTCTACCGAGAAAACAGTTTCAGACGGCATTGCTATTATTAATGAAACACCAGCTGTTCAACCTGTTGTACCTGCAATCCAAATTCCACAAGAGATTATTCAGAACTCGGCAGCTCAGCCGCAAACTTCAACTACCCAAAATAACCAAGCGGTAACAGCTCAGGATGAAGTGCTCGATAAAACACCTGCCAAAGTCGAGACTAAGCGTAAAGGCAAAACTTATGCCAAAACCTCCTCTCGACGCAAAGCTAAGGTCAGCCGTACTAAAACAGCCGTTGTCCTCGCATCTGAAGAACAAGCAGCCAAACCTATTGCCACAGCTTCGGCCGAACCAAGCACGCCGGCAACTTCCGCTCCGGTAGAACATGGCAAAACCACTGTCCCAACACCTTTCCCTCAAGCATACAAACCGGCAGCTGACATTTTGCTGGATAAAGGAAATAATGACAGCGATATCAAAATTCTGCCGAATGTACCGATTACCAGCGTGACCAACACAGCCGAAGCCGCCAATCCGCGCCTTAATATTACCCTGCGCAACCGTCAGAACAAATCACGCAGTTCTTCATACAGCAAATACAAAGCCCCTGTTATCCGTACTGCACCTGTGGTTACGCCGGCTCCTAAGCCAAGCCCTAAAGAAACCCGCAAACAGATATTGCAGACCGAAGTACGCAATGAACAGGCCGCTATTACCCGCCTTCAAACACAGCTGAATGCGGCCAAACAAAAAGGCGAGCAGATTAAAATCCAACAGCTGACCCGTACCATCAACGCCCGTAAAGCGAATATCCGCGCTATTCAAGGTGAGATGTCTCGTTGATTGGTTTTTGATACAAAAAGGCCGTCTGAAAATATTTTCAGACGGCCTTTTTAATGACATAAACCTTATTTATTCAAAAGACAAATACTTTCTCTAAAATCATTTGCCGATCACGCCAAAGTATATTTCTTCACACTCCTACCCTCGTGCGCCATTACTTCTTCTATCCAATCGGCGATATTTTGCCAATAATATTGCGGCTTTTCAGACGGCCTATCAGCCTGCATCACTTCATCATTCAACACAATGGGAACACCCTGCTCTGCACCGGCTTCAAGCAACATCCAAATACTGCCTTCATGGGTATCGGCATGAGCTGCTTGATGTTCATATGCCCAGCCAACCGCAGCTTGTCCGCCATTTTGCACAGACTGCATCGCCAGCAATAATGGATGAAAGCAGGTATCCACATTGTTGTCAGCAGCCACGACCAAAGTTGCACCATGCGTGCCTAACGCTTGCGCGGCATGAAAAACGGGAGAGTTGTGCAGATTGGCGATAAAGTCAAACGGCATCGCGGCGTGATGATTCAGCACATTGTCTGCCATTTTTTCAAATACGGATGGCGAAGAAAATGGTGTACCGAGAAAAACAGCGCAATCAGAACGGATTTCGCTTTGTTCCTTTAACTGCCCTGCACCAAGCGCGGCAATCAAACTCAAGCGGCTGAGGCGGCGGGTATCTATACCGCTTTGCTGCTTTAAGGTTTGTTTGAGGATTTTACCGCCGGTGCCGGCATCAGTATCAAAACGCACGGCGGCGGTAATACGGATATTAGGATTTACGGTTGCCATTGCCATACCAAAGATGTGTTGCTGCCGCCAAAACCAAACTGATTGGCCAAACAGAAAAAGCCGCCTTTTTGTGAAGCTGCACATTCGGAAAAACAAATTTCCCGCCCCTGATAATCGTTGCTTCTGCCTTGTTTTAAAGCGGATAAAAGCAGGGCTGTTTCAAGGGCTGCCGTTGCGCCAAGCGTGTGCCCGATTTGCGGCTTGAACGCCATCAAAGGCGGCAGTGTACCGAATATATTTTCCAGTGCGGCCAATTCGGCGGCATCGCTGTCAGCCGTACCGATACCGTGTGTTTTAACGGCTACAATACTTTCAGGAGCGATGCCTGCAATATCTAACGCACGGCGCATTACCTGCTCTTGCGCTTGGCCATTGCTTTGAATCAGGTCATTGCCTGTATTGGCGGCGTGTCCGATAAGTTTCAGACGGCCTGAAGAAGATTCGGGAGCAGCGGAAGATAAGGCAAGTGCGGCAACACCTTCGCCTAAAATCAAACCGTTTCTGCCAAAAGGCCAATACTGTTCGGCCAGCAAACCCAAACTGTGAAAATGCAGCAAAGTCAGCCGGTTGAGGTTTTCAATACCAAGCACAAAGGCACGCTCCGCCCCGTCGCGCAAACAATTATCCGCCTGAATCAGCGCGTGGGCAGATGAAGTGCAGGCAGTAGCGAAACTGAAAATCTGCCGATTGCCGCTGCGCCGGCGCAAATCTTCGGCAAGATAAAGCAGATTGTGTTCTTCTACCGCCCTATTGCCCGCAAAATGGCGGTTTTCATATTCGGAGATGGAATAGGAACTGGAACCGATAAACACCGGCGCATCATGCCAGCTTTCAGACGGCCAGCCTGCATTTTCGGCGGCTCGGCGCAAATGTTGTTCGGCAATATCCGCAAATTCCTTCCGCCCCAAACTGTCGCCTGCGAATGCACGAAAATAAGCAGCCTGCTGCGGTTGGTTTAAAAACGTATAAGACACCGCATCAGGCCGTCTGAAATCCGTTTGCGGATTCAAGGCAGAAGTGGCCACCGTACCGCAAACCCAACTCACGCGCCATGCTCCGCACGGATAAACGCCGCCAAATCGCGTACGCACATCATATGTTTGCGCACCATCCGGTCGCCCTGCAGGCGCACTTGGAAATACTGTTGCAAGGCAACGCTGATTTGCAGCGCATCAAGCGAATCCAAACTGACCGGACTGTCATCGCCAAACAAAAGTGCATCGTCGGTAAAATCATCCATATCCACATCATCGGCCTTATCGGCCTCTTGCACGATTAACTTTTTCAATTCCGCTTCCAGCTCGTGCTCGGCCAGTGTAAAGGTGTAAGACATTTTTTAAACCCCCATTTTTATCTCTTGAAGCAACAGCTCATTTTAGCGAAACTCGCTACGCTCGTTTTCAGACGGCCTGAACTTTATGCAAAATCGCCCCAAAGCGTCTGCATGGTGGCAATGGTCGCAAGTGAGGCGGTTTCGGTACGCAACACCCGTTTGCCAAGCGTAACGGATTGAAAACCGGCATCAAATGCCTGCTGCTCTTCCTTCTCCGTCCAGCCGCCTTCCGGGCCGACCATAAACACGACTTTGCCGGATTGCGGCCGAACATCGCTCAGTTTTTGTGCGCGGTTCAAGCTCATTAACAGTTTGGTTGTTTCCTGCGGCAACTGTTGCAGAGCCTGTGCATAAGTCGTCAGCGGCAAAACCTTCGGCACAATATTGCGGCCGCTTTGTTCACACGCCGAAACGACGATTTCCTGCCAACGCGCTACCCGCTTTTCTGCACGTTCGCCGCTCAAGCGGACGACACAGCGTTCGCTGATGACAGGACGAATTTCTGCCACGCCCAATTCCACGCTTTTCTGTAAAGTGAAATCCATGCGCTCGGCGGCGGATACCGCCTGTACCAACGTAATGTTCAGCGGCGATTCATTGTCCGTTGCCTCTTCACGCAAAATCCGCACGCTGGCGCGGCGTTTTTCTAAAACTTCGGGCAAAGCCGGATATGCCTTGCCATTGCCGTTGAACAATACGATTTCTTCCGTGTTTTTCACGCGCAATACATTCAAATGGCGCACCACATTATCGGGCAATTCGACCACGCTGTCGGGGCTTAAGGCAAAATCAACATAAAATCGGGGCATGGTTTCCTGCTTTATTCATGTATATAATTTGAACTTTCGTGAACGAAATTGAAACACGACGACGACATACACTTGCCTGCCTGATTTTGATTTCATCCACTATAATTTGAAAACTTCCCGAATTTTAATCCACTGTCACGCAAAACTGCAAAAAACAAGGATACGCCGTGCTATACCGTTTACAGAAAGTCGTCCGCCACATCGCCCAAACCGAAGTCATGCCGCGTTTTCTGAACACGCCGTCACGACGCAAGGAAGACGGCTCGGTTTTGAGTGAAGCAGATTTGGCCGCACAAACCGCTTTTGCCGCCGCCCTGCCCTTATTGGAGGATTGTCCGATGTTGGGCGAGGAGATGAGCGTTCAGGAGCAAACCCGTTTGTGGAACGAACATTCAGACGGCCTGTGGATTGTCGACCCTATCGACGGCACAAACAACTTCGTCAACGGTTTGCCGCATTTTGCCGTATCCGTCGCACTGGTTAAAAACGGCCACGCCGAATTGGGCGTGATTTACAATCCGGTCAGCGGCGAATGTTTCTATGCCGAACGCGGCAAAGGCGCATTCCTCAACGGTACGCCGCTACCGCTGCGCTCCGAAAACAAAAAACTCAACGAATCCATTGCCGGCGTAGAAATCAAATACCTGCGTTCGGGCAAACTCGCCAGCCGCATGAATACCCTTGCCCCATTCGGCACAATCCGCAGCATGGGCAGCAGCACGCTCGACTGGTGCTACCTTGCCAGCGGCCGCTACGATATTTACATCCACGGCGGACAAAAGCTTTGGGACTACGCTGCCGGCGCATTGATTTTTGAAGAAGCCGGCGGCTGCCTGACCACTTTGGAAGGCGACGATTTTTGGAGCGGCGAACATGTATTCAAGCGTTCCGTCATCGCCGCATTGCAACCTGAACTGTTTCAACAATGGGTGAAATGGATTCGAGAAAATCAGTAAAAATACCGTTTATCTTCAAAAAATCACGATTATCTCGCAACTTATTGAAATTATTTCACTTCTTAACAGCATTTAATACTAAAAACGGTAGAATACTAATCGCTGACACAACACCGCTCTTTCATCCCTTTTGGGCGGTGCAGCAAGTAAGACGTTTTCCCGCAATGTATTGGCCATTCATACTTCTCCCTTAGTATGAATGGTTTTTTTTATCTGCAAAAACCGCTCAGGCCGTCTGAACGTTCAGACGGCCTGTTTACACTACTATTTGAAAAACTGTCCGCAACACGCCTTAAACTTTTTGCCCGAACCGCACAAACAAGGCTGTTTCATCGTCGGCAAAGCAACGGTCGGATCAATAAAGTACCAACGCCCATCTATTTTCACAAATGCCGACAATTCATGATGGCACTCAGTTTGCCCGTTCTCTTCAAAATACGCCTCAAACTCGACCAAAGCATGCAGCTTGCCAAACGGCACATGACGGACAACCTTCAATCCCGACCACTGCGTCTGCTTACTCCATACCGCCAAATCCTGCTTGTCCAACAAATTCTGCTGCTCAGGGACAGTCGTGTCCACGATATAGTCGATTTCCTGCAAAACATACGCACTGTAACGCGAACGCATCAACTCTTCCGCCGTCGAGGCCGCCGCCTCACGCGCATGAAATGGTGCGCAACATTCCGTATAAACACGCCCCGACTGACAGGGGCAAAGTGTAGCCGTCATTCCTAATTACCCGAATAAATCCATTTCAAAATTATAACGTAAACCCGACTCAGGCCGTCTGAAAATGAGTGTAGCGAGTTTCGCCAAAACGATTGTAACGAGTTTACCAAAACGAGCGTGGAGAGTTTCGCTAAAATAAGCAAAGCGGGTTTCGCCAAAACAAACGCAACAATCTGATATAATGCGCCTTTTCGATTTTGACTATCCATGATGACCATTCCCATCCAAAGCATCAGCCACCTATTGCCGCAAACCCAATGCCGTGAGTGCGGCTATGAAGGCTGCTTACCCTATGCGCGTGCCCTGTCGGCAGGAGAAGCGCCGGTAAACCTGTGCGCGCCGGGTGGGGAAACCGTCATGAAAGACATTGCCGACCTATTGGGCAAGCCCTACCTCGCGCCGGCAAAAACACAAATCAAAGCCGTAGCCCTGATTGACGAAGCCGTCTGCATCGGCTGTACCGCCTGCATCCGCGCCTGCCCTGTCGATGCCATTATGGGCGCATCCAAACTGATGCACACCGTCATCAGCGAAGAATGCACCGGCTGCGGCTTATGCGTTCCCCCCTGCCCCGTCGACTGCATCGACATGGTTCCCGTATCGCAGCCCTTCCTGCCGTCTGCACGCCGTTTCAGCACCTCTGCCGAACCCCGCTTTGCCGCCGCCGAACACGCGCAAAGCCGTTTTGAACGCCATACCGCGCGCAAACAGCGCGATGATGCCGAACGCAAAGCCCTGCTGGCGCAACGCGAAGCCGCCGTCAAAGCCAAACAGGCCGCACAGGCACAAACCCAAACAGCCGCACCAAGCGCCGCATTCAACCCCATGGATTTGATTGCCAAAGCCATGGCCAAAGCGCAATCGCAGCAGGACAAACTCGTCTCCTCCGACAACCGCGAAGACTTCAAAGCGCGCCAAATCGAAGAAGCCAAAGAACGCGCTGAACTGCGCCGCGCCCAACGTGATGCCAAATACGGCAACGAAGCCGAAAAAGCCGCTGCCATCGAGTTTCTGCGCCGCTACAAAGCTGAGCAGGAAGCGGTCAAAGAAGCCCGCTGATTTCCAAAATAACAAACCCATTCCGACCGCATCAGGCCGTCTGAAAACATTGCACGAAAACCAATAACTTTATGACCACACAAGAATTTCCACACCAGCATACCGCCCATTGCGAAAGCGGTGTGATGTCCACCCTGCTCAAATACCATGGCCACAATTTAGACGAAGCCATGATTTTCGGTATTGCCCACGCACTGACATTTGTCTGGATGCCGCTGATCAAATTAAACGGCATGCCGCTGGTTTCCTACCGCATCGCACCGCGCGGCATCATCAAAAACACCTGCAAGGCATTGGGGCTGAAATTGTCCGTCCGCAAATTTTCCAATGCCCAAAAGGGACAAGACGCGCTGGATGCCGCGCTTTCATCGGGCAAGCTGGCGGGTTTGCAGACCTCCGTATTCTGGCTGCCGTATTTCCCACCGCAAATGCGTTTCCATTTCAACGCACACAATCTCTTGGTATACGGCAAAGACGGCGGCGACTACCTGATCAGCGACCCCGTATTTGAAACCGTGCAGCGCTGCGCCGCCGAAGATTTGCAGCGGGCGCGCTTCGCCAAAGGTGTATTGGCGGCAAAAGGCATGATGTACACGCTGGAAAACGACAGGTCGTCTGAAAAAGTTCAGGCCGACTTGCCCGCCATCATCCGCAAAGCCATCCGCAAAAACGCCAAACAAATGCTCCCGCCTGTTTTTTTCGCCGGCGTAAAAGGCATCCGCACGTTGGCAAAAAACATCGAAGCCCTGCCCACTAAACGAAATGCAAAATACCAAAAACTGTTTCTCGGCCATTTGGTACGGATGCAGGAAGAAATCGGCACCGGCGGCGCAGGTTTCCGCTACATCTACGCCTACTTCCTCGAACAGGCCGCCCATATCTGCAACGAACCTGCATTTCAGACGGCCTCAGAACAAATGACCGCCATCGGCGACCAATGGCGTCAATTCGCAGCAATATGCGTGAAACAGTGCAAAAAACCATCCGAAAACGGTTGCCGCAACATTGCCGAATTTCTGCGCAAAATTGCGGATAATGAAGAAGCATTGTGGCGCGGATTATTGAAATAATCAGGATTTATTCGATCCCGATTAATCTACCGTGGATTATTTTGACATTCAGGCCGTCTGAAAACTAAAAGAAATTAAAAATGCGTTACCTAGCTACTGTCTTATTATTGTGTTCCGCCTTAACCCATGCCGCGCCGCCAAACGGCTTTGCCTTGGTGCATGATGCCGACGGACACACCAACTTGCGCAAAAGCCCAAATTTGAATGCCAAAGTCTTGGCAAAAATTCCCAACGGCACACCGTTGGAATGTTTGGGTGACGGCGGTGAAGGCAGCCTGAGTTTCTGTACTGCCCAGCTGCAACAACCTGCCGCAGAAGACTACGGTTTCATCCATTACAGCCGTCTGATATTTCCCGCCTCCGACAAAAACTTCGTCCGCCTGCGCGAACAATCCGGTCGCGACGATACGCTGACTTTGTCCGGCAACGGACAAAAGGTACATATCGTTGCCCGCCGCATCCACCCTAAACGCAGTGATTTCTCGGGTATCAACAAAGACAAATACACCGCGCAGCTCTATCGAGGCAAACCTTTCTATGGTACAGACTACGACATTCCGAAAAGCGTGTTCGCGCTTGAACGCATCACGCTAAACGGTCAAGCGGTTCCCGCTGCCGAACTGCAAGGACTGTTCTCGCCCGATTTTGCCGCCACTGCACGCGGCAGCAATGTGTATGAAAAATGGGAAGCCTATTACCGCGACAGCGATAAGACACTTTATCTGTTCGGCAGACAAGGTTCGGACGGCAATCCTTTCGATGTCTGCTTTATATTTAAGGACGGCAAATTCCAGCGCCGTTATTTGTGGGATGCTGCGCTATAAATATCACTCGAAAAGGTCGTCTGAAACCATGATTCAAATCCAATCCCTCTCCCACCGTTATCCCAAAGCCGAAACTGCCGCGCTGGACAATGTGTCGTTCGATATTGCCGACGGCGAATGTTTGGGGCTGCTCGGCCACAACGGTGCGGGGAAAACAACGCTGATGTCGCTTTTGGCAGGCTTGCAGGAAGTACGGCAGGGCGAAATTTTGTTTGACGGTAAACCGTTGCGCCTGTTGAGCCGCAGCGAGCGGCAGAAAATCGGTTTGGTGCCGCAGGATTTTGCGTTTTATCCGCAGCTTTCGGTGTGGGACAATCTGCTGTTTTTCGCCTCACTTTACAAAGTGCGCGGCAAAGGTCGTCTGAACGCGCTGTTGGAACAGACCGACCTGACCGCCCACAAAAACAAGGCGGCGAAGCATCTTTCGGGCGGGCTTAAACGTCGTCTGAATTTTGCCATCGGTCTGATTAACACGCCGCAACTGGTATTCCTTGACGAAATCACGGTCGGCATCGACCCGCAGTCGCGCCGCTTTATCCTCGACAGCGTGGCGGATTTGACGCGGCAAGGGGTAACGGTGGTTTACACCTCGCACTATCTGTCGGAAATCGAACAGCTTTGCGGCAAAATCGCGCTGCTGCAACATGGCAAACTGGTGTATCACGGCGGTTTGGACGAGCTTTTAAGCACGCAAACCGGTGTCGTGCGCTTTACCGTCGAACCGCCGCTACCGCCTCAAACGCTGGCCGCTTTGGGTGCTAAGCGAGTGGACAGCCACGGCATGATGGAAACCACATACGATGCCGCCGCCGTTTACGCCGCCCTGCAAGAAAGCGGAGCGAAAATCCGCTACTTCCAGCAGGGACACGGTTCGCTGGAAACGTTTTACCTTGATTTCCTGCGCAAAGACGAGCCAGCAACAGATAAGCAAAATCCACAATGACAACCTCTTCCCTCCTCAAAGAACTCAAACTGCTCTGCCGCGACCTGCACGGTTTGGCCGTGTTGTTTGTGATGCCCATCGCCTTCATGCTGATTATGTCGTTGGCGCTGAGCCGCGACCAAGATCCGCACACCGACAGCCGCATCGCGCTGGTCGGCGCGGCAGACGACAACGTCAATACCGCGCTGGCCGCCGCGCTGGAAAAAGAGCAGATTCATGTTACGCGGATGTCGTCTGAAAAACTGACCGACGCGCAAAACGGCCTGCACGACAAGCGTTTCCAACTGGTGCTGCACAACCCGAACCCCGCTTCCGGCAAAATCGCCGACAACAAAGCCTTGCAAATCTATGTACCGCCCGATACCGAGCCTTCATGGCTGGCGGCGGTCAAAGGCGTTTTGCAGCAGCATTACACCCAAACGCGGCTGGACGCCTATTTCGACAGCAACGACGGCATCAAAATCGACAATAAAAAACTGCCCCGTTCCATCCGCAAAGACATCCAGAAAAAAGTCGATGAAAAAAACGACGAACAATTCGCCGCAGTGCAAACCTTTTTAGATAAAAAAATGCTGGAAGAACACTATCTGAGCGCAGGCAGCGGCACGGTGGAAAAACCCAACGCCGTACAGCACAGCGTACCCGCATGGCTGATTTTCGGTATGTTTTTCATCATGATACCGCTGTCGAACGTCATGGCGCTGGAACGCCAGACCAACACCATCACCCGCCTGCGTCTCGCCCGCGCCTCCGCATCCGGTCTGATTGCCGCCAAACTCGTCCCCTATTTCCTGATTAACCAGCTTCAGTTTGTCGGAATGCTGCTGCTCGGCCGTTACCTGCTGCCCGAAATCGGCGTGCCCGCCCTCATACTCAACGGCAGCCTTGTTCCCTACGCGCTGCTGTCCGCCGCCGTCAGCGCCGCCGCACTCGGCTACGCGCTTTTGGTCAGCGTCTGCGCCAAATCCACCGAACACGCCGTCGTCCTCGGCGGCGGCGGCATCATCCTGATGGCGGCAATCGGTGGCATTATGGTACCCGCCCACGTCATGCCCGAAACCATGCAGCAACTCACTTGGATTTCCCCAATGGCTTGGGGCTTAAAGGCTTTTCAAGAACTGCTGCTCAACCGCAGCGGACTGGACGGAATCGGCCGTTATCTGCTTTTACTGTCAGCATTCTCTTGTGCCACGCTGACTGCTGCCGTATTGGTTTATCGTAGGCAGTTGCAGACGCAGGTAAGGTTTTAAACGTTTGTCTGCCCTAGGTAGACAAACTTATTTCTCAAAACCATTCCTATAAAACTTCAGGCCGTCTGAAAGATATTTTCAGACGACCTGATGCTTGATGTGCTATGGATTGTTTCAATAACAAAATATTTTCAACAAAATCCTAAAATCCAAACGTAAAAAAACCTGCTTTTTTCAAAGCAGGTTTTTATATTTGGTGGGTCGTGAGCGATTCGAACGCTCGACCAACGGATTAAAAGTCCGCTGCTCTACCGACTGAGCTAACGACCCGATAAGCTGTGCATTATAGAGATAGTGCACACAGCTGTCAACACCTTTTTTAAACTTTTTTATTCGACGACGATTTTCGGGAAGCGGCTGCTGAAGTCTTTGCCTTTATCGGCAATGGCCAGTGCAATTTGGAAGGCGGCTTCGGTGTAGATGTCGGCGATGGTTTGGTTGTTTTCAAATAAGGCCGAAGATGTACCGCTGTCCATGGCTTCGCGTACAGGCAGGCTCAACGGAAGCTGGCCGAGCAATGGTACGTTCAAACGCTCTGCCAGGTTTTTACCGCCTTCTGCGCCAAAGATTGCTTCGGCATGGCCGCAGTTGGAGCAGATATGGACAGACATATTTTCCAAAACACCCAAAATCGGGATATTGACTTTGTTGAACATATCCACGGCTTTGCGTGCATCAATCAGGGCGATGTCTTGCGGCGTGGTGACGACAACGGAGCCGGTTACGGGGATTTTTTGCGACAGGGTCAATTGGATATCGCCGGTACCGGGCGGCAGGTCGATGAAGAGATAATCGACATTATCCCACTCGCTTTGGAACATCAGCTGTTGCAAGGCTTGGCTGACCATCGGGCCGCGCCAAACGACGGCTTGGTCGGTATCGACCAGGAAACCGATGGACATCACTTGAATGCCGCTTTCGGCTTCAACGGGAATGAGTTTTTTGTTTTGTTGATCGGGTTTGCGGTCTTGCACGCCGAGCATGGTGGGCTGGCTTGGGCCGTACAGGTCGGCATCAAGTACGCCGACGCGCGCGCCCATTCTGGCCATTGCGGTGGCAAGGTTGGCTGTGGTCGTTGATTTGCCGACGCCGCCTTTGCCCGATGCAACAGCGATGATGTTTTTCACGCCTTTGATGGTTGCTACGCCGGGTTGAACTTTATGCGTACCGATTTCGGTATCGATACTCAAGTGAATGTGGGTATCGCCGGTATGCGAAATGACGGCTTCTTGGAGGGCGTTAGCAATGTCTGCGGCAATATGGGCAACTGGGAACGCGAATTTCAGGCCGATATGCAGGCCGTCTGAACGTTCTTCAAGGAGTGTAACGGCTTTTTCGCTGCCTAAGGTGCGCATTGTATGGGGAATCAATACGGCATCGAGTGCGGTTCGGATGGCTGGGATATTCATAATCTGCCTCTTGAATGTGGGAAATTGTTTATGTGCGCGATTTGTCGTGCGACAAATCTGCCGAATTATACCCTTGAACGCCACGCAAGGGATACGCCCGAAAAACTTCAGGCTGCCTGAAACATCGGGCAGCCTGAAAAAAGGGTCAACTAAAACGCGGCCTTATTCGCTCAAGAGCGCAATGTCGGCAACTGCGTTCATTTGTTCTGCCAAGCGGTTCAGCAAGTTCAAACGGTTTTGTTTTACGGCGGGGTCTTCCGCCATCACCATTACGCCGTCGAAGAAGGCATCGACTTGCGGTTTGACGGAAGCCAGTTCGGACAAGGCCGTCTGAAAATTGCCATCGGCAACAGCGGCGGCGATTTTCGGCTGCAAGCCTTGTGCGGCGGCATACAGGGCTTTTTCTTCGTCCTGTTGCAGCAGGCTTTCATTGACTTCGCCCAACGCGGTATCGGCTTTTTTCAGCAGGTTTTGCACGCGTTTGTTGGCGGCAGCGAGCGCGGCGGCTTCGGGCAGTTGTTTGAACGCGGCAACGGCTTGCAGTTTGGCGGTCAAATCGTCCAAACGGCTCGGCTGTTTGGCGAGTACGGCGGCAACGATGTCTTGCGGATAGTCGTTTTGTAGCAATACGGCAAGGCGCGCCTGCATGAAGTCGGTGGTTTCAGACGGCGTTTTCTCGTTGAGCAAACCTTTGGGGAAGCTGTCGAAGGTCGTCTGAATCAGCTCGTTCACGTCCAAGCCATACTGCATCAGCATCCGCAGGATACCCAAGGCGGCGCGGCGCAGGGCGTAGGGGTCTTTGTCGCCGGTCGGAATCAGACCGATGCCCCAAATGCCGACCAAGGTTTCCAGTTTATCAGCCAGCGCAACGGCAGTGGCGGTTTTACTTTCAGGTAGCCTATCGCCGGCAAAGCGCGGCTGGTAGTGCTGCTCGACGGCTTCGGCGATTTCTTTGGTTTCGCCGTCCAAGCGGGCATAGTATTTGCCCATCGTGCCTTGCAGTTCGGGGAACTCGCCGACCATTTCGGTAACCAAGTCGGCTTTCGCCAAACGCGCGGCGCGTTCGGCTGCAGCAGCGTCCGCGTCCAAAGCTTTCGCAATGTGGGCGGCGATGCTTTGCAGGCGTTCGATGCGTTCGGCTTGCGAACCGATTTTGTTGTGGTACACCACGTTCGCCAGTTTGGGCAGGCGGCTTTCCAAAGTCGCTTTTTGGTCTTGTTTGTAGAAGAACTCGGCATCAGACAAGCGTGCGCGCAAAACGCGTTCATTGCCCTGGATGATGTGCGACGGGTCTTCGGTTTGCAGGTTGGAGACCAACAGGAAGCGGTTCATCAGCTTGCCGTTTTGGTCGAGCAGCGGGAAGTATTTTTGGTTTTGCTGCATGGTCAGAATCAAGCATTCTTGCGGCACAGCGAGGAAATGTTCTTCAAAACCGGCTTCCAAAACAACGGGGTATTCGACCAGCGCGGTAACTTCGTCCAACAGGGCTTCATCGGCGGCTACGGTGGCTTTCAGACGACCTGCCTGCTCGTTTAAGGCCGTCTGAATGGCGGCTTTGCGCTCGGTAAACGAAGCGACGACTTTGCCTTGCTCGAGCATTTGTGCGGCGTAGCTGTCGGCGTTTTCAATGGCGATTTCTCCGTTGGAAAGGAAGCGGTGTCCCAAGGTTTGATTGCCACTTTGCAGACCCAAAACGCTGACGTTTACGATGTTGCTGCCGTGCAGCACAATCAGCCCGTGGACGGGACGCACGAAGGTAAACGTGCTGCTGCCCCAACGCATCACTTTCGGAATCGGCAGTTTCTTAACCGCTTGATTGATAATGTCTTCCAAAAGTTCACCCAACGGTTTGCCGGTTTGGACGTATTCGTAGGCGTACACATCCTGCTTGCCGTCGTGGACGATGGTCAAGTCTTCGATTTTCGCCCCAGCACCACGCGCGAAACCTTCCAAAGCTTTGGTCGGCGCACCGTCTTTCATGGCATTCGCCACGGCAGGGCCTTTTTTCACGATTTTCTGATCGGCTTGAACGGCTTTCACGTTTTTGATTTGAACGGCCAAACGGCGCGGCGAGGCGTAGGCGGTAAATTCGGCTTCGCCGTCAATCAGTTGCGCTTTTTCCAAGCCTTCGGCAACAGAAGCGGCGAAGTGGTTGCCTAAATTATTCAGGGCTTTTGGCGGGAGTTCTTCAGTGAGAAGTTCGATTAAAAGGGTTTGGGTTGTCATGTGCTTATCGTTAAATAGGAAATTGGTTTG
Organism: Neisseria subflava; assembly: GCF_005221305.1. Classification (NCBI taxonomy): domain Bacteria; kingdom Pseudomonadati; phylum Pseudomonadota; class Betaproteobacteria; order Neisseriales; family Neisseriaceae; genus Neisseria; species Neisseria subflava. The sequence continues at coordinate 1,580,644 of NZ_CP039887.1, forward strand.
GCGTCTGAATACGGCATCATGCGGTTTTCAGACGCAAGGTTAATTGAATTGACGGCGATTTTATCATTTTCAGACGGCCTGTGGCTGTCTTTCACAAACAATTTGCCCGATTTTCAAGCACAACGTCCGCCACGGCTTCAATTTGCGGCGCGGATATACTGCAAGCCGCTGATTTCGTCTGATTCGGGAATGTCGCTTCCGGCAAACAGCGCACCGGCCAAACGCACGGCCGCACCGGTAACAGCAGGAGAAATCATAAAACCGTGGCGGAACAGGCCGTTGACTTCAATCAGGCGACGTTCGCGGTTGAAGCGGATTTCGGGGTTGTGGTGGTTTAAAGTCGGGCGCAAGCCGGTGGCCAGTTCCAAAAGGTTTGCCTCGCCAAATGCCGGATGCACGGCATACAGTGCGGACAAAAGTTCCAAACCGGAACGCACGCTGGCCGGCGCTTGGCTTTCGCTTTCGATTTGGGTCGCACCAATCACAAAAATATGGTTTTCCTTCGGCGCGATATACAAAGGATAGCGCGGATGCAGCAGACGCACGGGGCGGGACAACTCGATTTCGGGTGCGTAAACGCGTGCCACTTCGCCGCGTATGCCGCGCAAAACGCTTTCAGACGGCCTGTTCCACGCGCTCTTTGCACCATAACCGCGGCAGTCGATGACCCAATCGTATTGCGCCGCCAAATCTTCGACTTCGCGTTCGCACGACCAATGGCACGCCACATTCATTGATTCCAAAGCATCGGCAAGCGCATTCAATACTTGACGTCCGTCCAACTGCCCTTCCGTCGGCAGATACAGGCCGTCTGAAAACCTCCCGGCCAGTTGCGGCTCGTTTGCCGCGATTTCATCCGCGTTCCAACGTATGGTTTCATGTTCTGCCACGCCGCCGCGCTTCAAATGACGGGCAAACTCGGCAGAAAGCGGCTTGTCCTGCGTGTGCCAAACAATCAGGCTGCCGTTTTCCTGCATCATCACCGGCGTATTCAGACGGCCGACAATCGCGCGCCAAAGCGCAATACTTTGTTTGCCCAAACGAATGACTTCGGGCGTTGCCTCCACCGCTTCTGCAGACGGCGCCAACATGGCCGCGGCAACATAAGCGGCGGCTTGTTCGCCGTTGCGTTCACCTTTCTCAAACAACTCGACCGAAATATCCTGTTCTGCCAATTGGAACGCCATCAGACGGCCAGAAAGACCACCACCGAGTACCGCAACCTTAGACATCAGTTTCTCCTTGTTTTTAATATCTAAATAAGCAGCATATTTTAGAACTTGTTTTGCTGTATCACAATATCGACAGAAAATGAGAACAGTTTTTGCAAATCATGCTTAAGCTAAATCAGTACTACGTAAACAAAAAATCTTCCTTACATAAAACCTACTATAATGTCATCTTTTGACATATTCACATTCACTCAGCTTCATTGCACCTGTTGATTGGCTTTGATGCACCCATTTGATTTTATAAGGAATAATGATGAAAAGCTTGGGCAGTACTTTATTTATCCTCGGCATAAAGGTAAGAACATGCAAGAACTAGAACAAGAAAATAGTAAAAAACAGGAAGTAGCAGACAACGTTGCCATGACCAAGTTGCAAGATGTGTTCAATCTTGCACATGACCAAGCTCATCCTGACAAAATCGATTCCGTCATTCGTGCCAATACTCGGGTGTCCGGAACCAATATGTGGGTATTGATATTTGCCATTGCTGTGGCGAGTATCGGTCTGAATGTCAACAGCACGGCGGTAGTGATCGGCGCAATGTTGATTTCGCCGTTGATGGGGCCGATAGTCGGTATGGGTTATGGTTTGGCGGTCGGCGATACTACGCTGATCCGCCAAGCGGCACGCAATATTATTATATTTGTCGTCATCAGCTTGATTACCGCTACGTTGTATTTCCTGTTAACCCCGCTTAAAGAGGCGCAAAGTGAGCTTTTGGCGCGTACTCAGCCGACTCTTTGGGATGTGTTGATTGCCTTCTTCGGCGGTAGTGCGGGCATTGTGGCGCAGACCCGAAAAGAAGGAGGCAATGCCATACCGGGTGTGGCGATTGCGACCGCATTGATGCCGCCACTGTGTACCGCGGGCTACGGACTGGCTCATGGCAACTGGCAATATTTTTTCGGCGCTTTTTATCTGTTTGCCATCAACTGCGTGTTCATCGCTTTTTCGACCTTGTTGTTTTCCAAGCTGCTCAAGCTGCCGCGCAGGGGGTTGGTAACGGAATCTAAACGCCGGTTGCAAAGTATCATTATTACCGCCGTCGTACTGGCTGTGATGATTCCGAGCGGCTATATGGCATCAGGACTGGTGCGTCAGGAGATCTTCAACACCAAAGCCAATTCCGCCATTGCCACCGCACAGCAACAGGAAGGTTTTTTCGTGCTGCGTAAGATTTTGAACCACAGAGAAAATATGGTCGGTCTGATTGTCAACGGAACGGGCAATGCTGAGAAAATTTCTGCCTTATTGGTGAAGAGCCTTGAAGTGTCAGGTGTGAAAGCGCCGAAGGTCAACGTGGTCTATGCGGGAGGGGACGATGCTAAAATCGAAGAATTGCTGGCAAGCCGAAACAACTCGGCGCAGCAGCAAAATGAGTTGAAAGAGCAACAAGCCTACATAGATACCGTGCTTGCAGGTAAAACTGCCGGTGCTGACGATGCTGCGGTACTCAAGGAATTAAAAGCCCAATATCCGGAAGCGGAAAAAATCGTTGTCGGACGTGGCTTGGTTTGGGAGAAAGCGCAAACGGCACCCACTACACAGGAGCAGCCTGAAAGCAGTCAAAACAAACAGGCAGACATAAGTAACGATATTGTCGTGGTCTCGCTCGAATTTAAGGAGCCTCTGCCTGCCAAAGATCACGAACGCTTACAGGCGTGGTTGAACCAGCGTTATGAAGGTACAGCGGTGCGCTTGTTAGTCAATGCTAAAGTTTTGGACAAATAGCCATTCTCCAAAATATTTGGGGCTAACGTAGATTAGCTCTAAATTCGACACCAATCCCGCAGGATTTTAAACCGTTGAGACGGTATGCCGAAGTTAAACCGAAATTCGCATTCTTTCAAGAACAGCGGAAAAGATTTGCGATCGATTTGGCATTCGGTTTGAATTATATGAACGCGGTACCAAAAGTTTTGGCCTGGATTTACGAATGGGTCGAAGATACCGCCCTATGGATTAAAGCAGGCATTACGGAGTGGCGCTTTACTGTGGTTGGCAGGCAACTTCCTTGAAAAACCTGCAGAGGCAGAACAGGAAGAGGAAGAAGAATAAATACCATAAAAGGCCGTCTGAAAAGTTTCAGACGGCCTTTTTATTAGGTTCACCAAACAACATTTTTTTTGTCCGAAAGTATGCCTTAATCGGATAAATGGCTACTTATCCGAACTTCACTTCTGCTCCGAATACTTCCTGCCATAGTTTTCGCACATTGCCGTAGTGGGTCAGCAATTCGTCCGTTACTTCGGTTTTTTTGGCATCGCGCAGTTTGGTATTGTGTTGCTGCTGGCGGTAGAAGCGGTAGGCGGTGCGGCTTTGTTCTGCGAGGGTTTTGTCGATGAGGCCGCAGTCGGCGGCGATGTTCAACAGGGCGATGTTGCCGTAGTTGTCCAAGAGTTGCGGATATCGGCGGGCATGGACAAGGATGAGGTATTGGACGATAAATTCGACGTCAACCACGCCGCCGCGCGCGTATTTGACGTTGCTGTCAACCGGCGGATGGGTGGGGAACATTTTTTCGCGCATTTCGATGATTTCGTCTGCCAAGGCGGTTTGGTCGCGCTCGGCGGTGAGGATTTCGGTGCGGATGCGGTCGAAGGCCGTCTGAATTCCGGGTGTGCCGCAGATGAAGCGGGCGCGGGTGAGGGATTGGTGTTCCCACGTCCATGCGTTTTCGCGCTGGTATTTTTCGAAGGCGGCGATGCTGTGGGCGAGGAAGCCGGCGTCGCCGTTGGGGCGCAGGCGCAGGTCGGTTTCGTAGAGGCTGCCTGCGCCGGTGGCGGCGGAAAGCCAGTTGGTCAGGCGGCGGGCGAGGCGGCTGTATACGTCGCCTGCGTCGGAGTGTGGGTCGTCATAAAGATAGACCAAATCAAGGTCGGAGGAATAGCTGAGCTCTTTACCGCCCAGTTTGCCGTAGCCGATGATGGCGAATTGCGGCGTGTCGCGGTGTTTTTTGGGCATATCCGCCCACACGCACGGCAGGGCGGCGGCGAGGATGGTGTCGGCCAAGGCGGAGAGCTGGTCGGAAAGTGATTCTACCGTCCACAATCCGGCAAGGTCCTGAACGGCGAGGCGGAAGACTTGGGCATGTTGGAAATGGCGCAGTGTGTCCATTTGCGCTTCGGTGTCGCCGCCGCAGGCTTTGAGGTCGTTTGAAAGGGCGGCGGCGAGGGTTTGCCAGTCGAACGCGGTATCCAAAAGCTGCGCGCTGATGAGTTCGTCCAGCAGAATCGGATATTTGCTCAGATACGCCGCCACCCATGAGCTTTGGCTCATAATCTCTGCCAGTTGCGCCAAGGTTTGCGGATGTTCGTTGAGGAAAGCGAGATAGGCGGAGCGGCGGCTGATGTTTTCGAGGAAGTCAAACAGCCGCATTAATGTATCGGTCGGATTAGGTTGCTCGGCCGCCGCCTGTACCAACAACGGCACAATCGCGTCAAAACGCGGCTGGGCGTGTACGGAAAGATGGCGGTATTTATGGCCGTTTCGGATTTGGTCGAGCCTTGCGGCGATGGTTTCGGCATCGAACCCGTGTTCTTTCAGACGGCCTTGCCGCTCTTCTTCGTCGGGTTTATCCTGCCATGCCCATTGCCATTCGCTGTTGTCCTGTGTTTGCTCTTCGGGTTCGCTCAAAATTTCGTTGAACAACTGATTGACTTTGTTTCGATGAACGTTGAGGTCGTCTGAAAAGGCGGCGTAGCTGTCGAACCCCATGCTTTCGGCGAGCAGTTGCTGCTGTTCGGGCGAGGTGGGCAGGGTTTGGGTTTGCTGGTCGTCCCAGTATTGCAGGCGGTGTTCGACATCGCGCAGGAAGCGGTAGGCGGCAAGCAGGGTTTCAACGTTTTCAGACGGCATGATGCCCAGTTCGGCAAGTTTCTTCAGCGTTTCCTGCGTGCCTTTCAATTGCAGCGCACGCATTTGGCCGCCGCGTATCATCTGAAAAATCTGGGCGATAAATTCGACTTCGCGGATGCCGCCCGCGCCGAGTTTGATGTTGTCCGCCATGCCTTTTTTGCTGACCTCGCTGCGGATTTGGCGGTGCAGGTTGCGCATTGCTTCATACGCGCTGTAATCCAGATATTTGCGGAATACGAAAGGGCGCACCAGCGATTTGATGTCGTTCGGATACGGCGTAACTACACGGCCTTTGCACCACGCGTAGCGTTCCCATTCGCGCCCCTGCGTAATCAGGTATTGCTCCAGCGCGGTTTCGCTTAATACCAGCGCGCCCGAATCGCCGTCCGGCCGCAGCCGCATATCGACGCGGAACACCTGTCCGTCGGCGGTAATGTCGTTCAGCAGCGCAATCAGTTTCTGCCCGACTTTGGTGAAAAACTCCTGATTGCCCCGTTCGCGCCTGCCGTCGGTGTCGCCCGATTCGGGATAGATGAAAATCAAATCGATGTCGGAAGACACGTTCAACTCATAGCCGCCCGCCTTGCCCATCGCCACCACGCTCAAATGTTGCGGCGATTTGGTATAACGCCCGATCGGCGTGCCGTACATGTCCTGATAATAGGCGTAGGAAAAGTCCAATGCGGTATTGACGGCAAAATCGGCAAATAGCGTAATCGTGCGGGTTACTTCGTTCAAATCGCTGATGCGGTTGATATCGCGCACGATAATCTGCGACACGACATAACGGCGCAACTCGCGCAACTGCCGCGCCAATTCTTCCTCGTTTTCTTCCGCGCGGATTTTGTCCCAATCGGCAAAAGCTTGAAAATCAGATTCAGTCAACACCTTGTCCAGCATGGGCAGGAAGATTTCGGGCTTGAGTTTGCCGGAATCAAGGTTGCGGGCGAGAAAAAGAGAATAACGGCGAGCAGTATCGAGGCGGTTCATAATCTTTGCCTGAATAAACAGAAAAGACCATCATAGCAAGGTTTCAGGCCGTCTGAAACCCACGCTTTCCCCTATCCGTGCAATCGGCTAAAATACCAACCTTTACAACCCCCACATAAGGAAACCGCCATGACCCGTATGGTTCACTGCGTCAAACTCGGCAAAGAAGCCGAAGGCATGAAATTTCCGCCGCTGCCCAACGAATTGGGCAAACGCATTTTTGAAAACGTTTCCCAAGAAGCATGGATGGCTTGGACCCGTCACCAAACCATGCTGATCAACGAAAACCGCTTAAGTCTTGCCGATCCGCGCGCACGCGAATACCTCGCTCAGCAGATGGAACAATACTTCTTCGGCGACGGCGCAGATGCCGTACAAGGCTATGTTCCGCAAGAGCCTACTAAATAAGCATTAAACACCAAGGCCGTCTGAAACCCGATTTTCAGACGGCCTTTAAAATTCCCGATTGCCCCGCATATTAGGCAAATAGAACAGATAAATCATACAAACCCATGATTCTCTGTTAAAATCCAAATTTCATTCATTTCCAATCCACACTGGAGCAAACGCCATGCAAAACGACGTTTACGACTATACCTCGCAAGGCTCGGTTGCCAAAAATACCGTCCTGCAAAAAACCTACCGCCTGCTCGGCCTGTCTTTCATTCCTGCCGTTGCCGGCGCGTTCTTTTCCGCCAAAACAGGCTTTAACATTTTCGCCATGTTCGGTTCATACTATGTTGCCCTGGCCGCCTTCTTCGGCTTCTTCTACGGCATGACCTTCCTGATCGAGAAAAACCGTTACAGCAACGTCGGCGTAGTCCTGTTGATGATCTTCACTTTCGGCATGGGCCTTGCCATCAGCCCTATGTTGCAATACGCCTTAGCGATTAACAACGGCGCGCAAATCGTCGGTACGGCCGCCGCCATGACCGCCGGTGTATTCTTCACCATGTCCGCTATGGCACGCCGCACCACAATGAACATGAACAAACTCGGCAGCTTCCTCGGTGCCGGTGCGATCGTACTCATGATTGCCGTTGTGGCCAACATCTTCCTCAACATCCCTGCCCTGAGCCTGACCATCGCGGCCGGCTTCGTTGTCTTCAGTTCCCTGATGATTATGTGGCAGGTGCGTACCGTTATCGACGGCGGTGAAGACAGCCACATCAGCGCAGCGCTGACCATCTTCATCTCCATCTACAACATTTTCAGCAGCCTCTTGAGAATCCTCATCTCTATTAGCGGTGACGACTGATAAAGCCGCAAAGGCCGTCTGAAATTTCAGACGGCCTTTTTGATTTTTGACATCACCGGCAAACTCCCCTATCCTGAACGCCACACAAACCCCATTCCCAACCCCAAATGACCACGACCACTCCGCGCCGTGCCGTGTACGCAGGCAGCTTCGACCCTCCCACCCTCGGCCACCTGTGGATGATACAGGAAGCCCAATCCCTCTTTGACGAACTCATCGTCGCCATCGGCACCAATCCAGAAAAGCGCAACACCTACACCATAGAAGAACGCCGCGCTATGCTCGATGCCATTACCCACCCCTTCCCCAACGTCCGCATCAGCGTGTTTGAAAACCGCTTTTTGGTCGATTACGCCCGCGAAGCCAACGCCAATTTCATCGTCCGCGGCATCCGTTCCTCCGCCGACTACGAATACGAACGCTCGATGCGCTACATCAACAGCGACATCGCCCCCGAAATCTCCACCGTCTTCCTGATGCCGCCGCGCGAAATAGCCGAAGTGTCCTCCACCATGGTCAAAGGCTTGGTCGGCCCACAAGGCTGGCGCGACATGATAGGCCGCTACCTCCCCGACCCCGTCTATCAAAAAATCCTGCAAGACCACGAAACAAACACATAAAACAAAGGCCGTCTGAACATTTCAGACGGCCTTCCAATTTCCATTGATTATTTACGGGCGGACATCAACACCTGCAGGTTTTGATTCAACGTTTCCATGTCCAACCAACCGGCGGCAATAAACAGCATCAAAATCACCGTACCCACACACAGCACGCCGATACCATACAACAGATAGCCCACCAAAACACGGCCTACCGTTGCATTTCCCATCCACATCAAACCGCGTACCTGCACCACAAAAACCCAAGCCTGCCACAGCAGCGCAAACGCAGCCAACGCCGGCACATACAACACCAGCAACAGCGGCAGTAGCAAAGCCTCAGACACCAAAATAAAGCCCCACAAAGGCAGCTGGGGCGCACCGTAATAATGCAGCACCTTGCGCATCGAGCGGCTCAACACCAACCATTTCACAATCACCAAAATCACCGACAGGCACACTGCCGCCGCGCCACTGCCAAACAAAGGCGACATGCTGGCCGCGTTTACCACGCCCAACAGCAGCAACACCGCCGCCATCACCAAAGGCGAATACAAATACGTCTCCGGCGAACGATAGCGCAAACGCAGAACATCCCACATATCACGAACAAACACATACAGCATGGCATAAATCCAAAGCAAAAAAGCCGATTGTATCTTAGGCCGTCTGAAAATCAAACCGGCAAACCTAAAAACCGCCAATTAAAACGAAAAATAATTCAATACAAAACAAAATCTTAATTTACCGCCTCAAAAATAAAGCCTACAAACGCTTGCACAAGGCAACGAAATTTGGTTTAATTCACATCTCGCAACGAAACATGCGAAGGCCAGATAGCTCAGTTGGTAGAGCAACGGATTGAAAATCCGTGTGTCGGCGGTTCGATTCCGCCTCTGGCCACCACCAACCGCCTTGAAGCGGTTATTTTTTTATCTATACGATTTGAACGTATGCTTTAAGCGCAAATCCCGTTCCAGACCATGCGTCCCGATTTCCACACAAGGCCGTCTGAAAATTTTCAGACGGCCTTTGTTCATGTTGGCATGGCATAAAAATCCGCTTTACCGCCCCATTCCGACAGAATACGGCGCTTCCATCCGAATCGGCTGAAACCTACGCGAACATACTGAATATGAATAAAGTTCAAGGCCGGTCGGTTTACTATATAATACCGTCCAAACCAACCATAACTTACTCATTGCAGGGAAGATAATGAAAAAAGTGCTGATTGTGCATTACTCGCAAACGGGGCAGCTCTCCAGCCTGGCGCGAAATTTTGCCGCGCCGTTGCAAACAGCTGGCGTACAGGTCGATTGCGTCAATATCGTACCGGAGCAGGCATTTCCGTTTCCGTGGCCGTTTTGGCGTTTTTTCGATACCTTTCCTGAAACCGTCCATTTAAAACCCGCCCCGATTCTGCCGCCGCAAATTCCATCCGAAGATTACGATGTGGTGGTCATTGCCTACACCGTTTGGTTCCTCTCTCCTTCGCAACCGATGACCGCCTTTTTGCAACGTGAAGAAACGCGCCGGCTGCTGGACGGCAAACCGGTCATCACGCTTATCGGCTGCCGCAATATGTGGCTGGGCGCGCAGGAAAAAATGAAATCTTTGCTGAAACAAAACGGCGCCAAACTCATCGGCAACATCGTAAAAATCGATGCCTGCAACAGCGCGGCTAGTTTCATTACCACGCCCGCATGGATGCTGACCGGCGACAAGCGCTATTTCCGCTCTCTGCCCTCCGCCGGCATTGCTGAAGAAGAATTGGCGGATGCGGCGCGGTTTGGTACGAAATTGCGCGATACACTATTGAACCAACAACCTTTGGACGAAACCCTGTTTCAAAACATGGGCGCAGTGGCAGTCAATGAAAAACTGATTTTCAGTGAACGCGCTGCCGGTCGCAGCTTCTTCGTCTGGGGCAAGCTTTTGATGGCGGCAGGCCATATTTCCCCGCTTTTGCGCCGTGCGCTGCTGTGCTTCTACATCGTATTTTTATTGGCGATGATTTTGGTGGTTTTACCTGTCAGCGTGATTTTGAAAAAACTGCTGCATCCGCTGCTCAAAGGCCGTCTGAAAAAACTGGCGGATTATTACGGCCAACCTTCCGGCGGATGAATCGGATTGCGGGCGGCAACCTGTAAGGAGACTGTATATGGACGATTTTGAACGCATTTACCGCGACTGGCACGAATATGCCAAAAACCGCGACACCGACGCGCTGATTGCGCTGTATGCCGACGACGCCGTATTTGAAAGCCCGCTGGTGCCCGCAATTATGAATACCGACAGCGGCATCCTGTGCGGCAAGGCCGAAATCCTGCGTTTTTTACAGGAAGGTACGCGCCGCCGTCCCAACGATTTGGTGCGCTGGTATCGGGACGGCCGCTATTTCGTTGCGGGCGATACGCTGGTGTGGGAATACCCGCGCCAGACGCCCGACGGCGATCAGGTGGATATTTTGGAAGTGATGCGACTGGAAGGCGGCAAAATCAAGCACCACCGCATTTATTGGGGCTGGTTCGGCACGCAGATGCTGACAGCTTCGGCACTCGCCAAAGCGGTTAAGGCTTGACGCCGGAAGCCGCACCGACGTTGGCAGAGGCCGTCTGAAAACGACCAAAATGTTTTGCAGCAACGGCCGACGACAGTCTTGCTTTTCAGACGGCCTCAAATACAGAAAGCACTCCATGCCCGAAGTTATCCACTACCCCGAACGCCGTCGCTTTCAAATCGATATTGACGGTTTGGAAGCAGGCTACATCAGCTATACCGAACACAACGGCGGCTGGGACATAAACCATACCGTGGTCTCGCCCAACTTCCGTCATCGCGGCATTGCCAAACTGCTGGTGAGCGCGCTGATGGAATACGCCGAAACACACCACATCCCGTTGACTGCAAGCTGCGACTACGCGGCGCGGTTTATCGGTTGATTATTTTGACAAACACATCATGACATCGAATAACACACTCAAAGACGTTTATCTCAACCGCGTTTCTGCCTTCTTGCCCAATGCCCCCGTCGGTAATGACGAAATGGAAGCCGTCCTCGGCATGGCAGGCGATGTGCCTTCACGCGTGCGCCGTATGATTTTGCGTTCCAACGGCATTTTGTCGCGCCATTACGCCATCGACCCCGAAAGCCGACGCACGACGCATACCAATGCCGAGTTAGCTGCCGAAGCGGTCAATGGCTTATTTGCCCAAGGCGTTCCTGCCGAAGCCATCGGCAGCCTAGCGTGCGCCACTTCCTATCCCGACCAAACCATGCCCGGACACGGCGTGATGGTGCATGGTTTGCTGGATATGCCGCCTTGCGAAGTGTTCAGCATGGCAGGCGTATGCGCGGCAGGTATGGCGGCGATGAAACACGCCTACAACGCTGTGCGCACCGGCGAACACGCACATGCAGTTTCCGTTGCTTCCGAAAACGCCTCGGCGGTCATGCGCGGCGAAGTGTTCCAAAGCGAAACCGACCATAAAAAACTGGAAAACGCGTCCCCCGAAATCGGGTTTGAAAAAGACTTTTTGCGCTGGATGCTGTCTGACGGCGCAGGCGCGGTGTATCTGTCCGACCGCCCCAATTCAGACGGCCTCAGCCTGAAAATCCATTGGATAGACCTGCTTTCCTACGCCAACGAAATGCCGCCCTGCATGTATGCCGGCGCAGAATTCCGCGACGGCGTATTTGAAGGCTGGAAACACGCCGATGCCGATTACGGCCGCCGCCACAGCCTGATGGCGGTCAAACAAGACGTCAAACTGCTGAACGAAAATATCGTCCGCTATACAGTGGAAAAACCCCTCTCCCAAATCGCCGCCAAACACGGCATCCGCGCCGAAGAAATCGATTGGTTCCTGCCACACTACTCTTCCGGCTTTTTCCGCGACCGCCTTTCAGACGGCCTGAAAAATATCGGCTTCGACATTCCGCAGGAAAAATGGTTTACCAATCTGCACAGCAAGGGCAACACGGGTTCGGCCTCGATTTACATCATCCTTGAAGAATTTTTGCGCACTTTCCCCATCGAACACGGCCAAAAAATCCTGTGTTACGTTCCGGAAAGCGGCCGTTTTTCAACATGTTTCATGCTTTTGGAAGCAGTAAAGGCCGTCTGAATGAAGATTGACGACATCCCTCAAGACAACAGCACCAGCTACCACGGCCACCGTAAAGTCATCTACGGCACCCGCGACGGCCACTACGAAGCGGCCACCAGCAACGGTTGGCAGGACGAAGCCTACGCCACCGAAATGGCAGTGTGCGAACTCGATGCCCAAACGCAGGCCGCGCGCGAAGCCGTCGAAAAAGGCGAATATTCGCCGCTGTACTACCATATGTTCCGCTGCCGTTATGATGAAACCGGCTTGGCCATGGCGGCAGGCGTATGGAAATGGCAGCTGCGTCGGCATTTCCGCCCCGAAGTGTTCGCCAAATTACCGGCCAAAACCCTACAAAAATACGCCGATGCCTGCCAAATCAGCATAGACGGCCTCAAACAAACCGATATTTAAAGCCCCTCATGATTACCCTGCATTCGCTAGACCAATCCCGCGCCCTGCGCATTGTTTGGCTGCTTGAAATCCTCGGTACGCCCTACCACCTGCAAACCTACCGCCGTCATCCCGACACTTTGCTCGCCCCTGACGAACTCAAAGCCATCCATCCCTTGGGCAAATCGCCTTTATTGGACGATGACGGCTTTATCTTGGCGGAAAGCGGCGCGATTACCGACTATCTGATTCAAACCTACGGCAACGGCCGTCTGATGCCCGAACGCGGCAGCCGCGAATACTGGCAATATCAACGCTGGCTGCATTATGCAGAAGGTTCGCTGATGCCGTTATTACTGCTCGGACTGGTGTTCCGCCGGATTGAAAGCGCGCCCATGCCGTTTTTCGTCAAACCGATTGCCCGCAAAATCAGCGGCAGCATCAAAAGCAGCTTTATCCATCCGCAAGCCGCGCTGCATCTTGCCCACATCAACAGCGAATTGGAAAACCGCAAATGGTTGGTCGGCAACAGCCTCAGTGGTGCCGACATCATGATGAGCTATCCGCTGCAAGCCGCAGCCGACCGCTTCGATTTTGCCGACTACCCCAATATCCGCACTTATTTACAACGCATCGAAGCGCATGAAGCCTACCGCCGCGCCGTTGAAAAAGCAGGTTCGCCTTTATTGAAACTCGACAAATAAAACAAGGCCGTCTGAAACGTTTTCAGACGGCCTGAAACCTTGGTTCACTTATCGAATAGCTTTGCAGCAAACGGCATTTTTACCCAAGCGCCGCCCGAGTGCTTTGTTCCTCTTTGCTACTTACACAGCTTATTAAACTTTCTCACTCAAACTTAAAAACCATTTGTATTATGGTGCAATTTCTGCTATAATACCAAGAATTTTTAAGGGTTTTTTGATCAATAGGCAACATTGAGGTTAGTAAAATAAATCTGATTTATACAGAAGAAGGATTAAGCTTCGTTTTATTATTTTCAGTATCCATCATCATGGGGAAATTTATCGAAAATAGCTTATTAGCAACTCCAATATCGAGTAGAAAGGAGGATAACAATATGGATAAACTCTTTATAGCAGCCATATTTAACTACGCACATACAGTCGGATTGGGTATTCTACTGACCAAAAAATCTTTAAAATAAGAAAAAGGTCGTCTGAAAATATAATATTTCAGACGACCTTTTTTCCACTACCACCATAGCGCCCGAACATAACACGGACAAACACCATGCCAACCGACAACCGCCCGACTCTTGCCATCGACACCAGCACATCCTTTCTGTCCATTGCATTGGAACATCAAGGCGAAATCCGCCTGTTTCACGAAAACGTCGGCACCAAGCAATCCGAACAAATCCTGCCGCAAATCGAGCGCCTCTTTAAAGAAGCAGGCATTACTGCCGCCGATTTGGGCTGCATCGTTTATGCACAAGGCCCCGGCGCATTTACCGGCCTGCGTATCGGCGCGGCGGTTGCACAAGGTTTGGCCACGCCGTTTGACACGCCCATGATCGGCATTCCCTGCCTCGATGCCACCGCTTCGCTGCTGCCGCCATCCAGTTGCGTACTGGCGGCCACCGATGCGCGCATGGGCGAAGTGTTCTACGCATGGTTTGATACGCAAAACCACGTCCGCTTGAGCGATTACACGGTTGGCAAAGCCGCCTCTATTGCCACGCCCGAAGGCAAAACGCCTAGCGGCGGCATCGGTAACGCCTTTGCCCTCGCCGACAAACCGCCTTTTGACGGTCAAGCCGATATGCCGACCGCCACCGACTATCTTAAACTTGCCCGCAGCAGCCACTATCTTGCTACTGACGCGGCACACGCCGAGCTGCTCTACGTCCGCAACAAAATTGCCCTGACCGCGCAAGAGCAAGCCCAACAAAAGGCCAAACCGTGAACCTGCGTCCAGCCGTACTTGCCGACTGCCCCACCCTTGCCGCCATCGACGCCCAAGGCAATCCTTCGCCGTGGACGGCGCAGCAGTTTGAATCAGCCGTTCAACACCATCCTGACAGCGTTTGGCTCAGCCAGGCAGACCACCAAATTACCGGCTTTATCGTGTGGCAAACCGTGTTTGACGAATCCGAGCTGCACCTGATTGCCGTCGCGCCCGAATACCGCCGCCAAGGCATTGCGTCCGTCCTGTTGCAACACTGGCAAAACGCAGTGCAACAGCAAGGCGCAACCCGATTGCTGCTCGAAGTCCGCGCAAGCAATGAAACCGCGCAACAGCTCTACCGCAAACACGGCTTCCAAACCTGCGGCCGCCGCAAAAACTACTACGCCCTGCCCGACGGTGGCAGCGAAGACGCCGTATTGATGGAGAAATCATGTTAAGCAGCCGCTACCTGCACCTGCACGAAGCCTTGGGCTTGGGCCCGATGTGGCTGAACCAAAACGCCAAAATCATCCATGCCGCACCTCAAGCCGCAGCCGCACCCGTCCGCCCCAAAGCCATTGCTGCCGATACCGCGCAAGCCGTGCGTACTTTATCGGCTGGTGCACATCAAGCACGCACTGCCGCCATTGCCACTGCGCAAACGGCTAAACCTGCTGTCCGCGTTCCCGAAGCAGCACCCAAAGCCATTGCCGAAACAACGGCAAAAACAGAAAAAGCCGCGCATTCAGACAATCTGCCCCGTCTTGACGTAACCATCAGGTCGTCTGAAATCATGGTGGTCAGCATTTGCCCGTCCACCGAAGACAGCCTGCACGGTACGCTGTTTAGCGGCGACGTCGGCATGCTTCTCGATAATATCCTCGCCGCCATCGGCCTCAAGCCCGAGCAAGCGCATAAAACCGCATGGGTTAAAACCGCGCCTGTGTTTACCGCCCTGCCCGATGCCGAACACATCCGCTCCGAGCTTGCCGAAATGCAAAACGAGCTGACCGCTTCGCAAGCGCGCGCAGTCTTATTTCTCGGCAAAATCTTTGACAGCCCCGACATGATCGGGTTGATGAACGAATTGTGCGCAGAGCGGCCGCATTTCGTCATTCCCCATCCCGCCCGCCTGCTGATGCAGCCGCAACTCAAAGCGCAGGCATGGCAAATCTTAAAGCCATTGAGACAGCTTTTGGCCAAGGCCGTCTGAACATTCTGTTCAACCTGAAATCAAGTTTTCACCAACAAAAAAGGGCGTGTTCGACACGCCCTAATGTTTATCAATATTCTGCCGAATGCCAGAAAGGCTGACCCACCGTCGGCGTACTGGCGCGCGCTTTCTCACGCGCCTCCACAGGTTCCGCCTCATAAGCCAGACGGCCCGACTCGACCGCAAGCGCAAAAGCGCGTGCCATATTGACCGGATCGCCGCTGCGGGAAACGGCGGTATTCAGCAGCACGCCGTCAAAGCCCCATTCCATCACTTGCGCCGCCTGCGAAGGCAAACCCAAACCCGCATCAATAATCAACGGCGTGTCGGGCAGGCGTTCGCGCAGGACTTTCAGCGCATAAGCATGAACCGCGCCCAGACCCGTGCCAATCGGTGCCGCCCACGGCATCAACGCCTGACAGCCTGCGTCAAGCAGTCGGCGGCAGGCAATCAAATCCTCGGTGCAATAAGGCAGCACTTTGAAGCCGTCTTTAATCAGGATTTCCGCCGCTTCGACCAGTTGGAATACATCGGGCTGCAACGTGTCATCATCGCCGATGAGCTCGAGCTTGATCCAATCAGTATCAAACACTTCACGCGCCATTTGCGCAGTGGTCACAGCTTCTTGCACGCTTTGACAGCCTGCGGTATTGGGCAACACAGGCACGCCCATTTCCTCCAACAACGACCAAAAACCCTGCCCGTGCGCTTCGCCGCCGCTGCCGGCACGACGCAATGAAACGGTAATCATCGCCGGTTGCGCGATTTGGACAGACTGCTTGAGGATTTCCGGCGTCGGATAAGCAGCCGTACCAAGCAGCAGCCGTGAAGGGAAAGTTTCTCCATATAGGGTAAACATGATGGATTCCTTTGTATTGTTTTTTAGATTTTAAGCATAAGGCAATCGGGCAACCCTGCCCGATATTCAAACAGGCAAAATTCGGGGGCGAATGCCCAACCTGTTGATTACAAAACGCTTATCCGCCGACTACGGGGCGAACAATGTCCACTTTGTCGTTTTCGTTCAAAACCGTTTCCGCATACGCGCCTTTGGCGACAAATCCGGTATTCACCGCTACGGCAAACGGTTTTTGCGGCGCGGTTTGAGCGATGAGGTCGGCAACGGTTGTGCCGTTTAATGTGATGGTTTCATTGTTCAATATAATCTTCATGATGTTTGCTCCTCTTGTCAGACTTCTTATTTTCAGACGGCCTTATTCATTCCACAAAGCCTGAAACGCTTTAACCACCGCTTCGGGATTTTCCGCTTCGGTCACGGCGCGGACGACGGCGAGTGAGGAAACGCCGGTGGCCAGCACATCTTCGGCATTGTTCAAATCGATGCCGCCAATGGCAACGACGGGCGTGCCGCGTGCCTGTCTGACGTATTCGCGCAGTTTGTCCAAACCTTGCGGGGCGGTGGGCATTTGTTTGGTCGTAGTCGGGAAAATCGCGCCGCTGGCCACATAGCTGGGGTGTACGGACAAAGCGCGGTCGAGTTCGGCGACGGAGTGCGTACTCAAACCCAAGCGCAAACCAGCGGCGGCGATAGCGGCGAGGTCGGCGGTGTCCATATCCTCCTGCCCGAGATGTACGCCGTATGCACCTGCGGCAATCGCTTCACGCCAGTGGTCGTTGATGAAAAGCTGGGTTGCACTGTTTTGGCAGGCTGCGACGCAACGTTCGATTTCGCGTTTCAACTCGTCGCCATGCAAGGTTTTGCAACGCAGTTGCACCGTGTCGGCACCTGCTTTGACCATGCGCTCGACCCAGTCGGCAGTGGGAACGACGGCGTAAAATTTCAGGGGGGATTTGAGTGGCGGGAAGGTCATGACGGCTCCGAAAGGAATAATTCGTTGTTATATTATCAGAAAGGCCGTCTGAATAATATTTGTTTTCAGACGGCCTTTTAAACGGTTTGAAAAGGACGTATCGAACACGTCCTTTTTTCCTATTACAACAGGAATACAGTCGCCAATCCCAAGAAAATCAGGAAGCCGCCGGAGTCGGTTACCGCGGTAATCAGCACTGAGCTGCCCAATGCCGGGTCGCGTCCGGCTTTGTCCATCATGACGGGGATAAGGACGCCGACGGTTGCGGCAAGCAAAAGGTTCAAGGTCATCGCGGCCACCATGACCAAACCGATGCCGATGTTGCCATAGAGCAGCCATGAAATCACGCCCATTACCGTGCCCCAAATAATGCCGTTGACGAGGGCAACGCCGATTTCTTTTTTCAACAGGCGGCCTGCCTGTGTGCTGGTCATTTGCCCCATCGCCATGGCGCGGACGATCATGGTGATGGTTTGGTTGCCGGAGTTGCCGCCGATACCGGCGACGATGGGCATCAGTGCGGCCAGTGCGACGATTTTCTCGATACTGCCTTCAAATGCACCAATCACGCGGCTGGCGATAAAGGCGGTACACAGGTTGATGGCGAGCCACATCCAGCGGTTTTTCACCGAATCCCAGACGGGCGCGAACAAGTCTTCCTCTTCCTGCAAACCCGCCATGTTCAACATATCCGCTTCCGATTCTTCACGGATCACGTCCACCATTTCGTCAATGGTGATCCTGCCGATCAGCTTTTTGTTTTCATCGACAACCGGCGCAGTTACCAAGTCATAACGTTCAAACGCCTGCGCCGCTTCTTCCACGTCGTCTTCCGGACGGAAGCGCACGACTTCGGTGGCCATCACGTCTGCCACCATGTCTTCAGGGTCGGCGACCAAGAGTTTGCGAATGGGCAGCACGCCTTGCAACACATCGTTTTCATCGACCACGAAAATCTTGTCGGTATGGTCGGGCAGGCTGTCGAAACGGCGCAAGTAACGCAACACGACCTCACACGTCACATCGGCGCGGATGCTGACCAATTCAAAGTCCATAATCGCGCCGACTTGGTTGTCTGCGTAAGACATCGCCGCTTTGACCTGCTCGCGCTCTTCTTCATCACGCGTTTGCAGTGCTTCGTACACCACTTGGTGCGGCAAGTCGTCTGCCAGTTCTGCCAATTCGTCTGCGTCCAAATCATCGACGGCGGCCAACAGCTCGTCTTTGTCCATGGACTCGATCAGCATTTCGCGCACGGAGTCGGATACTTCCAGCAAGACTTCGCCGTCGTCTTCAGGAGCAACCAAAAGCCAAACGATGTTACGCTCGCGCGGTGGCAGGGATTCCAAGACGGCGGCCACGTCGGCAGGGTGTAACTCGGCCAAGAGGACGGTCAGCTCGGTAAACTTGTCGCGCAGGCTTTCGTCTTCAATCGGCACACCGGCTTCGATTTGTTCAAAGGACGGCTCGAGGATTTCGCATAAGGCGTGGATGCGGTCGATATCGTCAGAGATGCGATCGTCAGAAATGCGGTCTTCTACCACATCATTGTCGGGGGTATTGTCGAGATTCGGAGGGGTTTGTTCGATGCTCATAAATGCTCCGCCCGCCGGACGCGGGAAGGCATTTCGGCGGGATGATTATTGTTGTTGTGTATCAGATGGGAAGTTCAAAGGCGAACTGGGAAGGTCCATAATTCAAGCCTACTGAGAGGCACAGAGTTGTAAACGGTGCATATTCTACTCTTTTTTAGGCCGTTTTACCATTTTTAACGGGAAAGGCCGTCTGAAATTTAAATTTCAGACGGCCTTTTCATTTGCTCAAACCTTATTCTTTAGGCAGGCGCAGGACGGAGACGATGAATCCGCCCCAAATGACGATCAATGCGACAAGCATCATAATAATGGCTGAAGTACTCATTATTCGTCTCCTTCACGTTCGTGTTCATGTTCGTCTTTGACGTTGAAGTTCTGACCATGTTTCCACGGCAAGAACGATAGCAGGACAGACAATACCAAGAGAGCGCCGACCATGCCCCAACCGAAGATATTGAGGAAGCTGTCAGGATAGCCGCTGTAATTCTCTTTTAAGAGGCCGGCGGTATCTTGATAAAGCATATAGCCGAGCATAGCGACGGTAACCACCACGCTGGCAGTCCAAACTTTACCGACACGGATAGAAGACAGCGCGTTCAAGTGATTGCGCAGTTCCGGCAGCTTGTGCAACAGGACAATCGCCAGAACGTAAACAAAACCAGAAGCCACAATGCCGTAGGTATTGATGAATTTATCCAATACGTCCAACACAGGCAGGCCGGTGGTCGTACCGAACAGCAAGGTAGAAATAATCGCCATTGGCACGCCTGCAATCAACGTTGCGCTGACACGGCCGATGTTCATTTTGTCTTGAATTGCAGCCACAATCACTTCAACGATGGAAATCATGGAAGTTACACCGGCAAACACCAGCGAGCCAAAGAACAACACGCCGATCAACGCGCCCATAGGGGCTTGGTTGATGATGGTCGGGAACGCGATAAACGCCAAGCCGATACCGCTGGATGCCACTTCGCTGACTTCCTTGCCTGCCGCGTGCGCCATAAAGCCCAATGCTGCGAATACGCCGATACCGGCGAGCAACTCAAAGCTGCTGTTGGCAAAGCCGACAACCAAGCCTGTGCCGCCCAAATCGGTTTTTTTCTTCAGGTAAGAAGAATAAGTAATCATAATGCCGAAGCAGATGGAGAGCGAGAAGAAAATCTGGCCATATGCGGCTACCCAGACTTTCGGATCTGCCAAACGGCTCCAGTCAGGCGTAAACAAAGCGTCCAAACCTTTTGCCGCACCCGGCAGAGTCAGGGCAATGCCCACCATGATGACAAACATCACCACCAACAAAGGCATGAAGAATGTGGATGCACCGGCCACGCCTTTTTGTACGCCCAAAGCCATAATCGCCAGCGTAAACACCCAGACGGCAATCAGCGGGCCGGCAACTTTGCCGACAAAATCCAAACCCAAGTCTTTGGCATCGGCCATTTGCAGGAAGTCTTTGAAGAAGAAGGTCTGCGGATCCGCACCCCATGCCGAAGTCAAAGAATAATAGGCATAGCTTGCCGCCCAGCCGACAATCACGGCGTAGTAGATACAGATGATGACGTTGGTCAGGAAGTTCCACCAACCCATCGGCTCAAACAAACGGCCGAGGCGACGGAAAGCCAAAGGAGGCGAACCGCGGTAACGGTGGCCGATGGCATAGTCGAGCAGCAACAGTGGAATACCTGCCGTCAACAGCGCAACCAAGTAAGGGAGGATGAAAGCACCGCCGCCGTTGTCGAAAGCGATGTAAGGGAATCGCCAAATGTTGCCTAAGCCCACGGCCGAGCCGATGGCAGCAAACATAAAGGCGCGGCGACTGCTAAACGTCGCGCGTTCGCTGGATTGAGAATTTGACACGATGAACCTCTTAAAAGTCGAGTGTCGCCAAGGCCGTTCAGCCTTGCGCGTATATATTTAGGAATCAGGCCGGACAAGCCGGTCGGTTAAAGTAGATATTCGGACAAGGATAATATCCGGTATAGAGGATGCACCGCTTATGGCCATGCAAACATAATCTGACCTTATCGTAAAAAAATTTAACACTGTTGGCAAGTCAGTATTGAATTTAAATCACAAGCAAAATCTTCATACACTACGACTAAAACCTTCATACACTTAATTTATATAACCCCAAACACCGCACAACCCCTCCGTTTTCCCCCTCCCTTGCTCCGACCATTTCCCCTTTGCTAAAAACCGCCCCCTTATCCGGCAAGGAAGAGCAGGAATCCAAGACGTTTAAATTCCATGTCATCAAAAATGTTCAGACGGCCTTTTACTTTTGCTCCATCAAACCCGGGCCGTCTGAAAATTACACTGTTGTATGTTGTAATCAAAAGCCACACTCAAATTCTGTTTAATATAAACAAAAACAATCCGCCTCTTCCCGTTTTCTTCATTACCATGATTTAAAACGAGCATAAAACACTAAAAACAGAATTAATAAAAAATAAAATTTCAAAAAATATACAATAACAATAAATTTAAACCTGTATTTCTACTCTAATCATCTACAATCAAAAATAATCAAACCTAAAAATTTCAATAAAACATTAATTACACAGCACTACATTTTTGCTATAATTGCCACCATTCACTCCACAACCCAAACCCAAAAGAAGAGGAAAAGCCATGGGTATCAAAGTTGCCATCAACGGCTACGGCCGTATCGGCCGCCAAGTAGTGCGCGCTATTTTTGACTACAAACTGCAAGACCAACTCGACATCGTTGCCATCAATGCCAGCGGCAGCATCGAAACCAATGCTCACTTGACCAAATTTGACACTGTTCACGGCCGCTTCAACTCTGAAGTTTCCCACGATGAGAAACACCTCATCATCGACGGTAAAAAAATCCCTTACTTCTCTACCCGCAACCCGGCCGAATTGCCATGGGGCGAATTGGGCGTTGACCTGGTAATGGAATGTACCGGTGCGTTCACCAGCAAAGAGAAAGCCAAAATCCACTTGGAAAGCGGCGCGAAAAAAGTGCTGATTTCCGCTCCCGGCGGCGATGACGTTGACGCAACCATCGTTTACGGCGTAAACGACGACGTGATTACCGACGACATGACCGTTATCTCCAACGCGTCTTGTACCACCAACTGCCTGGCACCTGTTGCCAAAGTGTTGAACGAAAACATCGGTATCGTAAACGGCGTGATGACCACCATCCACGCGCTGACCAACGACCAAACCGTAACCGACGTACGCCACAAAGACCTGCGCCGTGCGCGTAGTGGCGTGGAAAACATGATTCCGACCAAAACCGGTGCTGCAAAAGCCGTCGGTTTGGTATTGCCGGACCTGAAAGGCAAACTCGACGGCCTCGCCATCCGCGTACCGACCGTCAACGTTTCCCTGGTTGACCTGAGCTTCCAAGCAGGCCGCGACACTTCTGCCGAAGAAATCAACGCGCTGATGAAAGCCGCGTCCGAAGAAGGCCGTCTGAAAGGCGTATTGGCCTACAATACCCTGCCGCTGGTTTCTATGGATTTCAACCACACTACCCAAGCCAGCACATTTGACTCTACGCTGACCAAAGTCACCGCAGGAAAAATGGTTAAAGTGTTCGCATGGTACGACAACGAGTGGGGCTTCAGCTGCCAAATGCTGAACACCGCGCGCCGTATGTTCGGTTTGGAAGTACGTCCGTTCTAATCGGCTTCCAACACAAAGGCCGTCTGAAACATCTTTTCAGACGGCCTTTTGTATTTCCTTTAAAATATCGCATTCCCATTTATTTTCAGACGTCCTTTTCATGTTTCCCAACGAATCCGCCCCCAACCTCCTGCAAGGCTTAAACCCCGAACAACTCTCCGCCGTAACCTGGCCGCCGCAATCCGCCCTCGTTTTGGCAGGCGCGGGCAGCGGCAAAACGCGCGTGCTGACCACGCGTATCGCCTGGCTTTTGCAAAGCGGACAAGCCAGCGTACACAGCATTATGGCGGTAACGTTTACCAACAAAGCCGCCAAAGAAATGCAGACCCGTTTGGGCGCGATGATTCCCGTCAACGTCCGCGCCATGTGGCTCGGCACGTTCCACGGCCTGTGCCACCGCTTTTTGCGCCTGCACCACCGCGACGCAGGCCTGCCCTCTTCCTTTCAAATCCTCGACAGTGGCGACCAGCTTTCCCTGATCAAACGCCTGCTCAAAAGCCTCAACATCGCCGAAGAAATCATCGCGCCGCGTTCGCTGCAAGGCTTTATCAACGCACAAAAAGAATCCGGCTTGCGCGCTTCCGTCTTGAGCGCGCCCGATCCGCACACACGCCGCATGATTGAGTGCTACGCCGAATACGACAAAATCTGCCAACGCGAAGGCGTGGTCGATTTCGCCGAACTCATGCTCCGCAGCTACGAAATGCTGCAAAGCAACGAAATCCTGCGCCAGCACTACCAAAACCGCTTCAACCACATTCTGGTTGACGAGTTCCAAGACACCAACAAGCTGCAATACGCATGGCTGAAACTGATTGCCGGCAACCACGCCGCCGTCTTTGCCGTCGGCGACGACGACCAAAGCATCTACCGCTTCCGCGGCGCAAACGTCGGCAACATGACCGCGCTAATGGAAGAATTCCACATCGACGCGCCCGTCAAACTCGAACAAAACTACCGCTCCGTCGGCAACATTCTCGCCGCCGCCAACGCCGTCATCGAAAACAACGACGAACGCCTCGGCAAAAACCTGCGCACCGACGCCGAAGCAGGCGACAAAATCCGCTACTACTCCGCCTTTACCGACCTCGAAGAAGCCCAATTCATCGTGGACGAAACCAAAGCCCTTGAACGCGAAGGCTGGGATTTGGACGAAATCGCCGTCCTCTACCGCAGCAACGCCCAATCCCGCGTCATCGAACAAAGCCTGTTCCGCAGCGGCATCCCCTACAAAATCTACGGCGGACTGCGCTTTTACGAACGCCAAGAAATCAAACACGCGCTCGCCTACCTGCGCCTTGCCGTCAACCCCGACGACGACAACGCCCTCTTGCGCGTCATCAACTTCCCGCCGCGCGGCATCGGCGCACGCACCGTCGAAAACCTTCAGACGGCCTCAAACGAACAAGGCATCACCCTTTGGCAGGCAGCCTGCAACGCCGGCGCAAAAACCGCCAAAGTCGCCGCCTTCGTCCGCCTCATCGAAGCCCTGCGCAACCAAGTCGGACAACTGCCCCTGCACGAAATCATCGTCGGCATCCTCAAAGACAGCGGACTGACCGAACACTACAAAACCCAAAAAGGCGGCAACCAAGACCGCCTCGACAACCTCGACGAACTCGTCAACGCCGCCATTGAGTTCAAACCCGAAGACAGCAACTTCGAAATCCTGCCCGACAACATTTCAGACGACCCCGCCTTCCCCATCCTCGCCTTCCTAAGCAACGCCGCCCTCGAATCCGGCGAAAACCAAGCAGGCGCAGGCGAAAAAGCCGTCCAACTCATGACCGTCCACGCCGCCAAAGGCTTGGAATTCAACGCCGTCTTCCTCACCGGCATGGAAGAAGGCCGCTTCCCCAGCGAAATGAGCCTTGCCGAACGCGGCGGCCTCGAAGAAGAACGCCGCCTCATGTACGTCGCCATCACCCGCGCCCGCAAACGCCTCTACATCACCATGGCGCAACAACGCATGCTGCGCGGACAAACCCAATTCGGCATTGTCTCCCGCTTCGTCGAAGAAATCCCGCCCGAAGTATTGCACTACCTGTCCGTCAAAAAACCGGCCTACGACAGCTACGGCAACACGCGCCAAACCGCCACATTCAAAGACAAAATCATTGAAGACTTCAAACAGCCGCAAACCTACGCAGGCTTCCGCATCGGCCAAAACGTCCGCCACGCCAAATTCGGCACCGGCGTCATCATCGATGCCGTGGACAAAGGCGAATCCGCCCGACTGACCATCAACTTCGGCAAACAGGGCGTAAAAGAGCTGGATACCAAGTTTGCGAAATTGGAAGAGATGTAGAAATTAGAAGGCTTGGAATGATAAAGGCCGTCTGAAAATTTTTCAAACGGCCTTTTATTAACATCTACCTATCAAGCCGAAAAAGCCTTATATGCCATTGAAACGATAATCAGCAAAACCGTTACGACCAAAACCTTACGAATAACTTCCCCGTTTGAATTTATAGCATGGAGGCTGCCAAAATGATTGCCCAACAAATTTGCCAAGATCATCGGGATTCCGATTAGGAACGCCATTTTCCCTGCTATCAAGAAGGCAACAAATGCCCCGATATTAGAAGCAAAATTGAAAATTTTGGAAGTAGCCGAAGCCTGCAACAACGACAATTTGTTAATGACAAACAAAGCAATGATGAAAATACTGCCCGTGCCCGGTCCGAAAAAACCATCATAAAAACCAACAATCAGACAAGTTAAAAATACGGCGATAACGGATTTTTTTATCTCGCCACGCTCGTCTTCTTTTTTCAGCAAAACGCCTTTGAACAAAGTTGCCAGCAAGCCTATGGGCAAAAACGCAAGAATAATGTAATTGATGGTTTCCACCGGAAGAATCAAAATGACTTTTGCACCGACAAATGCCCCAATTAAAGCCGCAACAATACCAACCGGCACAATATGCCATACGATCGAACTGCTCTTCATAAAGTTTTTAATCGCAGCCACCGTACCGATGGTACTCACCAATTTTTCCTGTGCCAACGCGACCTGAGGCGGTAAACCTACCATCAAAAATGCGGGAATCAAAATCAGCCCTGCTCCGCCCGCAATAGCATCGACATAGCCCGCAATCAAAGACGCGACAACCAGCAGGAAAAGGCCGAGATAAAAATAATCGGCAATAATACTGCCGGGAATAAATAATTGTTCCATGGATTGTTTCCTCTTGATTAAATTCTTTGTTATTAAAAGTTATTAACTGCTCAATACATCGCTCTTCTTCGTCAAAACATATTGATAAACTTCTTCTACCGTAGCTTCGTCATAGCTTTTGCCAAAGCGTTTTTTGTAGCCCAGTTCGTATAGTTTCACATGATGTCCTTCCGGGATTTCAACGCCCACATTTTCCAAACACGATTTAGCGCAATGCAGATGACAGCCGTCAATAACCAACATCGGCCGTCCGGACTGCGCTTTGCGTACCAACGGCGCGACTTTGCCGCCTACGCCGGAAATGCACGACATTTCAAATTCTCCGGCATGGTCGAGCGCCACGGCTGTGTTGTTGGCCAGCTGCGCCACATCTGAACATCCGGAACAAGAATAAATTAAGGGAAGCTCATTGCGGTTAGGCATTTTCTATCTCCTCCGGTAGCGGTTTTTATCTTTATGTGTCCATCCATGGCTAGTCTGTCGGGCGCATCATGCGTGGTATGCAGGTATTCGGGGTGCACCCGTTTTCTTTTTTCAGACGGCCACGGTTTATCCATTTACATATTAAAAGGCATCATAACCCAATACAATTAGACATGCCAGAACAAAGCAGATTGTACCTTCTAAAAAATAAAGGCCGTCTGAAAACAGATAACGCTGCTTTCTCAGACGGCCTTTTTCTTTTGGAGATTAATGATCAGGCTTTAGGTTCGCCATCATTCTCTGCTTTGGGCGGAACAGGAGCAAACCAGCCGACCAAAAGCAGCAGCAAGCCGACGATGATGAAGGAGGCAATGCGCTCGATACCGCCGCTGTTGGAAAGCTCGATCAGGAAAAGTTTGACGACCACGATGCCCATCAGCGTCGCGCCTGTCATCCAGTAGGAACGCTGTTTGCGGCGGTTGCCAAGTACCATCAAGATGATGGCGGTTACTGCCCAAACGACGGAGAGGCTGGCTTGCAGGCCGAAGGATTGGAGCATGATGTCGAGACGCCAAGTAATGCCGTCATAGAAATGCCATACGCGCATCACGCCTGCGCTGATCAGCATAAATGCCAAGGCGGCGACAGTGGTCGCTGTGGTACGGCGAAGCTCGGGCGGCAAGGCTTCGGGCAGGGATTTCAGAGCAAACCAAAGCATACCGGCGCATGCGAGTTCCACCGGATTGAGCACGGGAATATACGGCAACGGCGAAGGTTGGAACGGCGTGGAGAAGTTGGTCCACAGCATCCAACAAGCAGCAGCAAGGGCGCACAACGGCATAGCAAAATGCTGATAAATGGCTTGATGCCGTCTGAAAAATTCGCGGTGGCGCTGCGTATGGAAAACAATCCACATCGCCAAAGGCACGACAAGCCACGAGAGCTGCGCCCAAACGCCATAAAAACGCTCGCCGACATACAGCGCCGTCCAAAGCGTCCACAGCACGCCAAGTATCGTGATATTGAGTTTGTGCAACCAAGACAGATCATGGCGCGGATAGTTGTTCAGAATGATGAAGTTCAATACGGTAGCGGCCACAAGCGGCAAGGCTGCGGCGGCTGTCACCGCATGCTCGGTATGGTAGGAGAGGAAATGCAGGCCAAACAATGGCAAGAATGCCAAATTGGTTTGCAGAAGCTCTTCCCATTTCAGACGTTTGGCAAACAGCAGCAGGCCGGCAAATATCGGCCACAGCCACAACTGGGTAAACAGGGTTTCCTCGCCTGTCCATTGCATATAAAGGGCGTAGCTGCCTGTCGCCAACGCGGTAAGCAGGATGATCCAGCCTGCAACCTTCGCAAAGTAAACCTCGTTTCCTTCCAGCTTTTCGCTTGCAACCGGCACGCGCGGATATTGCAGCGCGTAGGCAGCCGCAAACAGCAAAGGCGTAGCGGCAATAAGGTACAGATGGGTCAGGAAGCCTTTGGATTCATAAATAATGCTGCTTTGCAACAACAGGGCGAACAATACATTGCCCAAGACAAAAGTGATAAACACATTCGGCTCGTGTTTGCGCCGGCAGAATGCCCACGCTGCCGCCAAAGCGGAAAGGGCAACAATGCTGCCGCGGTTGGCCAAGAAGAGCAAAGGCAAAATAGAGATGTACAGCAAGGCGGCAGACAACACGGCCGTCTGAACGGATTTTTCCCATTGCGCCGAACCTTCGCGACGCGAGAAATACCACAGCAAGTAAATCGCCGCTCCGCCAAGCAACACCACAACCGTCGTAAACCACTGCCCTTCCAGAACGGTATCGGTGCCAAAGCCCTGATAATTGCCCAGCTGAATCAGTGCCGCCAAGAGATAAACAATCAGCGCACCCAAACGGATATGCGGACGCTGTTGGCGCAGACCGAAGAAATAAACCAATGCGGATTCTGCACTCCACAAAATGACCGTATTGCTCGGTTCAAAATAAAGCGGAACGGCAATAGTAAGGAACAACACCGCCAAAGCAAAAAACGCCTGACGCAAAATATACAGCCCCTGCTGACGTTTCAGCAGCAGCGCCGCCAGTCCGTACACAGTGGCAAAACCCAATGCAGAAAGCGCATCTGCAGACGGCCAATGCTCCACCATGCGGTATTGCAGGCCGAACGCCGCCGCCATCGTGCCAAACAATAAAGTATGGTCGAGGACATGCACACGCAGGCCGTGTGTATAAATGCTGTTGCCAATCTCCTCCAAAGTCGCATTGTCGGCAATCGGCGTAACGCTGTCTTCACTGTTTTCCGTCAACTTACGGCGTGCGAACAGATACGCGATAAAGGTATAGAGCAGCCAGTGGTAAATCAAGAAAGGCTCGGTAGTGGCAAAATGTTGCGGCGTATAACTTCGCATGCCCCACAGCGCGGCAATGGCAAAAGTAGCGGCAAAACCCGTCAGGTTCAGCGGACGCCATGCCTTAAACCACGCAATCGCCGCCACACCGGCATTGAGTAGGGCAAGATAAGAAAACAGCACCAAATAATTGCCGCTGCCGTCTGAAGTCAGCAAAGGCGCGGCCATACCGCCGATTAAAGCAACCTGCGCCATAATCTGCGCATTCTGCCTTACCGCCAGCCACGCCATCAGCACAACCATCGCCACCATCAGCCCGAACACGACCGACACAGGCAGCAGCGGATGCAGCTTCAACGCCGCCAAGGCCGTCAAATACATGACTGCCACGCCGAAACCCTGCAACACTAAGCCATATTCACGCTTACGGCTTTGCAGCTTCCAGCCGCCGACCACCGCCGCCAAACCCGCGCCTGCCACCGTCAGATAACGCAGCTCCACCGGCACATGAACCCGCTCGGAGGCATAGCGCAACAAAAACGCCAAGCCGAGGAACAGCACCACAATACCGGTTTTCAACAACGGATTGCCACGCAAGAACCAAGCGACAATCGGATTGTCGGAAAACTTGTACCCACTATCCTCCGCTTGATTTTTATGGATAACGAATTGACGCGATGGCGCTTCTTCGCTTTCAGACGGCATCGAAGCAACAACAGCCTCCTCTTTAGGCAGCTCTTCTTGTTCAGCAGCAACCGCTTCAATAACTTCCGATTCCACAACAGGCTCAGGCGAAGCAGAAGCCTTGGCAGAAACAGGATCAATAGGTATAGAAAAAGAAGGAGCAAACGCCTCTTCAATCTTCTGCTTAACAGGCGCAGCTTCCGCCTCAGGCTCAACCCGAACATGAAGCGGCTCAGAGGCCGTCTGAACATCGGCAACAGGCCGAACCTCAACCCCCTGCCCTACCTTCGCCTCATCACGGACAGCCTCATGCTCCAACACCGACAAACGCTGTTTCAGCAGCTCGATTTCCTGCTCCAGCTTTTGCATCCTGTCGCCTGACGTAGCAGATTCAGCCAAACGCTCTTCTTGGCGTTGTTTGGCGATTGACCAAGCAACCAGCCAAAACAATGACCCAATAATCACGCCGGTGAACATCTCATCAGCAAAATAGCCGATAATAATAGGAATAAGCAGGCCGAAAAACTGCATAAAACACCTGTTTGATAACAATAAGAATATGCCGATTGTAACACCGGCAACATTATTCATGAAAAAAAGAGACAAAAGGCCGAGAATAAAAGCATACGGCAAATAGAATATAAAGAATCGGCATAAAAAAGGCCGTCTGAAAATGTTTAAGGATTTTCAGATGGCCTTAAGCATGTTTCCTTTATGTATCATGAATACATCAACAGATAAGCAATGATTTACCGAATATTATTTGCAACGCATCAGCGTACGCGTCCGCCAAACTTTTTTGCCTGAGCCGTCCGTCGAGTAATCACGGAATCTTTGCGTCAGCACGCCTCGGTTTAACGAAAACTCAAAATTATCGTTATAAATCTGCGTACCTTGCTCCGGCTCCTCTTCCCGAACGCGTGCCGTACCTGCAATTTTATCGGGCGAATAAATTCGATAATTCAGTTTCGTATATTTCGCGCCCCATTCCCAACCGTTTAATTCAATTGATTTTTTATCTATTTCAATATAAAAGCCGCTATCTTCCGACACATAGACATTATCTATAGCAGCGTTTTCATCATAACCCATGGCACATAAAGCCCTTACATGTTTGGGCGAAACCTTCCCTTCATACTTCCCGGCCCATTTTCCTTGAAACGCTTGCGGAATATCTTGGGCAGTGGCTTGAAATCCAAGAAGGAGCAAACCGGCGGTCAGAACAGATTTTAAAGTGGGCGACATTATTTATACCTTTCAAGAAAGAGTGTTTAAACCAATATGAATAATACAGGAAGTGGAAAGAATATAAAAAGGTCGTCTGAAAACCTGATTTTCGAGTTTCCAGACGACCTTGGGAGGTTTTTGGGTTTTGGGTTTCGGTTTACAGATTAGATTCTTGAATCTGAGGCTACTGGCTATTGGCCTAACATTTACTCATCATCCCTCTTCATAAATTGAAGCCTTTAAATTATCAAACCATATATAAATAAAGTCTTTCTGGTGAATTTTTATTGATAAAATATCACATATATTTTTTACAGAGCCAGAATATTCCTCACCCAAATTATAGTCTTCTAATATTAAATCTATACAGTCTCTAGAATAGTTATAATCTGATTGAGCATATTCAACTAAATATCCATAAAATGAATTTATTATTTTATCAATACCTAACGATATACTTTGTTCATCAGTGATTAATTTATCTGTTTTCACCTGCATGATACCTAGCGTTATTTCCCTAGGGCTATGCTTAGCTACAAAATTTTCAATCAATCTAGCATTCTTTGGTCTATTAAAATCTTCAAATATCATTATAGAATAAACAACCAATTGAAGAAACTTAAGATTATTAATTCTAAAATCATTATTGTTTGTATCCCATTCTTTTGCAATCTCTACCTTTTTATAAATATTTTCTAAGCCATCTTCAAGATTAGATTGAATGCATTTATCATACAAGGAACTGAAATTCTTATATTTAATAGCTATATATTTCGAGATTCTTTCTTTTTTCTTAGTTTCAGACAATTCAATTTTATTTATAATATTAAATATAAATAGACCAATTATTATCCATAACTCATTAGAAATAGTATTAAAATCTGGGATTAATGGCTTTTTAGGCAAGATTAACTTCATATATACAAAATAACTAACACTACTAATAGTGATTGCATAAAATATCTGCAGCTTCCAATCTAGGATATGCAGTCTACCCATAAACAAATTAATAAACAATCTTAATAAAACAGAGTAAATCGTAATTAGATAAATATTTTCTGTAAATCTATCCCATTGAAAACCATAAAAAATTGCAGATATTAAAATAATAAAAATTGCTGGAGTCAGTACCTTTAGAGAAAAATTAAAAGCAGCAGAGTCCTCTCTATCTACGATAAAATCAATTTTATGATAGCCAAGAGAGTAAGAATGTTTACCCAACCAATTTGATATAAAAAATAATGCAATTGCTAAAATAGGATAAATAACCACATATAATAAGACATTCATATAAAAATTCTTTCTTATTCAAAATAATAAATTCATAATTTATCAATGCGCCTCTTCCCAATTCATACCCACGCCTACTTCCGCCACCAGCGGCACGTTCAACATCCCTTCGTCCACTTTTGCCATAATCTGCGGCAGTTTTTCTTTGACTAAATCCAGTTCGGCTTCGGGTACTTCCAACACCAATTCGTCATGCACCTGCATAATCAGTTTGGTTTTCAGGCAGTCCCACGGGGAGGCTTCGCACTCTGAAAGCCAGCGGGATACGTCTATCATGGCGCGTTTGATAAGATCGGACGCGGTGCCTTGCATGGGGGCGTTGATGGCGGCGCGTTCGGCTCCGGCGCGGGCGTTGGCGTTTTTGTTGCGGATGTCGGGCAGGTAGAGGCGGCGGCCGAACAGGGTTTCGACGAAGCCTTGCGCGGCGGCTTGTTCTTTGGTGCGCTGCATGTATTCGGCGACGCCGGGGTAGCGGGCGAAGTAGCGGTCGATGAAGGTTTTGGCGGACAGGTTGTCTATGCCCAGCGATTTGGCGAGGCCGTATTGGCCCATGCCGTAAATGAGGCCGAAGTTGATGGTTTTGGCGTAGCGGCGTTGTTCGGACGAGACGTTTTCAGGGGCGATGCCGAACACTTCGGCGGCGGTGCGGCGGTGTACGTCTTCGCCTTTTTGGAACGCTGTAATCAGGGTTTTGTCGCCGGAGAGGTGCGCCATGATGCGCAGCTCGATTTGGGAATAGTCGGCGGAAACGATGACGCTGCCTTGCGGTGCGGTAAAGGCGCGGCGCACGCGGCGGCCTTCGGCGGTGCGGATGGGGATGTTTTGCAGGTTGGGGTTATTGCTGGCGAGGCGGCCGGTGATGGCGACGGCTTGGGCGTAGGTGGTATGCACGCGGCCGTCTTTGGGGGAAATCATTTCGGGCAGTTTGTCGGTGTAGGTGGATTTGAGTTTTGCTAGGCTGCGGTTTTGCAGGATGATTTTGGGCAGGGGGTAGTCGGGCGCGAGCTGTTCGAGCACGGCTTCGTTGGTGGAAATGCCGCCTTTGGCGGTTTTTTTCAGGCCTTTGGTGGGGATGCCCATTTTGTCGAACAGGATTTCTTGAAGCTGTTTGGGCGAGTTGAGGTTGAACGGCTGGCCTGCGGCGGCGTAGGCTTCTTGTTCGAGCTTCATCAGTTCGGCGCCGAGTTCTGCGCTTTGGCGGGCGAGTTCGGCGCGGTCGATTTGCACACCGTTGCGTTCCATTTCAAACAATACTTGCGCGACGGGCAGCTCCATTTTTTCATACATTTCAAGCTGTTTGGCGTCCATCTGCGCGCGCAGGTGCGCTTCGAGGCGCAGGGCGAAATCTGCGTCTTGGGCGGCGTATTCGGTCGCCTGCTCAATGGCGACGTCGGCAAAACCGATTTGCTTCGCGCCTTTGCCACACAGCGATTCGTAGGTAATGGTTTCCAAGCCGAGCCAGCGTTCGGACAATTCGTCCAAGCCGTGTCCGAGATGGCTCTCGATGATGTAGGAAGCGAGCATGGCGTCGCCGGCAATGCCGTTCAGGGCGATGCCGTAGTTGGCGAAAACGTGTTGGTCGTATTTGAGGTTTTGCCCGATTTTTTTCAGGGCGGGGTTTTCCAAATGCGGTTTCAGACGACCTAATACGTCCTGCAAATCAAGCTGTTCGGGCGCAGCAGTCAGGCTGTGTCCTACGGGGATGTAAACCGCTTCGCCTGCCTGGAACGCGATGCTGATGCCGACCAACGAGGCATTCATCGCGTCTAGGGACGTGGTTTCCGTATCGATGCCAATTTTGTCCGCCTGCGACAATTTGTCCAACAAGGCGGCAAACTGCGCTTCGGTGGTAACGGCTTGATAATCCAGCTTTTCGGGGGCGGGTGCATGTTCTATGATTTTTTTAGACGACGTTTCCATGTCCAACGCCGCCTGTTCGCCTATCGTATCGCTGCCGAACAAATCGCCGTCTGCCGCTTCGTGCATACGGCTTTCCGCTTCTTTCAGCCAAGTGCGGAAGCCCCAGCGTTTGAAATCGACCGCAAGCTGCGACCATTTCGGCGAAGTGCGGCGCAGGCTTTCGAGGCCGTCTGAAAGCTCCGAATGCAAGTCCACATCGGTTTTAATCGTCACCAAATCATACGACAGCGGCAGTTGGGGCAGCGCGGCTTGCAGGTTTTCGCCGACCTTGCCCTTGATTTCCGCAGCGTGTTCCATCACACCAGCCAACGAGCCGTAGGCTTCCAGCCACTTCACCGCCGTTTTCGGACCGCACTTCTCCACGCCCGGCACGTTGTCCACCTTGTCGCCCATCAGCGCGAGATAATCGCGGATTTGGTCGGGACGCACGCCGAATTTTTCCTTCACGCCTTCAATGTCCAGCGTTTCGCCGCTCATCGTGTTCACCAGCGTCACGCGCTCGTTCACCAACTGCGCCATATCCTTATCGCCGGTGGACACCACCACATTCCAACCCGCTTCGCCGGCCATCACCGCCAGCGTGCCGATAACATCGTCCGCTTCGACTTGCGGAATCACCAGCACCGGCCAGCCCATCAACCGCACCAAATCCGGCAAGGCTTCCGCCTGCGGGCGCAAATCGTCCGGCATCGGCGGGCGCGTCGCCTTATAGTCGGGGAACATCTCGTGGCGGAAATTTTTGCCCTTCGCATCAAACACCACCGCGCAATAATCGTGCACATAATCCGCCCGCAACCGGCGCAGCATGTTCAACACACCATAAAGCGCACCCGTCGGCGCACCGTCAGGCGCGGTCAATTGCGCCATTGCATGATACGCGCGGTAGAGATAAGAAGAGCCGTCAACGAGGAGGAGAGTGGGTTTGGACATAGCGAACCTGCTTGAAATAAGTGAAAAATAGATGGACGGATTATAAAGGAAAAGCTCGGTTCTCCCCATGTATCCGCAATCGTGTTTTAGCGAGTTTTAGGGTTTACAAAAATAAACCATTTCAAATATTGCACCTTGTCATTTCATCTTGTATATTTGCATACAAATGAATACAAAACAAATCAAACGAATATGAATGCGACAAACCGTATCCCAGTCAGCGTGAGAATCACCCAGGAAGACGCTGATTTTATTGCCGAATTTAAAATCGAAGGCGCGAATACGCCGTCTGAAAAAATCCGCGAGCTGCTCAAGCAGGCGCGTTTGGCGCATACGCAGACGCGCGATTACGGTTCCGCACTGACGGCGCAGGAGCAGTTTTTCCAAGCGGCGAAACATGACGTGCTGCACGCGGAAAAGCAGGCGGGGGTGCATTCGCATATCGTTGCGCGATTGTTTGAGCAGCTGCCCGACTTGGGCGCGACGCTCGCCGCCGACCTGCCCGAAGAAGCCGACCTCGACAGTTTGAAAAAATACGAACGCGAACTGATGTGGCGCATCGTCCGCCTGACCGACAGCATCCTGCAGCTCGCCGTAACCGGCAAAGGCGCGGCATACGACGATACCGTGCTGCAACAGCTTGAAAACACTTTGAAACTGGCGAAGATTGTGCAGCAGGCGGGCGAGGTTTGAGGCGTGAAGGAAAGGCTGACTGAAAAATGAAAATCCACCATTGGCTTCTGACCTTTATGTTCATCTATCCCTCTTTGGCAGTGAACGCGGACGGCGGCGTACAACCTGTTACCGAGCAGCAAGTCCTGCGGCTGACCGAAATTTATGTGACGCAGCATTACGGTAAACAAACCGCTCAAGCGCAAAAGCCGTATCGGGTGAGAAAAGACGGGGAACATTGGATTATCAGCGGCAAACCACCTAAAGCATTGGGCGGCAATTTCCGCGCCGTTATCGGAGCAAACGGTCGGCTGGAAGAAATCACGCATAGCAAGTAGTGTAAGGTTTGAGGTCGTCTGAAAGGCTTCTCCCTCAGTCCTGAATACCCATGTCCAATATCAAAGGCAAGGCAACAAGATGGAAAAATGGATAGCAGAAGCATACGAATTATTTGCACCTTACAGCGTGCGCTTCCCGCTGAATATCTGCACTTGCAACAGCTGCTCTCCCGAAGATTTCCAACAGGCGTTGCTGGAATATCCGTTACGCGAGATTCCTACCGATATGTTGCAGGCGTATTTGGGCAGCGTGCCTTTGGACAACGGAGCCGCGACGGCTTTAGACATGAAACATTTTCTGCCGCGTATTTTGCAGGCTTTGGTCAACGACGAAGATGTCCGACCGCTTGATGAAACGTTGCTCGATAAGTTGTGTTGCAATTTTCCCGAATGTTGGAAAAAAGAAGAAATCGATTGGTTAAAACGTTTCGCCGCCGCTTGGTTTGACTCGCAACTGACCGCGCCCCGCTATGAAGGCTGCTTGGTTGTTTGGCTGAATATGTTTCAATTTGCCGGATTGGATGTTGTCGACGAACTGTTGGCAGTGTGGACGGAACAGGCGGATAAAACGGCAGCTTTACGCGAATTTGTCGACTTGTACTTAGAGATTCCGTATGGAAGCGACGAGCCGGATTGGTACAAAGTTTGCTATCTGCCCGAGCATTGTCCGAATAGAACGCAATTCGCCGCCCGACTGTCGGCTTGGTTTACCCACCCGGATACCCGCGCCACATTCAGACGGGCTTTAGAACAAGCCCTGCTGGAAGGCAAAG
Source organism: Neisseria subflava (assembly GCF_005221305.1). Taxonomy (NCBI): domain Bacteria; kingdom Pseudomonadati; phylum Pseudomonadota; class Betaproteobacteria; order Neisseriales; family Neisseriaceae; genus Neisseria; species Neisseria subflava. Next base: position 1,617,076 of record NZ_CP039887.1, read on the forward strand.
AAGATGAAAACGAAACATTGTCATGGGAGCAATGTTACGACTGGTTGGCACAATCGGATGCCGGCTAAACACAATATTTCTCATGATTTCATAAAGAAAGGAAAATCCAAATGAGCGAAACCCTATCCCGCAGAGTGGGCCGTCTGGTGAGCGGCGGTTTTCATGCCCTGATTGATGCGGCGGAGAACCTTGCGCCTGAGGCGGTAATGAACGAAAGCATCCGCGAAATTGAGCGCGCAGTAGATGAAGTGCGTGCTGAGTTGGGCAAAGTGTTGGCGCAGAAACACCTTGCCGCTAAGAAAATGGCGGACGAGAGCAACCGCCACGAAGCCATCGATGCCAACCTGCAAGCTGCCGTAGCCGCTGGGCGCGACGATCTTGCCGAGGCGGGTATCGCCGAACAAATGGACATCGAAGCGCGGCTGCCTGTTTTGGAAAACACCATCGCCGACTGCGCCGCACAGGAAAAAGAACTTGAAGGTTTTATCGCCGCCTTGCAGGCGAAAAAACGCGAGATGCAGCAGCAGTTGCAAGACTGGCGCGCGGCGCAGCAAAGTGTAGGCGCAGGCAAAGTGGCAGGCGGCAGTGATCTCAACCGCATCGCCCGTGATGCCGAAAAAAGCGGCAACGCCTTCGACCGCGTGATGGGTCGTCAAAACGCAGTACACAGCAGCACCGATGCGGCGCAGTTGGCAAAATTGAAGGAATTGGAAGACTTGAGCCGCAACAACCGTATTGCCGAACGATTGGCAGCCTTGAAGGCAGGAAAATAAGTTTTCAGACAACCTCCTTTGTCGGAAAGGTCGTCTGAAAAGAAAAACGCCGCGCGGAGCTTGTCCTTACGGCGTTGGTGGAACGGATTAATCGAATCAGTAGTCGATGCGTTCGCTAATGATGCGCAAATCCGGCCATGAGAAAACGATGTCGTATTCGCGTCCGTTTTTGAAGGCTTCGGCTTTCAATACGGGGCGACCGCGGCGGTCATCGGCTTCGATTTCGTGAACTTGGTAGCCGCGTCGTTCGAGAATCCGCATCACTTGTGCGCGTTTTTGCTCGAAAGACGGATCGCTGTAAATTTGGTGTTCGATGTAGTCGTCATCGTAATACTTGCCGTCGCGGTAACGGTAGTCGTCATAACGGTCATAATCGCGCTCATAACGGTCATCGTAACGATCATCATAGCGGTTATCGTAACGATCATAACGCTGCTCGTAGCGGTCGGTACGATAGTCGTCATCGTAATAGTCGTAAGGATAAGGAGCGGCACAAGCGGTCAGTGCGATACTGCCTAAGAGTAATACCGGTAAAAGTTTTTTCATGTCGTATCCTTTCGGGACGTGGGGTAAGTCAAATCAAGAATATTCGGAAGCGGATTATATAGTGGATTAAATTTAAATCAGGACAAGGCGACGAAGCCGCAGACAGTACAGATAGTACGGCAAGGCGAGGCAACGCCGTACTGGTTTAAAGTTAATCTACTATAAATCGACGCGCTCTACGAGAATGTTTAAATCGGGATAAGACATTACGATTTTGTATTCCAAGCTGCCTTTGTAGGCCTCAAATTCCAAAACGGGTCTTGCCCAATGCAGGTCGGTGTCGGAATCGTGGACCTCATAGCCCCTGCTGTGCAGGATGGACAAAGCGCGGTCGTGGTGTTGTGCGAACGCTGGGTCTGTCTCCATGCGGTATTGGGCGTAGTCTTCGTAAAGGTCGAAACCTTCTGCTGCAAGAAAAATGGCGCAAACAGCGGCGACAGGAAGCAGCAGTTTTTTCAAAAGCGGTTTGGACGGCTTTGTATATTGCGACTGAGAATGTTTCATTTCGTTCCCTTTGCGTCTGTTGTCGGTATAGACATTTAAACACGCAGGACTTAGGGAAAAGTTAGGAGCGTTTTCAGACGACCTTTCTTTACGATACGCACAGGTCGTCTGAAAAATAGGGGAATTTGATGATTTTTGCCATTTTGATCGGCTTGCTAACCGCCGTATTGCTTTACTTTGTGATGTTTAAGGATTGGGACGAATTTGTCGAATGCATCGAATTCTGTTGCACACCCGACATTTTCAGCGCGCTGCGGGGGCGGTATTGGGATGACGTATGGGCGGAAACCAAAATCCTGCTGTGGCTGGGCATCAGCGTGATGGCTGGCGTATCTGCCTATTTCTGGCTCAGCGTTTTTCTGGCTCAGCGTTGAAACTACTGACGGCGCAATGATTAATGTACGCTCGGTATCTACACTTCTTTGCCTGACGGCAGTAAGCCGAGGTGAAAGATCGATATTCAGGGAGATCAAAAATTAAATAGTCTTATTAAAGATAAAATGAGTATTAGAAATCCAGATAGGGAAATAAAATTCAAATGAGAAAATTAAATAATGGCGATGTTCATAAACGGTATCAAAATCGTTTAGAAGGGGATGTAGAGTTTACTATCAACTATGGGCTTCCTTTGAGCTGTTTGTGGTCGACCATCAAAGACTTTTCCAACGATTTTGAAGAGCAAACCGAAGCGTTCTTTATTCTTTTCAAAGAGCTGCTGCGCAGAGGCCATCTGAAATTGCAACGCGATGGGCAAATCATCGAGCATACGCCTGAAGAATGGGAACGGATATTTAGGGAAGTATGGCCTGAATATGAAATCGAACCCAATCCACTTCCCGGCTATGCCCCGTTTGATATTGGAATGTGGCTTACGGTCGAGGCTCCTGCCTACGCCGTATGGATAGATCCCGAAGACGGTAGCGAATACTGGGCGGGATAACATACCAATGTTTGTAACAAATGCCTGTCTGAAAAACAACTTGTCAGACATGCATTATTTATTGCTGACAGCGAAACGGTTAATGTGCGCTCGGCATCCGGTACGTCGATGCGCAATTACGCAAGGAAGTTTTTGCTTATGCGGAGAAGTTGGGAAATGGGAAGCTTAATGCCACAAAAAAACAATATCTGGAATATTAAAGCCGCGCGTTACCATCGCCGCAGGAAGCGACCGCGCCAAGGCTTTGGAACTGCACCACGAAGCGCACCGCCTGTGTTTCATCGCCAACTCGGTCAACTTTCCGATTGAATGCCGCGCCGAAATTGAGAGCGGAGAGGTCGTCTGAAAACCCAATACCTGTTTGAAATGCAAGAATAAAAAGGAACACAATAATGTGGAATCTAATCAACGCCCCCGAAACGGAAATCTTCGGCATCGCCATCGCGCTGATGGTTTTACTCGGCGTGTTGGAAGTCATCTCCATGCTGGCGGGCGGCATCAGCGACTGGCTGGACAACCTGCTGCCCGATAGCCTGACCGAAACCGCGCATACCGAAGTCGGGCTGGACGCGGCGGACGCAGGCGTGTTCGTCAGGTTTTTAAGCTGGCTGTATGTCGGTCGCGTGCCGGTGTTGATGCTGATGGTCGTGTTCCTTGCCGTGTACGGACTGACGGGCTACCTGTTTCAGACGACCTTTGCCGCCGTGTTCGGCAGCTATCTGAACGGATGGCTGGCGGCAGTCGCTGTGTGGTTCTTCTCGCTGCCGCTGGTGCGCCTGACGGCGGGCGGACTGTACAAAATCATGCCCAAAGACGAAACCACCGCCGTTTCGCAGGAAAGCCTGATCGGACGCATCGGCACAGTGGTGCTGGGCGAAGCACGGGCAGGCAGCGCGGCGCAGGTGCGGGTGAGAGATGTGTACGGACAGCAGCATTATGTGATGGCAGAACCGGATGCCGACGAAGTGTTAAAACAGGGCGACGCGGTGTTGCTGGTGTCGCTGGAGGGAAATACGTTTAAGGCAATTTTGAACCCGAGCGGGAGCTTGGTGGATTGAGGTCGTCTGAAAAGATAAACGCCGGTTTGCAATGAAACATCATTTTTATCAGATTAGAAAAACAAAACGGGGATAGATATGGATCATTTGGCGCAGCCTGAGCGCGATATGCAATCCCGCATCGAAGCGTTGAAAAACAAGCTGCCGCGAGGGGTTATCGTTGTCGGCGACGGGCTGCTGTTTCAGCATTCGTTATTCAGAGGTTTGTTGTTTCAACCCTTGGTTGCTTTCTTGTTCGGTCTCATCGGCGTGGGCGGCGTCTGGCTGAAGACGGTGAAATGGATGGATCCATCGCTTTCAAGCAACATGACTTGGCTGCTGGCTATTGTATTCACGCTATGGTGGTTGTGGCGTGCGGAACGTTGGTGGTGCGGGCTGACGACCCGAAAATCGATTTATATTGATCGCGAAAAATTGATTATTTACGGTGCATTCGGACGCATCCGTTATCAAGGCGGACATGACGGGGCTTACAGGAAGTTTGACCGTATACATATGCGGGACATCGTCGGAGTCAGTCTGATTACCGAACGCAGAGGAACAACAGTCATCGGCGGGTTGCTGGGCTTAGGAAGACACAATATTTGTACAACAGCTTCCCAAAACGAATTTATTGAATTAACAGGTTGGCAGTGGAATTCAAGGTAAGATACCCAGCTATCAGACTGCGAAAAAAGAAACACCCAAGAATATTGATAAAACACAAAACAATAATCAGGAAAACAAATTTGTATGGATAACTCTCTTAACAACGAGCCAAGTTTGGAAAAATCCAACTCGGCAGCATTATGGCTGAAACGGACAACGGCCTTAATATTGTGGCTTGCCGCGTTTCTGTCGGGTGTAACGGCTTTGTATGGTCTGACCAGAGCGGGCAGTGAACCTGCAAATCTGATACTCGTCGCCTTATTGTCGGCAGGGGCGTGGTACGGTATCTATTTCGGCGGACGACTGACAGGCTGGTTCAGGTCGTCTGAAAACCCGCAAATCCACTACCCCGCCATTCATTGGGTAATATGGACGCTTGAAACATTTTTCGCCTTATTTTTTGCAAGCATCATTTTTGATAAACAAAACATAGGATTGGTGGTTTTTTGCCTGATTTTTAGCGGCTTGGCGGGCGTGTCTGCATATTTGCGCGGTAAACGGCTGATTGCCGATTACCGGCTACGGAAAAATACCGAAGTCCGCGCAACGGTAGGGCGGCTGATATGGAGCTTTATTTTTGCACTGTTATGGTCGGCAACCATCTTGCTCTGCCTGTATGCGCTTCTGCGCCAAATGGTATTGCCTGAAGGAATTGAGCCTGCTACTTTCTGCTTTATCTTCATCCTAACCATACTGTCGGGATGTGCTGCATATTACTGCTGGAATGGGTTGGCAAAATTGTTCCAAAAATATGCACAACAACAGAAAACGTGGTAGGTCAGATTCAAGAATCCGACGAATCGTTCCGCTTCAGCCGTATTGCACATAACCCAAATTGTCGGATTCAAGAATCCGACCTACCTTTAAAACCCAAAATTTTTAACCTTTCAGACGACCCCAAACCCTAAAAAAACCGTCTGAACCCGCGCCCCTCAAGGGTATATCGACAACAAGAAAGGAAAACCCATGAACTTAGTTTCCATCGGCATCATCGCCGGCGTCATACTCGTCGCGCTGTTCGTACTCGGCCTTATCCTCACCCGCCTGTACCGCCGCGCCAGCAAAGAAGTCTCCTTCGTCCGTACCGGCTTCGGCGGCGAAAAAGTCATCATGAACGGCGGTGCGATGGTGCTGCCCGTGCTGCACGAAATCATCCCCGTCAACATGAACACGCTGCGCCTCGAAGTGCGCCGCGCGGCGCAGCAGGCGTTGATTACCCGCGACCGGATGCGCGTCGATGTGATGGCGGAGTTTTACGTCCGCGTCAAACCCAGCGCGGAGAGCATCGCCACCGCCGCGCAAACGCTGGGTATGAAAACCATGTCGCCCGACGAATTGAAAGACCTCGTCGAAGGTAAATTCGTCGATGCCCTGCGCGCCGTTGCCGCCGAAATGGCAATGGAAGAGCTGCACGAGAAACGTGTTGATTTCGTTCAAAAAGTGCAACAAGTCGTGAGCGAAGACTTGTTTAAAAATGGCCTCGAACTCGAAACCGTTTCCCTGACCGGCCTCGACCAAACCAGCTTCGAGTTTTTCAACCCGCAAAATGCCTTTGACGCGGAAGGTTTGACCAAACTGACCGAAACTATCGAAGGCCGCCGCAAAAAACGCAACGAAATCGAACAAGACACCGATTTGGCGATTAAAACCAAAAACCTCGAAGCCGAGCAGCAACGCCTGAAAATCTCGCGCGAAGAAGAATACGCCAAACTCGAGCAAGAACGAGAAATCGCCGTGCGCCGCGCCGAACAGGAAGCCAGCATCGCCGAGCAGGAAGCGCAGAAAAAACGCGAAGCGGAAGAAGCCAAAATTGCCGCCGAACGCGAAGTGGATTTGAAACGCATCGCCGCCGAACGCGACATTAAAAACGAAGACATTCGCAAAGCCCAAGCCGTCGAGCAGGCGGAGGTCGAACGCCGCAAAGCCATCGAGCTTGCCGAACAAGACCGCGCCATCGCCGTCGCCGAGAAATCGCGTGCCGAATCCGAAGCCAAAGCCGAGGCAGACAAAGCCCGCGCTGCCGCCGTGCGTGAAGAAGAGAGCGTGATTACCGTGCGCGAAACCGAACGTGCCGAACGTGCCAAAGCCGTCGAACTGATTGCCGCCGAAGAAGCCGCACAAAAAGACGCGATTTCGCTCACCGTCGCCGCCGAAGCCGAGAAACAGGCCGCGCAAGACCGCGCCGAAGCCGTGCGCATCGCCGCCGAAGCTGAAGCTGAGAAACAACGCCTGCAAGCCAAAGGTGAAGCCGATGCCAAAGTCCTGCTGGCACAAGCGCAAGAGCAGCAATACAAAGTCGATGCCGAAGGTACCCGCGCCGTGAACGAAGCCGCCAACGTCCTGAGCGTCGAGCAAGTCGAAATGCAAGTGCGCCTCGCCCTGTTGAAACACCTGCCCGACATCATCCGCGAATCCGTGCGCCCGATGGAAAACATCGACGACATCAAGATTCTGCAAGTCAACGGCTTGGGCGGATTCAGCGGCGCTGCCAACGGCTCCGAAGGCGTGTCGGACGGACAAACCACACAAGCCAGCCTCGCCGACCAAATGGTCAACAGCGCCCTGCGCTACCGCAGCCAAGCCCCGTTGGTTGACGGTCTCTTGAAAGAGTTGGGACTGAATGGTGGCGACATCAACGGTCTGACCCAAGGACTGGATAAAACTATCGACCAATCATAAACGGATGCCGTAATAATGGTTTAAAGGCCGTCTGAAAAGTATCAGACAGCCTTTTTTGTATGCGAGCTCAGAGAAACGCTAATATTTTCAATACTGATAAATTCAATTCTATTACGATTGCAATAAATTAGGAATCATCCAATCTGTTTTCAAGGATAAAAAGATTGGGCAGGCTATTTTAAATGACTCATAAGGCTAGCTGCTTCGACAATGATCCACCAACAATTTAATCATAAAAGCCAGTTCTACCGTTTCGATTTCAAGTTTACCATCTACTCATCTATCGACATTTCAATATCAAGCCGCTTATCTTCAGGCAAATAAAAAAGCACAACATTTCGTTGTGCTTTTTCTTGATGAACCCACATTACTTGTTTTTTTGCGAACGAAGGTAATCCAAAGTTTTCAGCTGGGCAATGGCTGCTGCCAATGCTTTGTGCGCTTCGGCCAAAGATTTTTCGTCTCTGGCTTCAGAAACACCTGTTTCGGCTGCTTTTTTAGCTGCTTCAGCACGCGCCTGATCCATTTCTGTACTGCGGACGGCAACGTCTGCCAATACGGTAATCTTATCAGGCTGTACTTCTAAAACGCCACCGGAAACGGCAACCAGCACTTCTTCAGTTTCACCCGGAACAGTCAAACGTAATGCTCCGGGGCGTACCAAACTCATAATCGGCTCGTGTCGTGGATAAATACCAAGCTCACCTTGAACGGTCGGAACCACCACAAAGCTGGCCTCGCCCGAATAGATGTTTTGCTCGCTACTAACCACTTCAACTTGCATGGTGCTCATGCCGGCCTCCTTAGTTTAAGGTTTTCGCTTTCTCAGCCGCTTCTTCGATACCGCCTACCATGTAGAACGCTTGTTCAGGCAGATGGTCGTATTCGCCGTTCAAGATGGCTTTAAAGCCGGCGATGGTGTCACGCAATGAAACGTATTTGCCTGGAGAACCGGTAAATACTTCGGCAACGTGGAACGGTTGAGACAGGAAGCGTTGGATTTTACGGGCACGCATCACAGTCAGTTTGTCTTCGTCAGACAATTCGTCCATACCCAGAATGGCGATAATGTCGCGCAATTCTTTGTATTTTTGCAGAGTAGACTGTACACCGCGTGCTACGTCATAGTGCTCTTGACCCAATACCATCGGATCCAATTGGCGTGAAGTAGAATCAAGCGGGTCAACTGCCGGGTAAATACCCAAAGATGCAATATCACGGCTCAATACGACGGTTGCGTCCAAGTGGGCGAAAGTTGTCGCTGGAGACGGGTCAGTCAAGTCATCCGCAGGTACATATACGGCTTGGATGGAAGTAATGGAACCGGTTTGGGTAGAGGTAATACGCTCTTGCAAACGACCCATTTCTTCAGCCAATGTCGGTTGGTAACCCACTGCAGAAGGCATACGGCCCAACAGTGCAGATACTTCGGTACCGGCCAGAGTGTAACGGTAGATATTGTCAACGAAGAACAATACGTCGCGACCTTTACCGTTTTCGTCTTTTTCGTCACGGAAGTATTCGGCCATAGTCAAACCGGTCAAAGCAACGCGCAGACGGTTGCCTGGAGGTTCGTTCATTTGGCCATACACCATGGCTACTTTATCCAATACGTTGGAATCTTTCATCTCGTGGTAGAAGTCGTTACCTTCACGGGTACGTTCACCCACACCTGCGAACACGGACAGACCGCTGTGCGCTTTGGCGATGTTGTTGATCAATTCCATCATATTCACGGTTTTGCCCACACCGGCACCACCGAACAGACCTACTTTACCGCCCTTAGCAAACGGACACAGCAAGTCGATCACTTTAATACCGGTTTCCAACAATTCGGTAGTTGAAGACAACTCATCGAATTTCGGAGCAGTTTGGTGAATGGCACGGCTCTTGTCGGTATCGATCGGACCTGCTTCATCAACAGGCGTACCCAATACGTCGACAATACGGCCCAATGTACCTTTACCTACCGGCACAGTGATTGGCGCACCAGTATTGCTTACAGACATACCGCGTTTCAGGCCGTCTGAACTACCCATTGCAATAGTACGGACAACGCCGTCACCCAGAAGCTGTTGAACTTCCAGAGTCAGACCGTTCTCGTCCAATTTCAGGGCATCGTAAACATGCGGGATAGCGTCGCGTGGAAATTCCACGTCAACCACCGCACCAATAACTTGTACGATTTTGCCTTGGCTCATTATCGTATCCTAATTTCCTGTTCAGGCTTCAGACGGCATTAAACTGCCGCTGCACCTGCTACAATTTCTGACAATTCTGTGGTAATCGCGGCTTGACGCGATTTGTTGTACACCAAGCGCAATTCTTTAATGGCATTGCCTGCGTTGTCGGTTGCGGCTTTCATCGCTACCATACGCGCGGCTTGTTCAGATGCCATGTTGTCGCTCAATGCCTGATAGACCACAGACTCTAAATAGCGGCGAACCAAATATTCCAATACGGCGATAGGACTCGGCTCGTAGCGGTATTCCCAAGTAAATGAAGAATGACCCGCTTCGTCGTCAATAACGTTTTCACCGATAGGCAGCAAAACTTCCATACGCGGCTCTTGGCGCATTGTATTGACGAAACGTGAGTAAACCATATGGATACGGTCTAATTCATGCTTCTCATAACGTTGGAAGATTTCGGTCAGAGGACCGAGCAGCAATTCCATTTTTGGGGTATCGCCCAAATTGGTTGCGCTGGCAATAACATTCAAACCGATGCTTTGGCATGCAGCCAAACCTTTACTACCCAGGCACACGACTTCGACTTCGATGCCTTGTTCCTGATACTCTTGAACTTGCGCCAAAAACTTTTTCAGTACGTTTGCGTTCAAGCCACCGCACAAACCTTTATCCGAGGTAATCAAAATGAAACCGGCACGACGCACTTCGCGGTGTGGCTCCAACAATTTGATACCATGATCGGCATGGGTCTGTGCAAGATGGCTCATCACTGTACGCACTTTTTCGGCGTACGGACGCGCTAAGCGCATCCGGTCTTGAGTCTTCCGCATTTTAGAGGTCGACACCATTTGCATCGCTTTAGTGATCTTTTGGGTATTTTGAACACTACGGATTTTGGTGAGAATCTCTTTTCCGACTGCCATTTCAGACTCCTTTCATCTCAATACTTATGCTTGGTAAGCGTAAGAAGATTTGAAAGATTTCATGGCTTCGGTTAATGCTTTTTCGCTTTCGTCAGACATTGCGCCTGATGCATTAATCGCTTCCAGAACCTCAGGATGTTGCGTACGTACGAAACTCAAGAATTCTGCTTCGAAAGCCAAGGCTTTGGATACCGGAACATCTGCGTAAGAACCGTTGTTAATCGCCCACAAAGTCAATGTCATTTCGGCAGTGTTCAATGTGCTGAATTGTTTTTGTTTCATCAATTCAGTAACCACTTCACCGTGTTGCAGCTGTTTGCGTGTTGCTTCGTCCAAATCGGAAGCAAATTGCGAGAACGCCGCCAATTCACGGTACTGTGCCAACGCCAAACGGATACCGCCACCCAGTTTTTTGATGACTTTGGTTTGTGCTGCACCACCCACGCGCGATACGGAAATACCGGCATTGATTGCAGGACGGATACCGGCGTTGAACAAGTCGGTTTCCAAGAAGATTTGGCCGTCTGTAATCGAAATTACGTTGGTTGGTACGAATGCTGATACGTCACCGGCTTGGGTTTCAATAATTGGCAACGCAGTCAGAGAACCGGTTTTGCCTTTTACTTCGCCATTGGTAAGCTTTTCAACTTCGTTTTCGCTGACGCGAGCCGCACGTTCCAACAGACGGGAGTGCAGATAGAATACGTCGCCAGGATATGCTTCACGACCAGGAGGACGGCGCAATAGCAGGGAAATTTGACGGTATGCAACGGCTTGTTTAGACAAGTCATCGTATACGATCAGTGCATCTTCACCACGGTCACGGAAGAATTCACCCATGGTACAACCAGAGTAAGGAGCGATGTATTGCAGTGCAGCGGCTTCAGAAGCAGTTGCAGCAACCACGATAGTATGTTCCATCGCGCCATGCTCTTCCAATTTGCGTACTACGTTGGCAATAGAAGATGCTTTTTGACCGATAGCCACATAAATACAGATAACGCCTGTACCTTTTTGGTTAACGATGGCATCCAATGCTACGGCAGTTTTACCGGTTTGACGGTCACCGATGATCAACTCACGTTGGCCACGACCAACCGGAACCATAGAGTCAATAGCTTTCAGGCCGGTTTGCATTGGTTGGTCAACCGATTTACGCGCAATCACACCTGGTGCAATTTTTTCGATTGGAGCAGTCAATGTTGTGTTGATTGGACCTTTACCATCGATAGGACGACCCAATGCATCAACCACGCGGCCAACCAGTTCACGACCGATCGGCACTTCCAAAATACGGCCGGTACAGGTAACTGTATCGCCTTCTTTAATGTGTTCGTACTCACCCAACACTACGGCACCAACGGAGTCACGCTCCAAGTTCATGGCCAGACCGAAAGTGTTACCGGGGAATTCGAGCATCTCACCTTGCATCGCGTCTGACAAGCCATGAATGCGCACAATGCCGTCTGTAACAGAAACAACAGTACCACGGGTACGCACTTCTGCATTGACGGACAGATTTTCGATTTTGGCTTTAATCAAATCGCTAATTTCAGCAGGATTAAGCTGCATGAAAACTCTCCTAATTTGTCATAGTCGCATACAAAGCATTCAGTTTGCCTTGTACGGACAAATCCAAGACCTGATCACCCACTTCTACTTTGATGCCGCCGATTAATTCAGGGGCAACTTTAGCTACCACATCCAATTTGCTGTTGAAGCGTTTTGTCAGGATATCGGTAACATCGGCCAGCTGCTGAGAACTGAGCTCATACGCGCTGTAAATTACTGCCGATTTCGTATTGTTGTGTATCAAGGTCAAATCTTGATATTGGGCATAAATTTCCGGCAATACCAGCAAACGCTTTTGCTCGGCCAAAACGGTAATGAAATTTGCCAATTCGACATTTTTGATACCGACAAGACCTTTGAGCGTTTCTGCTTTTTCGGAAGCTTCCGTTTCCGGTTGCTCGATGAAAGCAATGACTTTCTCATCTTGAACAACCGCTGCGAGTTCTTTCAGTTCACCCAACCAAGACTCGATTTGGTTTTTTTCCTGAGCCAGACTAAACAATGCTTTCGCATAAGGTCTGGCAATCGTTGCGAACTCTGCCATAAGATTACAGCTCCTGTTTTAAGGTACTGAGCAAATCTGCATGTTTGGAAGCATCAACTTCCTTACGCAAGATAGATTCCGCACCTTTAACAGCCAGTGTAGCAACCTGTTCGCGCAACACTTCGCGCGCACGGTTAACTTCTTGCTCCACATCAGCTTTTGCTTGGGCTGCAATGCGTGCTGCTTCATGAGAAGCTTGCTCTTTGGCTTCTTCTACAATTTTTGCAGCACGTTTTTCGGCGTTGGCAACCATTTCGGTTACCTGATTACGCCCTTCGGCCATAAGTTCTGCAACTTTTTTCTCTGCCTGCTCAAAATCGCTCTTACCGCGCTCGGCAGCAGCCAAGCCCTCGGCGATTTTTGCGGCACGCTCATCCAATGCTTTGGCAATCGGAGGCCATACGAATTTCATCGTAAACCAAACCAAGCCAAAGAAAACCAGGATTTGCGCAAATAAGGTTGCATTAATATTCACGTTACTTAACCTTCGTATCTGGGTTAATCAAACAGACCATAAGCCTGTATCTGAACGGATCGCTCCGTCTTGATTACGCAGCACCAAACGGGTTAACGAAGGCGAACAACAGGGCAATAGCCACACCGATCAAGAAGGCCGCGTCGATCAGACCAGCAATCAAGAACAGTTTGGTTTGCAGAGGACCGATCAGCTCAGGTTGGCGAGCAGAAGATTCCAAGTATTTAGAACCAACCATTGCGATACCGATAGAGGCACCCAATGCACCCAAGGCAACGATCAAACCACATGCGATAGCAATCAAACCCATTTTTAAACTCCTTAAGATAGTAAAGGTTAAACTACAAAAACAAACTACGAAAAAACTACTTGATTAGTGTGCATCATGCGCTTGTCCGATGTATACGAACGCCAACGCCATGAAAATAAATGCCTGCAAGGTGATAACCAAAATGTGGAAAATCGCCCAAGCCAAACCGGCAATCAGGTGGAACACAAATAAAATTGGATCCAAAGTCTCGATACTGCCGGTTGACGCCCATGCACCACCCAACAAAGCAATCAGCAGGAACACCAGCTCACCGGCATACATATTACCAAACAACCGCATACCGTGGGATACGGTTTTGGACAAAAACTCTACCAAGTTCAACAGAAAGTTGGCCGGAGCGAGCATCGGGCCAAAAGGTGCGCTGAACAATTCGTGAATCCAACCGCCAAAGCCTTTGATTTTGATATTGTAATAAATACATACCAACAATACGCCGATTGCCAAAGCCAAAGTCGTATTCAAGTCAGCAGTCGGTACAACGCGCAACAGTGCATGATGATTACCGGTAACGCCTTGCCATACCATCGGCAGCAAATCAACCGGCAACATATCCATGGCGTTCATCAGGAAAATCCAGACAAACAGGGTCAAACCCAAAGGCGCAACGGCTTTACGCGATTGTTCGTTATGAATAATACTCTTACACATGTTATCCACGAATTCGAACAAAATTTCAACAGCTGCTTGAAAACGACCAGGCACGCCAGCCGTTGCTTTTTTGGCACCGCGCCACAAAAGGAAGCTGCCGATTACGCCTAACAGAACAGCAAAAAAGATTGCATCAAGGTTAATGAACGAAAAATCAGCGATGTTTTTCAGTCCTTGACCCTGAGTAACATCCGACATACTGGTCAAGCTTTGCAAGTGGTGCTTGATGTAGTCGGCAGCGGTCATAGTTTCACCTGCCATAGTGTTTCACTCTCAACAATACTAAAAAAACCAAATGACTGACACTGAGTAACCCCAATAAGAATGGGAAAAATACCAGCGATTGATGCCATATCGCAAAAACGACCGACATAGATACCAGCGACAGCACTACTTTTAAAACCTCTCCACCGACAAACATTGAACTTTGCAGATCGGGATTTCGTCGGGAAAACTTTAAAAGTAAAACTGCAACCAGGGTAGGTAAAATGTACGAAAATCCTCCCGCCAAAGCAGAGAGGAAGCCGGGCAACCCGGAAAATAACGCACAAACAACTGAAATTATTAACAATACAATCACTTGCAATGGGACTATCCGATTCATTGTACTTCACACCCCAAAACGCAAGGTAAATTAATATAATCAAGAAGTTTGTTAACGTCAAGCAATATGTTAATCTTTGTGAACCTTTCACAGATAAATGATTAACACATATAAAACAAATCTTTGCAGGAACGGAGTTTAACACAAATTACATGTTGCTACACAGATTTTACAGAAGATTTTGATTTGTATTGTAAACATCTGTACGACCAGTCCTTTTATCAAAAATTCAGGCCGTCTGAAAAACTTTTTTCAGACGGCCTCTGTTTATAAAACCGTTAAAACTCTTGATTAATGCCTAACTGTTTCAGCAGGTATTCAAATGTTTCCGGCGTATCAAAATGCAGTACGATTTTGCCTTTTTTCTGATTGCTGGTTTTGACTTCGGCATTGACACCCAAACGCTCGGTCAGGGCATCATTAATACGGCGGATATCCGGGCTAATAGTTTTGGCTGCTTCCGGCTTGGCTTTTTGATGCGCCAACTGGCTGCGGCGTTCTACCTCGCGCACCGACCAACCGTTTTTGACAGCTTTTTGCGCCAACTCCAATTGGTCAACCACATGCAAGGTCAGCAACGCACGGGCATGACCCATTTCCAGACGGCGTTGATAAAGCATTTCCTGAACCGGCTCAGGCAGGCTCAGCAGGCGCAGGCTGTTAGAGATGGCACTACGGCTTTTACCGACGGCTTTTGCGATGGTTTCGTGAGTCAGGCCGAATTCGTCGGCAAGGCGTTTCAAACCTTGCGCTTCTTCAATCGGATTGAGGTTTTCACGTTGCAGGTTTTCAATCAAACCCATGGCTAACGCGGTTTCATCGCTAATGGTTTTGATAACGACGGGAATTTCGGTCAAACCGGCCAACTGGGAAGCGCGCCAACGGCGTTCGCCGGCAATCAATTCATATTGAGACAGACCACGTTCGCGTACGATAACCGGCTGGATAATACCTTGTGCCTTGATGGAATCGGCCAATTCCTGCAAAGCTTCGTCATCAATTTGCACACGCGCCTGATAACGGCCGGGCTGAATATCGGCGATGGCAACCGTTGTCAGGCGGTCGCTACTACTGCTGTCCACTGCATTGGAAATCAGCGAATCCAAACCGCGTCCCAATCCACCTTTTGCTTTTGCCATATTGTTTTCCCTTTCAGACGGCCTCATTGTTGAAATGACGTATTCTATCGGATATTGCCGCTTTACGACAATTTGAATCACGATGATTTGACTATTGCCATTTATTTACGGAGCGAAACCGCAAACACGCCCCTTAAAGCGTTGCTCAAGCGGATTTCTTCCGCGTTTTCCAACATGGCGCGCGTGATATGGGTTTCCTTGATTGTATCCGCACCTAAATATAACTGCGGCTGCTTCAATACCGCTTGGCGCATTACCCCGTTCAAAATATCCAAATCCAAAGACGGCGTGAGCCATTGTCCTTGATATTTAACGAACACATTACTTCTTCCGCCCTCTAACAACAGGCCATCTGAATTGAAAAACAGGCTGTCAAATGCCCCCTGCCCTTCTGCCGTTTTCCATGCTTGGTCAAAAATTTCACGGCGTGTGGTTTTGAAACGGCGCAGATAATCTCGTTGACTTAATGTATGCTCACTCAAGATGACGTATTGTTGCCCATCCAATTCAGAAACAGCCGCATGGCTCAATGCAAGGCCGTCTGAAAACAAAGCGGCTTTGATTCTAAATAACCCACTTGGCAACGCATCTATATAGTGTTGGATTTGCTCTGCCGCATTTTCAGACCAAGGCAGGTTGAGCGCTTGTGCCGAGCTGTTCAGACGGCCTAAGTGCAAATCGAGCAAACGGCATTGTTTGTCTTCCACGCGCATGGTTTCAAAAATACCGAAATCAGGCCGTAAGTCATTGAGGAAACGCGCTTTCCAACCGCACTCGCGATATTCGGCTTCAGGATCGCTATCAATCACAATCCCCGAACCCACGCCATAAATACCTTGATAAAGGCCGTCTGAAACCGGCTTCAGGGATAAGGTACGAATCACGACATTAAATACGCCTTCAAATCCCAAACCCGTATCGCACGGATGCAAAAAGCCGATGCTGCCTGTGTACAAACCGCGCGGTTCGGATTCAAGGGACTCAATAATCTGCATACTCATACGTTTGGGCGCGCCGGTAATACTGCCGCATGGGAAGGCTGCACGGAGAATATCAGCAACCGAAACATCAGGTAGCGCCTGCGCCTCGATGGCACTGGTCATCTGCCAAACACTGCCGAAACGGGAAACTTTAAACGGTTCAGGCACGCGTACTTTGCCCGTTTGCGCGATTTTGCCGAGGTCGTTTCGTAATAAATCGACAATCATCACATTTTCGGCGCGATTTTTTGGGTCGTTTTGCAATTCAACGGCACGGCGTTCATCTTGTCCGTCATGAAGAATCGGCGCAGTGCCTTTCATCGGCTCGGTTGTGATCAGGCCGTCTGAATCGATTTTGAGGAAAAGTTCGGGAGAAAAACACAAAGTCCACGCTTCCTGCCCTGCCTCGTCGGGCAGACAAGACAAAACGGCATACGGCACAGGCTGGCGCAAGCGGCGGTAAAGCTGAATCGGATTGCCGTAAGTTTGCAGGTGCAGACGTGCGGTGTAATTGATTTGATAGGTATCGCCGCGGCGGATGGCTTCGTGGATTTGGTTGATATGCTCGAGATAATCGGCTTCGGATACGGAGAATCGGGGAGTGGAGATGCCTGCTTCAAGGCCGTCTGAATGATTGGACAGCCAGCTTTCGGCATCGATTTCTGTACAAGTAGCAAACCAGTGCAAACGCAAATTGCCACTGCGCGCGGATGAAATATCCATCAGTGGCAATCCGAATTCGTAGTCTGCAAACAACACTGCATGCAGGCCTTTTTTCCAACCTGCCTGCAAAACATCATCCAACGACGCCAGTTCGTTATGATGAAAAAGGCAGCTTTCCACAT
The DNA here is from genome assembly GCF_005221305.1 of Neisseria subflava. NCBI lineage: Bacteria > Pseudomonadati > Pseudomonadota > Betaproteobacteria > Neisseriales > Neisseriaceae > Neisseria > Neisseria subflava. Next base: position 1,634,477 of record NZ_CP039887.1, read on the forward strand.
GATTTTGATAGAGTTTTGCACGACCGCTTAACGCATCGTCGAACAGGGCGAAATAAGGCATGATGTATTATACAAATAGGCTGATTATACGCTGTTTTTACAAAAATTATCAAACAAGCCGAAAAAAATCGCTTATGTGTAATTTTATGTAGGCTAACACAGCATAAAGAGGTAAAATCAAGTCATACCACACCATATCATTTAAAACTTAATCGATAAGGAGACTTTATGGCAGACCACCAATTAGAACCGTTCGAGAATGTTGAACTGGGCGAGAAACAAGACCAGCTGCAAGTATTCGAAAAGGCTGTTTTGGAACACGAAGGACGCGGCACTGACGAAGATTCCAGCAGTGCACCGCTTCCTGCCAACTACCCGTACAAACAACGTATGCGCCGCTCTGTTTACGAAAAAGAAAAACAGAAGCTGCAAATCGAATTATTGAAAGTACAAAGCTGGGTTAAAGATTCCGGTCAGCGTATCGTCAGCCTGTTTGAAGGCCGCGACGCAGCCGGTAAAGGCGGTACCATCAAACGCTTTATGGAACACCTGAATCCTCGTGGCGCGCGCGTGGTTGCTTTGGAGAAACCAACCACTACCGAACGCGGCCAATGGTATTTCCAACGCTACATCCAAAACCTGCCGACCGCAGGCGAAATGGTATTCTTCGACCGCTCATGGTACAACCGTGCCGGCGTAGAACGCGTAATGGGCTTCTGCGAACCTAACGAATACCTGCTCTTCATGCGTCAAACCCCTGAATTGGAACGTATGCTTGTTGCCAGCGGCATCCATCTGTTCAAATTCTGGTTCTCCGTATCCCGTGAAGAACAACTCCGTCGCTTCATCTCCCGTCGTGACGACCCGCTGAAACACTGGAAACTGTCTCCAGTGGATATCCAGTCGCTCGACCGCTGGGACGACTACACCGAAGCCAAAAACGCCATGTTCTTCCACACCCACACCGGCGACGCGCCTTGGGTCATCATCCGTTCCGATGACAAAAAACGTGCACGTTTGAACTGTATCCGCTACTTCCTGCATCAGCTGGACTATCCGGGCAAAGACGTGAAAGCCATCGGTAAAGTGGACGAGAAAATCGTTTTGGTTCCTGATACACGTTACAAAGAAAAAACTGTCGATCTCGGACACGATTAATTTGTAACCTTACCAAAGGCCGTCTGAAATTTCATCTTTCAGACGGCCTTTTCTTAATCCTCGCGATTCCAGTACGTTTTTTGTGCGAATACCAATTTATTGTCAGTGAATTTCACACTGTCCAAATTCAATGCCCAAACATCGCTTTTCATTACTCTGGCAGCAGGATGCGCTTTGTAATACAAAGACTGCGCCGCTTTCAAATCCGCTTCATCCTCAATCAAAGCGGCAGTCGCCGCAAACTGAATGCCGCTGATTTTTGCGATGCTATCAGGTTGTCCGGCAATGGTACCAGCTACTTTGGCTGACCGACTCATCATTCCGCCATGTTTCGTTTTCAAAGATGTCAGCACAATCAATCGGGCATTCGCCTCATCAAACACATAAAAACAGCAAGCTGCCCAAACTTCGCCCTCTTCCGCAGCAGCAATACTGACGACATGATGATTGCTCAAAAACTTCACTATATTGGCAGGAATCGTTTGCATGTTTTTTATCTTCCTTCTCAGTCGTAACTTATACTCAGGCCGTCTGAAACATCAGCCCTGCCAGCGCGGCACATTGTTTTGAATGATACCGAACAAGTCCAAAGCATGAGAGACGCTGTGCGTAATCATATCTTCGATGGATTCAGGCTTCTGATATAAAGCCGGAACGGGAGGAAACACAATGCCGCCCATCTCTGTCACGCGGCGCATATTTTCAATGTGCGCCAAGTTTAACGGCGCTTCACGCACCATCAACACCAGCTTGCGCCGCTCTTTCAACGTTACATCCGCCGCACGGCTGAGCAAATTATCGGCAAATCCATGAGCAACCGAAGCCAAAGTTTTCATTGAACACGGCGCAATCAACATTCCATCCGTCAAAAACGATCCACTGGCAATACTTGCCCCGACATTACGGACGGAATGCACGACATCCGCCAAAGCATAAACATCTTCCTTGGTGTAATCCGTTTCCAAAGCGCGGGTCATCTCCGCCCCTTGCGAAACCACCAAATGCGTTTCTACCTGATGCTCACGCAAAAGCTGTAAAGCCTTCACGCCATACTGAAAACCGCTGGCACCGCTGATGCCGACAACCAAACGCTTCATTGTATTTCCCTGTCTCGGTCTAAAGATAAATGAAAGGCAGATTCTCAAGACGAAAAAATAACCGCTAAAAAGCGGTTAGATTTTCTAATGTGGTGCCGACAGCGAGATTTGAACTCGCACAGCCTACGGCCACTACCCCCTCAAGATAGCGTGTCTACCAATTCCACCATGTCGGCATAAATCAAATTGTCTTACTGCTGCTGAGGATTCGGTGCAACAGGAGTTGTATTGTTTTGTGCAGGCGTTGCAGGCTTAGGAGCTTGCTGGGTCTGCTTCACATCGCTGAAGTCTAAACCGTGCTTACTGGAGTGGGTGTGAATATACACCATCGCCATGCAGGTCGCAAAGAAAAATGTTGCAGCAACGGCAGTCGAGCGGCTGAGGAAGTTGGCATTACCGGCAGAACCGAATACGCCTTGCGCGCTACCGCTGCCGGAACCGAACGTTGCGCCGGCATCCGCACCTTTACCGTGTTGCAGCAATACTAACACGATTACGAATAGAGCGGAAATAATATTAATAATCCAGATAAGGGTTTTAAAGGCTTCCATATGTTTTCTACGAGGCTTGTGCTGCGTTGATGATGGCGGTAAAGGAGTCATATGATAATGACGCGCCACCAACCAATGCGCCGTCTACATGAGGTACTGCGAAGATGTCGGCCGCGTTATCCGCTTTCACACTTCCGCCGTAAAGAACGCGGATTTTAACATCGCTTCCGCACAAAGACAAGATTTCTTTGTAGATAAATGCGTGCATGTCGGCGATTTGTTCGACAGTGGCGACTTTGCCTGTACCGATCGCCCAAACCGGCTCGTAGGCAACGGCGATGTTTTTGGTGTTCAAACCTTGCAGGATGGAAAGCTGGTGGGTAATGACTTCGTGTTCTTTGCCGGCTTCGCGTTCTTCCAGACTTTCACCGACACACAACAATGGAATCAGGCCGACGTTGAGGACGTTTTCCATTTTGCGGCGTTGGATTTCGTTTTTCTCGCCGAAATAAAGGCTGCGCTCGGAGTGGCCGATGAGGACGATGTCAGTACCGATGTCGGCAAGCATTTCGGCGGACACTTCGCCGGTGTACGCGCCGTTATTCGGGAAACGGCTCACGTCTTGCGCACAGGTCAAGATACGGTTGTTCAAAACAATCTGCATGGCGTTGTGCAGTTGCAACAGATAAACGGTCGGAGCAGCCAGACCGATTAACACGCGTTCTGCGGTTGGCATGACACGGAAGCGGTGCATAAGCGCATTGTTGTTTTGGAGTCGGCCGTTCATTTTCCAGTTGCCGATAACCCATTTTTGATCCCACATTCCGATTTGGTGATACATCTTTATTGCTCCGTGTGTTGGTTGTTGCTTGCTGTAGCGTCGTGTAATGTGAAAGTTTAGTGGATATATGTGCGCTTGGCAATTATTAACGAGCCTCTGGGCCGTCTGAAAGATGGCACACTCTCCGACAAGGATTTATAATGTATGCTTCGATAAAATTAAGAATTGAACGGAGCACAAATATGGACTTTGAAAAAGCGCGTTTCAATATGGTTGAACAGCAGATTCGTCCGTGGGATGTCTTGGACTTCGACATTTTGGATGCTTTGGAGGAGATCGAGCGCGAACATTTTGTCGGCGAGGCTTTTCAAGGTTTGGCCTATGCGGATATGGAGCTGCCACTGACCAACGGCCATAAGATGTTGGAACCCAAAGTCGTTGCCCGCCTGGCTCAAGGTTTGAAACTGAAAAAAGACGAAACCGTCTTAGAAATCGGTACAGGTTCAGGCTATGCAACCGCCCTGCTGTCCAAACTGGCCGGCAAAGTCGTCACTGACGACATCGATGCTGAGCAACAGCAACGCGCCAAAAAAGTTTTGGACGAATTGGGCTTTGCCAACGTCGATTATGTACAAAACAACGGCCTGACCGAAGCATCGCAAGGCGCTCCTTTTGATGCGATTTATGTGGGCGGCGCAGTAGACAGCATACCTGAAATTCTGAAAGAGCAACTGAAAGACGGCGGCCGTATGGTGGTCATCGTCGGCCGTAAACCGGTACAACGCGCGCTTTTGCTGACGCGTAACGACAATGAGTTTTCCGAAAAGGTATTGTTCGACACCGTCGTAGCACACTTGGAAGACAAATCGGCCAATCCGTTCGGCGATTTCGATTTTTAAACAACAGGCCGTCTGAAAGTTCAGACGGCCTCATACTTTTACACCCTACCCTATGACCGACATCATCCAACTCTCGCCCACCGAACTGAAACAATGGCAGAACGAAGGCCGCGCATTTCATCTGCTCGACGTCCGCACCGATGAAGAGCGCGCCATCTGCACCCTGCCCACTGCCATTCATATCCCGATGAACCTCATCCCACTGCGCCAAAACGAGCTGCCCGACGACGATTTACCCATCGTCGTTTACTGCCACCACGGCATCCGCAGCCTGCACACGGCAATGTATTTAGAAGACGCCGGATTTGAAAACCTCTACAACCTGCAAGGCGGTATCGATGCTTGGGCAATGCAGGTAGACAGCAAAATGATGCGGTATTGAATCGGTTTTATCAATAAAAGGCCGTCTGAAACTGGATTTCAGACGGCCTTTTTCAAACCTTTCTGTTTACGCTTGTAAGCTAGAGACAAACTGCTGTACGGCCGGCACAGCCAAAATCAACAGCAATACCAATACGGCTTTTTCCATACGGTTGAACTGACAACTTCCGTAGTGTTTCTTTTGCGAATAGAGAAACAGCAATACGCCGGGCAAATAGAGCAAGACTGAAAGCAGCAAATATTCCGTGCCTGCCGCATAGACAATCCAAGCCGCATAAAGCGTTGCTACCGCGCCGATAAGACGGTATTTTGCCGCAGCCTTTTGTGTCAGCGATAATTTGAGCAGATATGCACCAATTAACAGATACGGTATCAAAATCATGGAAGTCGATACCATCAGCAAGGCAGAATAATCCTCGCCTTTTAACCACACCAGCAATAGGCAAACCTGCACGGTCAAGGTGGTAAACATCAACGAACCCTGCGGCACTTCGTTTTTATTCAACGGAATAAACGATTTTGGAAATGCGCCGTTTCTCGCACCCATGTGCGGAATCTCGGTCGCATACAGCGTCCAGCTTAAATAAGACGACAGCACAGACACAATCAGGCAGGAAGAAATCAGCACTTTACCCCAAGGGCCGACCATGTGCGCCAACACGCCCGCCATAGACGGATTAGCCATTGCTGCAATATCCACACGAGGCAAAATGCCTTGAGCCAAGACGGTAATTGCCACATACATTGCCAGCGTCAAGCTGACTCCGATAATGGTTGCTCGACCGACATCAGCACGACTTCGCGCATGCTTGGACAAAACCGCCGCACCCTCAATACCGGTAAACACCCACAGCGTAATCAGCATTGTGTTTTTCACCTGCGTCATCAGGCTGACATCAGGATTTTCAGGCGTAGCAAGGCTCGCCCCTGTCCAATCGGACATAAACACTTCGGTTTGAAAGAAATAGGCTGCCATACCGATAAATAAAATCAGCGGAAACACTTTGACTGCCGTCGCAATCAGGTTCACTCCTGCCGCTTCTTTAATACCGCGCACTACCAACCAGTAAATCAGCCATACAATTACCGATTCACCGACAAAAGCGGCAAATGTGTTGCCTTTACCGAAAATCACATTGTCCGGTGTATCGACAAATCCGCCTACTGCTTCAAACGCAACCACCAAATAGCCGACAATACCGACCGTGGTGCAAAGCCAATAGCCCCACGCTGAGAAAAAACCCATCAAATCGCCAAAGCCGTCGCGGGCGTACGTATAAATACCGCCATCCAATTCGGGCTTAAGTTTGGACAAGGCCGAAAATGACAGGCCGAGAAAGATAATGCCCACACCGGTAATCAGCCAACCCAGCAGCAAAGCCTGCGAACCTGCGACGGCAGCCATATTCTGCGGCAGGCTGAAAATACCCGAACCAATCATGGAACTGATAACCAAGGCCGTCAGCGCGGCCAAGCCGATTTGAGATTTTTGCGACATGTTTATTCCTGATTTTTATAATTATGTGTTTGTGAAGCAACGGCATTACCGGCTTTTTTAGCCTGTTCTAACCGTATCAAAATATTATGCGACCACTTTCAGACGGCCTTAAATCCTTGCGCCAACGCACGGATATGTTCAGGTGCGATACCGCAGCACCCACCGATGATTTCAGCACCCAAATCCGCCCATTGTCTCGCCCACGCCAAATAATTTTCCGGCGTAGCATCGGCACGAATCGGATCCAAACCATCGTTGGCCTCGTTCATCTGTCCTTGTACCGGCTCAAATGCATTGGCGTAAACACCCAGTTTCAGACGGCCTTGGGCTTCATGTGCCACTTTCAAAGCTTCCGCCATCACTTCAGGCTGACTGCAATTGAACAACATTGCCGCCGCACCTATCTCTACCGCGAAATCCGCCGCCTCGTGCACGTTTTCTCCCGAACGCAACACCGGTACATCATGCGGCATCGTATCTTCCAAAGTAAACGACACCCAAAACGGCTTACCATCATCAGGCAGACTGCTGCGCCAGAAACGCGCTTCTTCCAAGCTGGATACGGTTTCTGCCAACCAAATATCAGCAAACGGCATCAAACCCGATATTAAAGGGCGCGCCAAAGCAGGTGCGACTTGTTTGTCAAACAAGTCAGGGCGGTAAGAACCGAACAACGGCGGCAGGCTTGCGGCCACTTTTGCAGTAGTCCCGCTTTGTTCCACCGCTTCACGCGCCAAACGGCCCGCCAGCCTTGCCCATTCGGTAGCTTGAGCATCAAAGCGCTCCTGCCCGATATGAAACGGAACAAGCGCATAGCTGTTGGTCGTAACTACTTGTGCGCCTGCTCGAAGAAAGTCCAAATGCGTTTCGCGTACAATCTCCGGCGTTTCCATCAAAGCCAAAGCAGACCATTCCGGCTGACGAAACGGTGCGCCGCGCCGATGCAGTTCACGCCCCATTCCACCGTCTAAAATCGTTACCGTCATGATCGACCTCCAATGATGATTTTTTAAAATCGCCATTCTACGCTTTTTTAACTCCTTACCTTTAATCTATAAAGAACTAAACTTATACAGTTTTGGCATATAAAAGGCCGTCTGAAACTGGGTTTCAGACGGCCTTTGCGATTATTTCACAAACCGTGCATCTGCCATAAACGGCCGTGTAGCGGCCGGTTTAGCGGAATAGAAGCGGGAGAACGTGCTGTCGATTTTAGTCTGTATCGGCTTACCGTCCAATGTTGCCGATGCTTCCAATTTCACACCACCGCCACTGGTTTCGCCTAATTTCATATTTGGCAACGTCAGTTTGGCAATATTGAGTTTCGCATTTTCCACTTTGGTATCGGGAGACATCAGCTGCTTGCCGACCGGACGGATTTTTTCACCCTCATCATGAGGCGCAGCACCACCGTTGTCGTCAACCACGCCGATATTAATCAACCGGGCAGACGCTAAATCCATCTTGCCGTTTTTAACCGGAATACCGACAAACAGTTTTACGCCGCGATGAATAAACGTATTGTCCCGCCACTGAGTTTGGCCCTCTTTCGGCGGTTTGGTTTCTGCCGCCACCGAATAAGTGCGGCCCATAATCATCAATTTATAACCCGGAATTTTTTTCGAACCTAATCCGTCGGTAATGTCTTCGACCAGTTGCGGCGCAGTCAGGGTTTCGTTTGCCAAAATACGGGCTGAAGTTTCTGCCAGATGGGCGGGCTTACCGTCTATGGTCAATGCCTGTTCATGACCGAAATCAGATGCAAATGCAGGCACGGCGGCCAGTGCGGCGGCCAATGCCAGAATACGGATAGTTTTCATTGCAGACTCCTGATAAAAATGTAATTGGGTTGATTACCCGATAAAATCCGGGCGATATTGATAGGAATCGGTATTTTTATACAAATGATACAGATTATCAAGAATATTTAGCTTTTAAAATAAAAAAGGCCGTCTGAAAACCAGTTTCAGACGGCCTTTTCAATTTGGCTTAAAACCTTCTATCAGTCTTTGAAGCGTTTGAATACCAATGTGCCGTTGGTACCGCCAAAGCCGAAGGAATTGGAGATGGCAACGTCGATTTTCGCGTCACGCGCTTCGTTGGCGCAGTAGTCCAAATCGCAACCGGCTTCAACGTCTTGTTCAAAGATGTTGATGGTCGGTGGAGATTTTTGCTCGTGTACTGCCAACACGCTGTACAACGCTTCCACACCGCCGGCTGCGCCAAGCAAGTGGCCGGTCATGGATTTGGTGGAGTTAACGATGACTTTGCGCGCATGATCGCCCAAAGCGCGTTTGATGGCTTTGGTTTCGTTGGCATCACCCAGCGGAGTGGACGTGCCGTGTGCGTTGACGTAATCGACGTCTTCGGGATTCAGTCCAGCATCTTTTAGCGCGCGGGTAACGGCCAATGCAGGGCCTTCTTCGTTAGGCGCGGTAATGTGGTAAGCATCGGAGCTCATACCGAAGCCGACGATTTCGGCGTAAATTTTCGCACCGCGTTTTTTGGCGTGTTCTAATTCTTCCAACACCAGCACGCCCGCGCCTTCGCCGATAACGAAACCGTCACGGCCTTTGTCCCACGGACGGGAAGCGGTAGCAGGATCGTCGTTGCGGGTGGAAAGTGCCTTCATGGCAGCAAAGCCGCCAACGCCCAAAGTGCTGATCGCGCCTTCCGCACCGCCGGCAATCATCACGTCTGCGTCGCCGTACTTAATCAGTCGCGCAGAGTCGCCGATGGAGTGTGCGCCGGTCGTACAGGCAGAAACCATGCCGTAGCTCGGGCCACGGTAGCCTTTGAGGATGGTCACATGGCCGGAAATCAGGTTAATCAGCGAGCCTGGGATAAAGAAAGGATTGATTTTGCGCGCGCCGCCTTCGATAACGGCTTTGCCGGTCGCTTCGATGCTGGGCAGGCCGCCGATACCGGAGCCGATGTTGACACCGACGCGGTCTTTGTCGAGGGTTTCCAAATCGTCCAAGCCTGAATCATTGATGGCTTGCAGGGCGGCAGCGATACCGTAGTGGATGAACACGTCCATACGGCGCGCTTCTTTTGCGCTGATGTATTGGCCGATGTCGAAATCGCGCACTTCGCCGGCGATTTGGCTGTTGATGTCGGATGCGTCAAAGCGGGTAATCCGTCCGATGCCGCTTTTGCCTGCGAGCAGATTGCTCCATGCGGTGGCGACGTCGTTGCCGACCGGTGATACTTGGCCAAGACCTGTGATGACTACTCTTCTCTGACTCATGATAATCTCGCTGTTGGTTGTCGGGATTTTCGCGGCAGCCTTGCTCATTTTCTTTGTGAAAACGGGCAAAACTCATGCCGTCTGAAATTTCAGGGGTTTAATAATAAGGTAAAAGCCTCTATTGCGATGGCGCAGCAGAGGCTGGATGTTTGGTGCGACCGATTAGCCTTGGTGGGCGTTGATGTAGTCGATAGCCAATTGTACGGTAGTGATTTTTTCAGCGTCTTCGTCAGGGATTTCGCAGCCGAAAGCTTCTTCCAAAGCCATCACCAGTTCTACGGTGTCCAGAGAGTCAGCACCCAAATCGTTTTGGAAAGAAGATTCGTTTTTCACTTCGGCTTCATTTACGCCCAGTTGTTCAGCAACAATTTTTTTAACTTGTTGTTCGATGTTTGACATGTCAGTCGTTCCTTTTCGCCTTGCGGCAGGTTGTTTAAGGGAAATAATTCGTCGGTATTGTACCGAATTCGGATAGAGTTTTCCATCTAATCCTGCATTTTAGCACAGATTATTCAGTAAAAACCTGTTGTTGCGCATATTAGCATAGGCTGATTTTAACCTACAAGCAGGAAATTGTTTTTATTTGATATCATAGGGTTAAGTTTGATTATCGTAAATCGCGGCCGTCTGAAAAGCAGGTTTCGCCATTTTTTCTTTCCGTTTTCACGCGCCTGCCGGGTGCGTAAAACGAATAAAAAATGCCTTAAATAAGGTTTCACAATGCCATCAAACTCGCTTTTTTTGCCCGCTCTTTCAGACGGCCTGAAATAAGCGGGCAAATCAAACAGCGTTCTTTTTAAGCCAAAAACTCTTTCAAAAACAGCAAGACGCAGGCGAGTTCGTCGGCGGATTCGCGTTGGGTACCGTTACCGGTATGGCCGCCGCCGTCGGGAGCGTAGAGCCACGATTGCGCGGAGGTTTCGCGCAGTTTGGCGTAGAACTTGAGCGCGTGGGCGGGATGGACTCGGTCGTCGCTGAGGCTGGTGGTAATGAGCGCAGGCGGATAATTGATGCCGTCTGAAAGATTGTGATACGGCGACAATTCGCCCAGCCAGCGTTTGCAGACTTCGTATTTCTGCGGATTGCCGTATTCGTCCGTCCAGCTTGAACCGGCGGACAGCAGCGGATAGCGGATCATGTCGGTCAGCGGCACTTCGCACACCAGCGCGCCGATACTTTGTGGCTCACGCACGAAGGCGGCGGCGGTAATCAGGCCGCCGTTGCTACCACCCTGCAAACCGATGTGTTTGGGCGAACTCATGCCGCGTTCGGACAAATCGCGCACGACTGCCAATAAATCATCAACGCTTTTATGTTTGCTGATTCCCTGCGCCGCCTGATGCCAACGTGGGCCGAATTCGCCGCCGCCGCGGATGTTCGCCAATACAAAGGCATTGCCCTCTTCCAGCCAATATTTGCCAATGCTGCCCAGATAATGCGGCAATTCGGGAATGCCGAAACCGCCGTATGCATAGACCAAAGTCGGCGTGTCGGTCGTCGCGTTTTTGCCGACGTGGAAATAAGGAATGCGCTCGCCGTCGGCCGACGTCGTCCAAAACTGCTGCACGTTGATGCCGTCTGAATCGAACTGCTGCGGCTGACGGCGCATGACGGTCAGTTCCATCACGTTCAAATCCAGCGCAAACAGCGTCAGCGGCGTGGTGAAATCGCTGGCGGCAAGGTAAACCACGTCTCCGCCCCACGGTTGGTCGGTCATTTCCAACGCACCCGAAGGCAGGCGCGGCAGTTCGACTTCCTGCCATTTGCCGTCGGTAAAGCGCCATGCTTTCAGACGGCCTTGTACGTTCTCCAACAGGCTCGCCACGACAAAACGCTTAGTCGTTTCCACGCTTTCCAATGCCTGCGTTTCATCGGGCGCAAACAAAAGCTGCGCCGCCCCGAGTTCGCCCCGATTCAGCTTCACCGCCACCAGCGCGCCGCTCGGATAGCTTTGGTTCGCGCGGTTCCAGTCCTTGCGCAGCGTCAGCAAAAGATACCCCGCCAGATAGCCGACCACGTCGCAATCGGCGGGCAGGTTCAACGGTTTCGCCTCGCCTTCGGCCGACACCTGCAAATAGGTTTTGGTGTAAAAACCGTCAGACGCTTCAATCAAATCAATCGGCGAACCCTGAGGATCGAGATAACGCCACGCGTTCACCATCATGCCGTCTTCGGCAATTTGATACACCGGCAGGCTTTCCTCGAAACTTTTGCCGCGTTCCACCAGCCATACTTCACGCGGATAGCCCGATTCGGTCAACTGGCGTTCGTCCCAAGCCGGACACACCCACACGCTGTTTTCATCGCGCCACGACACATGGTTTTTGCCTGCCGGAAAGTGAAAACCGCCTTCTACCAATTCCCCTGCTTCCAAATCCACTTCCAGCGTGTACGCCGTATCGCCGCCCGATTTGCTCAGTGTTAACAACGCGCGGTTGGGCTTTTCCACCAAGTGCGACACGCCGCCCAAATACACATCATCACCGAGCAATTCGTCGAAGTCCGCCACTGAAAACAGGATTTTCCACTCAGGATAGCCGGAACGGTAAGTCGCCGCGGTACACACGCGGTACACGCCCTTCGGATATTCTGCATCCTGATGGAAATGGTACATCCGTGCGCGGTGTTCCTGACAAAACGGAATCTGCCGCGTGTCCTGCAACTGCGCCAAAATGCCGTCAGACAATGCGCGCGCCTTGTCATTTTCTAAAAAACGGGCGCGCGTTTCGGCATGCGCCGCAGCGGCAAACTCTTGCGTTTCGGGAGATTCGAGGTTTTCAAAATGGAGATAGGAATCGGGGTAAGATTTCATAGGAAAAGGCCGTCTGAAAGATTGGGAAACGGAATTATAACGGCAAAATCAAAAAAGGCCGTCTGAAACCTGCGTTTCAGACGGCCTGAGACATTATTCAACTCAACGTCCGTATATTTTCCACAAACCTTCCTGCAAACCAAACGCAGGCTCGCCGTCTTGCGGCTGGATGCGAACGTAGCTGCCGTCAGGCTGCATCAGCCAAGCCTGGGTATTGTCTTCCAAGGCCATTTCCAAACCTTCGCGGATCACACGTTCTTTGAGTTCGGGCGTGGTAATCGGCGTGGCGACCTCAATGCGGCGGAAGAAATTGCGACCCATCCAGTCGGCGCTGGAGATAAAGGTATCGTCTGCGCCGTTGTTATGGAAGCAATACACGCGCGAGTGTTCGAGTTGGCGGCCGATAATAGAGCGGACGCGGATGTTCTCGGACAAGCCTTTTACACCCGGGCGTAAAGTACACATACCGCGCACAATCAGATCAATTTGCACGCCTGCCGCGCTGGCCTGATACAGCGCATCAATCACACTCGGCTCGATGAGGGAGTTCATCTTGGCGGTAATCCGCGCCGGTTTGCCGGCTTTGGCGTGTTCGGTTTCCTGCTTGATGCGGTCGATGACCATTTTGTGCAGGGTAAACGGGCTTTGATAGAGCTTGTTCAGACGGCCAGGCTTGCCCAAACCTGTGATTTCCATAAACAGAATGTTCACATCGGCAGTGATTTGTTCGTCGGCGGTGATAATGCCGAAGTCGGTGTAGATGCGCGATGTGCCTTGGTGGTAGTTGCCGGTACCGAGGTGGGCATAACGCTTAAGCACACCGTCTTCGCGGCGGATAACCAAAGCCATTTTGGCGTGGACTTTGTAGCCGAATACGCCGTACACGACGTGCGCGCCCGCCTCTTCGAGCTGTTTCGCCCAGTTGACGTTGTTGGCTTCGTCAAAACGTGCCATGAGTTCAACCACGACGGTAACCTGCTTGCCCGCCAGTGCAGCCTTCATCAATGCGCGCACAAGCTCGGAATTGCTGCCGGTACGATAGATGGTCATTTTGACAGCCAATACATCCGGATCGGCTGCGGCTTCGCGTATCATTTGGACAACCGGATCAAAAGACTGATACGGGTGGTGCAGCAAAATCGGCGACTGTTTGACCAGTTTGAACACTGAGCCGTTTTTGCGCAAGGCTTTCAGACGGCCTGCATTGCGCGGTGGGAACTTCAAATCCGGCCTATCCACCAAATCGGGAACGGCATTGAGGCGCACCAAATTGACCGGCCCTTTGACCTGATACAGCTCGGCAGAAGTCAGTTTGAACTGGGCAAGCAGGAAATCGTGAATATGCGCCGGACAAGTGTCTGCCACTTCCAAGCGCACGCCGTCGCCGTATTCGCGGTCGTGCAACTCGTTTTGAATCGCGGCACGCAGGTTTTTCAAATCTTCTTCATCGACCGTCAAATCGCTATCACGCGTGAGACGGAACTGATGGCAGTCTTTAACCTTCATACCGGGAAAGAGTTTGCCGACATGGGCGTGCAAAATCGAAGACAAGAACACAAAACCTGCATCGCCGCCGCAAATTTCAGACGGCATGGGGACAACGCGCGGCAAAATGCGCGGAGCCTGTACAATCGCCATTCCTGACGGACGGCCGAACGCATCCGTGCCTTCGAGTTCGACGGCGAAATTAAGCGATTTGTTTAACGGGCGCGGGAACGGGTGTGACGGATCAAGACCGATGGGCGTGAGAATGGGCAGCAGCTCGTTGTCGAAATAGTTTTCGATCCATTTTTTCTGCGCAGCCGTCCATTTGTAGCGGCGATAGAAATGAATGCCGGCGCGGCTGAGTGCAGGCTGCAATACTTTGTTAAACAGGTCGTACTGCTCGCGAATCAAGGCCTGTGCCTCTTTCGCCACCGCTTCGATGGTTTCGGCCGCGGTTTTGCCGTTGTCGAGCAGCTGATGCGGGCGCAATTTGTTTTCGCGTTTCAACCACGCCATGCGCACTTCAAAAAATTCGTCCAAATTGGAAGACACGATGCACAGGAAACGCAAACGTTCCAACAAAGGAACTTTCGTATCCTGCGCCTGAGCCAGTACACGGCGGTTGAACGCCAACAGGCTGAGTTCTCGGCAAAGAATGCGGTTTTGCTCGGGCATGGTTTACTCCTGAAACATCAGTCATTAACACCATCAAGTATAACGTTTTGCCGCCGTTCCGTCAGGTTTCAGACGGCCTCGGCAGACAACCTCATCTCTATTTGAGGCAAGACAAAGGGTTATCCGTTGTTTTCTATACCGAAACAGCGGTTTTTGCTATAATGCGCCGTTTAATGCAACCGCAATACCACTGCTAAAGGATAAGAAAATGGGCTTTTTGCAAGGCAAAAAAATTCTGATTACCGGCATGATCTCCGAGCGTTCCATCGCTTACGGCATCGCCAAAGCCTGCCGCGAACAAGGCGCGGAATTGGCATTCACTTATGTTGTCGACAAACTGGAAGAGCGCGTCCGTAAAATGGCGGCCGAACTCGGCTCCGAACTCGTGTTCCGCTGCGACGTTGCCAGCGACGACGAAATCAACCAAGTTTTCGTTGACTTGGGCAAACACTGGGACGGCTTGGACGGCTTGGTTCACTCCATCGGCTTCGCCCCTAAAGAAGCTTTGAGCGGCGACTTCCTCGACAGCATCAGCCGCGAAGCGTTCAACACCGCTCACGAAATCTCCGCATACAGCCTGCCTGCACTGGCAAAAGCCGCCCGTCCGATGATGCAGGGCCGCAACGCCGCAATCATTGCCCTGAGCTACTTGGGCGCTGTTCGTGCCATTCCTAACTACAACGTTATGGGCATGGCCAAAGCCAGCCTCGAAGCCGGCATCCGCTTCACTGCCGCCTGCCTGGGCAAAGAAGGCATCCGCTGCAACGGCATCTCCGCAGGCCCGATCAAAACCCTGGCCGCTTCCGGCATCGCCGATTTCAGCAAACTCTTGGGCCACGTCGCTTCCCACAACCCATTGGGCCGCAACGTGACCACCGAAGAAGTCGGCAACACAGCCGCCTTCCTGCTGTCCGACCTCGCTTCCGGCATCACCGGCGAGATTACCTACGTTGATGGCGGTTACAGCATCAACGCGCTGAACGATGAAGAGGACTAAACAGTTTTCGCACAAAACGCACTTTCATCATGAAAGTGCGTTTTTTTATGGCCATTACATTATGGTTTGAATGACTGCATAACCGATAAGGCCGTCTGAAATTCAAATACACGCATGAAACATGATTGTCGTATGCTTTGGCGTATTATGTTAATAACATTACAACGTTATCATTTAATCTCATTTAAAAGATAAGATAGAGCATTGATTCCAAAGATAACATTCATATTATCTGATACTTAGCCGCTGATAAAAAATGGTGTAAAAAAGTAACAGAAAAATTTCAGACGGCCTGTTTTTCATACAGAAGGCATAGAAGCAGGAGATTTTTGGCATAAAATACAAAATTTAACATTATTGAATTTTTCTTAACTGATAAAGCGTTAATATGCCTGCCGATTTATTGAATCACATCTGATTTTGACTCAAACACATACAGGAGATTAATTATGTCAATCGCTTCAGAATTTAAAGAATTTATTATGCGTGGCAACGTGATCGACCTCGCAGTCGGTATGGTTGTCGGTACAGCATTCAGCGGCATCGTCAAATCATTGGTTGACGATGTAATCATGCCTCCTATCGGTCTGTTGATCGGCGGCGTTGATTTCTCCAACCTGTTCATTACACTGAAAGACGGCGCACAAGCCGCTCCTGCAGAAGGTTACGCCAACCTGGCAGCCGCTCAAGCAGCCGGTGCCGTTACTTTGAACATCGGTCTGTTCATCAACACTGTGATCAGCTTCCTGATCATCGCCGCTGCCATCTTCTGCGTGGTTAAAGCCATCAACTCCGTGAAAAAAACCGAAGCTCCTGCTGAAGAAGCACCAGCAGAGCCTAGCGAAGAAGTTCTGTTGTTGCGCGAAATCCGTGACTCTCTGAACAAAAACTAATCACAATACCTAAACATACACACAAATCAAGGCCGTCTGAAACCGTTTCAGACGGCCTTTTCTCATACCAATTTATTTATCGTTAAACCCTTCCCATTGAAAGAATCACGCCCTTCCCTTTCTCAGCAAGCTATCCTGCTTTTTAACCATGAAGCAACGCTCATGTTAAATACAAAGAAAATGAGCAGCACAACTCCTTGTCAATAAAAAAGCCCGATGCGTTCAACATCGGGCTTTTAACTGGAAAACCAATCTTAATCTTTGCGTGTTTCCACCAAAATCATTTCGACTGCTACGTCTTCCACTTCTACTTTAGGCACATCCGAACGGCGTGTTTTAGCAACCGGTTCAGGTTGTGGCTGCGCAGCAAAAGCGGCAACGGCTTGCGGATCGGTTTCAACGAAGATCAAATCGCCCAAGCTCTCAGGCACAACGATTGCGACAGGCGCTGCTTGAGCTACGGCTTCAGCTGGTGTGGCAACAGTTTCGGCTGGTGCTTCAACCGGTGCAACAGTAGCCGTTTCATTCGGAGACAATACTGCAGAAATGGCTTCTTTAACGTTGCTGACGGCAGAAGCAAGCAGGGCTTGTTCGGCATCAGCGCCTTCAGTTTGCGCTACGGCAGGCTCGTCTTCGCTTTCAATCGCAAATACGAATGGCTCTGCGCTGGTAACTTCAGGCTCGGATACCACAATCACCAGCGGCTCGGCTTGGTCGCTTTCAGAAGACAATGTTGCATTTGCAGCTTCAACCGTTTCGTTCAAACCTAAAACATGCGCTACGGCAAAGAGGACTTTGTCAGCGGTATCGGTAATGTTCAGGTATTGCTCGATTTTTGCCGAAGACGGAATATTGCGTTTTTTGCTGTTGGAACGGCGGTCGTTACGGTTGTTGCGCTGACGGTTGTTGCGGTCGCGTCCTTGACGGCCGTTGTTTTTCACACCCTCTTCGCTGCGGGCGTTGTCGTCCGCTTCAACTTGCGCCTGTTCGCCATCGGCTTGAACGTTCACGTCCTCAACACGGTTTTCCGCAGATTGATGACGGTTGCGCTCGTTACGGCCGTTGTTGCGGCGGCGTTTATTGCCGTTTTGTTCCGCTTGGTTTTCAGACGGCATCTCAACCAGTGCAGCTACTTCTTGAACGTTTACGTCTTCAACCACTTCCTCAACACGGTTGCGCTCGTTGTTGCGATCATCGCGGCGGTTGTTACGGTTGCGGTTGCGACGATTGTCTTTACGCTCGTCGTTGCGGCTTTCGTTTGATTTGTTTTCTTCAAACTTGCTGTCAACAGCTTCGGCATTCACTTCGCGCACTTCTACCTTGCTGCCGTCGTGCCTATTGTTGCGGCGCGGGTTTTGGCGGCGGTTGTTTGCGCGGCGGTTGCCGGAATTGCCGTTGCGGTTGTTGCCGTTTGAAGTGCGTTTTTCTGCCACTTCGGCAACAGGCACGGTTTCGGCTGCGGTATTGCCGCCGAAAATGCGTTTGAGCCATGCTTTGAAGGTATCCCACCATGAACCGCTTTTCTGCTCGGATATGGTCGGGGCGGGTTGGGTATGGCGCACGCCTTTGACGGCGGGTTCGGGACGGGCGGCTTTGGCTCTTTCGCTGCCGAAAGGTTTGGCGGATTCGTCTTCTTCCGGCTCGGCGACGCGTTTGTAGCTCGGTTCGCCGTCTTCTTCTACGTCGTCGATGCGGATGCGGTTGATTTCGTAGTGCGGATTTTCCAAGTGGATATTCGGAATCAGGACGACGTTGACGTCCAAACGCTCTTCCATCGCAAACAGCTCGGCGCGTTTTTCGTTCAGCAGGAAGGTAGCAACATCGACGGGCACTTGCGCATGCACTTCGCCGGTATTGTCTTTCATCGCTTCTTCTTGAATGATGCGCAAAACGTGCAGGGCGGTTGATTCGATGCCGCGGATGACGCCGGTACCGGCGCAGCGCGGGCAGGCGACGTGGCTGCTTTCGCCCAAAGCGGGTTTCAGGCGTTGGCGGCTTAATTCCAAGAGGCCGAAGCGGGAAAGTTTGCCCATTTGCACGCGGGCGCGGTCTTTTTTGAGCGCGTCGCGCAGGACGTTTTCAACATCGCGCTGGTGCTTGGGGTTTTCCATGTCGATGAAGTCGATGACGACCAAGCCGCCCAAGTCGCGCAAACGCATTTGGCGGGCGACTTCTTCGGCGGCTTCCATATTGGTTTTGAACGCGGTGTCTTCGATGTCCGCGCCGCGTGTCGCGCGGGCGGAGTTGACATCGATGGAAACCAGGGCTTCGGTGTGGTCAATCACAATCGCGCCGCCGGAAGGCAGGCTGACGCTGCGGGCAAACGCGCTTTCGATTTGGTGTTCGATTTGGAAGCGTGAGAACAGCGGCGTGTGGTCTTGATAGAGTTTCAGACGACCTACGTTGCTCGGCATGACGTAGCTCATAAACTCGGCGACTTGGTCATAAACCTCTTGATTGTCCACCAGAATTTCGCCGATGTCGGGACGGAAATAGTCGCGGATAGCGCGGATGAGCAGCGAGCTTTCCATGAAGAGCAGGTAAGGGTCATGGTGTGCTTTTCCTGCTTCTTCAATGGCTTGCCAGAGTTGCTTGAGGTAGTTCAAGTCCCATTCCAACTCTTCCGCGCTGCGGCCGATGCCGGCTGTGCGAGCAATAATGCTCATGCCGTTCGGAATGTCGAGTTCGGCCATGGCGGCTTTCAACTCTTGACGCTCCTCGCCTTCGATACGGCGGGATACGCCGCCGCCGCGCGGGTTGTTCGGCATCAATACCAAATAGCGGCCAGCCAGGCTGATGAAAGTGGTCAGCGCCGCGCCTTTGTTGCCACGTTCGTCTTTTTCAACTTGGACGATAACTTCCATGCCTTCTTTGAGCACGTCTTGAATTCGCGCCCTGCCGCCTTCGTAATCGCGGAAATACGAACGCGATACTTCCTTAAACGGCAAAAAGCCGTGGCGGTCGGTTCCGTAATCGACGAAACACGCTTCCAGCGACGGCTCGATGCGGGTAATGATACCTTTGTAGATATTGCCTTTACGCTGTTCTTTGCCCAGCGTTTCGATGTCCAAGTCCAAAAGGTTTTGGCCATCGACAATGGCAACGCGCAGCTCTTCGGCCTGCGTTGCGTTGAATAACATTCTTTTCATAGTCACCTCGTGAACAGCGGCCGTTTGATTTGTG
Source organism: Neisseria subflava (assembly GCF_005221305.1). Lineage (NCBI taxonomy): Bacteria > Pseudomonadati > Pseudomonadota > Betaproteobacteria > Neisseriales > Neisseriaceae > Neisseria > Neisseria subflava. The sequence goes on from NZ_CP039887.1 coordinate 1,654,077, forward strand.
AATATCTTTTTCAGACGGCCTGTCTGTCCGGTTGGCACTCTTCAAAGGCAAGATGGGAAAATCCCCGTGTAACCAGTATTTGATTTGAAATCCGCAAGGTTGCATGCTTGAGCTCAAGCCATGTGCGGACGGATTCGGATAAAGAAGGAAATAAAGAACAATGCGGCGGAAAGGTTGATGGTTCCGCTGCCGTCCGAATGCTGATGCTTCGGACAAAATAAGGCAGCCTACATCTTCTTATTATCGTAGCGCCGGTAATTTCGGACGGTGCTGCGCGGACTGCGTCTTACGCCCGGCCGGACGGCAGGTTCAATTCAAACTTAATTACGGGATTGCGTTTGCCGGCTTTGAACAAACACAAGGAAATGCTTTGCGGAGTGCGTTTTTAATATAAAATCTCGTTTTAACAATAAATCCGTTTCAGATGGCCTGCAACGGCAGGTTCGGGTCCCGAAACGGACGTTTGGGATTATAGAGAAAATGCACGCAATACGCAAAGATTCAGTCAGCCTGATTGCCGTTGCCGAACACGAGGAAGGCCAACGCCTTGATAACTATCTGATAAAAATCCTCAAAGGCGTCCCGAAAAGCCATATCCACCGCATTATCCGCGCCGGCGAAGTGCGGCTGAACAAAAAACGCTGCAAACCCGACAACCGCATTCAGGCAGGCGATACCGTCCGCATTCCGCCGATACGCATCGCCGAAAAACAAAGGCCGTCTGAAAGCCAGGCCGCGCCTGCGCGCGAGTTTGACATCGTTTACGAAGACGATGCGCTTTTGGTCATCAACAAACCTTCCGGCGTTGCCGTCCACGGCGGTAGCGGCGTGAGCTTCGGCGTCATCGAACAAATCCGCCGCGCCCGTCCCGAAGCGCGCTATCTCGAACTCGTCCACCGCCTCGACAAAGACACCAGCGGCCTTTTGATGATTGCCAAAAAACGCAGCGCCTTGGTAAAACTGCACGAAGCCATCCGCAACGACCATCCGAAAAAAATCTATCTTGCGCTGGGTGTCGGCAGGCTGCCGAACGACCGCTTCCACGTCAAGCTCCCCCTGTTCAAATACACCGGCGCACAAGGCGAAAAAATGGTACGCGTCAGCGAAGACGGCCAATCCGCCCACACCATCTTCCGCGTGTTAAACCGTTTTTCAGACGGCCTTTTGCACCAAGTCGGCCTTTCCGACCTGACCTTTGTCGAAGCCACCCTGAAAACCGGCCGCACCCACCAAATCCGCGTCCACCTGCAATCGCAAGACTGCCCTATTGCAGGCGATGAACGCTACGGCGACTATCAAGCCAACAAACGCCTGCAAAAACTCGGTTTGAAAAGAATGTTCCTGCACGCTTCCGAGCTGCACCTCGCCCATCCGCTGACCGGCGAAAAACTGATCCTGAAAGCCCCCCTGCCGCAAGAATTGGCGCAATTCATTGTAATGTTGGAAAATCAGGAAAAGGCCGTCTGAAAGGAAACCCCATGAAACCCAAACTCATTATTTTCGACTGGGACGGTACGCTTGCCGACACCACCAACCCCATCATCCACACCTTTCAACAAAGCTTTGCCGATTGCGGCCTGCCCGTTCCCGAAGCCGACCAAATCCGTCCGCTCATCGGATACAGCCTCTCCGGCATCATCCGCCGCCTTGCCCACAACGTCAGCGAACACGTTCAGGAAACACTGATTGAGACCTATGCCGCGCACTACCTCAATCCCAACAATCACAATATGACCCTGTTCCCCGAAGCCCTGTCCTGCCTGCAACGCTTGCAACAACAAGGTTATTGGCTTGCCATCGCCACCGGCAAAGGCCGAAGCGGCTTGGACAAAGCCATTGCACAAACCGACACCCAAGCCTTTTGGCTGGAAACTGCCTGCGCTAGCGAATATCCGTCCAAACCCGCGCCCGACATGGTACTTGCCCTCTGCGACCGACTGGGTGTTGAACCGGAAGAGGCCGTCGTCGTCGGCGACACCACCCACGACCTAGAAATGGCCGCCAACGCCAAAATCCGCGCCATCGCAGTTGCCACCGGCGCACATACTGCCCAACAGCTTTCCGCCCTGCCCCATATCGCCATACTCAACAGCTTGGCCGAATTGCCTGATGTATTGGAAACCTTATAAAAGGCTAGGGGCTGACGTAGATTAGCCCTAAAGGCTATGCAACATCTATATTAAAGGCCGTCTGAAACCTATTTTCAGACGGCCTTTCATTTGTTTTATCGATCCGAGCGCACCCTGACAAATGTTGCAAATTTCGGCGTTCCCTTTTGCGTAAAACCACGATAACGGTAAGTAATTAGTGCACCGATTTTCGGCGGATGGTCGCGGTCTTTATCCTTAAAACCGCTGCCGATACGAAACTCGCCATATTGGTTTTTGCATCCTATCGCACCCAAACGCCCGACATTGCGCCCTTTGCCCTCATAATGACGCGTTACCGTACATTCATCATCATATTCACTTTTCAGCTTCAACAGCTGCCCATTTCTACCGCTTGCATAACGGGCTTCAGGTTGACGCAGCATCACCCCTTCCCCACCCAACGCTTCAACTTGTTTCAAAAAATCCAAAGCATGCTGTTTGTCGCGCACCTTGACTTGCGGAATGACCGTAAACCGTGCCGACGGGTGTGATTTCAGCCATTTCGAAGCCGTTTCCAGCCGCTGATACAGATTACCCTGCGCCTGCGGCACATCAAAAACATGCAAACGGATGCCGTCCCAATTTCCCGAGGCAGAACGCACCGTCGCGGAAATTTGCTCAAACCGCCCTCGTCCGCTGTACAACTCACCATCCATCGGAAACGGCGGAAAACCTGCTGTAAAACCTTTGGGCGGTGTAAACGCATAACCCTGACGACTGACCAGCCGCCTGCCGTCCCAATACGCACGTACGCCATCCAACTTTTCACTCATGGCCCAACCGGCAATATCTTGATTTTTATATTCCTGCGCCAACAACAAATCTGCACCAAACGCCGCAGAGATGAAAGAAGCCGCAAAAATCGATATCATGATCCGCATTACATTATTCATAAGACATTTTTCCAGACTTGCTTTTTATTATATATACATAATAGCAAAAAAATGAACTGGCCCCCAAATCTTGGACACTCATAAAAGCCTATTCAGGCGCTCTGTGTAAGCTGGGTTCTGTATGCGACAGGACTCAGCTTTTTCAATTTCAAACTGCAACGCTCCCGGTTGTAGTAATCCATATAGTCATCTATCTGTTTCATCAATTCGTCCGCCGTCAATTCACCTGCGTTATAGAAACACTCCGTCTTCAACACCGCAAAGAAGCTTTCCATCGGCGCATTGTCCCAGCAGTTCGCCTTTCGCGACATGCTTTGAACCATGGAATGTTGGGCAAGCAATTCCCTATATCCCGACGTACGGTACAGCACACCTTGGTCGGAATGCAGCATCGTTCCTTCGCCGGTCAGCCGGGGGGCGGCTTTTTCGAGCATTTCCTTCACCATTTCGCTGTTAGCATTGCGGCTCATGGCGTAGGCGACGATCTCGCGGTTGAACAAGTCCAAGATTGGCGAGAGGTACAGTTTGCCGTCGCTCCCTTTGAGTTCGGTCACGTCGGTCAGCCATTTCTCGTTGGGCTTTTCGGCTTTGAACCGGCGTTTGAGGAGGTGTTCCGATATTTCGCCCATGGCGGGATGGCAGTAGGCTTTTTTCGCCCGTATTTTGGCTTTCAGCCCCATCTGTTTCATCAACCGAGCTGCTTTTTTGCGGTTCCAATCCAATGCTGCGGCAATGCGCCTTTGTCCGTATCGCCCTTTATGCCGTTCGTAGATTTCGGCGATAAGGGCTTTGTCGGCTGCGTCGGGGTCGGGCCGGCCTTGGCGGTGGTCGGTCATGGTTTTGGATTGGGGATGTTCGAGTGTGCCGATACCACCTTCTTGATAGGCGCGTATCCATCGTCGCAGGTGGGTTCGGGAGATGCCGTAGTGGTCTGCGGTACGCTGTTGGCTGCGTATGTGCAGATAGTGGAGTACGGCTTGGTATTTGAAGTGTAATGTATATTTGCTCATAAAAAAACTGCACCTTGTGAGTTGGAGGGGATGTCCAACTTTTGGGGTGCAGTTCAACCCGTTTTCGGGTTTCAGACGGCCTTACTTATCGGCTTACAACGGTTAGAACTTGCCGTTCAGCTTCAGGAATATGCCTTTGTCGGTGCCGGAGAAGGCGTTGCGGCCGACATAGCCGCCCAGCGACAGCACGGCGGAGGGGCTGAAGGCGTAGTCTACGCCGGTCTGTACGGACGGACGGGTACGCGAGGTTTCGCGCTCCGTTTCATATTTGCCGAAGAAAGGAGCCTCGGCGGTGAAGCGGGCTTTGCCTCCACCCACGCGCTGGGCAACTTCCGCATTGCCGTACCATGCCAGCTTGCCGGTCAGGGGCAGGCGGCCTTTTATGCCTGCCGCCAATGAGGTTTCCTTCAGCTTGGCCGCGCCGTAGGCAAACGGGAAGGACAGGCCCGCATCTTCGCTATAAGAGGGGCGTTCGGCTTCGGTGCGGCGCAGCGCGGCGTACCAGCCTAAGGTTTTTTCACCGGACGTACCGTAGTCGCGGCCGGCCGTCAGGCTGTATGCGCGGCCTTTGGTGCGGACGGTATTTTCAGGGCTTTCCGTGCCGTCCAGATGGGGGCGGCGGATGCGGGTTTTATCCGTTTCGAAGGCGGCGGCGGGTACGGCATACCAGCCCGCACCGTTATGGAGGCGTACGGACAGGCCGATGCCGACGCCGGATTTCAGGCGGTGGCTGCCGTTTTCTTCGGCACGGGCGGGAACCGCCAGGGAGACGGCGGCATCGAAGTTGTCGGAGATGCCGTAGCCGAAGGCGAAGTCTGCGCCGCGCGAACGGGCGCCGTGTCCTATGTCGCGGCGGTATCCGGCGCTGTAGCAGAATTTACCGCCGTCGGCGCGGCAGCCGCCCAGCAGGTTTTCAGCCGCGCGTGCGCGCTGTGCGAGCAGGGAGGCGGTGTCGGCGGACAGCAGCGACAGGGAGGGGCGCGGGTGTTGGCGGTATCCGTGGGGCGGGCGTTGTTGAGGTTGCGCAGGTTCCAAACGACGGCGCGGTAGTCGTCATTGTCGTTTTCTGCACTTCCGATCGCAAAATTTCCATCGCCACTGATGCCGTTTGCAAACGACGCACCCGAATTGTCGGCCTTCAATGTGCCGAGGTCGGTTTTGGTGCCCCAGCCGCTGCCCGACCAGATTGTGGCACGGAATGTGCCGTCGTCGTTTTCCGCCTTTCCGGCCACTACCGAACTGTCCCTGCTGACGGCCTGTGCAGATGAGTACCCGGAATTGTCGCTTTTCAGCGTGCCGAGGTCGGTTTTTGTGCCCCAGCCGCTGCCCGACCAGACGGTGGCGCGTTTTCTGCCGTTGTCGTTTTCCGCCTCTCCGGCGATCACCGAACCGTCGCTGCTGACGAAGGTTGCGGATGAGACGCCCAAATTGTCGCTTCTCAGTGTGCCGAGGTCGGTTTTGGTGCTCCAGCCACTGCCCGACCAGACGATGGCGCGGTAGTCGACGTAAGCAACGTCGCTGCGCGAATCACCGGCGATCACCGAACCGTCCCTGCTGACGGCACGTGCTATAGAGTACCCGGAATTTTCGTTTTTCAGCGTGCCGAGGTCGGTTTTGGTTGTCCAGCCGCTGCCCGACCAGACGGTAGCATGTTCTGAGTAGGGGTCATTGTCGTGTTGGGCTTTACCGACTACTACCGAAGCATCGTCACTGACGGCAAGTACTTCAGATCTCCCGGAATTGTTGCTTCTCAGTGTGCCGAGGTCGGTTTTGGTGCTCCAGCCTCTGCCAGACCAAATGGCGGCATGGGGTTCTCCGCTGTCGATGTCTGCTATTCCGGCCACTACCGAACCGTCCCTGCTGACGGCATCTGCGGACGACCAGCCCGAATTGTCGCTTCTCAGCGTGCCGAGGTCGGTTTTGGTTGTCCAGCCGCTGCCCGACCAGACGGAGGCGCGGTTGAAGAAGTCACTGTCGCTTTGCGCCGTGCCGGCCACCACCGAGCCGTCGGCACTGATGGCGTTTGCATCCGAATGGCTTGAATTATCGCGTTTCAGCGTGCCGAGGTCGGTGATGTTATCAGGCGCGGCGGCGACCGGCAGGGCGGCCAGCAGGGCGGCGAGGGTTAAAAGGCGGTGTGCGGAAAATGGTTTTTGCATAGTCATGTTTCCCTTTTTAGGTTATAAAATTCAGGTTATAAAAAGCGGCGGGTGTCCGCCGCAGCTTGGTTGGTGCTACACAAATGGTGTTATTGTAGCAGTTTGGTATGCGGTTTTTTGTGTGTTTTCAAAATTTTAAGAAATCAGACAAAACTTTTAAAAAGTTAAGGGCGGCAGGAAGGCCGTCTGAAAAACAGGGATGTTTTGTTTTCAGACGGCCTCAAGGTTTTACCGCTTACCGAACGGACAGGTTCAGATATAGAAATCCTGATTCCTTTCCTCATAAAAATTCTGATTCATTTCCTCCGCCGGTTTGGCTTGCGATTTGTTGCCGACCACGCGGGCGGGCACGCCGACGACGGTGCTGTAGGCGGGTACATCCGCCACCACCACGCTGCCCGCGCCGATTTTCGCGCATTCGTTCACGCGGATGTTGCCCAACACGGAAGCGTTCGCGCCTATCATCACGCCGTCGCCGATTTTCGGATGGCGGTCGCCGCCCTCTTTGCCCGAACCGCCGAGGGTTATGCCGTGAAAGATGGAAATGTCGTTGCCTAAAACGGCGGTTTCGCCGATAACGACGCCGGTGCCGTGGTCAATCATAATCCCCTGCCCGAAACGGGCGGCCGGATGGATATCGACGCCGAACACTTCGGAAGCGCGGTTTTGCAGGAAATAGGCCAGCGTTTTGCGTCCTTCCTTCCACAGGCAGTGGTTGATGCGGTGCGCCTGAATGGTGTGGTATCCTTTGAAATACAAAAGCGGCAGGCAGTATTGGTCGCAGGCCGGGTCGCGCTCGTAATAAGCGGTGATGTCGGCGCGGACGGCTTCGCCGATGGACGGTTCTTTTCCCAGCGCGTGCAGGTAGAGTTCGTACAGCGTACGCATATCCATGGTCGGATTGCCAGCTTGCTCGACAGGTGGAAGGCCAGCACCCGCTCCAAACTGTCGTGCCGCAGCACGGTCATGTGGAGGAAGCTGGCCAGCATAGGTTCTTCCGCCGCCGACTGCTCGGCTTCGTTGCGTATGGTCTGCCATAGGTTAAAATAGGTATTTTCCATTTTCAGACGGCCTCTGTTGCGTAAAAGCTGCGCTTGTAACCGAAAGTATGCACCCATGTGCAAAAGGCCGTCTGAAACGTAAACAACATTAAACAAGCCTTTCCTAGGAACACCCATGGCACTCCAATTTGAAATCAACGCCGTTACCCCCTTCCGTCAAAACTGCACGCTGATTTGGGACGATGAAACCAAAGAAGCCGTTTTGACCGATGTCGGCGGCGATGTACCCTATTTATTGCAACAAGTCCAAAACAAAGGCCTCAAGCTGACCGCCATTTGGCTGACCCACGGCCATCTTGACCACGCAGGCGGCGTAGTTGAACTTTTGAAAACCTGCGATATACCCGTTCTCGGCCCGCACAAAGACGACGAATTCCTGCTCCAAGCCCTTCCGCAAACGACGGCGCAATACGGCTTCCCCGTTTCTCCGTCATTCACGCCGACACGCTGGTTGGAAGAAGGAGAATCGCTCAAGGTCGGCAACCACAGCTTCCAAGTCCTCCACATTCCCGGCCACACTCCCGGCCAAGTCGTTTTCTATAACGCCGAAAACGGTCTTTTAGTCGCAGGCGATGTTTTATTTTATGAGACCGTTGGTCGCACAGATTTTCCGCGCGGCAATCATGATGACCTCATAAACAATATCTGCGCTAAACTATTAACTCTGCCCGAAACCACGCAAGTTATAGCCGGACACGGCCGCATGACCAGTATCGGGCATGAGAAAAGGTACAATCCGTTTCTGGTTCGTTAGTATGAATTATTGTATAAAGCCAACATTCTGGCATACACAGATTATGCGTATAAAGGAAAACTGACATACAATTTGCAGGAATAACACCCGAAAGATTAAGTACCTAATCTCCGGCAAATGCCAAAAAGAACTAAAGCACAAAGATAACAAGGTATTACGCAATACAACCTGATTTATCGAAAACCGGACATCTCTAAACCCCAAGCCTTACTCGCAGTGAAATTGTTACAAAGTGACAATAAATGTCAGTCAGGCCGTCTGAACGGTTCTGCCGATTCAGGCGGATACAACGGAGATGAGGTGCAATGCCCTGCCGGAATGTGCCGATGTTCTGTTTGTCAAACCGTCGGGGACATCTTTAAGAAGCACAACATTATTTGGGTAAACCGGCAAACTCGCTGCCGGCACTAACAGGCCGTCTGAAAAGTTCGGCCGGTAAAATCAATAAAAGGATTATCAAATGAAAAAAATCGCAAAAGTGGGCTTCGTTCTGCTGGCTACCGGCCTGCTGGCCGCCTGTGCTACTAAGAGCAAAATCACTCCTGAAGGCACTACAGACGAGCCACGCTTCCCTAAACCTTACTCCCTGACCTTCAACAAAGGCCGCGGTACATTCCCGACTTTTGACGAGCTGGATCAAATGCGTCCTGGTCTGACCAAAAACGCCATCTACAAAATCCTCGGCCGTCCTCACTACGACGAAGGCATGGTTGACGTGCGTGAATGGGACTATCTGTTCCACTTCTACACCCCAGGCGTAGGTGTTGACCCTGAAAACACTTCCGGCGTTGAAGGCATCACTACTTGCCAATACAAAGTGATCTTCGACAAAGACAAATTTGCACGCAGCTTCTTCTGGAATCCAGTATTCCCTAAAGATGCCGTATGTCCTCCTCCAGCACCTACACCTAAACCTAAACAAGAGCCTCAAGTGATCATCCGCGAGATCATTAAAGAAACTCCTAAACACATCCGTCAATAAGGACAAATTTGAAACGGATCCTATTGGGTATAGCCTTGGCAGCAGGCCTGAATTCTTTGGCCGCTGCCGATGCTGTCAGCGACTGTATCCAACGCAAAAAAGTTGTGGTCAATACAGCTAAGGCGGAGCTTTGCTTTGCCGATGACGGTCAGTGCCATCCGGTACTGATTGGCAAGACCACGCCGAAAGGCAAATTCAATATGACGCCGATGATGACCAGCAAACCGGGTTACGGTGGCGAAGTTATCGGCTTCAAAGAAGAAAATGACTTTCTGTTTGCGTTACATAGGGTATGGACGCTCAAGCCACAAGAAAGACGCATGGAACGCATCGTCTCCCCTCATGTGGCCGACCGCATCATAACCAATGGTTGTATCAACGTACAAAGCCATGTGTACGAAAAACTGCGTCAGTACTTCATTTTAGAAATCATCTGATGTAGGCTTTAGTTTGAATAAAGGCCGTCTGAATATTTTTCAGACGGCCTTTTCTTTTTTATTGGCAAAAACCTTTATTGTTGGATATGCTGATACAGTCTTGGACAGCGCGGCAACTTTGTTGAAGCTGCTGATTCAGGAAAAGAAAACTCTATCAATCTAACGCGTAAATCTAAAAGAAAGGCTGCCTAAAAATTCAGGCAGCCTTTATTGTTTACAAACAAAGAATATGTTAACCTCTTGTTATCGAATAGACTTAATCATTCGTAATATTATTTCACAAAGCAAAAAGGACTCTATCTTATGAACCGTCGTCAATTTATCGGCAGCGCTGCTGCTGTTTCCCTCACCGCCGCCGCTTCTTTTGCCCGTGCTCACGACCATGCAGGCCATGCACACCACGCTGGTCATACTGGTCACGCGCATTCTGCACCGCGCGCCTACGAAGCTGCGCGCAAAGCGGCTGCACATTGCGTTGAAGCCGGCCAAATCTGTTTGGCGCACTGCATCGCCCTGTTGAGCGAAGGCGATACCTCTATGAAAGACTGCGCAGCCGGCGCTAACCAAATGTTGGCACTGTGCGGCACATTGCAAAACCTCGCTGCCCAAAATTCACGCCTGACCCCATCTTTGGCAAAAGTGTGCATCGAAGCCTGCAAACAATGTGCTGCAGCCTGCAAAGAACACGCCGGCCACCACGCTGAATGCAAAGCCTGCTACGAGTCTTGCTTGGCTTGCATTAAAGAATGCGAAAAAATTGCCGCTTAATCAATATTAAAAAAGGCCGTCTGAATTTCAGACGGCCTTTTATTTTGCTATTTTGTTCATGCTATTCGGCTGCAAGCTCTTGCTCATCCAGCAGTTTTTTCCGAACAATCGCAGGATTGCCCGCAGCCACGCAATAAGGCGGCACATCTTTGGTGACCACCGAACCTGCGCCGATTACCGCGCCCTTGCCGATGGTAACACCGCCCATGATAATCGCACGCCGACCAATCCAAACATCATCTTCAATCACAATCGGGCTGATATCTGTATAACCTTCAAAGCGGCGGGTTTCAGGGTTGAATTTGTGGTTGGTCGAATAAAACAGGCATTCCGGCCCCATTATCACGTTCTTGCCGAGGGTCAAACCGCGGCAGATTTCGCAATTTACGCCGATACCCGAATTGTCGCCGATTACCGTATCTGGAAAAACATATCCGCCTTTTTCAATATTGACGTTTTTGCCGATGTTTGGGGAAATGCACGCAGCCAAAGCGGCGCGGAATTTTTGCGCAATTCTGCCGAAGGGTTTGCAATAAGACGGAGGCAACATCCCTCCCCAAACACGCAAAATACGCGTCAATATCCTTTTTTGCATGGATTCCGTCTCCTGTTCGTAAAAGCGTAAATATTAATCAGACTATTATTTTTCTTAAAGTTTCACATCTAGAGGAGGTTTTACATCCTCTTTTCAGTTAGATTACAATCTGACCGCATAATATTTGGTTCGATATTCTATTCTAAACTGATCTCGTCTGTTGCGAAACTGCCCTGCATACAAAATATCCTCTTGACGAAACAGCCAAAAATAGCGAAAATTCCACGCTTAACTGAAGTACAGGCAAAACCCCTGTGCCCGCTTAATCGAAAGGAAATCAAATGAAACAAGGTATTCACCCGAACTACCACGAAATCAACGTTACCTGCTCTTGCGGCAACAAATTCGTGACCAAATCCGCAATGGAAAAAGACAGCTTCAACGTTGAGGTTTGCTCTCTGTGCCACCCTTTCTACACCGGTACTCAAAAAATCGTCGACACTACCGGTCGTGTGGACAAATTCAACAACAAATTCGGCAACCTGTTCAAACGCTAATTGCCGCTTTGTCAAAAAGACTGCTTCGTGCAGTCTTTTTTGCATTCAGGCCGTCTGAAACATTTCTTTCAGACGGCCTGAGCCTTTTGTCATCAACCGAATGCCATATCATTCCCAATATTCGATAAAAACGAGCCGTAAGCATTATTTTACAAAGCTCTCCGGTCCGGCATATCGCGCAAACCCGTCAAACCCTGTACCATTGCTATTCAAACCAACCGTTTTTTGACCTTCCATGCTGACTTACACACCACCCGATCCGCGCCGCCCCCAAAAAACCCATGAAAAACCATGGCTTCTGCTGCTGATGGCCTTTGCCTGGCTGTGGCCGGGCGTGTTCTCGCATGACTTGTGGAACCCTGCCGAACCCTCTCTCTTTACCGCCTCCGAGTCCATGAAAAACGGCGGCAGCCTGCTGATTGCACAAATCTTCGGCCAACCCGATTTCACCCTCTCCCCTGCTTTTTTGTGGGCGGCAACTGCATTCCAAACCCTGTTTTCACCTTGGGCGGCCGATGCCTATGATGCCGCGCGTTTTGCCGGCGTGGTATTTACCGCCATCGGACTGACCGCCTGCGGTTTTGCCGGCTTCAACTTTCTCGGCAGACACCACGGCCGCAGCGTTGTCTTGATCCTTATCGGCAGCATCGGTTTGCTGCCCATCGCCCACTTCCTCAATCCCATGTCGGCCGCTTTTGCCGCATTTGGATTGATTCTGTGCGGCTTTTCACTGGCACGCCGCCGCGTCATTATCGCCATTTTACTGTTGTGCGGCGGCTGGGTTTTACTCTCCCTCTCCTCAGGCTACCTGCTGACCGCGGCCATGATGTTTTTGGCACTTGCCCTGTCGTTCCATTCCACTTGGCAAAGCAAACGCTATTTGCTGACCCTGATTGGCGCCATCGTCGTTTCCCTGCCCCTGCTGATTCTGTATCCGCTGGTTTTATCCAAAACCAATCCCGAATGGTTTGATATTTGGTTCAACCATTATTCCTTAGGCGTATTCGGCGGTTTCCATCAAATTCAGACGGCCTTCAACCTGCCCTATTATCTGAAAAACCTGCTGTGGTTTACCCTGCCTGCTTGGCCGCTGGCGGCATGGACGCTCAGCCGCACGCGTATCCACGATAAAAACTGGGGCATTCTGAGCCTGTCTTGGCTGGTTATCATGACAGCCCTGCTCGCCATCAACCCGCAACGCTTGCAAGACAACCTCGTTTGGCTGTTGCCATCGCTCGCCCTGCTCGGCGCGGCACAACTGGACGGCCTGCGTCGCGGTGCAGCGGCATTTATCAACTGGTTCGGCATCATGGCATTTGGTCTGATTGCCACCTTCCTGTGGCTGGGCTTCTTCGCCATGAACTACGGCTGGCCTGCCAAACTAGCCGAGCGCGCCGCCTATTTCAGCCCGTATTACATCCCCGACATCGACCCGATTCCGATGGCCGTCGCCCTGCTGTTTACCCCATTGTGGCTTTGGGCGATTACGCGTAAAAACATCCGCGGCCGCCAAGCCGTGACCAACTGGGCGGCCGGCGTTACCTTGGCCTGGGCCTTGCTGATGACTCTGTTTTTACCGTGGCTCAACGCCGCCAAAAGCCATGCGCCGGTGGTTCACCAAATGGAAGCCGCGCTTTCTTCCGAATTGAAACAGCAACTTTCAGACGGCCTCGAATGTATCAACATCGACAGCCAAGACCAGCGCACACGCATCGCGTGGATACAATACAGCCATATTAAAACCACGACCGACAACCCGACCTGCCGCTACCGCCTCATCCGCCAAGCCGCCAATGTCGGCGCGCCTTCGGGTTGGCAAACCTTGTGGCAAGGTGCAAGACCGCGCAACAAAACCGAGACTTTCCTATTGCTGGAAAAAACTGCGGCGCAATAAATCACACCAGCCTCAAAACTGAACATTCCCAATGCAACAAAGGCCGTCTGAAAGAACTTTTATCCTTTCAGACGGCCTTTGGCTCACTTTAACACCGCTTCCCGTACAATGGCCCTTTTCCCTTATCTGCCTAAAAATATGAAGCCCAACCGCCTTTTGCCTCTCGTCCTCTTATTGACCGCCCTCTCCGCTCATGCCAAAGATTTCATCATCTACGACCGCATGGACTACGTCGGCAAACCCGACCTGACCGCCGACAAACTCTCCAAAGTGTTCTTGGTTTACGAAAGCGAATTGGTCAAACCCGATCCGACGGGCAAACGCAAACACGGCGTACTCAATGAAGCGCGTATCCGCGAATTGGCCAAGCAATCGCGCCGCGAAGGCTACCGCACCATTTCCACCGACATCGAAAGCTGGTTTGCCGAAAAAGACGGCCAACTGCTGACACCCGACGAATTGAGAACCGACTTCGAACGGATGTACCAAATCTTCAGAGAAGAAAACCCGCGCGCCGTCATCAGCAACTACGGCATGCCTTCCGAACACCTGCACGGCATCCGCCACTACTGCCCCAACGTTGACAACGAAGCCATCTTGGCCAAATGGCGGCAAGTCAGCAAACGCCGTGCGCCCACTGCCGCCATCAGCGACTATGCCAATCCTGTGTTCTACATCACTTCCCCCGATTTGGTGCAATGGGAAAAAGACGTGAAAACCGCCGTCGACGACATCCATCAACGCTTTCCCAACAAAAAAATCATCGGCTACATCTGGCCGCAATATTATTCTGCCACCAACAGCCCTTATTTCAAACAGTTCATCAACCCTATCCGCTGGCGCCAAATGCTCGAAATCAGCAAAAAATACACCGACGGCGTGATTATCTGGTCAGACAAGCGCGATGAAAACAACCAAATCGTGCGTTGGAACGATCCGCGCATCCAAGCCACGATGAAAGCGACTCAAGCCTTCATCAATGCCAATGCCAAAGAAATCAAGGTAGAAGGTTTGCAGAAATATTAAAAACAAGGCGGGCATATTTGCCCGCCTCTTTATATACCTACACAGCTGTCTGTATGTTTGACACAACACGCGACAAAACGACCGTGCTACCAACGCTTCTGCATTCTTTCACACGTTTTTACCCGTTATTCCTACGCGCAGGCCGTCTGAAAATTGCCCGAATATCCAATACCCTTTACAATACCCGTAATTAAAATACATTTTTCGACACCCCTCTCCTGCATGAGTTCCACACCCTTCATCGAAATGAAAGACGTTGCCTTCGCATATGGCGACCGTCCTATTCTGAACAACATCAACTTCAGCATTCCACAAGGCAATTTCGCCGCCGTAATGGGTGGTTCGGGCAGCGGTAAAACCACGCTGATGCGCCTGATTACGGGTCAAATCCACCCGCAATCGGGCAAAGTGCTGATTGAAGGGCGAGATTTGGCCGCATTTTCGGCGCAGGAGCTATACGAACACCGCCGCCGCATGGGCGTTTTGTTCCAACACGGTGCATTGTTCACCGACTTATCTGTCTTCGACAACATCGCCTTCCCCATGCGCGAGCTGACGGATTTGCCCGAAGCAGTCATCCGCGATTTGGTGGTGTTGAAACTGAATGCAGTCGGTTTGCGCGGTGTTGAAAACCTGATGCCTTCCGAGCTTTCCGGCGGTATGTCACGCCGTGTCGCCCTCGCGCGTACGATTGCGCTCGACCCTGAAATCATGTTGTATGACGAGCCTTTCACCGGCCTCGACCCGATTTCTCTAGGCGTCATTGCCCACCTCATCAGCCGTGCCAACAAAGCCCTGCGCTCAACCAGCGTGATGGTAACGCATGACATCGAAAAATCGCTGGAAATTGTCGATCAAGTCATTTTCCTGGCACACGGCGAAATCATGTTCTCCGGCTCGCCCAAAGAAATGCGCGAACTCGACTCGCCTTGGGTACGCCAGTTTGTCGGTGGTTTGGCAGACGGCCCTGTCGCCTACCGCTATCCGGCGCAAACGACTTTAAAACAAGACTTGCTGGGCTGATGTTCAGACGGCCTGAAACTTAAACAAGGCCGTCTGAAAACCATTTAACCAATCAACTGAAACCTATGAATTTTATCCGTTCCGTCGGGGCAAAAACCCTCGGCTTCATCCAATCGCTGGGCAGCATTACGCTGTTTTTCCTGCATATCTTGGCCAAATCAGGCACGGCATTCGCCCGTCCGCGCCTGAGCATCCGCCAGATTTACTTTGCAGGCGTGTTGTCTGTCCTGATTGTTGCCGTGTCCGGCCTGTTTGTCGGCATGGTATTGGGCTTACAAGGCTATACGCAGCTGGCAAAATTCAAATCCGCCGATATTTTAGGCTATATGGTTGCCGCTTCCCTGTTGCGCGAATTGGGTCCCGTATTGGCGGCCATTCTGTTTGCCAGCAGCGCGGGCGGTGCCATGACCAGCGAAATCGGCTTGATGAAAACCACCGAGCAGCTTGAAGCAATGAACGTAATGGCGGTCGACCCTGTTGCACGCGTGGTTGCGCCGCGCTTTTGGGCGGGCGTGTTTTCCATGCCTTTGCTGGCTTCGATTTTCAACGTTGCCGGCATTTACGGCGCGTATTTGGTCGGCGTCGAATGGCTAGGTTTGGACGGCGGTATTTTCTGGTCGCAAATGCAAAACAACATTACCTTCCATTACGACGTACTCAACGGCTTAATCAAATCCGCCGCTTTCGGCGTAGCCGTTACGTTAATCGCCGTACATCAGGGTTTCCACTGCGTACCGACTTCCGAAGGTATTTTGCGCGCCAGTACACGCACAGTAGTGTCTTCCGCCCTGACCATCCTCGCTGTCGACTTCATGTTGACTGCGTGGATGTTTACCGACTAAAGGCCGTCTGAAACGACACTTAAAAAGAATGAAACAAGGACAATAGCACATGAAAAAAAATGCTTTGGAATTTTGGGTAGGACTGTTTGTCTTACTGGGCGCGGCCGCTATCGGCTTTCTCGCCTTCCGCGCCGCCGGCGGACAATCGTTCGGCAAATCCTCACAAACCTACACCGTCTATGCCGATTTCAGCGACATCGGCGGCTTGAAAACCAACGCTCCGGTCAAATCCGCAGGCGTACTGGTGGGCCGCGTTGCCTCCATTCAGCTCGACCCTAAATCCTATCAAGCAAAAGTCGCCCTCAATCTGGACAGCCAATATCAGTTCAGCAGCGACGTTTCCGCACAAATCCTGACTTCAGGCCTGTTGGGCGAACAATACATCGGCCTGCAACAAGGTGGCGATACCGATTCTTTGGCGGCAGGCGACACCATTACCGTCACCAGCTCCGCCATGGTTTTAGAAAACCTTATCGGCAAATTCATGACCAGCTTTGCCGAGAAAAACGCAGACAGTGAATCTGCCGGTCAAAACGAACAATAAACACATATCAACCCAATATTCAGGACACTCCCATGAAAAAAACATCCTTCATCAGCGCATTGAGCATCGGCGTATTGAGCATCAGCATGGCATTTGCCTCTCCTGCCGACGCAGTCAACCAAGTCCGTGAAAACTCCGTTCAAGTGCTGAAAATCCTCAACAGCGGCGAGGCCAACACCGCACGCCAAAAAGCCGAAGCCTACGCCATTCCCTACTTCGACTTCCAACGCATGACCGCTTTGGCTGTCGGCAACCCATGGCGTACAGCAACTGACGCACAAAAACAAGCGTTGACCAAAGAGTTCCAAACCCTGCTGATCCGCACCTACTCCGGCACCATGCTGAAATTCAAAAACGCCAAGGTCAACATCAAAGACAACCCGGTCGTAAACAAAGGCGGTAAAGAAGTCGTTGTCCGCGCCGAAATCAACGTTTCCGGCCAAAAACCGGTCAACATGGACTTCACCACCTACCAAAGCGGCAGCAAATACCGCGCATACAATGTCGCAGTCGAAGGCGCAAGCCTGGTTACCGTATACCGCAACCAATTCGGCGAAACCATCAAAGCCAAAGGCATCGACGGCCTAATTGCCGACTTGAAAGCCAAAAACGGCGGTAAATAATCCACCCCCGCACCATGCCGCCTGATGTTCAGACGGCATGGTGCCTTACATCATAAAGACACCATGCAAACAGAAATCCGCAACGGCACGCTCTACATCAGCGGCGACGTTACCGTCAAAACCCTGACTGCCTCCGCCTTTGCGCGCTACGAACAGCAATGCCGTCTGAAAGAAACAGACAGCATAGACTTCAGCCAAGTAGGCAAAGCAGATTCCGCCTGCGTTTCCCTGCTGCTCAACGCTCTGCGCCGGACAGATAAAAAACCGACCATTCAAAACATTCCCAATTCCGTCCGCGCACTGGCCGAACTTTACGAAATCAAAGACTGGTTGCAATCATGAAAAAAACCACCGCTTCACTCTGCCTCCTCATCAGCCTTGCCTCCACTCCCGCACTTGCCGAACGCAATCCGGCCGATCCTTACGAAGGCTACAACCGTACCGTTTCCAAGTTCAACGACAAAGCAGACAAATACGTCCTTTCCCCTGTCGCACGCGGTTATCGCAAAGTAACGCCCAAACCGGTACGTACCGGCGTGAGCAACTTCTTCAACAACCTGCGCGATGTCGTCAGCTTCGGCAGCAATGTGCTGCGCCTTGACGTCAAACGCGCCAGCGAAGACCTCGTCCGCGTCGGCATCAACACCACCTTCGGCCTTGGCGGTTTAATCGACATAGCCGGTGCAGGCGGCGTACCCAGCAATAAAAACACACTCGGCGACACCTTCGCCTCATGGGGCTGGAAAAACAGCAACTACTTCGTCGTCCCCCTACTCGGCCCGTCTACCGTACGCGATACCGTCGGCAACGCCGTTACCACCGTCTATCCGGTTAAAAACGCCGTCTTTCACACCAGTGCAGGACGCTGGAGCACGACCGGTCTGCAAGCCATCAATACCCGTGAAGAACTGCTCGACCTGACCGACAGCCTAGAAGGTGCAGCCATCGACAAATACAGCTACACACGCGACCTTTACATGAAAGTCCGCACCCAACAAACCGGCGGCACGCTCCCTCAAAGCGAAGACGACAACATCGACATCGATGACTTGGTGGACAGCAACGCCTCTTCCGAACCGGTAGCAGCACCCCAAACCGCTCCGGCAGAAATCCCCGATACAGCCAATCCTCAAACCCTGTATCAAACACCATCAGAAAATCCCTGATGGTTTCCATAAATTAAAGGCCGTCTGAAATTCAGACGGCCTTTATCCCCCAAAAGATAGCCAGTCCACCACCTTTGCTATATCATTCAACTATACAGAAACCAAGGAAAACACCATGTACGAAGTCAACCGCAGCGTCTTCCTGCTTATCCCCCTCGATCCTTTTTGGAACTGGCTGAAATCCCTGCCCGGCAATCACTTGGATGGCCTGACACTGGAAGACATTCAAGCCGATGCCAATTCCTACCTCGTTCGCCCGTGCGAAACTGCCGACGAAGTATGGGATGAAATCGAAGCGCGTTTTGAAGATATTTTTGCTGCCGAATTGGCCGACTGGTGCGAAGACGAAAGCGAATGGCCGGATTTGGATGCTGACATTTTCA
Source organism: Neisseria subflava (assembly GCF_005221305.1). Lineage (NCBI taxonomy): Bacteria > Pseudomonadati > Pseudomonadota > Betaproteobacteria > Neisseriales > Neisseriaceae > Neisseria > Neisseria subflava. Next base: position 1,672,884 of record NZ_CP039887.1, read on the forward strand.
ACGAATGGTTCGACATCCAACTCTCTACCGTGATTACCGACCTCGAACACGAACCAATCGCACGCGAAGAGTTCCAACCCATCAATCTCAACTGATGAAACTGACCGTCCGCAACTACCACCTCGACGGCTACGGCCACGTCAACAATGCGCGCTATCTCGAATTTCTCGAAGAAGCGCGCTGGACGTTTTTTCAAGAGCATGACCTTCTGTCCGAACTCGAAGGCATCATGCTCGTTGTTGCACGCGTCGATATCCGCTACCGCCGTCCGTCGCTTGAAGGCGATGTTTTAACCTTCACAGGCCGTCTGAAAGACATCGGCACACGCCACATCATCCTTAGCCAAACCGCGACCCTGCCCAACGGCAAAGCCGCCATCGAAGCCGAAGTTACCCTTATGCCCGTCAGCAGCGAAAGCGGCCGCAGCATCAGCGTTCCTCAAACCTTAGCACACGCAATTCAAAACCTCGAATCATGAAAAAAATACTCACACTCCTTGTCGTTGCCACGATTGGCGCGCTTCTTACCTTCGTCCTTATCCCCAGCAACAAAGCCGCCCCTGATTTCGCCCTGCCCGACCTGCAAGGCAAAAGTATTACCAACGCCGACTTGAAAGGCAAAGTCACCCTCATCAACTTCTGGTTTCCCTCCTGCCCCGGTTGCGTGAGCGAAATGCCTAAAATCATCAAAACCGCCCAAGATTATCAAGGCAAAAACTTCCAAGTCCTCGGCATAGCACAGCCCATTGACCCTATTGAGAGCGTCCATCAGTACGTTAAAGAATACGGCCTGCCTTTCACCGTCATGTACGATACCGACAAAACTGCCGCAAAAGCCTTTGGCACACAGGTTTACCCGACTTCCGTCCTGATCGACAAAAACGGCAACATCCTCAAAACCTACGTTGGCGAACCCAATTTCTCCCAACTCTATCAAGAAATCGACCAAGCCCTCACCCAATAAATCCAAGGCCGTCTGAAACCATATTTCAGACGGCCTAAAACCGAAATATCCTTTATAATAAGCAACATTTTATCCGTTCAGACACCAAGCTCCTCTATCAACAAAGGCCGTCTGAAACAACCGAATACCCATAAGAGAACATCATGAAATTTATCGACGAAGCAAAAATCGAAGTCGCCGCAGGCAAAGGCGGTAATGGCGCAACCAGTTTCCGCCGCGAAAAATTCGTACCCCGCGGCGGCCCTGACGGCGGCGACGGTGGCAAAGGTGGCAGCGTTTGGGCAGAAGCCGACGAAAACACCAACACCCTCGTCGAATACCGCTTCGTCAAACGCTACCAAGCCAAAAACGGCGAAAAAGGCCACGGCTCCGACCGCTACGGCGCAGGTGCGGACGACATCGTCCTCAAAATGCCCGTCGGCACCCTTATCCGCGACCTCGATACCGACGAAATCGTCGCCGACCTCACTTATCACGGCCAGCGCGTCTGTCTCGCCAAAGGTGGCAAAGGCGGCTTGGGCAACATCCACTTCAAATCCTCCGTCAACCGCGCACCCAAACAATCCACACCCGGCGAAGAAGGCGAAACCCGCTCCCTGCAACTCGAGCTTAAAGTTCTCGCCGATGTCGGCTTGTTGGGCATGCCTAACGCCGGTAAATCCACCCTGATTACCGCCGTATCCGCCGCACGCCCCAAAATCGCCAACTACCCCTTCACCACCCTGCATCCGAACTTGGGCGTCGTGCGCATCGACGAAAACCACAGCTTCGTCATGGCAGACATCCCCGGCCTGATTGAAGGCGCGGCAGAAGGCGCAGGCCTCGGCCACCGCTTCCTCAAACACTTATCGCGTACCGGCCTGCTGTTGCACGTCGTCGATTTGGCTCCCTTTGACGAAGCCGTCAACCCAGCAGAAGAAGCCCTCGCCATCATCAACGAATTGCGCAAATACGACGAAGAGCTCTACGACAAACCGCGCTGGCTGGTACTGAACAAACTCGACATGCTCGATGAAGAAGAAGCCCAAGCGCGTAGCGCCGCCTTCCTCGAAGCCATCGGCTGGGACTACCCAAAACCAGACGACCGCTTCCAATTCGACATGGAAACCCCACGCCTCTTCCAAATCAGCGCATTGACCCACCAAGGCACGCAGGAGTTGGTACACCAAATCAACCAATACCTGACCGAGAAAAAACGCATCGAAGCCGAAAAAGCAGAAGCGGAACAGGCAGCGGCAAAAGCCGAAATTGCCGAGCAGCAGCCTAAAACGGACACAGGTGTATTTAAGCCGGAGTAAAAAATTTCAGACGGCCTATTGATGACGTAAAAGGCCGTCTGAAATTCAACAAAGTATTCTTAGAAAGAATCGTAACTACCACGAACAAGCTAATCGTCTACGGGCGATTATTAAGTAACCGAATATGATATAGCCGCTTACGGGCGGCTATGAGCAAGATATGTCCAAACCCTTTCTGAAATGGGCTGGAGGGAAGTATAAACTTGTCCCCTTTATTGAAACCCACATCCCCACAAAAAAACGAAAACGCCTGATTGAACCGTTTTCAGGCTCTGCTGCCTTATCACTGTCTTTGGATTTTGAGAGGTATTTGCTCAATGACATTAATACTGACTTGATTGTTCTGTTTTCAAACTTAAAAACAGAAAAACATAGTTTTATCGACTACGCACATTCTTTCTTTATCCCTGAAAATAATAACGAAAAAAAATATTATGACTTACGTGACAGATTTAACCACAGTACTGACACCATTGAGCGCGCAGCTCTGTTTGTTTATCTGAACCGCCATGCCTTCAACGGATTGTGCCGTTACAACAGCAAAGGCTGTTTCAACGTACCGTTCGGACGCTACAAATCTCCTTATTTTCCCGAAACCGAAATGCAGGCTTTTGTACAGAAATCCGAACGGATAGATTTGACCTGCAGCGATTTCCAGACGGCATTAGATGCAGCGGAAGATGGCGACACCATTTATTGCGACCCACCTTATGCACCTTTGAGCGAAACCTCGTCCTTTACCTCCTACTCCAAAAGCGGTTTCGATTTGGACGAACAAAAACGCTTGGCAGAAACTGCCAAACAAACAGCACGGCGGGCGCACGGTATTCTAATTTCCAATCACGATACCACATTTACCCGTGAGATTTACCGTGGTGCTGTTATTAAAACAGTCGAAGTTCAACGCAGTATTGCCGCCAAAGGAAGCAGTAGGAAAAAAGTCGGAGAATTACTAGCAATTTATGAGTGAATTTAACAAACTATCGGAAGAAGTAGCACATTATGGACGCAGTCTGAAAAAACTGGTTTCAGACGACTCCATTATTTATAACGAAGACTCTCTTCATGTGATGCGCCGTATCTTGGACAAACACTCGGATGGCTGTTTTGATATGATTTTTGCCGATCCTCCTTATTTTTTATCCAATGATGGCTTTACCTGCCAAAACGGGCAAATGGTTTCCGTCAATAAAGGTAGTTGGGATAAATCTAAAGGCATGGCGGCGGATTTAGTTTTTTACGAAGAATGGCTGCGCTTATGCTATGCCTTGCTAAAACCGAACGGCACGATTTGGGTATGTGGCACATTTCATAATATTTATCTGATCGGCTACTTGATGCAGACCATCGGGTATCATATTCTGAACAATATTACCTGGGAAAAATCTAATCCCCCACCTAATTTGTCCTGCCGATTTTTTACCCATTCCACCGAAACACTGTTATGGGCAAAGAAAGATAAGAAGGCAAAGCATATTTTCCATTACGACATGATGAAAATACAAAACAATGGCAAACAGATGAAAAGTGTCTGGATGTTCCCGCCACCAAACAAAACGGAAAAAACGTTCGGTAAACACCCAACGCAAAAACCGCTAGCATTGCTAGAGCGCTGTATATTAGCTGCATCTAATGTTGGCGATTTGATTTTCGACCCATTTATGGGCAGTGGAACAACAGGCGTTGCTGCTATAAAAAATGGACGGAAATTTTGCGGATGTGAGATGAAGCAAAATTTTTTTGAATTGGCAGAGAAAAGGATAACTAATGGAACGTAGAGAGGCTATTGTGAAAATGCAGGATTTACTTGGAAAGAACCTACATGATTTAGCAAGAGAATATAATGTTACTGTCTATGCTCCATCAGGAAAAGTTAATAAAGGTTGGGCGGGACATGTAGTAGAACGTTTTTTGGAGTTGCCGTTAAATTCTGCCCAATCACCCAACTTCGGTTCATGGGAATTAAAATCTATCCCAATAAAAACCCTAAGAAATGGTAGATTAGCATTCAAAGAAACGATGGCTATTACTATGATTGATCCTGTCAATGTTTGTCAGAAAGAATTTGAAGATAGCCACTTACTATCAAAATTAAAAAAAGCAGTCGTTGTTGCAAGAACTGTTGGGAGAACTGTTGATGACCCTAGTTTTGTTTATGATATTGTCGAATTTGATTTGAATGAAGGTTCTGATTTATATGAATCAGTAAAAGCTGATTACAATTTAGTACGTCAGACCATTCTAGACCCAAATAAAGGATTTAATTTCCTGACAGGCAAGATGGGTATATATATCCAACCAAGAACAAAAGGATCAGGACATGGTTCTACATCCAGAGCATTTTATGCTCGTCCTTCATTTTTGGCTAAATTCATTAATTTAAATAGTACAGAAAATTAAACATGACCACCATCTACAACACCCTTACCCGTCAAAAAGAATCCTTCTATCCCATCGATCCTAAAAACGTGCGTATGTACGTTTGCGGCATGACTGTTTACGACTATTGCCACTTAGGCCATGCCCGCGTGATGGTGGTATTCGACATGATTGCCCGCTGGTTGCGCGAGTGCGGTTATCCGCTCACTTATGTGCGCAACATCACCGATATCGACGACAAAATCATTGCCCGCGCAGCTGAAAACGGCGAGACCATCGGCGAGCTGACCGCGCGTTTCATTCAGGCTATGCACGAAGATGCCGATGCTTTGGGTGTGTTGCGTCCGGATATTGAGCCGAAGGCAACAGAAAATATTCCGCAAATGATTGCCATGATTGAAACCCTGATTCAAAACGGCAAGGCATATCCTGCCGCAAACGGCGACGTTTACTACGCCGTGCGCGAATTTTCCGCTTACGGCCAATTGTCGGGCAAATCGTTGGATGACCTGCGCGCAGGCGAGCGCGTGGAAGTAGACAGTTTCAAACGCGATCCGCTTGATTTTGTGTTGTGGAAAGCGGCCAAAGCAGGCGAACCGGCATGGGAAAGCCCTTGGGGCAACGGCCGTCCGGGTTGGCATATTGAATGCTCTGCCATGAGTGAAAACCTGTTCGGTGATACTTTCGACATCCACGGCGGCGGCGCGGACTTGCAGTTCCCACACCATGAAAATGAAATCGCCCAAAGCGTCGGCGCCAGCGGTCATACCTGCGGCCACGACCACGCGCAAACCCACCACGGTCAAAGCATTGCCAGCCATGTCAAATACTGGCTGCACAACGGCTTCATCCGTGTGGACGGCGAAAAAATGTCCAAATCGTTGGGCAACTTCTTCACCATCCGCGAAGTGTTGAAACAATACGACCCGGAAGTCGTGCGTTTCTTCATCCTGCGCGCCCACTACCGCAGCCCGTTGAACTACTCCGACGCGCATTTGGACGACGCAAAAGGTGCGCTGACCCGTCTGTACACCACGTTGAAAAACACACCAGCAGCTGAGTTTGATTTGTCTGAAAACGCCAATGACTACACCCACCGTTTCTACGCCGCCATGAACGACGATTTCGGTACGGTTGAAGCAGTTGCCGTGTTGTTCGAACTGGCAGGTGAAGTGAACAAAACCAATGACGCCCACCTCGCCGGCTGCCTGAAAGCTTTGGGCGGTATCATCGGCCTGTTGCAACGCGATCCGATTGAATTTCTGCAAGGCGGTGCTGTTTCAGACGGCCTGTCCAACGAGGAAATCGACGATTTGATCGCCCAACGCAAACAGGCACGCGCGGATAAAAACTGGGAGGAATCCGACCGTATCCGCGACCTTCTGAACGAACACAAAATTATTCTGGAAGACAACGCCGGCGGTACGACTTGGCGCCGCGGTTGATTTAATGGCATAGATAAAAGGCCGTCTGAAACTGTTTTCAGACGGCCTTTTATTTTGCAATTTCAAAAAAGGCGCAAACATCGCGCCCTTTATGTAAAACATCATTTCATTTATGCGCCGAATACTTTCAGACGGCCTTCGATTGGTTGGAAGGTTTTTTCACCGGCTGGAGCCGCGATACCGCCAATCACCATTTGCGCACGCAACAACCAGCTTTCCGGCAGATTCCATTCTTTAGCAATAGCCGCATCAGGCAGCGGATTGTAGTGTTGCAGATTGGCGCCGATACCGGTAGCCGCCAATGTTGTCCAAACGGCATATTGAACCATGGCATTTGCCTGATCCGCCCAGATCGGAAAGTTGGCCGCATAAGATGGGAACTGCTCTTGCAAACCTTTGACAACATCTTGATCTTCAAAGAACAAAACTGTCACCGCGCCTGCTTTAAACAAGTTCAGTTTTTGTGCAGTGGCTTCAAACTGCTCGGCAGGAACAACCGCACGCAACGCTTCTTCGACAAAATGCCACACTTTGGCATGTTCTTCGCCAAACAATACGACCACTCGGGCAGATTGCGAATTGAAAGCAGACGGCGTATGCAAAACGGCGTGTTCGATGATTTTGGTTACTTCCTCATTGGACAGAGGCAGGATATTGTTCAATGCATAGATAGAACGACGGGTTTCAGCAGCTTGTTGCAAAACAGAATAAGTCATGATCTTTTCCTTAAATTAATCTTTATCTTTACCAAAAACATTATCCAAAGCCCACGCTCCGCCACCGGCTACTGCCAGATACAAAAACACGAAGCAAAACAAAACGGCAGATTCGCCATGGTTGGCCAATGGGAACAAAACATTACCGGAAGACGCGTGGGCCATAAAGTAGGCGACAGCCATCTGACCGGACAAAATAAACGCGGTCGGACGGGTAAGCAGGCCCAATATCAATAAGATACCGCCGACAATTTCCAAAATACCGGCCACCAGCATCAAGCCTTCAGGTGCGCCGCCCATGGACATCGGGAAACTGAAAAACTTGGCCGTGCCATGCAGCAAAAACAGATACGCCGCAACAATACGCAAGACAGACAATACAATAGGTTGGAATGATTTGAGGGCTGACATCTTAATAATCCTTATTTTAATGGCTACCTGAAAGAGGTAGTGAGCAATTTCAATAAGTGCAGTATAGATAATTCCCAGTAAGAGATATATACTCGAATTGTTGATACAACGTTTCCTAATAAGAAATCATGGATACCCTATTCAGCCTAAAAGTTTTCCGCCAAGTGGTTCAAAGCGGCAGTTTTACCCGTGCCGCCGATCAGCTCGACATCTCCACCGCCATGGCCAGCGAACACGTCAGCCATCTGGAAAACACCATTCAAGCCAAGCTCTTACACCGCAACAGCCGCAACCTCCACCTGACCGAAGCAGGCGAAGAATACTACCGCCAATGCAGCTACGCGCTGGATACCTTGGACACCGCCGCCCAAAAAGCGGCAGGCGGCGCCGACACGCCGCAAGGTATGTTGCGCGTAACCATGCCCCTGTGGTTTGCAGGCGGTAATATGAGCGCATGGTTGGCCGAATACCGCCAGCGTTATCCCAAAGTCACGCTCGACCTCGTCCTCGACAACCGCCATATCGACCTTATCGCCGAAGGCTTCGATCTCGCCTTGCGCGTTTCCAAAACCCCCTCCCCTTCGCTGATCGTCAAACCGCTGGCCAAAATCGAGTTCGTTCTGCTTGCCGCCCCGACTATCTTGCCCGACACGGCACACCCGATACACCCGAAGCCGTCATGCAGCACCAAGCCATCCTGCCTTCCTATACCAGTCAACAAGACCAGGAAATTACCCACCGCGCTACCGCAGAAAAAGCCATTCTCCATCTCTCCCCGGTTATCCGCAGCGACAACACATTGATGATCCGCGAGCTGATTAAAGCAGGCGCAGGCATAGGCTATCAGCCCCTTTGGGCAGTTCAGCAGGAATTGAAGGACGGCACATTGATCCAACTCCTGCCCGATTACACCATCTGGGCAGACCAACTGAACGCCACTTATGTCGACAGGGCCTTTCTCAGCGCGAAAGTACGCAGCTTTATCGACTTTCTCAATGAAAAAATATCGGAAGGATAAACATCAAGGCCGTCTGAAACACTTTTCAGACGGCCTTTAATCAAAGCAACAATCCAATCAATAATTGGTCGAGCAGAACTGTTCGCGTTTGTCCGCATCGGCGGCATAGCATGTCAAACCCATGCCTGACGCATTGCTGTTGTTCGCTTTCGCACCCGGTTTCTTGTTCACCAAAACCTTACCGTTTTTTCCGATTTCCACGGTTACGCCTTTGCCGTTTTTCAGCTTCCATTTCAACACTTGTGCATCGGCACTTTGACACTTGCTGACCGTACAGCCGCCTTCTGTCGCAACATTGCCGTTTTTATAAATCACGCACTGCTGCTGGCTGTCGGTACAGGCCGCATACGCAGCAACGGAGAAACAGGAAATCAACGCGGCAAACAAAACAGGTTTCATGGTTTGAACTCCTTGGGTTGTGATGATGGATTTGTAATATTTGGAACTATACGCTTATTTGCAGATACCCACTACAAAATGTATCGGTAACATTCAACGGGCGCATTACTATATCCATTCCACCAATTATCTCATTCGCCCCATACGATAAAGGCCGTCTGAACATCACTTTTCAGACGGCCTTCAATTGGTTTTCTACCTTAACGCTTCAACTTCGCAAACGCATCCGCCATCGCCGAATTGGTTGGGGCGCGGTCGTTGCGTTGGGGTTTGCGGTCGCGGCGTTCCTGATGTCGGGTTTCAGACGACCTGTTGCCTTTGGTTGCGCCGCCCGGTTCGTCATCCAAGCGCATGGTCAGCGCGATGCGTTTTCTGGCAGCATCGACTTCCAGCACTTTCACTTTCACCACGTCGCCGGCTTTCACGACTTCGCGCGGGTCTTGGACGAATTTATTGGACAGGGCGGAGATGTGCACCAAGCCGTCCTGATGGACGCCGATGTCCACGAACGCGCCGAAGTTGGCGACGTTGGAAACCACGCCTTCGAGTATCATGCCGACTTGCAAGTCGCTGATTTCGTGGATGCCTTCGGCGAAGGAGGCCGTCTGAAACTCGCCGCGCGGGTCGCGGCCGGGTTTTTCCAGCTCGGACAGGATGTCCAGAATGGTCGGCAGGCCGAAGCGTTCGTCGGTGAAGTCGGACGCTTTGATTTGCTTCACGCGCTCGCGGTTGCCGATGAGTTCGGCGGCGGTAATGCCTTGTTGCGCCAGCATTTTGGCGACGACGGGGTAGGCTTCGGGGTGGACGGCGCTTGCGTCCAGCGGCTCTTTGCCGCCGTTAATCCGCAAAAAGCCCGCCGCCTGCTCGAAGGTTTTTTCGCCCAAACGCGGCACTTTCAGCAGTTTTTTGCGGCTGTCGAACGCGCCGTTTTCATCGCGGTAGGCAACGATGTTTTGGGCAAGGGTTTGATTCAAACCGGAAATCCGCGCCAAGAGCGGGGCGGAGGCGGTGTTCACGTCCACGCCGACGGCGTTCACGCAGTCTTCGACCACTGCGTCCAGCGATTTGGCGAGCTGGCTTTGGTTCACGTCGTGCTGATACTGCCCCACGCCGATGGATTTGGGGTCGATTTTGACCAACTCGGCAAGCGGGTCTTGCAGCCTGCGGGCGATGGACACCGCGCCGCGCAGGGAAACGTCCAAGTCGGGGAACTCGCGCGCCGCCAGTTCGGACGCGGAATAAATCGACGCGCCGGCTTCGGAGACGACGATTTTGTGCAGCCCCATTTCCGGCATTCCGCGCACCAGTTCGCCCGCAATTTTGTCGGTTTCGCGGCTGGCAGTGCCGTTGCCGATGGCGATGAGCTTCACGCCGTGTTGTTTAATCAGGCGTGACAGCGTTGCCAACATATTGTTTTCTTGGTGCAAATAGACGATGACCGTATCCAGCAGCTTGCCCGTGTCGTCCACTATGGAGCATTTCACGCCGTTGCGGTAGCCGGGATCGAGCCCCAGCGTGGTCAGCCGTCCGGCGGGCGCGGCGAGCAGCAAGTCTTTGAGATTGCGGGCGAACACGGTAATCGCGTCGGTATCGGCGGCTTCTTTCAGACGGCCTAAGGCTTCGAGTTCCAGCGACAAAAAGATTTTCGCGCGCCAAGTCAGGCGCACGGTGTCACGCAGCCATTTGTGGCCGTCTGAAACCTTGAAACGGCGGGCGATGAGTTGCTCGTATTCGCTTTGCTGGGTAATCGGCGTGTCGTCGGGCTGGTATTTGAGCGCGATGTTCAACACGCCTTCGTTGCGGCCGCGCAAAACCGCCAGCGCGCGGTGGCTGGGCATGGCGCGCACGGGTTCGCGGTGGTCGAAATAATCGCTGAATTTTTCGCCTTCGGTTTCTTTGCCTTCAACGACTTGCGCGTGGATTTCGGCTTCGTTCCACAGCTTGTCGCGCAGCGTGCCGATGAGTTCCGCGTCTTCGGCAAACTGCTCCATCAGAATCGCGCGCGCGCCGTCCAGCGCGGCTTTGGTGTCGGGGACGTTTTCGTTCAGGTAGCCCTGCGCGGCGGCTTCCACATCTTGCGGTTGCTCGGCAAGCAACACGTCCGCCAGCGGCTGCAAACCGTGTTCGCGCGCGATTTGTGCTTTGGTGCGGCGTTTGGGCTTGTAGGGCAGATACAGGTCTTCCAGCGCGGTTTTATTGTCGGCGGCTTCGATTTGCGCCCTGAGGTCGTCTGAAAGCTTGCCTTGCTCTTCAATGCTTTTTAACACAACGGCTTTGCGCTCTTCCAACTCACGCAGGTATTGCAGCCGCTCGGCAAGCTGGCGTAGCTGCGTATCGTCCAGCCCGCCCGTGGCTTCCTTGCGGTAGCGGGCGATAAACGGCACGGTCGCGCCGTCGTCCAAAAGAGAAACGGCGGCGGTAATTTGCGCGGCGGTGGCGGAGAGTTCTTGAGAGAGGATTTGGGTGATGTTCATGGGGGTCCTTTTGATGGATGCAGGCTGCTTTTTGGGGTGCAGGTTGAAATGAAATTTTCAGGTAACCTGAAAGGTTATTTTTGAGGATTTTGTTTGTGTTCCCAAGTTTCAAGTAAATAAATTGCCAGTGCTCCTGATAAATTAACGGCTAATTGTGCATGACGGGGCTTGGGATTAACTCCTATTTTTCCCTTACCGTGCGCATCGCTCAAACGGTTTCGTAATGCACCTAATCCTTCAATGGTAGCAGTGCAGCCACCTAGTATTTGCTTGAAAATATCTTCCGTATGTTGTGATGGTGCAAGGTTGAGATATTCGGCTGTTTGTTTATACAGTTTTTGTAAATCCTGTCTGTCATCGTAAGTAATTTTTGCTTCATCTAAGATATATTTGCATACACTTTCTATCAGTGTTCGTGCAGATGTAATTGCTCCTTCTGGGTCATCAATCCGTCTTTCGAGAGCCTTTTTCCAAGCATTTTCTATATGTATAGCATCGAGTTTTTTAATGCTTTGATTGATTAATTCATCAGAAGGACAAGTCTTGCTATAACTAAATTCTATAAAATTCAATAATGGTTCAAATTCTTTATAAATAAAATCTCTGCGCTCTGCGTATTTCTCAAATCGCGGTGCTTTTACTTCATTCCAAAATTGATGTAAATCCCTGCATGTAAGTAAAAAAGTTGGGATGTATTTTTCAAATTCTTTGTTTGTGATAAATAATTGCCTTAGCTGCAAATATTGTGCATTAGATTCTCTTTCGTTGGCGGATGTAATTCCACCAGTAGCACGAGAAATTAATAAATTTTGTAGACTTTGCGCTTGAATTAATAAATCTTGCATTTTTATACCTATTTGTTCATTTAGTCTATTCACCTCAGGCGGCTTGAATATACAGTAAAGCCTCAACGCTTTAAGCGTGGCAATATTGTCTATTCCTATCTGACGAGATATTTGTGCTAAAAGGTTTTATTTGAGTAGTATATCTCGTTTGCTCAAGGTAATAATTTTCGAGATATGGTGTAGGGAAGGTCGTCTGAAAAAGTGATTATAGTAAATTAAAAATAAAATAGTACAATACTCAACTTTGAAGGTCTAACCATGGCATACTCTGCGGATTTAAGAAACAAAGCTTTAAGTGTAGGAACACGTTGCGTTGTTTACACCACAGGTTGAGAAAAATAAGCCTGCATAATGTACAAGTCCAATTTTTCGGTAAAAATAATCGTGTTGTGCTACACAACAACTCAGCCTTAAAAAATACTTTTATTGAATTTAAAGGCAATAACGGAACCTTCAGCATTGGAGAAAAAGCCGGTATTTTCGGCACATTTCGTGTTGGCCATGATTGCAACATTAAAATTGGTAATGGCGTAACTAGCACCAATCCCGTTTATGTAACTTGTGCCGAAAAAACCAATATCCATATCGGCAATGATTGTATACTGGCTACCAACAACCAAATCCGTACCGATGATTCGCATGGTATCTATGATTTAGACACCGGCAAACGACTCAACCGTTCCAAAGATATTTTTATCGGTGACCATGTGTGGCTAGCCTATGGCGCAACCGTGTTAGGTGGTGCACATATTGGTAACGGTTGTGTGTTGGGGGCATTTTCTCTAGCCAAGAAACAGTTTCCTGAAAACTGTGTACTGGCTGGCGTGCCTGCAAAAGTGGTGCGTGAAAATATTTTCTGGAAACGCCCTCTTTTGCTCAATAATCCATACGCAGAAGATGAAATTGCTTATCCGGATATATAAGAAATCCTAGCGTTTTTTTTTACACTTTTCCTTTTCTGCCTGAAGATCAATTTTAGGATTTTAGGTATTGTTAAAAATGACGAATGGCACGACAACATAGTTCTTGATAATCCGAAATCCTAAAACAATCCTTTCAGGCAGAAGATAAAAGCCGTTTTGCATAAGAGTGTAAGCAACCCATCAATTTCCAACTGAAACAATTCATAATTTATACTTTAAAATATAGATAGGCCGTCTTGAACACTTTCAGACGGCCTGAGACCTTTGCAAAAAAGCCTTTCCTCCAACAGCCGAAATCCAAACACAGGTTTTCGGCTGTTTTTGTTTCAAATATCCACTGATTCTACTCAAATACCCCCTTAATTATCCTTGTATACCTGATTAATCAGGCATCCGAGCCGCCTTTTAGGCGCTAACAGGCGCACTTAGCCTGTTAGCCGCTTTCAACAGGTTTAAACACATCGCCTTCAGATGGCTTTGCGCACTCACTTTAATCAGCCCGAAATAGGCTGCCCGCGCATAGCGGAATTTACGGTGCAGCGTACCGAAGCTTTGTTCGACCACATAACGGGTTTTCGACAAATATCGGTTACGTTTGGTTTGCGCTTCCGTCAGCGGACGGTTGCGGCAGGCTTTGCGCATAATGCCGTCCAGCAACCGATGTTCTTTCAGATGTTGTCGGTTTTCCGCACTGTCATAGCCTTTGTCGGCATAGACGGTCGTATCTTCGGCTATACCTTCCAGCAAAGGCGACAGATGGTTGCACTCATGGGTATTGGCGGGGGTAATGTGCAGTTTCTCGATATAGCCTTCCGCATCTGTACGGGTATGTTGTTTGTAACCGAGTTTGTAGATGCCGTTTTTCTTTGTCCAACGGGCATCTTTATCTTTGCTCGGTGTGGTTTGGCCGCTGACTTGTCCTTCCTCATCCACTTCTATAGCCTGACGCTGTTTGCTGCCGGCGGTCTCAATAATGGTGGCGTCAATGACGGCGGCGGATGCTTTCTCTACTTTTAGGCCTTTTTCGGTCAGTTGGCGGTTAATCAGTTCCAGCAGTTCGGACAGGGTGTTGTCTTGCGCCGCCGGTTGCGGTAGCGGCATAAGGTGCTGTAATCGGGGATGCTCAGTTCGTCGAAACGGCAAAACAGGTTGAAGTCGATGCGGGTGATGAGGCTGTGTTCGAGTTCGGGATCGGAGAGGCTGTGCCATTGTCCGAGCAGGACGGCTTTGAACATGGATAGCAGTGGATAGGCGGGACGTCCGCGGTGGTCTCTAAGGTAACGGGTTCTTTGACGATTCAGGTATTGTTCGATCGGCTGCCAATCAATCACTTGATCCAACTTCAATAGTGGGAAGCGGTCGATGTGTTTGGCAATCATGGCCTGTGCGGTTTGTTGGAAGAAGGTGCTCATGAGAAATCCCCCTAAATGTCTTGGTGGGAATTTAGGGGATTGGGGGGATTTTGCAAAGGTCTCCTATTGCCTTGATGCACGGTTGCTTAGGTTAAAACTTCATCTCCAAAGTCAGGGTGTAATTTCGTCCCGGTGCGGCGTAGCGGTTATACCTACCGACATTATTGTGCCTATTGACTGCTCCTTCGGCAGTCTGCCTTACAGACTCCCAAGTGGTATACCGGTAGTTGAAGAGGTTATACACGCCTGCGCGCAGGGTCAGGTGTTTCTTGATATTGTAATATCCGGAAACATCCGTAACATGCCAAGGCCGCGTCCGCCGTGATGCTGCTTTTTTAGCATTGGCATTACCGTTCAACAGCGCCTGGCTGCCTAGCAGTTCGTCAACAGATTTTGCCTTGGAATAAGTAAACATCGTATTGATGCCCCATATTCCGTCAGGATGGTCGTAACCCAAACCCAATACATATCGTGAAGGTTGGACAGCATCAAAGAGATATGAAGTTACAAACGTCCTGTCGGCGCGTATATCGGCATCTTTGACCTTGATACGGTTATAGGCAAGCGTGGAATACAACCCGTCCGGCAACCCGCCCCATACACCGTGCCAATCGATTTTACCCAAAATATTGATACCGGCTATCCGTGCATTTTGAGCATTTCGGTATCCGGGGTCGCCAGAAGCCGAAGTTTGCCCGTTTTGAGTTCGGGTTTCATAACCGAATGCAATCAGGTCGCGATAGGCATTGTTGAAATAGCTGACTTCCAAATTGCCGAAGTCCCCTTTAAATACAATACCTGCCTCTCTATTAAAGGATTTTTCCGGTTTCAGATCCAACGTTTTCAAAGACTCCCCGGCTCTCCAGCCGTACATTTCGGCAAACGACGGCAGACGGAAGCCCGTAGAAGCGCGATAAGTCAAATCCATCCAGGTGAAAGGCTTGAGGACTACGCCTGCGTTCCAAGAAAGGTTGCGGTGAGTGCCGGTAGAGACACTCTTATCTTCCGAATGCGTACTGCGGTAATCGTAACGTATGCCTGCTCCGACATCTGCCCACCTGCCCAAACGGACATTGTCTTGAACGGCTGCATAATAACCGTTGCCGCCGATATTCCTCGGTGTGCAGTCTGTATAGGTGTTATTGCCGAAACGGCATATCGGCGATGTATTGACCGTGGTCTTGCCGATAGACACCCAATACGGTTTGCCTTGGCTTCCATTGGGCGACTGCTCCCCTTCCGGAGTTTTCGATCCATATGCCTGAACTGCGTTTTGCAGATAATAATCGCTGTGGGACAATTGCGACTTAAAGCGATCGTACCCTAGATTGATACTCAAATTGTGACGGATTTTGGCCGTATCAAATGCCTTTTTAAATACTGCTTGGAACAGGTTTCGGCTTTCTTCATAAATCATCCGGTCGGATTTATAGAAGGAATACGGTTTATTGCCGTCGGGACGGCAATTTTTATCCGAACCGTCGTGAGAGCAATGCGTCTGCTGCAAACGGTTGTCCAAATCTATACCTTGCCGGTCATAAGAAAGTCGGGCGTAATCGGCCCAGGTATCCTTGTCAGCATTATGGTAAACATATTCGACCCCGTACCGGTTTTTAGTATGGCGTTCATCATAAAACACGCCGGTACCGTAACCGATACCCTGCAATGTACCGCCCTCTCCCTGAACAAACAGCCTTTCGGCCTTATTATTGCCCGAATATTTGCCAAAGCCGCTCGGCGTACCGTTTCTCCGGACACTTTCATTCAGGTCGGCCTCGGTAAAATAGGCAGGAACAGTCATATCCCGTGTATCAAAGGTCTGCTGCGTACGTTCAAGAACGGCTCCGACATAATGGCGGTTGTCCAAATGCCAACCCGGTCGGAACAGCCATGATTGGCTGCCATACTCAAGCGGGTCCGCAAGGAAGCGGCTGGGGCCGGTATAATCCTGCGTGCTGACGGTTTTGCGCTCATCTTTGGCCAAAGCATCTTTTTTCGCATTGTCTTTACAGGCCGCATATCCATTGGAACATTCCTCTTCGACAATGAAATTTGCGTACGGATGGGTATCCTCGACCGGTATCAGCCGGTTGAAACTCTGCACACCTTTACCAGCATCTTTATGCGCATGGATTTCCTGCCCCCGCCGTTTAGTATAAATAAGGAGGGCTTCCGCGCCGCCGCTGCGTCCTGCAAGCGCAAGGGACTGTGTCAGGGCATGGTCTTTTCCAGAATAGGCAGTTTTACTCTGAATGCCCCACTGTTTTCCCTCTCCGATAATGTCGGCTGCGGTTTTGGTTTGAAATGCGACCGAACCTGCCAATGCGCCGTTTCCGTATTCTGATGAATTCGAACCCTTGCTGATTTCAACGGCCTTAACGTTTTCATACTCAATTTCATTGATTGCGCCGCTGCTGCCCGCCGTCCTCGTCCCACCCAATGCCGCCTGCGCGGTGTAGGACTGTATTTGCGAAACGCCGTCTACCGTTAAGGAAACACGGTTTTTATCCATGCCGCGTATTGAATAGCCGGAACTTGCGCCCCGACCCTGTTCGACCACGGCAATACCCGGATCGTAACGGGTCAGGTCTCGGATATTCAAAACCTGTTCTTTACTTAGCGTCTCGGAAGATTTGACCAGCTTGCCCAGCCCGGTTACTTCGTTATCACGGCGGGTTTTCTGTTTTTTCGCATTGACCTGCACGGTATCGAGCTGCTTTTCCCACACTTGTCCGGACGGTAAAACATCCGCATAAGCAGGCAGCGCAGTCATCAGCGACAGGCATAAAATATTTAATCGGAACAAATGTTGCTGTTTCATATCATTTCTCTACTTACTGCCTTCAGACGGCATTTAAAGCCGATATGCCGTCTGAAGAACTTTCCTCTGTCAACCGGCAGCCCAGTTTACCGGACAAGCTGTTGGCGTTTCGTACCGAATACCACTGCCGCCTTGCCGCTTTCTCCCTCCAATGTATTTCCGGAGAACGATCCGCCCATCTCAATGGCGGTTTTGCCGTAGAAGCCGCCGGACACATCTGCACGGATATTCGTCCGTTTCGGATCGATGGTATTTTTCGGATCTAATGCAAAGCCGTTTTCACCGGTTTTCGCCACACCTGAAAAACCGTTGCCCTGAATCGTGGCAGTGATGGTGAATACGGGGGCAATGCGGTCTTTCGCCGTCAGCATACCGTTGAGGGTTTTCTCGGCAAAATTAACTTTAAACTCCGCCCGGTTACCGCCTTCCTTATTGGAAGGTTCGGCACTCCAGCTCGTACCATTAACAATAGTACCCGACCATGTACCGCGATATACCGCCTCTCCCGCCGTTACAGGCATATCGGAAACCGGCGTACGGCTGCCCTGCAGGAACATATCGTGCGAACCGCCGTGTTCCAACACCCCGAAATGCAGGTAATCCAAATTGGAGCAGCATACCGACACCTTCACACCGTCTTTCTCAAATACATGCTGGAATGCCGTCTGAGTGCCTTCGGACGGCACAAGCGCAAGCTCTACGCCGTCAATCAGCAGTTTGGCCACGTTGCCGAAGCTGTCAATCTGTTTTTTCACAAAATCCGCACCGATGCGGTAAGCGTCCATAAAGGTTTCAGCCAATGGTTTTTCTGCATCGTCTTTCTGTTTCGCACTGAATACGGCAAGCACTTTCTTATCGTTTGCCAAAAACTTACCGCCCAACTCGTCACCCTGAGGCCCGTAGAAACCACCTTCCAGACTGTCAGAATCAGAAACGAAGGGATGACCGTTCCCAGTATCTTTATCCGCAGCCAACGCCTTACCTTTGAAGCGGTTGCCGTGCAGGTTAGCCTGAATGTCGTACCGTTTAATTTGTTTGGTTTTATTTTCGGTTTCGTTATGGGTAATCCGGTTATTGCGGTAGAGCGCGCCGGTCATGGTCTTGGCGGCGAAATCCACCTCAAACTTGCTGGTCAGCCCGAAATCGGTCTGACCTTTCGGTGCCTCGCTTTCATTGCGCAACACATCCGCTTCCTCGGCAGACAAAGCCCCGTACCTATCCCCCGCTGGCGGACTACCCAACTGGGGAAACTTCTGTTTTTCCTTGGCATCGGTTACATAATCCCAAGTACCTTTGTAAATCGCTTTGCCCATCGGCAGAGCTTGGGAAGGATTGCTGCCTTTGTAGAAAAGGTAGCCGTCCGGACCGAAAAGGGCGATATTGTTTTTGGGATCGATTTTATTGGCACCGTTGCGGTAGATATAGCCCGAGCGGACATACTTGAATTTCGTGTATCCTTCCACGCGGCTTTTGCCGTCGCCCGTTGTAATGGATTCGTTCAGCGTACCCTTATCCATCGCAAAAATGTCATCCTTTTGGGGAAACTTATCCGGTTCACCCGCCGCCAATTTCACCCAATCCGCATCCGACAGTGGCTGATGCCCCTGCTTCACGTTGAAATGGATATTCCGACGCGGTATTTTGGCTGCAAAACCGTAAGCCGGACGTTCGTTTTCCGCCGCCTGTGCTTCATCGGGTTTTGCCGGTTTTTCAGTCTGTTCGTCTTGGTATTTCGGTGCTTCGGACTGCGGGTTGTGCTGTTTCGTTTCCACGCTGTCCAAATCGAAACTGCCGCCGCCCGCGCAGGCAGAAAGCAGCAGCACAGGCAGGATACCGGCTGCTTGGGCAATAAGTGAATTTTTCATATCAACTTTTTTAAAAATGATAATAGTTTATATTCTATTAACTTAAAATGTAATTTGCAAACATTTTCTGACGTATCTTCACAAAAAACACCCGCACATCCTTACTCCAGATATGCGGGTGTTTGAGCAAACTTTGCCTAACCCAAAGACACCATTTCAATCTGCTCCATCGTCCTACCCAGAAAACGTTCGCCTATCGTTCTGAATTTCAAAGGAATATCGCTGACATAAAAACGATAGTCGGGATTATTGTTGTCAGTATTGAGTAATTCCTCCTGCGCAAGGACGCGTGCTGTTTCTTCAGCCATCATAATTGCAGAATCAACCAACGCGACATTACCCGCCTCCCTACCGATTAAGGGCTTGAGCAAGGGAAAGTGCGTGCAGCCCAACACCAGTGTATCGATGCCGTCTGCAAACAATGGTTTGAGGTATTCGCATACGGTCAGGCGGGTAACTTCATGTCCCAACCAACCTTCCGCATCGGTACGGGTATGTTGTTTGTAACCGAGTTTGTAGAGGCCGTTTTTCTTTATCCAACGGGCATCTTTATCTTTGCTCGGTGTGGTTTGGCCGCTGACTTGTCCTTCCTCATCCACTTCTATAGCCTGACGCTGTTTGCTACCGGCGGTCTCAATAATGGTGGCGTCAATGACGGCGGCGGATGCTTTCTCTACTTTTAGGCCTTTTTCGGTCAGTTGGCGGTTAATCAGTTCCAGCAGTTCGGACAGGGTGTTGTCTTGCGCCGCCGGTTGCGGTAGCGGCATAAGGTGCTGTAATCGGGGATGCTCAGTTCGTCGAAACGGCAAAACAGGTTGAAGTCGATGCGGGTGATGAGGCTGTGTTCGAGTTCGGGATCGGAGAGGCTGTGCCATTGTCCGAGCAGGACGGCTTTGAACATGGATAGCAGTGGATAGGCGGGACGTCCGCGGTGGTCTCTAAGGTAACGGGTTCTTTGACGATTCAGGTACTGTTCGATCGGTTGCCAATCAATCACTTGATCCAACTTCAATAGTGGGAAGCGGTCGATGTGTTTGGCAATCATGGATTATGCGGTTTGTTGGAAGAAGGTGCTCATGAGAAATCCCCTAAATGTCTTTGTGGGAATTTAGGGGATTTTGGGGTGTAGAAACTAGTAGCGTTGTTTACAGTATTTCCAGGAGAATACTGAAACATGAACATGCACAAAAACACCCGTCTCACCCCGCACCACCGCCAAGCCATTTGGCTGGCCTACACGCAGGAAAAGGAAAGCGTCACCTCCCTGGCACGCCGCTACCAAGTCTGCCGCGTCACCATTTACCGCGCACTTAAAGCCGCAAGGGGCAGACTGCTCAAACCCCAAACCAGTACCAACAACCGTTTCAAACAGGCAAAGTACGGAATGAAACGCCTAGCTAAGGTAGAACGCAGCATTCAGGAAAAACTCAAAAGGCAGGCCAAACGCTACAATAAATCCTACCCCGGAGAGCTGGTACATCTCGATACCAAACGGCTGCCGCTGCTCAAAGGGCAGAAAGCCACCGATAATCGGGATTACCTGTTTGTCGCCATCGACGATTTCTCAAGGGAGCTATACTCCGCCATTTTGCCGGACAAAACCGCAGACAGTGCCGCCAAGTTTCTGACCGAACACCTGATTGATCCCTGCCCATATCTGATTGAGTGCATTTACTCTGATAACGGTACGGGATACAAAGGCTCGGCCAACCATGCTTTCAGTGTAGCCTGTTATGAGAACGGGATTGGTCAAAAGTTTACCCGGGTTGCCCGTCCGCAGACCAACGGTAAGGCGGAACGGGTTATCCGTACCCTGATGGAGATGTGGCATGAGAAACAGTTGTTTGACAGTCCGGAACACCGGCGAAAGGAGTTGTGCCGCTTTGTTAATTTCTATAACACTGTGAAGCCACACCGCAGTTTGAACGGCGATACGCCGTTTGAGGTCTTGCAGGCTTATTTTTCTCAACCTGTGGTGTAAACAACGCAACGTTTTCCTACATTTGGGGAATTTTGCAAAGGTCTCAATTTGTGCAATTCCAGCATCCATATTCTGCCGCGCCTGAAACAAATTACCGGAAAAGACATTCCGTTTTACCAAGACGACATCCGCGACCGTACGGTGTTGCAGCGCATTTTTGCCGAACACAAAATCGAATCGGTGATCCATTTTGCCGGCTTAAAGGCAGTCGGCGAAAGCGTGGCCGAACCAATGAAATACTATGACAACAATGTGTCGGGCAGCTTGGTATTGGCAGAAGAAATGGCGCGTGCCGGCGTATTTAAGATTGTGTTCAGCTAATCGGCTACGGTTTACGGCGATCCGGGTAAAGTGCCTTATACGGAAGATATGCAACCGGGAGATACGACCAGCCCTTACGGCACGTCGAAGTCTATGGTGGAGCGCATTTTGACGGATATCCAAAAGGCCGATCCGCGTTGGAACGTGATTTTGTTGCGCTATTTCAACCCTATCGGTGCGCATGAAAGTGGTTTGATCGGCGAGCAGCCAAACGGCATCCCAAATAATCTGCTGCCTTATATCCGCCAAGTGGCTTCAGGCAAGCTGCCGCAGTTGTCGGTTTTTGGCGATGACTACCCCACCTCAGACGGTACAGGTATGCGCGACTATATCCATGTGATGGATTTGGCGGAAGGCCATGTGGCGGCGATGCAAGCGAAAAGCGATGTTTCGGGCGTACATCTGTTTAATTTGGGTTCGGGACGTGCTTATTCGGTATTAGAAATCATCCGTGCCTTTGAAGCGGCCTCCGGCTTGACCATTCCTTTCCAAATCAAACCGCGTCGTGATGGCGATTTGGTCTGTTTCTATGCCGACCCTGCCTACACCAAAGCGCAAACCGGCTGGGAAACCAAGCGTGATTTGGCGCAGATGATGGAAGACTCATGGAGTTGGGTCAGCAACAACCCAAATGGCTACGACAATTAAGTTGACCTGATACAGGCCGTCTGAAAGAGATGTTTTCAGACGGTCTCTTTATCTCAAAAACACACTTTCTGTCTGCTATAATCCGTTCATATTTTTTGGCTATCCTCTGAAATTTATGAAAAAAATCCTTGTTACCGGCGGCGCGGGCTTTATCGGCTCTGCCGTTGTCCGTCATATTATCCAAAACACCCAAGACTCTGTCGTCAATGTCGATAAGCTGACTTATGCCGGCAATTTGGAATCTTTGACCGAGGTAGCCGATAATCCTCGCTATGCTTTTGAGCAAGTGGATATTTGCGACCGAGCCGAACTCGACCGCGTATTCGCACAACACCAGCCTGATGCCGTGATGCACTTGGCAGCGGAAAGCCATGTCGACCGCTCTATCGATTCTGCAGGTGAGTTTATCCAAACCAATATCGTCGGTACATTCAATCTGCTTGAAGCGGCCCGCGCCTACTGGCAACAAATGCCGTCTGAAAAGCGCGAAGCCTTCCGTTTCCACCATATTTCCACCGATGAAGTCTATGGCGATTTGCATGGCACAGACGATTTATTTACCGAGACCACGCCATACACGCCGTCCAGCCCCTACTCTGCTTCTAAAGCGTCCAGCGACCACCTCGTCCGCGCATGGTTGCGTACTTATGGTTTGCCGACCATCGTAACCAACTGCTCCAACAACTACGGCCCCTACCATTTTCCTGAAAAACTCATTCCTTTGATAATTCTGAACGCGCTCGACGGCAAACCGCTGCCTGTGTACGGCGACGGTATGCAAATCCGCGACTGGCTGTTTGTCGAAGACCACGCGCGCGCGCTGTATCAGGTTGTTACCGAAGGTGTTGTCGGCGAAACCTACAATATTGGCGGCCACAATGAAAAAGCCAATATTGAAGTCGTCAAAACCATCTGTACCCTGCTGGAAGAGCTTGTTCCTGAAAAACCGGCCGGTGTGGCACGTTATGAAGATTTGATTACTTTCGTACAAGACCGCCCCGGCCATGACGTACGCTACGCCATCGACGCCGCCAAAATCAGCAAGGAGCTGGGCTGGAAACCTCAGGAAACATTCGAATCCGGCATCCGCAAAACAGTACAATGGTATTTGGACAATAAAAACTGGTGGCAAAACGTATTGAACGGCAGCTATCGTTTAGAGCGTTTAGGCACAGGAAAATAAGTTTTCAGACGGCCTGTTCCCATATTAGGCCGTCTGAAAATCATGCAAACACACACTACTCAGGAGAAAACCCATGAAAGGCATCATCCTTGCCGGCGGCAGCGGCACACGCCTCTACCCCATCACGCGCGGCGTATCCAAACAACTGCTGCCCGTGTACGACAAGCCTATGATTTACTATCCCCTGTCCGTATTGATGCTGGCAGGAATCCGCGATATTTTGGTGATTACCACGCCTGAAGACAACGCCTCTTTCAAACGTCTGCTCGGCGACGGTAGAGATTTCGGCATTTCCATCAGCTATGCCGTTCAACCCAGTCCGGACGGCTTGGCACAGGCATTTATCATCGGCGAAGAATTTATCGGCAACGACAATGTTTGCTTGGTTTTGGGCGACAATATTTTCTACGGTCAATCGTTTACGCAAACATTGAAACAGGCCGCCGCAAAGACCCGCGGCGCAACCGTATTCGGTTATCAGGTCAAAGACCCAGAGCGTTTCGGCGTAGTCGAATTTGACGAAAACTTCAACGCCCTGTCTATCGAAGAGAAACCGCAACAGCCAAAATCCGATTGGGCGGTAACCGGCTTGTACTTCTACGACCGACGCGTCGTCGAATTCGCCAAACAAATCAAACCGTCCGCCCGCGGCGAATTGGAAATTTCCGACCTCAACCAAATGTATTTGGAAGACGGTTCATTGTCGGTACAACTTTTGGGACGCGGTTTCGCATGGTTGGATACCGGCACCCACGAGAGCCTGCACGAAGCCGCTTCATTCGTCCAAACCGTGCAAAACATCCAAGACCTGCAAATCGCCTGCCTGGAAGAAATCGCTTGGCGCAACGGTTGGCTTTCCGATGAAAAACTGGAAGAACTGGCGCGCCCGATGGCGAAAAACCAATACGGCCAATATTTGCTGCGTCTGTTGAAAAAATAATGTTTGAGGCCGTCTGAAACTTTTCAGACGGCCTTTAGATGAAAGATAAAAAGATGAACATCATTGATACCGCCATTCCTGACGTAAAACTGCTTGAGCCCCAAGTCTTCGGCGACGCGCGCGGCTTTTTTATAGAAACCTTCCGCGACGAGTGGTTTAAAACCCAAGTCTGCGAACGCACCTTCGTGCAGGAAAACCACTCCAAATCCGGCAAAGGCGTATTGCGCGGCCTGCACTATCAAACTGAAAACACACAAGGCAAACTCGTACGCGTGGTTGTCGGTGAAGTATTCGACGTGGCCGTCGATATGCGTAAAGACTCCCCCACTTTCGGCAAATGGGTAGGCGAGATTCTGTCCGCAGAAAACAAACGCCAACTGTGGGTACCCGAAGGTTTCGCTCACGGCTTCTATGTACTGAGCGATGAAGCTGAGTTCGTCTACAAATGTACAGACTATTACAACCCAAAAGCCGAACACTCGCTGATTTGGAATGATCCGACCGTCGGCATCGACTGGCCGTTGCAAGGCGAGCCGAACCTGTCGCCTAAAGACTTGGCCGGCAAAGTATTGGCTGAAGCGGTAACGTTTGGATAACTTCAAAACATAACAGAATCAACTGTTTCTATTTTGTAGTATTAGAAAGTTTCAAATGAATTTAAATAAAATTAGAAAATTTTTTAGAGAGCCCCATATTTTCTTTAGGGATTTTCTAAATAAACGCTTTCCTCCTTATAATGTAGAACAGCCTATTCCTGAAACTGAAGAATTCACTCTAATCAATGCAGATGCCAATCTTGCATCACTCACAGAAAACGTTTTGCCAAACTTTCCTATCGATGTTGTTTTTACTTGGGTCGACAATACCGATAAAGCATGGCAAGAACAGTATTACCGTACCCTGCAACCCATCGATCAGGAAGATATCGGCCTGTATGCGACCGACCCTGCCCGCTTTTCCAACCATAATGAACTTTTTTATTCAGTACAGGCCGTACAAAAGTTTATGCCGTGGGTCCGCAATATTTTTATTGTAACGGCAGATCAAAAACCTAAATGGTTAGATGAAAACGCCCATTCTAAAATTAAATTAATCAATCATTCGCAAATTATTGATGCCAAATACTTACCAACGTTCAATTCCCACGTCATTGAAGCAAACTTATATAAAATTCCAGATTTAAGTGAACATTTTATTTATTTCAATGATGATATTTTCGTTGCAAGACCACTGATGCCTAACCACTTTTTTGAAAATAATGGTTTGGCTTCCCTATTTGTTGCCAATAAAAGTTTTCAAAAAATGCGTCAACGGGGTCTAATCACGCCGACATTGACCGCATCAGAACACGCATTAAAGCTCTTAAAAAGACATTATCCGACAATTAATATCAATACACCGTTGGTACATACTTACGTTCCTCTACGGAAAACATCCTTTCAAAAAGCATGGTCATGTAGAAACTAGTAGCGTTGTTTACAGTATTTCCAGGAGAATACTGAAACATGAACATGCACAAAAACACCCGTCTCACCCCGCACCACCGCCAAGCCATTTGGCTGGCCTACACGCAGGGGAAGGAAAGCGTAACCTCCCTGGCACGCCGCTACCAAGTCAGCCGCGTCACCATTTACCGCGCACTTAAAGCCGCAAGGGGCAGACTGCTCAAACCCCAAACCAGTACCAACAACCGTTTCAAACAGGCAAAGTACGGAATGAAACGCCTGGCCAAGGTAGAACGCGGCATTCAGGAAAAACTCAAAAGGCAGGCCAAACGCTACAATAAATCCTACCCCGGAGAGCTGGTACATCTCGATACCAAACGGCTGCCGCTGCTCAAAGGGCAGAAAGCCACCGATAATCGGGATTACCTGTTTGTCGCCATCGACGATTTCTCAAGGGAGCTATACTCCGCCATTTTGCCGGACAAAACTGCAGACAGTGCCGCCAAGTTTCTGACTGGACACCTGATTGATCCCTGTCCATACCTGATTGAGTGCGTTTACTCCGACAACGGTACGGAATATAAAGGCTCGGCCAACCATGCTTTCGGTGTAGCCTGTTATGAGAACGGGATTGGTCAAAAGTTTACCCGGGTTGCCCGTCCGCAGACCAACGGTAAGGCGGAACGGGTTATCCGCACCCTGATGGAGATGTGGCATGGGAAACAGTTGTTTGACAGTCCGGAACACTGGCGAAAGGAGTTGTGCCGCTTTGTTAAT
Organism: Neisseria subflava; assembly: GCF_005221305.1. Lineage (NCBI taxonomy): Bacteria > Pseudomonadati > Pseudomonadota > Betaproteobacteria > Neisseriales > Neisseriaceae > Neisseria > Neisseria subflava. Next base: position 1,699,148 of record NZ_CP039887.1, read on the forward strand.
TTCTATAACACTGTGAAGCCGCACCGCAGTTTGAACGGCGATACGCCGTTTGAGGTCTTGCAGGCTTCATTCTCAACCTGTGGTGTAAACAACGCAACGTTTTCCTACACATAATCCAAATACCAAGAATGCACGAACACTCAATAGGTATCGATTCATCAATATTCTTGCACCCTTACCCCATCACCTATCGCCAAACCGATAGAACCGACAGGTATGTAAAAAGCCCCCGACATCAGTCGGGGGCTTCGGAATGGGTGTTTGGCGGTGACCTACTTTCACATGGAAGAACCACACTATCATCGGCGCTGAGTCGTTTCACGGTCCTGTTCGGGATGGGAAGGCGTGGGACCAACTCGCTATGGCCGCCAAACTTAAACTGTTACAAATCGGTAAAGCCTTAATCAATTATTTGGTGATGACTGAATCAGTCAGTAAGCTTTTATCTTTTGAAGTTCTTCAAATGATAGAGTCAAGCCTCACGAGCAATTAGTATGGGTTAGCTTCACGCGTTACCGCGCTTCCACACCCCACCTATCAACGTCCTGGTCTCGAACGACTCTTTAGTGTGGTTAAACCACAAGGGAAGTCTCATCTTCAGGCGAGTTTCGCGCTTAGATGCTTTCAGCGCTTATCTCTTCCGAACTTAGCTACCCGGCTATGCAACTGGCGTTACAACCGGTACACCAGAGGTTCGTCCACTCCGGTCCTCTCGTACTAGGAGCAGCCCCCGTCAAACTTCCAACGCCCACTGCAGATAGGGACCAAACTGTCTCACGACGTTTTAAACCCAGCTCACGTACCACTTTAAATGGCGAACAGCCATACCCTTGGGACCGACTACAGCCCCAGGATGTGATGAGCCGACATCGAGGTGCCAAACTCCGCCGTCGATATGAACTCTTGGGCGGAATCAGCCTGTTATCCCCGGAGTACCTTTTATCCGTTGAGCGATGGCCCTTCCATACAGAACCACCGGATCACTATGTCCTGCTTTCGCACCTGCTCGACTTGTCGGTCTCGCAGTTAAGCTACCTTTTGCCATTGCACTATCAGTCCGATTTCCGACCGGACCTAGGTAACCTTCGAACTCCTCCGTTACTCTTTGGGAGGAGACCGCCCCAGTCAAACTGCCTACCATGCACGGTCCCCGACCCGGATTACGGGTCTGGGTTAGAACCTCAAAGACACCAGGGTGGTATTTCAAGGACGGCTCCACAGAGACTGGCGTCTCTGCTTCAAAGCCTCCCACCTATCCTACACAAGTGACTTCAAAGTCCAATGCAAAGCTACAGTAAAGGTTCACGGGGTCTTTCCGTCTAGCAGCGGGTAGATTGCATCTTCACAACCACTTCAACTTCGCTGAGTCTCAGGAGGAGACAGTGTGGCCATCGTTACGCCATTCGTGCGGGTCGGAACTTACCCGACAAGGAATTTCGCTACCTTAGGACCGTTATAGTTACGGCCGCCGTTTACTGGGGCTTCGATCCGATGCTTGCACATCTTCAATTAACCTTCCAGCACCGGGCAGGCGTCACACCCTATACGTCCACTTTCGTGTTAGCAGAGTGCTGTGTTTTTAATAAACAGTCGCAGCCACCTATTCTCTGCGACCCTCCAGGGCTTACGGAGCAAGTCCTTAACCTTAGAGGGCATACCTTCTCCCGAAGTTACGGTATCAATTTGCCGAGTTCCTTCTCCTGAGTTCTCTCAAGCGCCTTAGAATTCTCATCCTGCCCACCTGTGTCGGTTTGCGGTACGGTTCGATTCAAACTGAAGCTTAGTGGCTTTTCCTGGAAGCGTGGTATCGGTTACTTCATGTCCGTAGACACTCGTCATCACTTCTCGGTGTTAAGAAGACCCGGATTTGCCTAAGTCTTCCACCTACCGGCTTAAACAAGCTATTCCAACAGCTTGCTAACCTAACCTTCTCCGTCCCCACATCGCATTTGAATCAAGTACAGGAATATTAACCTGTTTCCCATCGACTACGCATTTCTGCCTCGCCTTAGGGGCCGACTCACCCTACGCCGATGAACGTTGCGTAGGAAACCTTGGGCTTTCGGCGAGCGGGCTTTTCACCCGCTTTATCGCTACTCATGTCAACATTCGCACTTCTGATACCTCCAGCACACTTTACAATGCACCTTCATCGGCCTACAGAACGCTCCCCTACCATGCCAGTAAACTGGCATCCGCAGCTTCGGTTATAGATTTGAGCCCCGTTACATCTTCCGCGCAGGACGACTCGACCAGTGAGCTATTACGCTTTCTTTAAATGATGGCTGCTTCTAAGCCAACATCCTGGCTGTCTGGGCCTTCCCACTTCGTTTACCACTTAATCTATCATTTGGGACCTTAGCTGGCGGTCTGGGTTGTTTCCCTCTTGACAACGGACGTTAGCACCCGCTGTCTGTCTCCCGAGGAACCACTTGATGGTATTCTTAGTTTGCCATGGGTTGGTAAGTTGCAATAACCCCCTAGCCATAACAGTGCTTTACCCCCATCAGTGTCTTGCTCGAGGCACTACCTAAATAGTTTTCGGGGAGAACCAGCTATCTCCGAGTTTGTTTAGCCTTTCACCCCTATCCACAGCTCATCCCCGCATTTTGCAACATGCGTGGGTTCGGTCCTCCAGTACCTGTTACGGCACCTTCAACCTGGCCATGGATAGATCACTCGGTTTCGGGTCTACACCCAGCAACTGTTCGCCCTATTAAGACTCGGTTTCCCTACGCCTCCCCTATTCGGTTAAGCTCGCTACTGAATGTAAGTCGTTGACCCATTATACAAAAGGTACGCAGTCACACCACAAGGGTGCTCCCACTGTTTGTATGCATCAGGTTTCAGGTTCTATTTCACTCCCCTCCCGGGGTTCTTTTCGCCTTTCCCTCACGGTACTGGTTCACTATCGGTCGATGATGAGTATTTAGCCTTGGAGGATGGTCCCCCCATATTCAGACAGGATTTCACGTGTCCCGCCCTACTTTTCGTACGCTTAGTACCACTATTGAGATTTCGAATACGGGACTATCACCCACTATGGTCAAGCTTCCCAGCTTGTTCTTCTATCTCGACAGTTATCACGTACAGGCTCCTCCGCGTTCGCTCGCCACTACTTGCGGAATCTCGGTTGATTTCTTTTCCTCCGGGTACTTAGATGGTTCAGTTCTCCGGGTTCGCTTCGCTTATCCTATGTATTCAGATAAGGATACCTCCTAAGAGGTGGGTTTCCCCATTCGGACATCGCGGGATCATAGCTTTATTGCCAGCTCCCCCGCGCTTTTCGCAGGCTTACACGTCCTTCGTCGCCTATCATCGCCAAGGCATCCACCTGATGCACTTATTCACTTGACTCTATCATTTCAAGAACCTCTTTGACTTCGTTTACCTACCCGTTGACTAGGGAAGCAAACTTGAAATTCCTACTTTGATAAAGCTTACTGCTTTGTTGTGTCTTAATCCTGCCTTTTGTGTTTCAGGATTAAGTCGATACAATCATCACCCAAATACTGTGTTTGTTTTCTTTTCTCTTGCGAGAGATTTTTTATCCTTTGCAAAGAACAAAAAATCAAAACAAACTCATTGTCTTTGTTTGTTGATTTCGGCTTTCCAATTTGTTAAAGATCGATGCGTCGATATTTCACTTCGCAAATCAAAATAAGCTGCTAAGTATAGCAGGCTTCCTTTGATTTGTAAAGTTCTTGGTGGAGGCAAACGGGATCGAACCGATGACCCCCTGCTTGCAAAGCAGGTGCTCTACCAACTGAGCTATGCCCCCGTTCTTGGTGGGTCTGGGAGGACTTGAACCTCCGACCCCACGCTTATCAAGCGTGTGCTCTAACCAGCTGAGCTACAAACCCGGATTCTCTTCTTAAGCGAATCTTGTCTTCACTCAAGCTTTTCTCTTCCGCATCTTTTACAGTTTACCGATAAGTGTGAATGCATCAGACCTCCTCTTTCTCTAGAAAGGAGGTGATCCAGCCGCAGGTTCCCCTACGGCTACCTTGTTACGACTTCACCCCAGTCATGAAGCATACCGTGGTAAGCGGGCTCCTTGCGGTTACCCTACCTACTTCTGGTATCCCCCACTCCCATGGTGTGACGGGCGGTGTGTACAAGACCCGGGAACGTATTCACCGCAGTATGCTGACCTGCGATTACTAGCGATTCCGACTTCATGCACTCGAGTTGCAGAGTGCAATCCGGACTACGATCGGTTTTGTGAGATTGGCTCCACCTCGCGGCTTGGCTACCCTCTGTACCGACCATTGTATGACGTGTGAAGCCCTGGTCATAAGGGCCATGAGGACTTGACGTCATCCCCACCTTCCTCCGGCTTGTCACCGGCAGTCTCATTAGAGTGCCCAACTAAATGATGGCAACTAATGACAAGGGTTGCGCTCGTTGCGGGACTTAACCCAACATCTCACGACACGAGCTGACGACAGCCATGCAGCACCTGTGTTACGGCTCCCGAAGGCACTCCTCCGTCTCTGGAGGATTCCGTACATGTCAAGACCAGGTAAGGTTCTTCGCGTTGCATCGAATTAATCCACATCATCCACCGCTTGTGCGGGTCCCCGTCAATTCCTTTGAGTTTTAATCTTGCGACCGTACTCCCCAGGCGGTCAATTTCACGCGTTAGCTACGCTACTAAGCAATCAAGTTGCCCAACAGCTAATTGACATCGTTTAGGGCGTGGACTACCAGGGTATCTAATCCTGTTTGCTACCCACGCTTTCGAGCATGAACGTCAGTGTTATCCCAGGAGGCTGCCTTCGCCATCGGTATTCCTCCACATCTCTACGCATTTCACTGCTACACGTGGAATTCTACCTCCCTCTGACACACTCTAGTCACCCAGTTCAGAACGCAGTTCCCAGGTTGAGCCCGGGGATTTCACATCCTGCTTAAGTAACCGTCTGCGCTCGCTTTACGCCCAGTAATTCCGATTAACGCTCGCACCCTACGTATTACCGCGGCTGCTGGCACGTAGTTAGCCGGTGCTTATTCTTCAGGTACCGTCATCAGACAGGGGTATTAACCCTATCCTTTTCTTCCCTGACAAAAGTCCTTTACAACCCGAAGGCCTTCTTCAGACACGCGGCATGGCTGGATCAGGCTTGCGCCCATTGTCCAAAATTCCCCACTGCTGCCTCCCGTAGGAGTCTGGGCCGTGTCTCAGTCCCAGTGTGGCGGATCATCCTCTCAGACCCGCTACTGATCGTCGCCTTGGTAGGCCTTTACCCCACCAACTAGCTAATCAGATATCGGCCGCTCGAATAACGCAAGGCCCGAAGGTCCCCTGCTTTCCTCCTCAGAGAATATGCGGTATTAGCTAATCTTTCGATTAGTTATCCCCCATTACTCGGTACGTTCCGATATATTACTCACCCGTTCGCCACTCGCCACCCAAGAAGCAAGCTTCTCTGTGCTGCCGTCCGACTTGCATGTGTAAAGCATGCCGCCAGCGTTCAATCTGAGCCAGGATCAAACTCTTATGTTCAATCTCTAACTTATAACTTCTGGTCTGCTTCAAAGAAACCGACAGGACAATGTCTAAAACATCATCTTGTCTGTCTTTCAAACAGTGTGAGGCCTAATGCACTCACACTTATCGGTAATCTGTTTTTTAAAGAGCAAATCGAATTATACAGTACATTTAGCAAATGTCAATTAAAATTATCGAAAATTTCAACCAGCTGTGTTATACTGTCTGCTTCGTTTTCTTCACCGCGTCAGCAGCGAAGAACCGAACTATACGCCTCCCAACAAAACCAGTCAACACCTTTCGCAAAATTATTTTCAGAAAATTAATCACAGACATGTTTTAAAAGGGTTTTTATTTTATAAAAAACTCCAACAAACTTTCTACACTCTCCATTCATACAAAAAATACAAACAAAGGCCGTCTGAAAGAGTATTTCAGACGGCCTGTTTACATGATTTCTATTTATCCAATACGTTGAAGGACAATTTCTAGGACAAATTTACTGCCTACATAGGCAAAAATCAGACTGACAAATCCGACAATAGTCCAAACGGCGGCTTTTTTGCCGCGCCATGCGGTCATGCTGTGTTTCAACAATAATGCGCCATAAATCAGCCAAGACATAATACTGAAGATGGTTTTATGCGTGAAGGTCATCGGCTTGCCGAAAATGGTTTCTGCAAAAAACGTACCGCTGATAACGGAATAGGTCAATAAAACGAATCCTGCCCACATACCTTGGAACATCAGTTTTTCCAAACTCAATAATGGCGGTAAGAAGCTGACCAATGCAGAAAAACGGCGTTTGTGCAGATTGCGGTCGAGCAAAAGGATTAGGATGGCAAATAAGGTAACGATGCCAAATAATCCGTATGCGAGCAATGATGATGCGATGTGCGACAGCGGCAATAAGTCTACGATTTGACGGCCTGAAAAATCACCCGGGAAAAGGAAACCCAACAATAAGGTCAATGCGGCACAGGGATACAATAAGAGTTGCACCCCACGCAGACAGTAAAAGAAGCTGCCCAGGCAGTACATCATCAACATCAGCCAAACTATCAGACTGAGTGAATAACCAAAACCGGTAATCAATACCCTATCTTGCAATACCGGGAACATCAATGCTGCTCCATGTACCAATAATGCGCCACTCAAAATCAGCAGCTCGGTTTTCAGCGGGTAAGACTTATTATTGTGCTTTTTATGTTGCAACCAGGAAAATGCGCCCAATCCGGCATACACCAGCATAAGGCAGATTAAGACAATCGGCATAAATATCTTTCTCAATAGATGTGTGAACACTTGACGGACAGCCGGCAGGGTTTCAGACGGCCTTGGTGTGCGTGTTTGTGTTCTTGAAGCATAACTTCGGACTATCGTGTAAAATAATCCGAATTTTATTTTAACAAAGAATGCCCTGTATTGGGCAGCTATTCTCATTATCAAGGATAAGTATGTTAGACAACCTGACCAACCGCTTCAGCAAGGTACTTAAAAATATTCGCGGCCAATCAACGCTGACCGAAGACAATATTAAAGAGGCCTTGCGCGAGGTTCGTCTTGCCCTGCTGGAAGCCGACGTTGCATTGCCCGTCGTTAAAGAATTCGTCAACACAGTCAAAGAACAGGCCCTTGGCCAAGAAGTCGTCGGCAGCCTGACGCCCGACCAAGCCTTTATTGGTGTGGTCAACCAAGCCTTAGTCGAATTGATGGGCAAGGAAAACAAAACATTGGATTTATCGGTTTCACCTCCTGCCATCGTTTTGATGGCCGGTTTGCAGGGTGCCGGTAAGACAACAACCGTCGGCAAACTCGCCCGCCTGCTGAAAAACGATCAGAAGAAAAAAGTCTTGGTAGTATCTGCCGACGTTTACCGCCCTGCCGCGATTGAACAGCTGCGCCTGTTGGCCGAACAGGTCGGCGTGGACTTTTTCCCATCCGATACCAACCAAAAACCGGTTGAGATTGCAACTGCCGCCGTCGATTACGCCAAAAAACATTTTTACGATGTCTTGATGGTCGATACCGCCGGCCGTTTGGCAATCGATGAAGAGATGATGAACGAAATCAAAGCGCTTCATGCGGCGGTCAACCCGGTTGAAACTTTGTTCGTTATTGATGCCATGCTGGGTCAGGATGCGGTAAATACCGCTCAGGCATTTAATGAAGCCCTACCGCTGACCGGTGTCGTATTGACCAAGATGGACGGCGACTCGCGCGGCGGTGCGGCATTGTCCGTACGCCATGTGACCGGCAAACCAATTAAATTTATCGGTGTCGGCGAAAAAATCAACGGCCTCGAACCTTTCCACCCCGACCGTCTTGCCAGCCGTATCCTCGGCATGGGCGACGTATTGACCCTGATTGAAGACGTTCAAAAAGGTATTGATGAAGAAGCCGCCGCCAAAATGGCGAAAAAGCTGCAAAAAGGCAAAGGCTTCGACCTCAACGACTTTAAAGAACAAATCCAGCAGATGCGCAATATGGGCGGCTTGGAAAACCTGATGTCGAAAATGCCGGGCGAACTGGGCCAAATCTCGAAACAAATCCCCGAAGGCACGGCTGAAAAAGCGATGGGCAAAGTGGAAGCCATCATCAACTCAATGACTCCAAAAGAACGCGCCAACCCTGCCCTGCTCAAAGCCAGCCGCAAACGCCGTATTGCAATGGGTGCGGGCACAACCGTGCAGGAAGTGAATAAATTGCTCAAACAGTTTGAACAAATGCAACAAATGATGAAGATGTTCAGCGGCAACGGTTTGGGCAAACTGATGCGTTTGGCCAAAGGCATGAAGGGAATGAAAGGCATGTTCCCAGGTTTGTAAGCTAATTTGACAGAAAACGCCGTCTGAAATTTCAGACGGCGTTTTGTTTTGTATTCAAATTTAAAACCATGAGGCTTTAGCAACCATCTATTCTATAACGTCTAATATGAAAGGCCGTCTGAAATATCTTATTTTCAGACGACCTTTGCTCATTCAGCCTTCAACTTATTGCGGCTTTTTCTGCTCTTCGCGTACTTTGTCCACCAACTGGTCAATCGTGGTCATGCCGGACTGCCAGTCTTTAAATTCGACTTGGTATTTGCTGCCGACGATAACGGTCGGTGTGCCGCTGATTTGGAATTTATTGGTCAACTCTTCCATTTGAGCCGCACGCGCTTGACTTTCGGGCGCTTCAAATGCAGCCAATACTTTTTTGCCGTCAAATGCAGTTTGCTCGGACAACCATTTTTTCAGGGTATCGGTATCGGCTAGATTGATTTTTTGATTAACCATCGCATCGAAAATATGGCTGTTCGCTTTATCTGATTCGCCGGCTATTTCCACTGCGGCGGCCAAACGAGCCAAAGGTTTCATTTCGTCACCCCAAATCACATGCTCGCGACGCAGGTAGGTATCGTCTTTGAACGTTTTGGTGTGTTCGCTCAAAACCGGCTCCAAATGGGCGCAATGCGGGCAGAAGTAGCCGAAAAATTCCAATACTTCGACTTTGCCGGCCTGTTGTTGTGGAATAGGCGTAGACAATACAGTGTAGTTCACGCCTTCGGTCAATGGAGCTGGCGCTGCCGGAGCAGATGCGCTGCTTTGGGCGCTGTCTGCCGGAACGCTGGTTTCAGCCTGTTTGCCGCAAGCGGCCAATGCCAACAGGGTCAATGAAGTCAAAGCTAAGGTTTTCAGTCTCATAGGTATCTCTTTACATTCAAATCAATGTGCGGATTTTATGGCATTTTGTTGAAGGCGTGTTCAATTTGAGTGAAAAAATGTGTTTAGTTTTATTTCAGCCTTTATAAAGGCCGTCTGAAATATGGCTTGGATAATTAGCCTTATTTTCAGACGGCCTTTGCCTGATTTCATCAGAAACGGTAATTTACCCGAGCAGTATAGCCACGCGGATTACCCGGCATAGAGTCCGAACGCCAATATTTTTGATTGAGCAGATTGGCTGCGGCAAAGGTAACGTTAACATTTTTATGGTTCCAGCCGAGCATGGCATCAACTCGGGCAAAGCCTGGAAGCGTGGTGACTTCTTTGTTTCTTGAATCGTAGTCGTAGCGTTTGCCCGTACCGGTTACGCCGATTTCGCCGTAGAGGTTTTCGGTCGGCGTGTAACGGAAGAACAGGTTGCCGGTAACGTTGCTGGTGTTGTCCAAATGGATGCCCACGCGGTCGGGATTTTCTTTGTCTTCAACGACTTTCGCCTGCATCACGCCCAACGAGCCGCGCAGGTAGAGTTTTTTGGGGATGATTTGTCCGATGGCGGACAACTCCACGCCGCGCGAACGGTGTTTGCCGCCGACTGCCCAAGTGTAGGGATCATTTTGCGCGTCGGGACGGTAGCGGATATTGAAGCGTTCGATTTGGTAGGCGGACAATGTGGTGCTGAGTCGGTCGTCCAGCCAACTGCTTTTGACACCGGTTTCGTATTGGCGGGTGTATTCGGGGTTGGCGTTGAACACGGCGGAAGACGAAGTGTCGATGCTCAAATAGCCGCCGCGTCCGCCATAAGGCGCGAAGCCTTTGTTATACGAGGCGTAGAGCGTGTGGGCGGGTGTTACGTTCCACACTGCGCCGATGTTGGGGCTGAACGAGTGGCCGCTGTATTGGCGGCTGCTGCCGGTGAGTTTGTTTTCGGAATTAAAGGTGTATTTGTCGTAACGGCCGCCGAGGACGAATTTCAAATCGGGCGTGGCGGAGAAGATGTTTTGCACGAAAATACCGTAGGAGTCGGCTTTGTGGCGGTTTTGGGTGAGGACGGGCTGCAATCTGCCCGAAGCCGGCCAGCTTGCGCGATCGTAGGGGTCGATGGAGGCAGAGAAGGCGCGGCTGTAACCCAATGTCGGGTTGCGGTGTTCGCGGCTGTAGTCCATGCCTACGGTCAGGTGGTTTTCAAAACGGCCGATGTTGTAGTCGCCGTTGAGTGTGAAGTTGGACGACAGGGTTTTGTTGTCGGTCTGCTGCCAGGCGTAATTGCGCTTGATTAGGCTGCCGTTTTCGCTGCCTGCATAGAAATGGTCGAAATCCTGCGCCGCCGTGCGGTGGGCGAGCTGCCATTGGGCGCGCCATTTGTCGTTGAAGGCGTATTCAAGGTCGGAACGCCAAACTTGCAGCTTGTCTTTGACAAAATCGTTCGGGTGGGCGAAACCCATGCGGTAAGGCAGTCCGAAGCGGTCGTACACGGACTTGGTCGGGCTGCGGTCGGGTGTGCGCTCCACATTGTCGTAGGTGTATTGCCCCGTCCATTTCAAGCCGTTGTCGAGTTTGACGGTAATGCTGGGCGAAACCATGACGTTTTTGCTGTCTATGCCGCTGCGGAACGAATTGGCGCGCCCGACTTCGCCGGTGAGGCGGATGGCGACGTTTTTGTTCAGCACTTCGTTGATGTCCATATTCAGGCTGCGGTTTGCCCACGAGCCGTAAACCGCACCGATGTTGCGGCTTTGTTGAAGTTGGCGTATTTGCTGACCATATTGATGACGCCGCCGCCGTTGGTGCGACCGTACAGGACAGAAGACGGGCCTTTCAGGATTTCCACGCGCTCGATGTTGGCGGTGCTGCGGCGGACCTGTCCGCTTTCGCGCACGCCGTCGCGGTAAATATCGGAGGCGTCGGCTTGAAAACCGCGCAGGAAAATGCTTTCGCCGCGCATATCGTAAGCCGCGTCAATACCGGCGTTGCCTTCGAGGATGGAACTCAAATCGTTCGTGCCGTAGTTTTTGTTTTTCTGGATGTTGAGCGTATCGACGGTTTGCGGCGTTTCTTTGATGAGCTGGCCGTTGCGGGTAACGGCGGCTTCGTCGTAGTTGATGTAGCCTTTGAGTACGCTGGTATCGGACTGTCCGACCACAGAAACAGTGGGCAAAGTAGCGGTGTAATGTTCACCATTGTCCTGCGTATCGGCGGCAGCAACAGGGAAGGAAGCGATAATCAGCGTGGGTAATAAAGCCAAATGAAATGGTATTTGCATTTTTATACTCAATTTAACGAAACAACCGAATTATATTGCTTCAAAAAAGAAATGAGAATAGTTTATTTTAATTATATTTAACATGATATTTGTAAACAAAGGCCGTCTGAAACACATATCAGTTTCAGACGGCCTCTCTTCTTGATAGACACTTCTAAACTATTTACTTAACAGCATTTCCTGCATCAGCTTCACACCCCATTGCCAGCCGCCGAGTGCGCCGTTTAACTGGCCGGAATGCGGTGATTGAAGCAAGCGTGCATGCCAGCGGTCGGCCTGTTCTTGCGCCCAATCGCGTGGCGTGCCGTTTGTTTCGGCGATAACCAGCGCTGTACGGCAAGGGCAGCGGACACGCGGGAACGTATGGATTTCGTCCTCGGGAAAAGCTTCTGGACGCGGCGAGACCAAAATAATATTGGTCAGGCGTTTTTGCGTCAGGATGTCGGCTTGATACAACCATGCTAAAAATGCGGACACGCCGGCACCATGAGCCACGACGGCAATATTGCTGCTGACGATATGCTCGAAGGCCGTCTGAATGGCGTGTTGCCATTCGGAAATGGTTTGCCGACTATCGGCTTCGGCAGTGTGGACAATCGGATAGCTAACCGTCCAACGGTCTATCCACATTTCCGCTTCATCCGCATCGCGTATCAGAAACAGTGCCATTTCTTCGAGTTCGAAGCTCTGCATTTCAGACGGCCTATTTGAGCAAGTCGTTGAGTGTAAATGCAATCAGCAATGCGGCAGGCACGCTGAGGATGGCACAAGTCGCCAGACAAAGTACGATGTTGGCAATCAGTCGCCAACCCTTCCAAGCAAAGCATTTGGCAGCAATCAGCAGGCAAGGCAGGGAAAACAGCAGCCATACCAACGCCCAAGTCGGATTTGCCTTGGTCGGTGTAACCAAGCCGGACATCCGCGCCAGCATAAACACCGCCCACACCAGCATAGGCAGCACAAATGCTGCCACGACCCACGCCGCGCCTACGCCGGTTTTGCCGTTTACATTCCAGTCATATTTACCCAAAACCTTATTCGGCAACATAGTCATACTCCACAACTAAAGGGGCGTGATCCGAGAATTTTTCGTCTTTATAAACATGTGCGGAAACGGCTTTGGCGGCCAACTCCGGCGTAACCATCTGATAATCGATACGCCACCCAACATCTTTCGCATACGCTTGTCCGCGGTTGCTCCACCAGGTATAGCCCGGCACATCGGGATAAAGTGTGCGCCACATATCCGTCCAGCCGAGCGTATGGATGACTTTGCCTATCCATTCGCGCTCTTCCGGCAGGAAGCCTGAGTTTTTCTGGTTGCCTTTCCAGTTTTTCAGGTCGATGTTTTGGTGGGCAATGTTCCAGTCTCCGCAGACGACGATGTCGCGTCCTTCGTTTTTCATGGCTTCGAGCATGGGATAGAACGCGTCCAGAAAGCGGTATTTCACTTGTTGGCGCTCTTCCGCGCTGCTGCCGCTGGGCAGATACAGCGAAATTACCGACAACTTGCCGAAATCGCAACGGACAAAACGGCCTTCCCTGTCAAATTCCTCAATGCCCATGCCGATTTGCACATTGTCGGGTTTGCGTTTGCTGTACACCGCCACGCCGCTGTAACCGCGCTTTTCGGCACAATGCCAGTAGCCGTGCATACCGTGCGGATTTTTCATATCGTCTGACAGGTCGGCCTCTTGAGCTTTCAGTTCCTGCACGCAGACGATGTCGGCACCGGAGGCGGCGATGTATTCATAAAAACCTTTTTTATAGGCGGAGCGGATGCCGTTGACGTTGGCAGAGATGATTTTCAACATAAGATTTGCGTGATTTTTAAAAACGGATAATAGGATTGAGGTTTTCAGACGGCCTGCAAGTCATAAACAAATACTTTGGAATTGCGACCATTGGCATTGTATTCATGTCGGCGTTCGGCAGGCAGGTCATCGGCTGAGGCCGTCTGAAAGCCCCGTTCGACAAACCATTCGCCCGTGTGCGTGGATAAGGCGAAAAGCGTTTTGATATTTAAGGCACGCGCTTTTTGAAACAGATGTTCCAACAGCAATTCGCCGTATCCGCCATCGCGTGCTTCGGGCGACACCACCAGACAGGCCAATTCGCCGCAGTCCGGTTCGGAAAAGGTTTTCAACGCCACACAGCCGTAAATGTTTTGATCATGTTCCAATACAGAAAAACTGGAAATATGGTTTTCCAAATACTCGCGGCTGCGGTGTAACAAGATGCCTTGTTCCGCCAGCGGACGGATTAAGGCAATGATGTGCGGAATGTCGTCGCTGCGTGCCTGACGGATGGAAACAAACGGCTCGCGCGCAATAGATGTACCGCTACCCTCGCGGGTAAACAGCTCGCGCAACAGGCTGCCGTCTTCACGGCCGTTGAGAATCTGCACCCGCGATACGCCGTTTTCCAACGCGCCTACCGCCGCATGCAATAAATCGGCCGGCGCATCCGGATTGTCGTGTATCAATTCCTGCACTTCGCCGACAGACAAAGTATTGGCCAACGAGCCGTCGGCACGGCGGATACCGGCTTCTTCGGTTAAGAAAACCAGCTTCTCCGCCTGCAAAGCCATTGCCACTTCCTGAGCGGTTTCGCACATACTCAGATTGAAGGTTTTGCCACTGTACGAATGTCCCAAGGGACTGATAAGCACCACCGCGCCGCCATCCAAACGCAAACGGATTTCTTCCGCGTCAATTTTGCGGACGGTACCGGTATAGCCCATGTCCACACCATCGATAACGCCCAACGGCCGGGCGGTAATAAAGTTGCCACACGCGATAACCGGCGGCTTGCTCCGTTGCGGTGCAGATACGCTGCTGAACAAGGCTGCTTCCACATCGCTGCGGATAATCCCCGCCACCTGCTTCACTTCCATCAAAGTCGCTTCATCGGTAATCCGGCGGCTGCCGCTGTATTTCGGAACAAAATTCCGACCCGAAGCCAATTTGTCGAGCAAATGCCGCGAACCGTGTACCAAGACCAAACGCAAGCCCAAGCTGGCCAACAGGTTCAAATCTGCGGCCAAACGAATCAAGGTTTCGCCTTCCAACAGGCTGTCGGTCACGCCGACTACCATGGTTTTACCGCGCAAATACTGGATATAGGGCGCGGCCTCACGAAAGCTGGCGACAAAATGGGCGATGGCACTCATAGCAGGGCAAGATAAAAGAGTTGCATAATCAAAACCGTCAGCGCAATCAGCGATGCCAAAGTCCAGTTGAAACCGCCCTTGCGCGTTTTGACCGCCGCCTGCTCTTCTGCCTTAGGCTCTTCCTTGAGCGCGCTGTTGAGCAAATCGGAAATTTCTTTGCGCGAGAGTTTGGAATGTTTGAGGATTTGCGCACCGATATTATGCACGAGGCGCACATCCGTTACCGCCACAGGCAGATGGGCCGGATCGGCCGGCAAGTTGCCCGACAGATAATCCTTGGCCTTAAACATCCCCGAACAACGCGTGCAGACCACGAAACCCTGCGCCACGTTCAACTGGGCATCTTTCACCCAATGCGGTGTTTTACAATGAGGACAAGAACAAGCAGGCATGAGTATTTTCCGTAAGTGTATTGAATCAAAAATATATTTTAGCCAATGTTTCAGGCCGTCTGAAAAATGTTTCAGACGACCTGAGCATGATGTTATGGTTTAAACCGCGCCGTAACGTTCGCGATAGGCTTTGACCGGCTCGAAGAAGCCGCCAAATTCGGCATTGTTTTGCAAAAGCGTAAACAAGTCGTTCAAGTTGGCAATCGAAACCACCGGCAGGCCGTATTGTTTTTCGACTTCCTGCACCGCTGACAATTCGCCCGTGCCTTTTTCCATACGGTCGAGCGCAATAGCCACTGCGGCAGGCGTTGCGCCTTCGGCCTCAATCAGTTTGACCGACTCGCGCACGGATGTACCGGCGGAAATCACATCATCGATAATCAGCACGCGGCCTTTCAAAGGCGCGCCCACTAACACACCGCCTTCGCCGTGGTCTTTGGCTTCTTTGCGATTGTAGGCAAACGGTACGTTTACGCCTTTTTCCGCCAACATCATCGCTGTTGCCGCCGCCAAAATAATGCCTTTATAGGCTGGGCCGAACAGCATATCGAACTTCACGCCGCTGGCAATAATGGCCTCGGCGTAAAACTTCGCCAGTTGCAAAGTCGATGCGCCGTCATTAAACAAACCGGCATTGAAAAAATAAGGCGACTGACGGCCGGCCTTAGTCGTAAATTCGCCGAATTTCAATACGTTTTGTGCCAAAGCGAATTTGAGGAAGTCTTGACGGAAATCGGACATTTGGGTTCTCCCGAAAGATGTTGATTTATCAAAGAAACGATTATAAAGGATTCATGCGGAAAAATCAGGCCGTCTGAAAACAGGTTCAACCCCGCTTTAAACCGACTTGCCCTATTCCCTTTCAAACCGACAAGGCGGCATTGCCGTCTTATCCCTGCAACAAAACGGATTATTCCCGATGATACGGATGATTGTGCAAAATCGAAACGGCGCGATAAAGCTGCTCGGTCAATAAAACGCGCACCATGCCGTGCGGCAAGGTCAGGCTGGAAAGGCGCATCATCATGTTTGCCTGCTGTTTCAAACGGTCGGTCATGCCGTCTGCACCGCCGATAATAAAGCAGACGTGTTCGCCGTTTTGCTGCCAGCCTTTCAAATGTTGTGCCAATTCAACCGAAGTCGGCGCTTTGCCGCGCTCGTCCAATACCACCAAAAACGCGCCCTGCGGTATGGCTTCCAACAGGCGTTTTTCTTCAGCCGCCATACCCTGAGCCGCATTCACACCCGCGCCGCGTTTTTCGGGCTTGATTTCTTTCAGCGCATAATTAACATCGCGCCCGAAGCGTTTGGCATACTCGCCGACGGCTTCATCCACCCAACGCGGCATTTTCGTGCCGACAGCCAAGACGGTGATATTCATGGAGTATCCTTTTGTTATCGAATTGTCGGTTGGGGATTATGGTCAAGCAAGTTCTTAACCTTTTCAAACCATGAGCCAATACCCACCTCAACCGACTGAAAATAAAAGGCCGTCTGAAAGCCGAATGTATCCCGTTCGGCTGTTTCAGACGGCCTTTCAATGATTAGCAGTGAACCAGTGTACCTTCGTTTTCGCCGGTTACCACGCGTTTGAGCGAGCCTTCTTTAGCAATGCCGAATACCACGATATTGAGCTTGCGTTCTCGGCAGAGAGCGAAAGCGGTGGCATCCATCACTTTGAGGTTTTTCAACAAGGCTTCGTCAAAAGTAATGGTTTCGTAGCGTGTTGCAGATGGATCTTTTTTCGGATCTGCGGTGTACACGCCGTCAACGTTGGTGGCTTTGAGCATCACGTCGCAGTTCATTTCCGCACCACGCAATGCGGCGGCAGTATCGGTCGTGAAGAACGGGTTACCGGTACCGGCGGCAAAAATCACGACTTTGCCTTCTTCCAAATATTGAATGGCTTTAGGACGGGCGTAAGTTTCAGCGATTTGCTGCATAGACAGTGCGGATTGTACGCGCGCTTTGATGCCCAAAGTTTCAAATGCGTCTTTAAGTGCCAACGCGTTCATTACAGTTGCCATCATGCCCATGTAGTCGGCAGTGGCGCGGTCCATGCTGCCTGCTTGTGCAGATACGCCGCGGAAAATGTTACCGCCGCCGACAACGATACCGACTTGCACGCCCATTTTAACGACTTCGGCAATTTCGCCGACAGTTTGAACGATGGTATCGTGATTGATGCCGAACGGATCGGAACCCATCAGGGATTCACCGGAGAGTTTCAGTAATACGCGTTTGTATTTGATTTGCTGTGTCATGGGATACCTTGCTTTCTTGAATGTCGTCGGTCGGAGTTTGGGCCGTCTGAATTTTCAAACGGTCGGATTACAATGATATGGCGTGTTGTTCTATTATTGTTTTGGTTTTCAGACAGCCTGAATATTCGGCCGTCTTAAAATAGGTACCGTAAACGGTTTTCTCAAAAAAAAGCACCCTGATTCGTTTGGAATCCAGGTGCTTTCTTTTTCATCTCAGCCTTACACTTTAGCAGCAGCGGCAACTTCGGCTGCGTAGTCGACAACGGCTTTTTCGATACCGTCGCCTACTTTGTAACGTACGAAGCTGACAACTTCGGTGCCGTTTTCTTTAGCGAATTGGGCAACAGTTTGGTCAGGGTTCATTACGAATGCTTGGCCGTTCAGAGTGATTTCTGCCAAGAATTTGCGGATACGGCCTTCAACCATTTTAGCGGCGATGTCGGCAGGTTTGCCGGAAGCGATGGCTTGCTCAGTGTAGATGTGGCGTTCTTTTTCGATGGTTTCGGCATCTACTTCGGCTTCGGTTACGCATTGCGGTTTGGCGGCAACGATGTGCATACCGATTTTACGCGCTACGTCTTCAGAGCCTTTGAACTCAACCAATACGCCTTCGGTAGCCAATGCGCCGTGGATGTAGGCAACCAGTTGGTTGGCTGTGTCGATCACTTGGAAGCGGCGGACAGACATGTTCTCGCCCAATTTAGCGATGATGGCTTTGCGTTCTGCTTCGACCAGTTCGCTCAGTTCTTCAACGGTAGCCGGTTTCTTCTCGGCAGCAGTTTTCGCAACGAAGTTGGCGAATTCTACGAAGCCTGCGTCTTTGGCAACGAAGTCGGTTTCGCAGTTTACTTCAACCAATGCGCCGACATTGCCGTTGATGGCGTAAGCCAATACGCCTTCGGCAGCGGTACGGCCGGCCAGTTTGCCGGCTTTCGCACCAGATTTAATACGCAGGATTTCTTCGGCTTTGTCGAAGTTGCCTTCAGCTTCAACCAAGGCTTTTTTGCATTCCATCATGCCCAGGCCGGTAGCGGCGCGCAGGTCGGCAACCATTTTTGCAGTAATTTCTGCCATTTTGAATCTCCTAGATTTTGGGGAAACACGGGGTATCCGTGTTTGGGAATGGGGTCGTCTGAAAAGGTTTCAGAACGGGATTTGAGAAAAGGGGCATAACGCCCCTCTTCGGTTTGCCGGATTACTCGGCAGCAGCTTCTTGGGCAGCGGCTACGGTTTCTTGCAGCGCTTGGTTTTTGCCTTCCAAAACTGCGTCGGCGATGCCGCGGCAGTACAGGCGGATAGCTTTGGCGGAGTCATCGTTACCGGGGATAACGTATTTCACGCCGTCAGGGCTGTTGTTGGTATCGACTACGGCGATAACAGGGATGCCCAGTTTTTCAGCCTCAACCAGAGTACCTTTTTGGTAGCCGGTATCGATAACGAAAATCGCGTCAGGCAGGCCTTTCATGTTTTTGATACCGCCCAAAGAACGTTCCAGTTTTTCAACGTCGCGTTGCATTTCCAGAATTTCTTTTTTGTTGAAACCGCCTTCAGCAGCGTTTTCCAGGGCAGCAGTTTTTTCTTCCAGGCGTTTGATGGATTGCTTAACGGTTTTGTAGTTAGTCAGCATACCACCCAACCAGCGGTAATCAACGAAAGGCATACCGGCACGGGTAGCTTCTTCGCGGATGATGTCGCGGGCTTGGCGTTTGGTACCTACGAACAATACTGTACCTTTGTTGGCAACCAGACGACGTACGGCTTCTTGCGCCTCTTGGAACATCGGCAGGGTTTTTTCCAAGTTTACGATATGGATTTTGTTGCGCGCACCGAAAATGTATTGAGCCATTTTCGGGTTCCAGAAACGGGTTTGGTGACCGAAGTGAACACCGGCTTCAATCATCTGACGCATAGTAATTTGAGACATTTTATTTCCTTGAAAGGGTTAAGAGCACACATTCAATCGCATAGAACTTGATAGGCTGCGCCTATTGTCAAGCACCCTTCGGCGAAAGTGGGCATAAGTTTTAAAAAATAAAAGAGTGTTTCCGAAATGGAAAACTTATGGATTATAGCGGATAAGAGGCCGTCTGAAAAGGGATTTTATACCTTTCCATCCTGTTTTTCATCCGCCTCTACCGCCTTTTGGCGGGCTGCTTCAAACTCCGTCTGTTCCTGCCGTTTCATCAGGCGGTTGCGGCGGCGGATGGTCACGACGAAGACCGTGAACACAGTGGGCAACACTGCCCAAAAAAACAAATAAATCAACGCGCGCGCAATGCTGGGCTGCGCGGCGGAAAACATCACGGCGACAAAAAGATAGCCGATGACGATAATGTGCCACATCGTGTGCGTCCTGTTTGAATGTTAACAAAATCGTTATAATCGCAACATTCTACCGCAATCCCGAAAGGCCGTCTGAAAATGAGGAATCCCGAAAAATCGGCACTACGCAAACAGTTCCGCCGCGCACGCGCCCAAATGAGCGCCGACGAGCGAAACGCCGCCACCGAAACCATCAACCGCCTGCTCAAGCCCTACATCAAAAAAGGACGGAAAATCGGTGTGTATTGGCCGATAGGCAAGGAATTGCGTTTGGACGGCTTTGTCCGTGCCGCACAAAAACGCGGCGCCAAACTCTACCTGCCCTATATCGAACCGAACACGCGGCGGATGTGGTTCACCCCCTACCCTGCCGACGGCACCAAACAAGAACGCAAACGCGGCCGCGCCAAATTGAGCGTCCCCCAATTTACCGGCAAAAAAATCCGCGTCCACCAACTCAGCCTACTGATTGTCCCTATCGTCGGCATCGATAAACGCGGCTACCGCCTCGGACAGGCTGGCGGCTATTACGACGCCACCCTCTCCGCCATGAAATACCGCCTGCAAACCCAAACCCTGGGCGTAGGCTTCGGCTGCCAACTGACCGACACCCTGCCGACCGAACCCCACGACATTCCCCTAAACGGCTTTGTTTCCGAGCTTGGTGTATTGAAATTCAGACGGCCTCGATAGGATAATTATCGGTTTATTAAAATGATTAAAGGCCGTCTGAAACCTGATTTTGGAGTTTCAGACGGCATTTAATTTTATTGTGCTGCTTGCTCAAGACTAAGCACTCGGAAAGTTTCTTTCATGATGGAAAGAACCCCATCTATTCCACGAGGGAAAATATATGGATTTTCAAAAAAAACTTCATTTATATGCTTTTCCCAATATTCTTGATGCTGAGGTATTACAAATGTAAAACTTGTATCTTTAATATTACTATACATAATCAGCATCACAGCAATAACATCTGTAAAATTAATATGATAACTATTTAATGGGACGCTAGGTAAAGACTGAAGATTAAACAATCGAGCAAGATCTTTAGTATCAACGCGATGTTTATTAAAACCATCCATTAATTCAGGATAGAAACAGAAGATAAATACACCTGTAACACGCAATACAGCATATTCCCATCTAATATTACCGCTTAGCTTTTGACTTAAAGAGTGATATATACCTAAAAATCGGACTAATCTTTCTGTTTCTCTAAGCGATAAATTGTTCCGTTCAATCAAATTACTGATGAAATTCATGGTTATATCTTGTCCAATCAAACCTTTCAGCTCACTAGTTATACCGTTGCTCTGTATCAACTGTTTGAAATATTCAACTGAAACCAAATCCTGTTTTTCCTCAAACTGAGCTACAACTTTCTCTGGCAAGGCAAAGCTATATTTTAAAAACTTATCCAAATATTTTTGCGCGTCCACTTCCACGCCATACCGATGATTAATCGCCGCGCGCAGTTGCTTGGTATTCGTAACCAGCACGACTTTGACGTTTTCAATATCAAAGACGTGCTTGATAACTTCCAGCATATCAACCGCATAATCGGGACGGCAACGATCGAGTTCGTCGATAAACAGGATAATCGGTTTGTCCTCTGCCAATTCTGTCAGACAGGCTTTGAGCGTCTCCAGATTTTTTTCGGCTTCGATTTGTTCTTTCAATAAGGCTTCGACGGTTGCATCGATAGTGTAGTCAGTAATTTTGGCAGCAACATCGGTTACGGTTTCTGCTACATTTTTTGCTTCTTGTTCATCACTTGTAATCTGTTGAAATTCTTCTGCCAAATCATCCACACTTTGTTTTAGAAAATAGTGGGATAGCGCATTAGCCCCTGTTTTTATTCCGAATTTTACTAATTTCGATATTTCTCTTGTGAGACGTTTGCGTTCAGACTGCTGTCCATCAGTATCTTCAGGCGTACAGGATTTAATGATTTCGGCAAGCAATGCCAGTAAAGGCTCTCCGCTGTGGTCCGAACGGAAGGCGTCAATATAGATAGGCTGGTAATCGGGATGTTGCTGCTGCATGAGCCGAATCAGCTTTTGGCAAAATTCAGTTTTGCCTGTTCCCCAGCCGCCATCGATGACCATAGGGGAAAGGTCGATATCTGAGGTAAGCAGCCTGATGATGTTTTCGGCTATCGGCTTACGGTTAAATTCGTCGTGTGTGGCAAAAGTTTTTTCTAAAGCTTGAGTTTCCATATTATCCCTTTGTCTGTCATAGGTTTTGTGTAACGTATTTTACTCTGTCATCAGTTTTTATGTTTTTATTCTTTTAAAAATTATTAAAAAAGGCCGTCTGAAAGTTTCAGACGGCCTTTATTCGGATTAAACCTTACTTGGCATCTTTAAATCCGCGTTTCAAATGTACCATCAGCAATGCCACTGCCGCAGGCGTTACGCCGGAAATACGGCTGGCTTGGCCGACGGTTTCGGGTTTGTGCTGGTTGAGCTTTTGCTGTACTTCGGCCGACAAACCTTTGACTTTGCTGTAATCGATATCCTCGGGCAACTTTAAGGTTTCGATGTCGCGGCGGCTGTCGATTTCTTCGTTTTGGCGGTCGATATAGCCTTGGTATTTGACTTGGATTTCGACTTGTTCGACCACGCTGTCGGCAAGTGCGGTTTCAGGCTGTGCGTCGGGCAGGGTCATCAGCGCGGCGTAGTCGAGGTTGGGGCGGCGTAACAAATCGTGCAGGTTGGCTTCGCGGCTGAGTTTTTGTCCGAACACGCGGATTTGTTCGTCTTCGGCGAGTTTTTGCGGCGTGTACCACGTTGTTTTCAAACGTTGGATTTCGCGTTCGATGGCTTCGCGTTTTTCGTTAAACATGCGCCATTGCTCTTCACCCACCAAGCCGATTTTGTAGCCGTCTTCGGTCAGGCGCATATCGGCGTTGTCCTCCCTGAGTTGCAGGCGGTATTCGGCGCGGCTGGTGAACATGCGGTAAGGCTCATTCACGCCTTTGGTGATGAGGTCGTCCACCAATACGCCGAGGTAGGCTTGTTCGCGGCGCAGCAGGAGCGGGTCTTGTTCGCGGACGTATTGCACGGCATTCGCGCCTGCGAGTAGGCCTTGCGCGGCAGCTTCTTCGTAGCCGGTCGTACCGTTGATTTGTCCGGCGAAGAAGAGGCCTTGGATGGTTTTGGTTTCGAGGCTGGCTTTGAGGTTGCGCGGGTCGAAGTAGTCGTATTCGATGGCGTAGCCGGGGCGCAGGATATGGGCTTTTTCAAGGCCTTTCATGCTGCGCACGAGCGCGATTTGGATGTCGAACGGCAGGCTGGTGGAGATGCCGTTGGGGTAGTATTCGTGCGTGGTCAGGCCTTCGGGTTCGAGGAAAATCTGGTGGCTGTCTTTGTCGGCGAAGCGGTTGATTTTGTCTTCGATAGACGGACAATAACGCGGACCTACGCCTTCGATTTTGCCGGTAAACATCGGGCTGCGGTCGAAGCCTGAGCGGATGATGTCGTGGGTTTGCGTGTTGGTATGCGTAATCCAGCAGGACACTTGGCGTGGGTGCATATCGGCGTTGCCGCGTACAGACATTACGGGAACGGGTGTGTCGCCGGGCTGTTCGGTCAGTTGGGAGAAGTCAATCGTGCGTCCGTCAATACGCGGCGGCGTGCCGGTTTTCAGACGGCCTTGAGGCAGGTTCAATTCGCGTAAACGACCGCCCAAGGATTTGGCGGCTGGATCGCCGGCGCGGCCACCTTCGTAGTTTTCCAAACCGATGTGGATTTTGCCGGACAAAAACGTGCCTGCGGTCAACACGACGGCGCGTGCTTTAAACTCCACGCCCATTGCGGTCACCACGCCGCTGATGCGTTCACCGTCAAGCGTTACGTCTTCGACGGCTTGTTGGAAAAGGTCGAGGTTTTCTTGGTTTTCCAACATCTCGCGGATGGCGGCTTTATATAGGATACGGTCGGCCTGCGCGCGTGTGGCTCGTACTGCCGCGCCTTTGCTGGCATTCAAGCGGCGGAACTGGATACCGGATTTGTCGGTAGCCAACGCCATTGCGCCGCCTAATGCGTCGAGTTCGCGCACAAGATGGCCTTTGCCGATACCGCCGATGGAGGGATTGCACGACATTTGGCCGAGGGTTTCGATGTTATGCGAGAGCAGCAGGGTTTGCGCACCCATGCGTGCGGCGGCAAGCGCGGCTTCGGTACCGGCATGGCCGCCACCGACGACAATCACGTCGTAGGTTTTGGGGTAAATCATGTAAGTCATGTTTATGTGTTCTGTAAAGGTTTCAGACGGCCTTTTGTTGATCAGGCCGTCTGAAAAGTGGAATCAAATCTTAAAAACCAAGCTTAGAAGGTATAGCCTGTTTCCAATTCGTCATCGCCGACCAATTCGACCAGCAACGCATAAAGCGGCGCCAAATCATTGTAACGGCGCGATACGCGGCGCAAGTAGTTCAAGAAGCGCGGGATTTCAGGACGGTATTTGTCTTTGCCGTCGCGGTAGTACAGGCGGGCAAAAATACCGGCCACTTTCAAATGGCGTTGTACGCCCATCCATTCAAACCAGCGGTAGAACTCGTCAAACTCGGCAGGCACAGGCAGCTGGGCAGCGCGCGCTTTTTCCCAGTAACGGATGACCAAATCCAATACAAATTCTTCTTCCCATTCGATAAATGCATCGCGCAACAGCGACACCAAATCATAGGAAATCGGGCCGTAAAGCGCGTCTTGGAAGTCCAATACGCCCGGACGGCCTTTTGCCAGCATCAGGTTGCGGACGATAAAGTCGCGATGGACATACACTTTGGGCTGAGCCAATAAGGGCGGCAACAGCGTGTCGACGGTTTGCTGCCACAACTGACGTTGCTTGAAAGTCAGCTCGCGACCCAATTCTTTGGCCACAAACCATTCGGGGAACAAGTTAATCTCGCGCAGCATGACTTCGCGGTCGTATTCCGGCAGTTTACCGGGCTGGCTGGCCTTTTGCAGTTCGATCAGTTCGTCGATGGCTTCGAGCAGCAGGGCTTTGTGGGCGGTTTCGCTGTTTTCCTGATTCATGGCGGTCAGGAATGTGGTATTGCCCAAATCGTTCAATACCATAAAGCCCAACGCTTCATCCACATGAAGCACTTGCGGCACATTGACCATGTTAAACAGTTTTTGCACTTTCAAATAAGGAGCAACACTCATCTTCTCAGGAGGCGCATCCATACAGATAACGGTCTGGCCGTCTGAAAACGTCGCGCGGAAATAACGACGGAAGTCAGCATCGGCTGCCGCAAAGCTCAATTCGAACGGCTGGTTCGGGTAAACAGACTCCAGCCAGTTTTGTAATTCGGTTTGTCGTTGCATAGCGGTATCGCAGAATTTCAGGTTACAATAACCGCTATTCTAACTGGCAAACCGATTTAAGGGGCGATTTTGGCTCGTTTATTTTCACTCAAACCCTTGGTACTCGCCTTAATTATGAGCTTTGGCGCAACAGCCGTGCGCGCGGAAGATGCTTCTGTTCCGCAGGCGGAAGACTATACCCCTGCCCACACCTCCGCATCCAAACCGGCAAAAACCAGCCAAAGCGAAGCCGATCCGCTTTCTTTGGGCAGCACTTGCCTGTTTTGCGACCACGAAGATGCCAAGCTGGCCGAAACCGCCGAAATCAAACGCAGCGGCGAGCCTGCCCTGCCTGCCGATTACACCCGCGTCAACGCCGATAAAATAGAAGGTCAGACCCAAGTCGGCGTCCGTGCCGAAGGCGACGTCATTGTCGAGCGCAATGCCGACGTTCTCAACGCCGATTGGGCGCAATACGACCAAGCCACCGATACCGTTACCGCCGGTGACCGCTTTACCCTATATCAAAACGGTTCGACCGTATCCGGCGACCAATTGGTTTACAACCTCAAAGACCAAACCGGTTCCGGCACCGCCGTGCGCCTCAATACCGAACAAGGCGGCCGCCGCCTTCAAAGTGTCAGTGAAAAAGCCGAACTCAAAGGCAAAGGCCTCTACAAACTCATCAACACCAAATTCAACACCTGTTCGCCCGGCGATGCCAGCTGGTATATCCAAGCACAAAGCATTGAAGCCGATGAGTCGACAGGCATCGGCGTGGCCAAACACGCTTCGCTGGTATTCGGCGGCGTACCCGTCCTCTACACGCCTTGGGCGGACTTCCCCATCAACGGCAACCGCAAAAGCGGCCTGCTCGTTCCGACCATTGCCACAGGTTCAGACGGCCTTGAGCTGAGCCTGCCCTACTACTTCAACCTTGCGCCGAATTTGGATGCCACCATCCGCCCGGGCATCATCAGCAAACGCGGCGTGCAACTGGGCGGCCAAGTCCGTTATTTGCAACCGAATTACAGCGGCGAAGTCGATGGCGACTGGATGCCGAACGACCAAAAAAGCGTCCACAACAACCGCTATCAGTTCAAATGGAAACACCAGCAGCAGCTGAACAGCAAAATCAGCGGCGGCATCAACTACAACCAAGTTTCTGACGACGATTACTACCGCGACTTCTACGGCCGCGAAGACATCGCGCGCAACGTCAACCTCGACCGTCAGGCATGGCTCAATTACAGCGACAAACTGTTGGGCGGCAGCTTCGACGGCTCGTTGCGCGTACAAAAATATCAAACGCTGGCCAACCAAGACGGTTATAAAGACGAGCCTTATGCCATCATGCCCCGTCTGACCGGCCGTTGGCAAAGCCATATCGGCAAGGCTCAGCTTAACGTATTAGGCCAATTCACCCACTTTGACCACGATACCAAGCAAGACGGCAGCCGTGTAGTACTCTACCCAAGCGTCAAATGGGATTTCCACAACCAATGGGGCTACATCCGGCCTAAAGTCGGCGTACATGCCACTTATTACAGCCTCAACAGCTTCAACGGTCAAAGCGGCCGCAATGTCAGCCGCGTCCTGCCGATTATCAACGTCGACAGCGGCCTGACTTTCGAGCGCAGGGCTCGGCTCTTCGGCGGGGAATACCTGCAAACGCTTGAACCGCGCCTGTTTTACAACTACATTCCGACCAAGTCCCAAAACGACCTGCCTAATTTCGACAGCTCCGAAAACAGCTTTACCTATTCGCAGCTGTTCCGCGAAAACCTGTATTCGGGCAACGACCGCATCAATTCGGCCAACAGCCTGACGCTGGCCACACAAAGCCGTATCCTCAACCCCAATACCGGTGCAGAACTCTTCCGTGCAGGTATCGGCCAGAAGTTTTATTTCAAAAAAGACAACGTCCTGCCTGACGGCAACGTCAGCAATTATCCGCGCAGCCAATCCGACTGGGTAGCCTTTGCACACGGCAACCTTACTCCGAGTACCCGCATTGATTTGGACATCCACTACAACCAAAACCTAAGCCGTGCCGAGAGCTACGCCGCAGGGATTACCTACAACCCCGAACCCGGCAAAGTCTTAAGCGCGCGCTACAAATACGGACGCAACGAACGCATCTATCTGCAAGCCAACGGCGACTATTTCTACGACAGGCTCAGCCAAATCGACCTTGCCGCCCAATGGCCGTTGAGTAAAAACCTGTACGCCGTTGCCCGTTACAACTACGAAATCGAAGCCAAAAAACCGCTGGAAATGCTCATCGGTGCAGAATACAAAAGCAACTGTGGCTGCTGGAGCGCAAGCTTGGTCGGCCAACGCTATGTTACCGGCGAAAACAGCCACAAAAACGCCGTATTCTTCAACCTCCAACTCAAAGACTTGAGCAATATCGGCAACAACCCATTCGAAAAACTCCGCTTAGCCATCCCCGGTTACAGCAAAACCAACGAGGTAGTCAAACAATGAACTTCAAACCCCTGATTCTCGTCGCCGCACTCACTCTCGCAGTAGGCGCACACGCCGCTCCTAAAGCCAAAGCGACCAAAGCGCGCGCAGCTAAAGCAGCTGCCGTCAGCGCCACCACCATGCCTGCCGTACAAAGCGGCGTACATCTTTCAGACGGCATTGCCGCGGTTGTCGACAACGAAGTCATTACCCACCGCCAAGTAGCACAAGCCGTAGCGCAAGCGCGTCAAACCATGCCTAAAGGCACACAAATGGACGACAACGAGCTGCGCCAACAAGTTTTGGCACAAATGATCAATCAATCCCTGATCCTCCAAGCAGGCAAACGCCGCAACATCCAAGCGACCGATAGCGAGATCGAAGCCGTTATCGCACATAACCCCAACATCAAAAATCCGTCTGCCGCTGTCCGTCAAGACATCGCCGACAGCATTATTGTTGAAAAAGTGCGTCAACAGGCCATCATGCAAAACAGCCGCGTGAGCGACTCCGAAGTGGCACGCTACATCGAGCAGGCCAAACAACAAGGCGTAACCCTGCCTGAAGCAGACCCTGTGCGCCAATACCATGCCCAACACATCCTCATTAAAGCCGACAACGACAATGCCGCCGTCGGCGCAGAAAGCACCATCCGCAAAATCTACTCACAGGCCCGCAGCGGCGCAGATTTCGGCGGTTTGGCACGCCAATACTCTCAAGACAGCAGTGCCGGCAATGGCGGCGATTTGGGCTGGTTTGCCGACGGCATGATGGTTGCCCCGTTTGAAGAAGCCGTCCACAAACTCAAACCCGGCCAAATCAGCGCCCCTGTCCGCACCCAATTCGGCTGGCACATCATCAAGCTGAACGACGTCCGCGAAGCAGGTACGCCTGAAGAGCGCCAACAAAACGCCGTCCGCCAATACCTGTCCCAACAAAAAGCACAACAGGCGACCACCAACCTCCTGCGCGAACTGCACAGCAGCTCATACGTTGACGTACGCTAATCGCGCGTATTGTTAAAAAGGCAGAAATCCGTACAATAAGGCCGTCTGAAATCCATTGTTCAGACGGCCTTTTCTCCTTTTCCTCACGCAACCCATTGATTAAAGCACCCCATCATGCCCATCTGTCCCAACTGGCAAACCGCCACCCTGCTGCAAGCCGAAGAAACCTCCGTTACCTCCGCCCACACCGGCCGCACCTACCGCATTCAAGCCGCGGTACTCGGCGAGCGTCCGGCTGGCGGCTATCCCGTACTGTATATTCTTGACGGAGATGCCTTTTTCCCCTCCATCCTCAATATGGCGCAATCCCTGCTCATCAACCCCATCACCAAAAGCCATGCCGCCTGTCTGATTGTCGGTATCGGCTACACCGGCGGCACCATCCGCGACTTAAGCCAACGCGCACTCGACTACACGCCGCCGCTGCCCGACAACGCGCCCGAATCCGAACGCAAACAATACGGCCAAGCCGACCGCTTCAGCCGCTTTATCGATGACGAACTCTCCGCCCTGCTCGACAGCAAATACCGCATCGATACCCAAAACCAAGCCATCTTCGGCCATTCGTTCGGCGCACTGTACGGCCTCTATTCCCTGTTCACCCGTCCCGAACGATTCCGCCATTATTTGCTGGTTTCGCCGTCTATCTGGTGGCAAGACCGCCGCGTACTTGATTGGCTGCCCGACACTTTGCCGCAAGGAATCGGCATCCGCCTCGGCGCAGGCGAGCATGAAGGCAGAAACAACCGTCCCGACCAAACCAGCCGCGGCATGGTCGCACAAGCCAAAATCCTTGCCGGCACTTTGCACCACCTCGGCGCAGATGTCCGCTTCACCCTCTACCCCAACGCCAATCACGGCAACGCCCCGTTTTACGCCCTGACCGACTGCATCGAATATTTGCGCAACGCATGGCAGCGTTGAAGCAGGTTTGCCAAACATCGAGGCCGTCTGAAACGCAAACTTAGAAGCGTATTGAACCTATTGGATCAATTTTAAACCCTCTAAAATCCAATTATAAAAAGGCCGTCTGAAATCTATTGTTCAGACGGCCTTTGATATACGGTTTGCCAATCAGCCATTATCCCTGCTTTTTCCATTCCAAAGCCAAATCATACAGCGCCTTTTTATTCTCGCCGGTAATCTTGGCGGCAAGTTCGGCGGCTTGTTTGGTCGGCAACTCGGCCGCAAGGATTTTCATGGTATTTTGCGCCGCATCGGGCAAATCGCTGTGTTTCTCTTTCACCGCAGGGTGCAACACCAGTACCATCTCGCCACGCGTTTGGTTGCTGTCGTTTTTAAGGGCGGCTTGAATTTCGGCAACCGTGCCGCTGAGGAAGGTTTCAAACGTTTTGGTGATTTCGCGCGCCAAAGTCAAACGGCGTTCGGGGAACTGCGCGGCCATATCTGCAAGGCTTGCTTCGATACGGTGCGGCGTTTCAAACATCACAATCGGAAAATCGGCTTCCACCCATTTGGTCAACAGCTTTTGGCGCTCGCCGGCCTTAGGCGGCAGGAAACCGTTGAAGTAAAAATCGGATTCCGTCACCCCGGCCACGCTCAACGCCCCCATGACCGCGCTTGCGCCGACCACAGGCACCACTTTAAATCCGGCTTCGCGCACGCGGGCGGCAAGTTTCGCACCGGGATCGCAAACCGCAGGCGTGCCCGCATCCGAAACTTGGGCGACGCTCAGGCCGTCTGAAAGATGGGCGATGATTTTATCGGCCATTTGCTGCTCGTTGTGTTCGCGCACGCTCACGAGTTTGCCCTGAATGCCGTACGCACTCAAAAGCTGGGCGGTAACACGGGTGTCCTCGGCGCAGATAATGTCGGCCTTTTGCAGAACGGCCAACGCGCGCAGCGTTATGTCGGCTAAATTGCCGATGGGTGTGGCGACAACGTATAATGTCTGTTTTTCGATGCTGTCGACGGCTTTTTGCAGGTGTTTTGTGTACATAGATTCAAGGCCGTCTGAAACGGCGTCTCTTTAAAAACAATGATTATATAACGGGTAAACTTTTCATGCGCTTAAACCACAAACAGGGGGCGGCGGCCGAAGATGCGGCATTGGCATTCCTGCTGGGCAAAGGCTGCTCGCTGCTGGCGCGGAACTGGCATTGCGCCTACGGCGAAATCGATTTAATCGTCAAAAACGGCGGTACGATTGTGTTTGTTGAAGTAAAATACCGCAAAAACCGAGGTTTCGGTGGTGCCGCATACAGCATCTCGCCGTCCAAATTATTGAAATTGCAACGAAGTGTAGAGTATTATCTGCAAAAGCACGGGTTAAACCATGCGCCCTGCCGCCTGGATGCGGTACTGATTGAGGGCGACGGCCAACCCGAATGGATTCAAAATATTACAGGTTAACCTCATGACAACATTACAAGAACGCGTTTCCGCGCATTTTGCCGAGAGCATCCGCGCCAAGCAAGAAGCCGAAAAAGTACTGGTCGAGCCGACCGTACAGGCTGCCGAGCTGATGCTGCAATGCCTGATGAACGACGGCAAAATTCTGGCCTGCGGCAACGGCGGTTCGGCTGCCGACGCGCAGCACTTCGCCGCAGAAATGACCGGCCGTTTTGAAAAAGAACGCATGGAATTGGCCGCTGTCGCGCTGACGACAGACACTTCCGCCCTGACCGCCATCGGCAACGACTACGGTTTCGACCATGTATTCAGCAAACAAGTGCGTGCACTCGGACGTGCCGGCGACGTATTGGTCGGCATCTCCACTTCCGGCAATTCAGCCAACGTCATCGAAGCCATCAAAGCGGCACACGAACGCGACATGCACGTCATCGCCATGACCGGCCGCGACGGCGGAAAAATCGCCGCCATGCTCAAAGATACCGATGTTTTGCTCAACGTCCCTTATCCGCGCACTGCCCGCATTCAGGAAAACCATATTTTGCTGATTCACGCCATGTGCGACTGCATCGACTCCGTCCTGCTTGAAGGCATGTAACCCTTTCTTTTCAGACGGCCCATCCCTTAAAGGCCGTCTGAACACCCAACCGTCCATACCCAAGGAAAAGGATATGAAGAATATCAAACGCTACGCCCTCCCCGTTCTGACTGCGACCCTCTTAAGCCTGAGTCTAAGCGGCTGCGTCGGCGCACTGATCGGCGGTGCAGCCGTCGGCACCAAATCCGCCGTCGACCGCCGCACCACCGGCGCGCAAACCGACGACAACGTTATGGCATTGCGCGTCGAGACCACCGCACGCTCCTACCTGCGCCAAAACAACCAAGTCCAAGGCTACAAGCCCAAACTGAACGTGGTCGGCTACAACCGCCACCTGCTCCTGCTCGGCCAAGTGGCTACCGAAGGCGAAAAACAATTTGTTGAACGCATCGCCCGTTCCGAACAAGCCGCAGAAGGCGTGTACAACTACATCACCGTTGCCTCACAAGCGCGTTCGCTCGGCGACGTGACCAACGATACTTGGGGTACATCCAAAGTCCGCGCCTCCCTGTTGGGCCTCAGCCCGGCCACCCAAGCACGCGTCAAAATCGTGACTTACGGCAACGTGACCTATGTGATGGGCATCCTCACGCCTGACGAGCAAGCCCGCGTGACCCAAAAAGTCAGCACGACCGTCGGCGTACAAAAAGTCGTGACCCTCTATCAAAACTACGTTGCCAACTGATTCACAGC
This sequence comes from Neisseria subflava, assembly GCF_005221305.1. Taxonomy (NCBI): domain Bacteria; kingdom Pseudomonadati; phylum Pseudomonadota; class Betaproteobacteria; order Neisseriales; family Neisseriaceae; genus Neisseria; species Neisseria subflava. Next base: position 1,731,220 of record NZ_CP039887.1, read on the forward strand.
CAACCCGGGGCCGTCTGAATATTCAGACGGCCATTCCTCCAACGATTACCCGACCCATCATGTCCAAGAATAATAAAACCCCTTTCCAACTTAAGCCCAAACACCTAATCCGCGCTTTATTCCTTGTCAGCTTTATCGCCGTCGCAGCCCTGGTTGCCGGCGTATTCAGCACCCTACACTCCGGCAAAACCGATGTACCCGAAAAAAGCCCTGCCGAACAAACCGACACACGCATTGAAGTTTGGCGCCCCAACGGCGCAGTCGAACCTGAAACCGTTCAGCCTGCCAAGGACGGCGACGCAAAAACTGCCTCCGGCAATCCTGTCGTCCCACAAAATGAAAAAGGTGAAAAAGCGGAAGAAGGTGTAAAAAACGACCACGCCGCTGCACACCGCGGCAAACGCACAGAAAACAAACGCACTGAAGCCGACAAATCAGAAAACACACCATCCAACAACAGCAGCCCTGCCGCTCAAAACAAACCTAAAGCAGACAGCCAGCCGGTAGAAAACAAAGCCGCAAGCAACAAACCTGCCGCACAAGCGGTAGAAAACAAACCGGAAAAAGCCAAAGCCCCCGAGTCCAAACCGACTCCGAAAGCCGAGCCTGGGGCAAAACCACAAGCCAAACCGCGCAATAAAGACAATCTCGACAACCTGTTTTAAACAGACGGCACACCCGTCCCGTTCAGACGGCCTCCATGCCGTCTGAAACAAGAAGGAAACCTCATGAACGAAGTCATCATCAAAACCCCCGAAGAAATCGAAAAAATGCGCGAACTCGGCCGCTTGGTCGCCGAAGCCCTCGATTACATCGGCCAATTCGTCAAACCCGGCGTCACCACCAACGAAATCGACAAACTCGTTTACGACTACCACGTCAACGTTCAAGGCGGTTATCCAGCTCCCCTCAACTACGGCAACCCGCCCTACCCGAAATCCTGTTGCACCTCCGTCAACCACGTCATCTGCCATGGCATTCCCGACGACAAGCCGCTGAAAGAAGGCGACATCGTCAACATCGACCTGACCATTAAAAAAGACGGTTTCCACGGTGACTCCAGCCGTATGTTTACCGTCGGCAAAGTCTCCCCGATTGCCCAACGCCTGATCGACGTGACCCACGCCTCCATGATGGCGGGTATAGAAGCGGTCAAACCCGGCGCCACCCTCGGCGACGTCGGCTATGCCTGCCAACAAGTTGCCGAAAATGCCGGCTACTCCGTCGTGCAGGAATTCTGCGGACACGGCATCGGCCGCGGCTTCCACGAAGCACCTCAAGTAGTCCACTACGGCCGCAAAGGTGAGGGCCTCGTCCTCAAACCGGGCATGATTTTTACCATCGAGCCGATGATCAACCAAGGCAAACGCCATCTGCGCATCCTGAACGACGGTTGGACAGTGGTTACCAAAGACCGCTCCCTCTCCGCCCAATGGGAACACGAAGTTTTGGTTACCGAAACCGGCTACGAAATCCTCACCATCAGCCCTGCCAGCGGTAAGCCTTAACCTTGAAAAAACCTTCAGGCCATCTGAAAATATAGATTCAGACGACCTGAAGTTTATTCGCATTCTCAATCTAGAAAACCGAATAAAAACTCGAAATTAAGTTTTCACCCAAATTGAATTGTTTAATTATGTAAAAATTTGCTTACGCCATATTTAAGATAAGCGCATAATTTAATGATTTATATAATGAAAATTTACTGAAATAATGAATTAAGAAATATTTACATAAATTATGGCAGACAGCGGAAAACTTCTTTCGAATATACTGTCTAATTATCTAGATCAGTCATTTGCAATACGCCCACATATCACCCCAAAAGCCTACAGGAAAGGGATGCCGGCATTCTTGCAGACCCATTTTTATGCCTAGAGGCATGCAACAAATACCACAATAAGGAAGATTCATGAAATCGTTCGAAAAAATTGAAAACATCCGCGATATCCGTAAAAAACTCGGCCTGAACCAAATGGACTTCTGGAGCCGCATTGGTGTGACTCAATCCGGCGGTTCCCGTTACGAATCTGGCCGCAATATGCCTAAACCTGTACGCGAATTGCTGCGTTTGGTACACATCGAGCGCGTAGATTTGGCTAAAGTTAACCGTGACGACTTGGCCGTTGCTTCCCTGCTGAAAAACCGCGACCCTGAGTTGTACGCTTCTCTGAAAAGAGAAGCCAAAGCCGACAAAGGTAAATAATCAAGCTATTCAAAAGGCCGTCTGAAACTCGTTTTCAGACGGCCTTTTTACTTTCTACACCCTAAGGGCATGTCTGCATACATGCCCTTTTCCATTTACGGCTGATACTGTTTGAAATAGTCCAACACGATTTGTGGCAGCCATTGCAGATTCAGACGGCCTTGATCGCGGCTGACAAAACCGACATGCCCGCCGTATGCCGGTTGCAGCAGCGTAACGGCCGAGGACACGTCCCGCCCGGTCGGCAGGGCTTCTGGCGGCAGGAAAGGGTCATTGACGGCATTGAGCAGCAGTAACGGCGTACCCACGCCTTTCAGAAACGGTTTGCAGGAATTACGGCGGTAGTAATCGTGGCGGTCGGCAAAACCGTGTAGCGGCGCGGTAAAGCGGTCGTCAAAGTCGCCAAGCGTTTTGCAGTTTTGCTGGCTTAAGGCCGTCTGAAACTGAGGAATCGCCTGGGCTTTCGGCAACAGCGAATTTAAAAAATAGCGCGTGTAAATCAAGCGCGTCATGCCCTGATCAAATCGCGTACCGGCCGCTACGGCATCAACCGGCGCGGAAACGACGGCAGATGCGCGTGGAACGGCATTGCTGCCCTGCTCACCCAAATATTTGGCCAGGGCATTGCCCCCCAAAGAAACGCCGACGGCGTAGATGGTTGAGTAGCGTTGTGCCAGCGTGTTGAGCATAAAGGCGATTTCGGGCGTATCGCCGAGGTGGTAGAACACGGGCGCGGTGTTTTCTATGCCGCCGCAACTGCGGAAATGGGCAACCACGCCGTTCCAACCGCGCTGCTGTACGGCTTTCATCAATTCGACCGCGTAATGGCTCTCGCTGCTGCCTTCCAGTCCGTGGAACAAAACCACCAACGGCGCATCAGGATCGGCGCTGTCGACAAAATCGTAGGCAACTTGGGTTTTGCCGGTACTGTCGGGCAGAAGCTCGCGACGGTAGTCGGGCACCTTGCCTTGCAGCAGCTTGGCAAACAGAGTATCGGCATGGCCGTTTCTGAGCCAATAAGGCGTGTTGGGTGAACGTGTATTCATGATTTATTTCTTCTATTTTTCAGACGGCCTGAAGATGATCATATACACCAGCAATGCAGTCAGCGTGCCGTTTGTCCAGCCTGCCCAAACGTCGGTGGGATAATGCACGCCCAAATAAATGCGTGAAAACCCGGTCAGCAGGGCAAAGGAAATGCCGCCTACCCAAGCAGCACGGCGGTAGCGCGTGCGACGGCAAAGCAATATCAACATGACGGCAATGGCGGCGGAAAACGTACTGTGGCCGCTGGGAAAGGAAAAATTGCTCTCTTCAATCAGGCGCGGCCAAAGCAGCGGACGTTCGCGGGCAAACCATACCTTCACAATCAGCATGTTCAAAGTCGGCACCAATGCCGCCAACACGCAAAACAGCGCTTCGCGCTTCTTATCGGCAAAATACAGGGCGGCGGCAACCGCGCCGATCAGCGGCACGGCAATCGCGGTTTTGCCCAGATAGTGCAACACGGTGGCAATCGGGTCAAACCATGTTCCCGCGTGGGCATGGACGGCGTGCATCAGCGGCGGTTCAAAAGCGAAGCCGCCATATTGTGCCAGCCAAATGCCGATGATGAGGGTAGGCGGTAAAAACAACAAAGAGGCAAAAGTCAGTGCGCGTCTGGATTGGGCTGGGGATAAATGCATTATTCCACCGTTTCTTTCAAAGTCGCGCCAATCGCCTGCAAACCCTGCAACGCATCTTCCCACGCCGCATCCAGCAAGCGGCAGGCCTCGCCTTCCGCTTTAATGCCGAACTCGATATGCGGCGGAATATAACGGCCGTCTGAATCGGTACGGCCCACGGTTGGCAGGCTGTACGAACGGATACCAGCGTAGGTACGCTCAAGATGTTCCATAATCGGCGTAATGCGCGATTCGGGTTGGTCGAACACATACACGCTGCGGCTGCCGCGTTCGGTTTGGTTAAAGCGGTCGGCGTAATAAGTTTCCAATACCCATTCCACCATCGGGTGCGCCATCACGGGGAAACCGGGGAAGAAATAATGCTCGCGGATGGAAAATCCGGCGATGTTGTTAAACGGATTGGGCACCAATTCCGCGCCTTCGGGAAAATCCGCCATCTTCAGGCGTTGGGCGTGTTCCGGCGAATCGAGCGATTCGCCGCGTTTCTGGGTCACGCCCTCGATAAACTTGGCGGCTTCAGGATGGCGGACGACAGGCAAATCCAAAGCGGCCGCTGCGGCTTGGCGCGTGTGGTCGTCAGGCGTAGAACCGATACCGCCGGTAACAAAAGTCGGTAGGCCGTCTGAAAAACTGCGGCGCAGTTGTTTGACCAGCAAATCGGGTTCGTCTGGCAGATATTGCACCTGATTGAGCTTCAGCCCGTGCGATTCCAATAAAGCTTTAAAAAAGGAGAAATGCTTGTCTTGACGGCTGCCGTGCAGGATTTCGTCGCCGATGATGATGAGGTTAAAAGCGTTCATGATGAGGTTTCTTTAATACGGCCCTCCGAACATTCAGACGGCCTAATTGCTGACAATGTATTCCATTTATAAGATAATGGTTTCAACTTTTCAAGTCTGGAGGAATCCCAATGAGCCAAAACCATACCATTTTACAAAATCTCCCCATCGGTCAAAAAGTCGGCATCGCCTTCTCCGGTGGTCTTGATACCTCTGCCGCACTGCTGTGGATGAAACTCAAAGGCGCACTGCCTTACGCCTACACCGCCAACCTAGGCCAACCTGACGAAGACGACTACAACGCCATTCCCAAAAAAGCGATGGAATACGGTGCGGAAAACGCCCGCCTGATCGACTGCCGCGCGCAGCTGGCACATGAAGGCATTGCCGCCATCCAATGCGGCGCGTTCCACGTTTCCACCGGTGGCATCGCCTACTTCAACACCACGCCTCTGGGCCGCGCCGTTACCGGCACAATGCTCGTTTCCGCCATGAAAGAAGACGACGTCAACATCTGGGGCGACGGCAGCACCTACAAAGGCAACGACATCGAGCGTTTCTACCGCTACGGCTTGTTGACCAATCCTGCGCTGAAAATCTACAAACCTTGGCTCGACCAACAATTTATCGACGAACTCGGCGGCCGTCACGAAATGAGCGAATTTCTGATTGCCAACGGCTTCAACTACAAAATGTCGGTTGAAAAAGCCTATTCCACCGATTCCAATATGCTCGGCGCAACGCATGAAGCCAAAGACTTGGAGTTCCTCAATAGCGGCATCAAAATTGTCAAGCCCATCATGGGCGTTGCCTTCTGGGACGAAAGCGTCGAAGTCAAACCCGAAGAAGTCAGCGTACGCTTTGAAGAAGGCGTCCCCGTTGCACTGAACGGCAAAGAATACGCCGACCCTGTCGAACTCTTCCTCGAAGCCAACCGCATCGGCGGACGCCACGGCTTGGGCATGAGCGACCAAATCGAAAACCGCATCATCGAAGCCAAATCGCGCGGCATCTACGAAGCCCCGGGCATGGCGTTGTTCCACATCGCCTACGAACGCTTGGTAACCGGCATCCACAACGAAGACACCATCGAGCAATACCGCATCAACGGCCTGCGCCTCGGCCGCCTGCTCTACCAAGGCCGCTGGTTCGACAGCCAAGCCCTCATGTTGCGCGAAACCGCCCAACGCTGGGTCGCCAAAGCCATCACCGGCGAAGTAACCCTCGAACTGCGCCGCGGCAACGACTACTCGATTCTGAACACCGAGTCGCCCAACCTGACCTACCAACCGGAACGCCTGAGCATGGAAAAAGTCGAAGACGCAGCGTTCACACCGCTCGACCGCATCGGCCAGCTTACCATGCGCAACCTCGACATCACCGACACCCGCGCCAAACTGGGTATCTACTCGCAAAGCGGTTTGTTGTCGCTGGGCGAAGGTTCGGTATTGCCGCAGTTGGGTAATAAGAAATAAAGCAACCCTGCCATTTGGGACCGTTTCAAACGGGAAAGGTCGTCTGAAATTTAGTTTTCAGACGACCTTTCTATTTTTCCTCAGATTAGATGGATATTTTATGTTTAATTTTGTAAATCAACATCTTAGGTAAAGGCAACCTCGCACCGACCTCCGCCATGGATCAAGTACAAAACTTTGTACTCGGCGGCATCATCAGCGACGTGATTTACAGCGACAGCATCGGCCTGTTGCAATTTTTCCCCGTACTGATTTTGTGGACGCTATTGGTATTGAGCCTGAAATTCATCAAAAACCACAACCGCTGGGTCAAATCCGTGATTGACGGCAAATCCGTTTGGATCATCGTCAACGGCAAAGTACAAGCAGAAGAATGTATGAAAAACGGCATCAGCGTGCATGACCTCATGTTCAAACTCCGCGCCGCCGGCATCTATGAAATCTCTTCGGTCAAACGCGCCGTCATGGAGCAAAACGTCCAGTTCACCGTCATTCAGTACGGCGACGAAAGCCTACGCTATCCGCTGATTACAGACGGCCAAGTCGACCCCGACATCCTCGAAATCATTAAGCGTGATGAAGCGTGGCTGCAACAAGAGCTTGACCGCCTCCACCTTGAAGCCTCGCAAGTCTATATCGGCGAATACATAGACGGAAAATTGGTGGCACACCGTTATCCTTCTTAATTTGAAAATAGCAGGCCGTCTGAAACTTCGGTTTCAGACGGCCTTTTTGCATTTAGCTCAAACACTGATTTTTTAATCGCGGTATTCAAACCTTACGCCCAAAAATTGAGCCAGCGCAGAGACGTGGGAATGTCGGGGGTCTTTGACGGCGGTCAGCAACAGGATATTGCCGTGTTGCCGCTCCAAATCCAGCAGCTGCTTGATGGCGACCTGCTCGGTATCACCATGTAACTCTTCGTGATAACGGCTGACAAAACCGTCGAAATTTTGAGCCGGATTTTCGTGATACCAGCGGCGCAGGTTTGCACTGGGTGTAATGTCTTTCAGCCAAAGCGCCGTGGCGAAAACCTCTTTGCGGACGCCGCGCGGATAGAGGCGGTCGATAAAGACGGCGGTCTGCTCGGTATTGGGCTGATAAGCGTAAATGCGTTGTACGGTAAACATTATATCTACCTTCAAATCGATTCAGGCCGTCTGAAAATTCAGACAGCCTGATGTTCTTAGGGTTTAAAACAGTTTTTTGACTTCAGCTTCGATATCATCGGCTCGCATAAAGGTTTCGCCGATCAAGAAAGTATGCACGCCGTGGCTGCGCATGAAATCGACATCTTCTTTGTTACGGATGCCGCTTTCGGTTACAACGGTTTTGCCGTTCAATTCAGGCAAGAGGTCGAGGGTTTGTTGCAGGATCACTTCAAACGTACGCAGGTTGCGGTTGTTAACACCCCACAACGGTGTGGTCATGTTGCGGCATTTTTCCAGCTCGGACGCATCGTGCAACTCCAACAATACAGTCATGCCCAATTCGTGGGCAACGGCTTCAAAACGCTCAAGCTGCCCGGCTTCCAAGGCGGCGGCAATCAGAAGAACCGCATCCGCCCCCCACGCGCGCGCCTGATAGATTTGGTATTCGTCGATGATGAAATCTTTACGCAAGACCGGCAACGCCACAGCCGCACGCGCTTGTTTCAAATACTCGGGCGAGCCTTGGAAATAAGGTTCGTCCGTCAATACGGACAAACAGGCCGCGCAGGATTTTTCATAGGCAACGGCGATTTCGGCAGGATGAAAATCAGGACGGATCAGGCCTTTGCTCGGGCTGGCTTTTTTGACTTCGGCAATAATGGCAGGCAGATTCTGCGCGTGTTTTTCACGGATTGAGCCGATAAAGCTGCGAACCGGCGCAGCAGCCTGTGCTTGGGCTTTGATGTCTTCCAAGGAAACGGCGGCTTTTTGGGCAGCCACTTCTTCTGCTTTGGTGGCAAGGATTTTGTTGAGAATATCGGTCATGGCGTTTTTCTATTGGGGCTGATTTTCGGGTTTGAATCGTGCAACATGCTGCCGCAGATTAGATTTCAGACGGCCTGAATGCCGCTATTTTAATGGTTTGAAAAAAGGCGGGCAAGAATGCCCGCCTTTGTGTCTGCTTCAATTTAGTGATGAATGCCCAAAACGGTCGCGTTGTGGCTGATGATTTCGTCCGCCAAAGTCGGATTGTCGTTCAGCTTGATACCGTAGCCGGGCACCAATTCTTTCAGACGGCCAGACCATGATTCGGCATGATCTGGGAAGCATTGGTTGATCAGCTTAATCATCAAAGGCACGGCGGTTGATGCGCCTGGGGACGCGCCCAGCAATGCGGCCAGCGAACCGTCGGCATGAGCGACGATTTCGGTACCAAATTGGAGTATGCCGCCTTTTTTCGGGTCTTTTTTGATGATTTGTACACGCTGACCGGCGGTAATCAGTTCCCAATCGTCAGGATTGGCTTCCGGATAATACTCTAAGAGCGAATTAAAGCGTTCTTCTTTGGTTTTACGCAATTCGCCCAAGAGATATTTGGTCAGCGGCATATTAGCCCAACCGGCGCGGAGCATAGGATAGAGGTTGTCCATTTGGATGGACATCGGCAAATCCATAAGCGAGCCTTGTTTGAGGAAGTTGGGGCGGAAGCCTGCATACGGGCCGAACATCAAATGGCGTTGGCCGTTCACGTTGCGGGTATCCAAGTGCGGAACGGACATAGGAGGCGCACCAACGGAAGCTTGACCGTACACTTTGGCATTGTGTTGGGCAACGGTTTCAGGGTTGCTGTTGCGGAAGAACAGGCCGGAAACCGGGAAGCCGCCGTAGCCTTTGCCTTCCGGAATACCGGATTTTTGCAGCAGGGTCAGTGCGCCGCCGCCCGCGCCGAGGAACACGAAACGGCTGCGGAGGGTCAAATGGTCTTCATGGTTTTCGGTGTTGCAGGTTTTGAGTACCCACGCGCCGTCAGATTCGCGTTTGATGTCTTCAACATGGCGGTTGAATTCCATTTTCACGCCTTTTTCGCGCAGATATTGCACCATTTGACGGGTCAAGTTACCGAAATCAACGTCCGTACCTTCGGCGGAGTAGTTGGCGGCAATGGGTTGGCTTTCATCACGACCGTTGACAACCAGCGGCGCCCATTCGGCGATTTTGGCGCGGTCGGTAGAAAACTCCATTTTTTCAAAGAGTTTTTGGTTTTTGAACACGTCGAAACGTTTTTGCAGATAACTGCAATGGTCGGCGTTCATCACCAGCGACATATGGGGGACGGAATTGATGAAAGTGCGGTCGGTCAGTTTGCCTTCTTCGACCAAAGTCGCCCAAAATTGGCGGCTGATATGGAATTGTTCGGCAATATTGAGGGCGCGGGTCGGATCGATCGTGCCGTCGGCAGTCAGGGGCGCATAGTTCAATTCACACAGCGCAGAGTGTCCCGTACCGGCATTGTTCCATGCATTTGATGATTCCAACGCTACATCTTCCAAGCGTTCGATCAGGGTGATTTCCCAAGATGGTTCGAGTTCTTTGAGCAATACGCCCAAAGTGGCGCTCATAATGCCGCCGCCTACTAATACGACATCGGTTGCTTCAGCCATGGTTTTACTCCTACTAAAGTCAGGCATGGTTTGCCTTGTGGTTATCTATCATTATAAACAACTGATTTCAGAGGAATTATTTTTTGGTTTTGTTGTGTGTGAAACTTTTTGCCTGCTGAGTTTCCGAGCGTAAATGGCGGAAGGCAGTTTCGGTTTGGGTTCCAGATTTCAGGTCTTTATAATATGTTATTAAGAATTTAGTAGATTTTACGGAGAAATGCAAAGATTTTCTGTTCGGTTCATATAAAAATAATAGATTAGGCCGTCTGAAAACGTTTTCTTACCCTTTATCTGCCAATGTTTGCCAAGAAAAAAGAATTTTTCATTTCTTTTTTAATTGACTGTTTTTGTCAGCAATTTCAGCAGCAGACTAACGTGAATCAACCGCCGATCTGCTATCATTTCAACTTATTTTCCCAAGGCAAGCTGCCATGTACCTGACTCAAGAAAAGCCCTACCGCCCCCTATTGGTCGCACTGATGTTCCTCACCCTGCCGCTGGCGATGATATTGCACAATATCGTGCAAATTGCCTTTTCAGACGGCCAAGGGCTGTTGGTCACAGTCAAAGACGGCGCGTGGACATGGCAAAGCGGTTGGCAGGATTCCGTCGCATGGTTCGTCTGCGGCATGTTTGCCTTCCTCAACCTGCCGATTGCCGGCGGACTGACCAAGCTGGCGTATAAAAAAATGATGCGCCGGCATTCGCGTTACGCCATCTTCCTTGCCGGTGTCGCAGCGTGTTCCTCGGCGACGGCAGGCTTGATTTTTGAAGTCATCTTAGGCAATGCCGCATTGGCCGGTATGCGCGGGCAAGGCGTGTTCTACTACACCCTCTCCGTGTGGATTATCGCCATGCTGACCCTGCCCAAACAGCTCACGCGCGCACCGGAGCAGCCCATCGTCTTTCACAAGATGAAACGTTGATTCAACAGGCGCAAACATTTTCAGACGGCATGCTTTCCGTTACCATTACATCCAACGCGTTTTAACCAATAAGGAATAACAAATGAATCAGGCGCAACAGCTCCGCGACGGCATACAGGCACTGGGTTTGGACATCGATGAAGCCAAACAGGCCAAACTCCTAGACTATGCCGCCCTGCTGCAAAAGTGGAACAAAACCTACAACCTGACCGCCCTGCGCGATCCCGCCCAAACCGTCAGCCATCATCTGCTCGACAGCCTGACCCTCCTGCCCTATATCGAACACGCGCAAACCATGCTCGACGTCGGCTCCGGCGGCGGACAGCCCGGCATACCCACCGCTATCTGCCGTCCCGACCTTGACATTACCCTCCTCGATGCCAACACCAAAAAAACCGCCTTTCTGCAACAAGCCGTCATCGAACTCAGCCTTAAAAACGTCCGCGTCATCAGCGGCCGCGTAGAAGCCGCCGCCGACTGCCGCGCCGACGTCATCACCAGCCGCGCCTTTGCCGAACTCGCCGACTTCGTCAGCTGGACCGAGCACCTCCTCAAAGACGGCGGCTACTGGGCGGCCATGAAAGGCGTATACCCGCAAGAAGAAATCGACAAACTGCCCGAAAGCGTCGCCGTCGAAAAAGTCGAAGCATTGCACGTCCCCCAACTCAATGCCGAACGCCATATCGTCATCATCCGCAAAAAGGCCGTCTGAAAACAACCCAAGCATACCGAATAACGGTACAATCCAGCCATCCACACTTAACACGACAGCAAAGCACATGAGCGCACAAATCCTCGCCGTCGCCAACCAAAAAGGCGGAGTCGGCAAAACCACCACCACCGTCAACCTCGCCGCCTCCCTGGCCTCCAAAGGCCGCCGCGTCCTCGTCGTCGACCTCGACCCCCAAGGCAACGCCACCACAGGCAGCGGCATCAACAAAGCCACCATCGAAAACGGCGTTTACCAAGTCGTCCTCGGCGAAACCGACATCCCCAACGCCGTCGTCCGCAGCAAAGAAGGCGGCTACGACGTATTGGGCGCCAACCGCACACTGGCCGGCGCAGAAGTCGAACTCGTCCAAGAAATCGCACGCGAAATCCGCCTCAAAAACGCCCTGCAGCTCGTTGCCGACGACTACGACTACGTCCTCATCGACTGCCCCCCGTCCCTGACCCTGCTCACCCTCAACGGCCTGGTCGCCGCCAACGGCGTCATCGTCCCCATGCTTTGCGAATACTACGCCCTCGAAGGCATCTCCGACCTCGTGGCCACCGTCCGCAAAATCCGCCAAGCCATCAACCCCGACCTCGACGTAACCGGCATCGTCCGCACCATGTACGACAGCCGCAGCCGCCTCGTTGTCGAAGTCAGCGAACAGCTCAAACAACACTTCGGTAACCTGCTCTTCGATACCGTCATCCCCCGCAACATCCGCCTAGCCGAAGCCCCCAGCCACGGCCTCCCCGCCCTCGCCTACGATGCCCACGCCAAAGGCACCCAAGCTTATTTGGACTTGGCCGATGAACTGATTGCACGGTTGGAAAAATAAACAGAAATATGAATATAAAAAGGCCGTCCGAAAGTTGAAAAGTGCTTTCAGACGGCCTTTGGTTTGATTGGAAAGAACATTTTTTTAAAAGAACGCGTGCGTGCGTACCGCACACACCCTACACATAAATTTTAAACTCTTTGTAATTCGCAGGTAGGGTGTGTGCCCGAAGGCACGCACGCGGTTTGATGTAGGCTACAGCTCGCTACACACGGATTCCAAGTTTGGCGTGATTTGTAGGTGGAATGTGTTTCAAAAGGCACGCATGCGGTTTGATGCAGGCTACTACTTGCTGCCCGACATACCCAAATGAACCAGCGGCACGCCTGTGTCAAAACGAATCAGCAGATATTTGGCGCGGCGGCGGCATTCGCGCACTACCAGCCCGCGCAGGGTTTCGGGCAGCGCACTCGGGATTTGCCAACGCAGTTTGGGTTGGCGGACGGTTACGGCGGAAACGGTTTGGTGGAGGATATGTGGGGCGATGCCGCGCAAGGTGGTTTCTACTTCGGGGAGTTCGGGCATGGTGGGGACAATTGAATTATAAGAGAAAAGTATATTAAAAATAAGACTTTTTCAATTAAAAACGGTTAATAGTAAATGAAATTATTAAATTTCACTTAACCCAACTAGAATAGTTCCCCTCAACCTCATTTAAATACTCAAATTTTAGATTAATTAACTCTCTTTGATAATCATGCAACTGTATAAAATCTAATGGCTTACTCCGTAAATTGGCAATATATTCATTATTTAATAATATCAAACCTGTTCGCTTGTTTAAGTGTAATAAACGTAATTCTAAAATAGATACCCGTGCTGTTAGTATAGTTTCAAATTTATCTTCCCTTAGTGATCTATCTCTAAGCAGTTCATCTATTTCATCAAATAATTTTTCAATATATTGTGCAGAAGCATCTCTACCTTTTGATGCTTCTGCACGTGTAAAATTTAAACTATTTAATATAATACTATTTGTCCAACCCATAAATGCAGTAGCTAATGACACAATCAATGCTAACGGTATATCTTTGACAAGAAACCATGCAGTACCAAAAATAATCAGTGCTGGCAACGCACAATTCATTACGACTAATTTCGTTCTAGCTGAACAAATAAAATTTTTTAAATTTTCTTTTATTTCTCTAAACTTGTTCATGACGTTTTTTTTCTGCAACTTCCATGCGGTCTTTAATCAATGCTTCAATACTAGGCAAATCTTTATGTTCATAGGTTAATCTATCTTTCAAATCTGCCAATGTAAATTCCCCACTGGAAATTAGCCCAGCAAATGCTTCATCAATGAAAGAGCGGGCATATCTGTTGTAGCCAGTTAAATTAACATGAACTTTTTGATACTCCTGTAATGCAGGAATGAGATATTCCTTACGAAAACGTTCGCCAGTTGTATCTTCTTCCCCTTTTTGCACTTCATGGGAATAACGCCCATAAGGAGATGAACTATAATCTTGAATAATGTTTAATGTTTTAGTTTCATTTTTCATTTTGATACCTTAATATTCCATTGAATAAGCGTGCCAGTTAAATGTTTTGGTAGGCTCATTAAATCTGGCTTTATTACATCATTGACAAATTTTACTCGCCCCAATCCACTAAAAATCCACAAAATACCATCATCATTTGTACTAACTAGTGCTTTAATAGATTTACTACCCTGCCCATGTTTTAATTCGTCGTTACCTGTTTTACGTGTAAAATTACCTATCATAGCTAAATAAATTTTCTGTTCATCAGGAAATTTTTCAGGGAATTTTGCACTATTTAGTATAGATAGCAACTGTTCAAAAGTAGAATGTTGGTTTAATTCTGGGAAATTGTTATAATGTTCACGCAATTCCGAAATCGTTTCAGGTTGAGAAAAATCTAATTCATTTTTATTTATGTGAACTTCCAAGCTTTGTGGAATGCCAATGCCTGCATCGTAAATAACCAAATATAATTGATCTCCAATCACATCACATAATAACCACCATCGTTTAATAATATTTTTATTTTCAGCTATATAAGCATGAGCAGTAACATTGTTAATTGCTTCTTGAATTGCATCTGCATAAATATTTTCTAAACTGGGCGACATTTCTTGATAGATTTTTTTGACAATAAAATCTACAATCTCTTCACGAAATCTGCCACCAGAACTACTTACAATGGGTAAGTAGTTTCTATCAAAATAATTTTCTACTTTCTTCTCTCTACATAACTCTATCAACCCTGATTTTCTCAAAGTTTTTAGAATATGTGGGGCTTGTTTTTGTGTTGGTAGGACAAGTTTTACCTGTTTATGATAATCTACAATAATCCTTTCTACTATTGAAAATATTGTAACAAGCGCTGCTGCCTTTAAAGTTTTACAATTACGGAAATTTAAAGTAAAGTCTAAAACGGTATTGTACTGATATTTTTGCAATCTATGAATAAATGCCAAGCTGCGATCAATGCCATCTTTACCATAAATATCTAAAATCTCAGGTGCGTATAGCATTTTTGAATTAGGTAATTGTTTATTGCTGTAATTATAAATTTTTTGTTTACGCCGTTGGCTGATTTCCCAACGATGATGTGAAGCTCTCTCGCGTGGTGTCATAGTTGTCGCAGTAAAAAAGACATTCCTAGTATTATAACAAGTTTATCTTGTAAGGCGAATGTAAGAGTTACGATTTTACGATGCCATGCTATATCTAGCCTGCCTGTTTACTCTCCCACTCCTTCAATAACCTCTTCACCGACACCGGATAAGGTGTCTTCAATTCCTGCGCGAACAGCGACACCCTCAATTCTTCAATCATCCATTTAAACCCTGCAAGGCCGTCTAAAATAGGGAGACCTTGTTTGATCAGGCTGTCGGTTTTTTCCTGCCACATCTGTTCCAATTCCTGTATGTCGGCTTCGCGGGCTGCGTCGCGGGCGGGGTTGCTGCTGTATTTTTCGAGGCGCAGGGTCATGGCTTTGAGGTAGATGGGGAGGCGCGGCCATTGTGCCCACGGGGTGCGGGTGGCGAAGCCGGCGGCGAGCAGGGTTTGCAGGCGTTGGCGCATGAGGTGGGTGAGCGGGTGTTTGCCGAGTTTGCCGTTGAGTTCGGCGTAGGCGGCGGCGGTTTCCTGCAGGTAGCGGCTGAGGGCTTCTTTGACGGCGGGCAGGCGGCTGCGGGCGCGTTTGATTTGTTCTTTGAAGGCTTTTTCGTTGCGCGGCAGCTCGTCTTCGCCGATAAAGGCGCGGTCGCAGACGGCTTGGGTGAGGTCGTCGCGCAGGGTGTCGGCGTTGATGTGTTTGAGCAGCATGGCGGCTTGGGTGAAGCCTTGGATGCCTTTGTTCAGGTCTTTAACTTGTTCTTTTAGTTGTAGTTTCATAAGTTCGATTACGCCTAATCGGTGGGCTTGTTCGGCGGCGGCAGACATGTCGAATAGGCGCAGGGCGATGCGGCCGTCTTTTTCTTTTTGCAGGCCGAGGTAGCCGGTGAGCTGCTGTTTGCCGCGGGCGAATTTGATGGATTCGGGCAGGGTGCCGATATCCCATGTGGTGACGTTGTCGCGCTCGAATTCTTGGGTGTTGTCGCGGAAGGTGGTGGCGGCGGCTTTGCCAAGTTGTTGTTGGATTTGGATTAAATCGCGCCCCATGGCTAATTCTTGCCCGCCGTCGTCGATGATGCGAAGGTTGAAATAGCAGTGTTCGGGCAGTCTGAACGCGGCCCATTCGTCTTGGTTGATTTGCTCCAGTATGCGGATGTCGCCTGCGGTTTTGGCGATGGCTTGGGCGAGTTGGGGCAGGATGGGGGCGTTGCGGTCGGGGTTTTGGCTTAAAAATTGGGTGATGAATTCGGGCACGGGCACGCAGATGCGGCGGATTTGTTTGGGCAGCGCTTTGATTTGTAGCTGGATTTTCTCGCGTATCATGCCGGGCACGAGCCATTCGAGGGTGGCAGGACTGATGCGGTTGAGCACGGTGAGCGGCAGGGTGAGGGTAACGCCGTCGAGCGGATGGTGCGGCTCGAAGCGGTAGCTGAGTTTGAATTTGCCGTCTGCGGTTTGCCAGTGTTTGGGGAATTGTTCTTCGGTGATGTGCGCGGCAGCGTGCTGCATGAGGTCGTCGCGGCTGAGGAATAGTAGGCGCGGGTTGTCGCGCTCGGCGGTTTTGAGCCAGGCTTGGAAGGTGCGGATGTCGGCGAGTGGGAGGGGTTTCAGACGGCCTTTTGGGGGTACAGGCTGCTTTTTGGGTTTGGGGTCGTCTGAAACATTTTGTAGAGTGTGTGAACTCGATTCACGCACGCGGTTGTCCGTAGCTTTAGAATCCGCGTGCGTGGCTTGCGCTACATACCCTACGTTGTGCAGGCTGCCTGAAACCGTTGAAATTTCGGTACTCTGTTCCCTCTCCTGTGGGAGAGGGTTAGAGAGAGGGTTTGCTGCGGCTGCGGAAAAGTTGGTTTGTGCGGCAACTGTTTTGCCCTCTCCCCAGCCCTCCCCCACGGGGGAGGGGGCGGGTTGCTGCGGATTTGTAGGGCGCAGGCCGTCTGAAACCGCGTCCGCCGTATAAAAATCGGGCAGCCGTTCGTGATAAAACGCAAACAGCGCTTCGTCATCGACCAGCACGTCTTGCTTGCGCGATTTGTGTTCGAGTTCGGTAATTTCCTTAATCAGCTTTTTGTTGTGGACAAAAAATTCCGCTTTCAAATCGCATTCCTGCGCCACCAGCGCGCTGCGGATAAAGATTTCGCGCGCTTCTTCGGGGGCGATTCTGCCGTAGGACACGGGGCGGCGCGGCAAGACGGTCAGGCCGTAGAGCGTTACCCGTTCGCTGGCGATGACTTCGCCGCGTTTTTGTTCCCAGTGCGGCTCGAAATAGTGGTAGCGGACGAGGTGCGGCGCTTCCTGCTCGATCCATTCGGGCTGGATGGCGGCTACGTCGCGGGCATAAAGTTTTGTCGTTTCAACGAGTTCTGCCGCCATCACCCATTTGGGCTTCGCCTTGAACAGGGCGGAGGCGGGGAAAAGGTGGAAGCGGCTGCCGCGCGCGCCGGTGTAGTCGTTGCCGTCGGGCGATTTCATGCCGACGTTGGCGATGAGGCCGGTGAGCAGGGCGCGGTGGATTTGTTCGTAGCCCGCTTCTTTGGCGGCGCGGATTTGGGCGCGGTGTTGTTTCTTATCCAGTTGTTTTTGTTTGAGTTTGGCGGATAGGTCTTGGTCGCCCGCATTTTCAGATGACGTGAGCTGCCTAACTTCGGGAGGTCGTCTGAAAGCCGCTTCCTTGGTGGTCAAACCCATTTCAATCGCGGTTTGGGCAAGCTGGTGGTGCAGCTCGCGCCACTCGCGCATCCGCAGGTGCGACAGGAAATATTGGCGGCACCACTGCACCAACTGCTTGTTAGACAAGCCTTTATCGCGCTCGCGCTGGAAGCTGTCCCAAATGTTCAGATAGGCAAGGAAATCGGACTGCTTGTCGGTAAAACGCTCGTGCGCCTTGGCGGCGGCATCGCGCGCTTCCAGCGGCCGCTCGCGCGGGTCTTGAATCGACAGCGCGGACGCAATCACCAATATTTCCGCCATGCAGTCGTGTTTCTTCGCCGCCAGCAAAATGCGCGCGATTTTCGGGTCGATGGGCAGGCGCGCCATTTGTTCGCCGAGTTTGGTCAGGCCGTTATGTTCATTAACCGCCCCTAATTCCAACAACACCTGAAAACCATCATTGATATACCGCGAATCGGGCATTTCCAAAAACGGGAATGCCGCCACGTCGCCCAGTTTTAATGCTGCCATGCGCAGGATGACGGCGGCCAGGTTGCTGCGGACGATTTCGGGGTCGGTGAATTCGGTGCGGCTGTTAAAATCTTCTTCTGAAAACAGTCGGATACACACGCCTGCGGAGACGCGCCCGCAGCGGCCGGAGCGTTGGCGTGCGGCGGCTTGGGAGATTTTTTCGACATGAAGCTGCTCCACTTTCGCCCGTGCGGAATAGCGTTTGACGCGTGCGAGGCCGGTGTCGATGACGTATTTGATGCCCGGCACGGTGAGCGAGGTTTCGGCGACGTTGGTTGCCAGCACGATGCGTCGTTTCGCGCCGGAGGGGTGGAAGATTTTGTGCTGTTCGGCGTGCGACAGGCGTGCGAACAGGGGCAGGATTTCGTCGTTGCGGCGCAGCGTGGATTTGCGCAGGGCTTCGGCGGCTTCGCGGATTTCGCGTTCGCCCGGCAGGAATACCAAAATATCGCCTTCGCCGTAGCGTGCCAATTCGTCGGCTGCATCGACAATCGCGTCGGTCAGCTCTACTTCCGCGTCGTCTTCGTCTTTGCTGGTCAGCGGGCGGTAGAGGATTTCGACGGGATAGGTGCGCCCGCTTACTTCCAGCACGGGCGCGCCGTTGAAGTGTTGGGAGAAGCGTTCTGCGTCTATGGTTGCCGAGGTGATGATGACTTTCAAATCGGGGCGGCGCGGCAGAAGTTGTTTCAAATAGCCCAAGAGGAAGTCGATGTTCAGGCTGCGCTCGTGCGCTTCGTCAATGATAATCGTGTCGTAGGCGGCGAGATAACGGTCGGTCTGGGTTTCCGCCAGCAGGATGCCGTCGGTCATCAGCTTGACGCAGGCATCGCGCGAGGTGTGGTCGGTGAAACGTACTTTATAGCCGACCGCGCTGCCAATTTCCGATTTCAATTCTTCGGCAATTCTCTCCGCCACCGAACGCGCGGCCAAACGGCGCGGCTGGGTATGCCCGATCAATCCTGCCGCCCCACGCCCGAGTTCCAGACAAATCTTGGGCAACTGCGTGGTTTTGCCCGAACCGGTTTCGCCGCAAATAATCGTTACCTGATTCTCGGCAATGGCTTTTTTGATTTCGTCGAGTTTTTCGTGAACAGGCAGCGTGTTGTCGAATTCGGGCTTGGGCAGTTTGGACAGGCGTTGCAGATAGAGGTCGTGCGATTTTTTGTATTTTTCCTCAACCTTGGCCAAGCCGCCGTATTTATTGGGTTTTTTAAAGGCAGATCGCAGAAAATGGCGGTCTTTGGAGAGGGTTTGGGCGAAATCGTGTTGCGGCATGATGGTGCAATAAATTGAATAATGTGAAAAGAATGGAATTATAGCAAAAGGCCGTCTGAAACTTGCTTGCTTTCAAGTTTCAGACGGCCTTTGTATGGATAAACCGTTTTAGTCGGCGGCGTGCCAAGGTTTTTGCATACCTGCGTGGAAACTCGGTTTTTCTCCGCCCCACAAGGTGTCGATGTCGTAGAAGTCGCGCACGGCAGGGAGCATGACGTGGACAACGAGGTCGCCTGCGTCGACGAGCGTCCATTCGCCGCTGTCGCCTTCGGTGCTGAGGATTTCAAAACCGGCTTCTTTCAAATCGACGGCAACGTTGTTCGCCAGTGCTTTGACTTGGCGTGTGCTGTCGCCGCTGGCAATAATCATGCGGGCGAACAGGGAGGTTTTGTCTTGGGTTTCCAAAACAGAGATGTCTTTGGCTTTGATGTCTTCAAGGGCGTTTACGGCCACTTCGACCATTTTTTGCAGGTCTTGCAATTCTTGTTCGTTCATTATTTTCCTAGTTGAAATGTTTTCAGACGGCATTATAGCTTATCTGCTTGAATAAACGCTATTTTTCATAGAGTTTGTGTTGGCGGATGTATTGGGCGACAGGTTGCGGCAGGCCGTCTGAATGGTGCGTTTTGGCGAGATCGGCGCGGATTTGGGTGGAGCTGGTGTTGTGCAGCGGCGCGTTGAGGATGCGGACGCTGCCGTTTTGCAGGGCTTCGCCGAGCCATGCGTGTAATTCGCGCGGGGTTTTGTTGAGGTTGTCGCCTTGGCGCATGGCGATAGCGATATTAGTCTGGCGCACGAGGTTTTGCCATTTTTTCCATGTGTGCAGCTGCATCAGGCTGTCGCTGCCCATCAGCCACCACAGTTGCGCGCCGGGAAACTGCTGGCGGAAGATTTGGACGGTGTCAAACGTATAAGTCGC
Source organism: Neisseria subflava (assembly GCF_005221305.1). Classification (NCBI taxonomy): domain Bacteria; kingdom Pseudomonadati; phylum Pseudomonadota; class Betaproteobacteria; order Neisseriales; family Neisseriaceae; genus Neisseria; species Neisseria subflava. Next base: position 1,751,395 of record NZ_CP039887.1, read on the forward strand.
GCCGTCGCGGACGATGTCGCAGTCGCTGACGGCGAATTTCGGCTCGTCGGCGATGGCGAGTTCAACCATATTGAGGCGCTCTTGTGCCGGCGTGCGCGTGCTGTCTTTGTGGTACGGGTCGCCTGCCGGCAGGAAGACGACAAGGTCCAAACCGATTTCGTCGGCGAAGGCGCGGGCGATGTGGAGGTGGCCGTTGTGGATGGGGTCAAATGTGCCGCCGAATAATCCGATGTTTTTCATTTCGTGGTGGTGTCTGCGTTAGATGTTTTGGCCGTCTGAAGCAGGCAGGCTGCCGTCAACAATTAGGTTGAGCTTGCCTGTGGTCGGGTGGATGACCAGGCCGTGGATGGCGATGTTGTCGGGCATCAGCGGATGTTTGCGAATCAGCTCGACGGTATGGCGCACGCTGTCTTCGACGTTGTCAAAACCGGTCAGCCAGCCGTCCAAATCGATACCGGCATTGCGCAGGGTTTCAATGCGGTCGTCGGGGATATTGCTGTCGTGTACGCGTTGGAGGAACTCTTCAGCGTGCAATCCGCGCATACCGCAGTCGTGGTGGGCAATGACCATGATTTCTTTGACTTTGAGTTCAAATACGGCGACCAACAAACTGCGCATCACCGAACCCCAAGGGTGGGTCACCAGCGCACCGGCGTTTTTGATGAGCTTGGCATCGCCGTTTTTCAAGCCTAAAGCATTGGGCAACAATTCAATAATGCGTGCGTCCATGCAGGAAAGAATGGCCAGCTCGCGACCGGGGTATTTGTCGGTGAAATATTTTTCGTACTCTCCCGATTCAACGAAATGTTGGTTGTAGGAAAGGATATCGGTCAATTCACTCATGATGATGTGCTCGTTTCGGATGGTTTACTCTATTATAGCGGTTTTCAGGGGGTATGGTCGTTTTGCAAATTCGCCGTAAACGGCTAAAATCGACGTATCTTTAGTTCTTTTGGAGGATGCGCCATGCCTCAATCTTTCCGTTTTGAACAAGTATTCACCCCCGATGTCCACGACGCATTGTGGGATTGGGTGCAGACAAACTATGGTGCATCCGACGATTGGTGCATTCTGTATCTCAACGGCCTGCCTTTAGGCCGTCTGAACCCGTTATGGCGCGAACGCCTCGGGCGCGATTGGACAGGCAGGCAGTCGACCCTTTCAGACGGCCTGAATTTGGAAACCGACAGCTGGGCTCAAATGGGCGACAGTTTGCAAACGCTGGCGCAACAATGGCGCAAGTACGGTTGGCTCAAAGGTTGGCGCGGTGAAAAGTTTGACATCTGCGACCAGGCAGGCAAGCCTTTATGCGTACTCGAACGCGCCGCCTTCCGTCCGTTCGGCCTGATGAGTCAGGCAGTTCACTTAAACGGATTGGTCGAAACAAAAGACGGTCTGCGCTTTTGGATAGGCCGCCGCAGTCCGCACAAAGCCGTTGATCCAAACAAACTCGATAATCTGACCGGCGGCGGCATCAGCAGCGGCGAGAGGCCGTCTGAAGCCGTCTGCCGCGAGGGCGAAGAAGAAGCAGGCATTCCCGCTTCGTTAACACCCCATATCCGACCGACCGCCCAAATATATAGTTTGCGCCCGGTTAATCGCGGTGTCCATAACGAAATCCTGTATATCTTCGACATCGTCCTGCCCGAAGGCTTCCAACCCGCCAACCAAGACGGCGAAGTCGCCGGTTTTGAACTGATGGACATCCCCACCCTGCTCGATGCCATGTTGGGCGGACACATGATGCACGATGCCCAGTTGGTCACGATCGAAGCCTGCCGGCGATACGGCCTGATCGACCCCAAACATCCACTGTCCGCATGGCTCGACAGCATCCGTTGCCGACCCCATTTTTAAAGGCCGTCTGAAACCATGTTGCAACTTAAAAACATCAACAAACGCTTCGGCAGCAAAACCGTTGCCCAAGACATCAACCTAAACGTCAAAGCAGGCGAAATCCTCGCCGTACTCGGCCGCTCCGGCTGCGGTAAATCCACCCTGCTCAAAACCATCGTCGGCCTGGTGCGTCCCGACAGCGGCGAAGTCTGGCTCAACGGCGACAACATCACAGACATGCCGTCTGAAAAACGCAATATCTCGCTGATGTTTCAAGACTACGCCCTTTTGCCTCATTTAACCGCCCTCGACAACGTCGGCTTCGGCCTCAAAATGCGCCGTCTGCCCAAAGCCGAAATCGAAGAACAATCCATGCAGGCCTTGCGCGACATCGGTTTGGAACACGAAGCGCAACGCAAACCCGAAAGCCTCTCCGGCGGCGAACAGCAACGCCTCGCCCTCGCACGCGCCCTAATCACGCGCCCGTCGCTGTTGCTCTTGGACGAAGCCTTCTCCAGCCTCGACACCCACCTGCGCCACCACCTGCGCACCCTGACCGCCGAACGCATCCGCAGTCAAAACATCCCCGCCATCCTCGTGACCCACTCCGCCGAGGAAGCCTGCACCATGGCCGACACCATCGCCATCATGCACGAAGGCCACATCCTCCAACACGGCACGCCGGAAACCCTTATCCGCCGCCCCGTCAATGCCCAAGCCGCCCTGCTGCTCGGTTTGGCCAACACCGGCGACACACGCTACATCCCCCAACACGCCATCCGATTCAACCCGAACGGCACGGCCGTCCGCATCAGCGAAGCCGTCCCCCTCGCCGAAGGCACACGCCTTACCCTCGCCCATCCGCAATACGGCGATTTGATTTGGTATCCCCACGCCGACCACGATACGGACAAACCGCAAACCGGACAGGAAATCCGCATCAGCGTGGATGAAAGTCAGATTGTTTGGTTTAATTGAATGTGATGGATTGAGAAAAAGAAAAAGGCCGTCTGAAAATTAAGTTTCAGACGGCCTTTGTTATCTAAGCCATCAATCAGACAAATATGTCCGACCCACAGTCGCTGTTTACTTCACTTTCGTGCATACCTCACGGGAAGTTCCATCCTCAGACACCAATTTGCCTGTTTTATCCAGTTGATACACTTCATCTTCACCGGGTTTATCCATCTGCGCGACCAATCCGGTGTATATCATGCTTTCCAAGAATTGGCCGTCTTCTGATTCTTCCAACCATGCCAATGTTTCAGGGCTGTGGAGTCGTGAAACTTCGCTGTACTTGATTTGGCTTTGAGTTAAGGCATTGTTCGCAAAACGCCATTTACCCCCACCGACAACATGGTACGCTAAGACATTGCCGTCATCGTCCACTTTGAGCTTAGCGTCGCCACGGAAACTGCCGTCCTGAAGATATTCGACTTTTGTATCACTGTGAATGTTTTCATCAGAGCCAACGCAATGCCATGTACCGACAATCGGAGAAGCCAGGGCGGTTGTTGCGGATAAAAGTACCGGCAAAATAAAGAGTTTCATCTATTTCCTTTCTTAGAAAGAGGCCGTCTGAAAAGTTGCAACGACATTGAAGCTGCATTTTCAGACGGCCTTTGCGAGTATTCTGTCGCAGGCAGACGTTCAAGAGATGTAAAGCACGAGGACGGCAATCAGCACCAGCTGGACACCCAGCTTTATCAGCGCGGTACGGCTGACGAAGTAGATAAACCAAGTGCCGGTCAGACTCAACAGTAGAATAATAAGCCATGGCCGCCATTTGTTGAGGTGGACGGCTTCGGTAAAGCAGGTATGAATATGAAGTACGACGATGGCGACGATGAGCAATATAGGCACGATGTAGTCCATAATCTGATTTCCTTTTGATGAGGCCGTCTGAAAACCGTGGTTTCAGGTTTTCAGACGGCCTTGTCTATTCAATCAAAATCAGTCTTTCAACTTCGCCAACTGAGTTTGAACTTTCGCCATTTTGTCTTCCAATTCCGCCAAATCGGCTTTGTCTTTTTCCACCAAATGCGCCGGGGCTTTTTCGGTGTAGCCGGGTTTGGAGAGTTTGGCATTGAGTTTGTCCAAGGCTTTTTGCAGCTTCTCGGCTTCTTTGCTCAAACGGGCGGTTTCGGCGGCTTTGTCGATTTCGACTTTCAACATCAGGCGCGCGCCGTTGCAGACGGCGACGGGAGCGTCTTCCGCTTCGGGCAGGTTGTCCACCAGCTTGGCTTCGGTCAGTCGGGTCAGCGACGGCAGGTATTTGAGCAGGCCTTCGAGTTCTGCGCTGCCTTCGACGAAGAGCGGCGCTTTGACGTTTGGCGCGATACCCATTTCGCCGCGCAGTTTGCGCACTTCTTCCACCAAGTCTTTCAATGCGGCCATTTTGTCGAAGGCCGTCTGAACGATTTTTTCTTTATCGGCTTGCGGATAGGCGGCCAACATGATGCTGTCGGCGGTTTTGGCATTCGCCAGAGGCGCAACAACCTGCCACAACTCTTCGGTAATGAACGGCATGATTGGGTGCAGCAGGCGCAGGATGGTTTCGAGTACGCGCACGAGGGTGCGGCGTGTGGTGCGCTGGGTTGTCGGGCAGCCGGTTTGGATTTGCACTTTTGCCAGCTCGATGTACCAGTCGCAATATTCGTTCCACACGAATTCGTACAGCGTTTGCGCGGCAAGGTCGAAGCGGTAGGTTTCGAAGGCTTCGGCAACGGCGGCTTCGGCTTGTTGCAGGCGGCCGATAATCCATTGGTCGGCGAAGGTGTAGGCCAGCGGCTGGGTTTCGTCTTGGCCGCAGTCTTTGTCTTCGGTGTTCATCAACACGAAGTTGGTGGCGTTCCACAATTTATTGCAGAAGTTGCGGTAGCCTTCGGCGCGTTTGAAGTCGAAGTTGACGCTGCGGCCGAGGCTGGCGTAGCTCGCCATGGTGAAGCGCAATGCGTCCGCGCCCATGCTCGGAATGCCTTCGGGGAAGAGTTTTTTCGTGGCCTCTTCCACTTTCGGCGCGGTTTCGGGTTTGCGCAGACCGGTCGTGCGTTTCACCAGCAGCTTGTCCAAGTCGATGCCGTCAATCAAATCGACGGGGTCGATGACGTTGCCTTCGGATTTGGACATTTTTTTGCCTTCGTGGTCGCGTACGATGCCGTGGATGTACACGTCTTTAAACGGTACTTTACCGGTGAAGTGGGTGGTCATCATAATCATGCGCGCCACCCAGAAGAAGATGATTTCGTAGCCGGTTACCAAGACGTTGGACGGCAGGAAGGCTTTGAGTTCATCGGTTTCAGACGGCCAGCCGAGCGTGGAAAACGGCACGAGCGCGGAGGAGAACCATGTGTCCAATACGTCTTCTTCGCGGATCAAACCGGTTTTGCCGGCTTGTTTTTCGGCTTCCGCCTGATTGCGGGCGACGTACACATTGCCTTCGTTGTCGTACCATGCAGGGATTTGATGACCCCACCACAATTGGCGCGAGATACACCAGTCTTGGATGTTGTTCATCCATTGGTTGTAGGTGTTGACCCAGTTTTCAGGGATAAAGCGTACCGCGCCGCTGTCGACGGCTTTTTTGGCTTTGTCGGCGAGGCTCAGGCCTTTGAATTCGCTGTCAGGCTCGCCGCCGTTTGGTGTGGCAGACATGGCAACAAACCATTGGCTGGTCAGCATCGGTTCAATCACGGAACCTGTGCGGTCGCCTTTGGGTGTCATCAATGTGTGCGCTTTGATTTCGACCAAGAAACCTTGTTCCTGCAAATCGGCAACCATTTGTTTGCGCGCGGCAAAACGGTCTAAGCCCGCATATTTTTCAGGCAGGGCAAAGCCTGGTTGCGCTTCGCCTTTGAAGTTGAACACTTCGGCGTTTGCCAGCACTTTGGCTTCCAAGTCGAACACATTAATCAGGCGCGTGTCGTGGCGTTTGCCGACTTCGTAGTCGTTGAAGTCGTGCGCAGGCGTGATTTTCACGCAACCTGTACCGAAGTCTTTTTCAACGTATTCATCGGCAATCACGGGAATGGTGCGGCCGGTCAGCGGCAGGATTAATTCTTTGCCGATTAAGTGGGTGTAACGTTCGTCTTCAGGATTGACGGCAACGGCCACGTCGCCCAGCAGCGTTTCAGGGCGGGTGGTCGCGACGATGACGGCTTCGGCAGGATTATCGGCCAGCGGATAGCGGATGTGCCACATAGAGCCTTGTTCTTCCACACTTTCCACTTCCAAATCAGACACTGCCGTACCCAAAACCGGATCCCAGTTCACCAAACGTTTGCCGCGGTAAATCAAGCCTTGTTCAAACAGGCGCACGAACACTTCGGTCACGGTTTCGGCGCGCACGTCGTCCATCGTGAAATACTCGCGCGTCCAGTCGGCAGAGCAGCCCACGCGGCGCATTTGTTGGGTAATCGTGCCGCCGGAAACTTCTTTCCATTCCCACACTTTTTCCAAGAATTTTTCGCGGCCCAAGTCATGACGGGACACGTTTTGCGCGGCAAGCTGACGCTCGACCACGATTTGCGTGGCGATGCCCGCGTGGTCGGTGCCGGGAATCCAGGCGGTATTGCAGCCTTTCATGCGGTAGTAGCGGGTCAGGCCGTCCATGATGGTTTGGTTGAAGGCATGACCCATGTGCAACGTGCCGGTTACATTGGGCGGCGGCAGTTGGATGGAGAAAGACGGTTTCGTCAAATCCATATCAGGTTGGAAATAGCCTTGCTCTTCCCAGTTTTGATAATGTTTGGATTCGATTTCGGCGGGATTGTATTTGTCTAACATGATGGAACTTTGTGAAATTAAGGTTATTTTTGATGTGCGGATTATAACGCAAAAAGGCCGTCTGAATCATTTCAGACGGCCTTCGGCATACGGGTTTTAAAAACGGAACAATACCAGGCTGACGGCAATCACCGCCATGCCCGTTGTCAGGCCGTAAACGGTTTCATGACCGTCTGAATAGCGTTTGGCGGCCGGCAGCAGCTCGTCCAACGCCAAAAACACCATCACACCGGCTATCACGCCGAACACCGAACCAAACACGGCAGGCGACAAAAACGGCTGCAAAACCAAATAGCCCAAAGCCGCCCCCAACGGCTCGGCCAAGCCGGATAGCAGGCACGCCCATACCGTTTTCTTACGGCTGCGGGTGGCAAAATAAACCGGCGCGGCGATGGAAATGCCCTCCGGAATATTATGGATGGCAATCGCCAAGGCCAAAGGCATCCCGACCGCCGGATTTTCCAAGGTGGCAAAAAATGTCGCCAAGCCTTCGGGAAAGTTGTGCGCCGTAATCGCAAACGCCGCCATCATGCCGACTCGCGCGATATGGCGGCGTTTGCTTTCTTGAAACGACGGGTCTTGCGCGTCTAAGGTTTCATGCGGGTTCGGCACCAGGCGGTCAATCAGCGCAATGCCGCCCATACCGGCCAAGAATGCCATGGTCGCCGCCGCAAACGCGTGGTCTTTATCATAAATTTCAGCGAACGCCTCACTGGATTTACTGAAAATCTCCGTCAGGGAAACATACACCATCGCACCACCGGCAAATGCCAAACCAAACGACAACACGCGCGGATTGGGCGTTTTGGAAAACATTACCAAGCCACTGCCTAAAACGGTAAACAAACCGGCAGCCAACGTGATGGAAAAGGCAATAGCCAAATTGGACATCGAAAAATCGGGCATGAGAAAACCTGCGCTAAAAGCTGGGACAGGTTCAGACTAACACTTTTTAATGCGCATGATAATAGTTATTATTTATTTTATTGATTGGATACACGGATTTTGAAACAAAAGGCCGTCTGAAAAATAATTTTCAGACGGCCTTTAAATTTGAAATGTCGCTAAACCTTATCGCTTTCCAGCTTAAGCCTGATAGCGCGACAGGCTCAAATCGTCGCTTCGGATTTCGGTATCTTTGCCGCTCACGATATCGGCAGTTAATTTTGCCGAGCCTAGCGACATGGTCCAGCCCAAAGTGCCGTGACCTGTGTTCAGGAACAGATTGTCAAAGCGGGTGCGGCCGATTAGCGGCGTGCTGTCGGGCGTCATCGGTCTGAGGCCGCTCCAGAACAATGCCTGATTCAAGTCGCCACCTTCGGGGAACAAATCGTTGACGACCAAAGCCAGCGTTTCGCGGCGTTTTTCGGACAGTTTGATTTCGTAGCCGGACAATTCTGCCATGCCGCCGACGCGTATTCTGTTGTCGAAGCGCGTGATGGCGACTTTGTAGCTTTCATCCAAGACGGTGGAGACCGGCGCGCCGTCTGAGTTTGTGACGGGCAGGGTCAAGGAATAGCCTTTGACGGGGTAGATGGGCAGATTGAGATCCAACTGCGCCAAAACCGTTCTGCTGAAGCAGCCGAGCGCGCAGACGAAGGCATCTGCTTCAAAGCGTTCTGTTTCCGTTTCGACTGCGCTGATACGCTGCCCGTTATGTTCGATGCGGCGGATGGTTTGGTTGAAATGGAACTGTACGCCTTTTTCCAGACAGAGTTGGTACAGGTTTTGGGTGAATAGGTGGCAGTCGCCGGTCGCATCCGCAGGCAGGTGCAGTCCGCCGGCAATTTTGGCGGTAACGCGCGCCAGCGCAGGCTCGAATTCTGCGCATTCTTCGGGTTTCAGACGGCGGTAGGGCACGCCGTAGCGTTCCAAAACGGCAATGTCTTGTTCTGCCGCTTCGACTTCTTTGGCTTGGCGGAAAATCTGCAACGTCCCTTTTTTGCGCCCTTCAAAATTCATGCCGGTTTGCGCTTCAAAACGGCGGAACATTTCACGGCTGTATTCGGAAATCCTAACCATGCGCTCTTTGTTGGTTTGATAGCGTGCTGCCGTGCAGTTTTGCAGCATTTGCCACAGCCATTCGATTTGATACAGGCTGCCGTCAGGGCGAAACAGTAAAGGCGGATGGCTTTTAAACAGCCATTTCAGCGCTTTGGTCGGGATACCGGGTGCAGCCCAAGGCGTGGTATAGCCGTAAGAAAGTTGGCCTGCATTGGCAAAACTGGTTTCCATCGCCACATCTTCTGCGCGGTCGATGACCGTTACTTCATGTCCTGCCTCCGCCAGATACCACGCGGAAGATACGCCGGCAACCCCAGCACCTAAAACAAGCACTTTCATTTTGTTCCTCCTCTGACTTTTTTCAAAACAGACTTAATATACATCGGGCCGTCTGAATGTTCAGACGGCCTTGGACATCAATGCGGCAATTCGCCGTTTTTGATTTTTTGTTTGAAGTCGCGTGTTTCATTGACGATAACTTTCGCCATCAACAAAAGTGCAATCAGGTTGGGTAAGGCCATCAAGCCGTTGAATGTGTCCGAAGCCAGCCACACCAAATCAAGGCTCAAAACGGTTCCCAGCATGACGGAAGAAACATAACCGACGCGGTACAAACCGGCAAACTTCTCGCCGAAAACGTAAACCGCGCATTTCTCGCCGTAATAACACCAGCCGAGAATGGTTGAGTAAGCAAAGAAAATCAGGCCGATGGTCACAATCCAGCCGCCGATGCCGGGCAGCATTTTTTGGAAAGTGACGGTTGTTAGCGCCGCACCGCTCAATTCAGGTTTGACAAACTCGCCGCCTGCGCCGAGCAGACCCATGACCAACACGATGCCGGTAATCGAGCAGACAACGATGGTATCCAAAAAAGTACCGGTCATGGAAACCAAAGCCTGACGGACGGGGTGGTCGGTTTTCGCGGCGGCGGCAGCAATCGGCGCAGAACCCATACCTGCCTCATTGGAGAATACCCCGCGCGCCACGCCGTAGCGGATGACTGTACCGATGGCACCGCCTGCCACGGCCTGTGCGCTAAACGCATCGGAGAAAATCAGTTTGACGGCAGGCATCAGCACATCGGAATTAATCACGATAATGGCAATACCGCCTACTACATAAAACACTGCCATGGCAGGCACGATAAAGGACGCGGCTTTGGCGATGCCCTTAATGCCGCCCAAAAGCACAATGGCCGTTAATACGGTCAATATCACGCCGGTGTAGGCAGGTTCAACACCAAAGCTGGTCTGCACTGCCTGCGCAACCGAGTTGGACTGCACCGAGCTGCCGATACCGAATGAAGCGAATGTGCCGAACAGCGCAAATGCGACGGCCATCCATTTCCAGTTTTTACCCAAGCCTTTTTCGATGTAATACATCGGGCCGCCGGACATTTCGCCTTTGGAATTGGTCACGCGGTATTTCACCGCCAACACGCCCTCGCCGTATTTGGTGGCCATACCGAAAATGGCGGTCATCCACATCCAAAATACCGCGCCCGGGCCGCCGGTTACCACCGCAGTCGCCACACCGGCGATGTTGCCCGTACCGATGGTGGCGGACAGCGCGGTCATCAACGCCGCAAAATGGGAAATATCACCTTCGTGGTCTTCGCCGTCTTCATGCTTCTTTGACGGCACAAACGCCTGTTTCAGCGCATAACCCAACATGGTGAACTGCAAGCCTTTCAGCAACACGGTCAGCAAAATGCCCGTACCGACCAGCAGCATCAACATAATAGGTCCCCAGACCCAGCCGCTGATGGTTTCGAAAAAGGCTTTGAGATTGTCTAAAAAAAATTGCATGGCTTTCTCCTTTGTCTGTTTTATTTTTTTATGCACTACTTTTTGTAGTGTCATGTAATTTCAGCACAGAATATTCAATAAGACAATATCTTTCTTTTTAAAAAGATTTTTGAGGTTTTACCCTAAAAAGATATCTATTTAGACCGATCAGATTGTTTACAATCCGCTAAAAATAAAGGCTGCGGCCGAGATAAAATGCCAAATGAAAGTTAATCAACCATCAATTAAGACTGCAACAATTAAAATGACACAATCGACAAATGGCACATTATTGAAAAATACAAACACGCTAATCTTGTTTAAAAAAGCCTCAGGCCGTCTGAAAAATGGTTTTCAGACGGCCTGAGGCTTGCTATTTATATTGATAAAGTCAGGTTGATGAATGTTGCCCAAGCAACTGCGCCAACACTCGGGCAAAGCGTTCCGTCGCGCCTTCGCTGGTGTGCAAATACAGGGCGGGCTCGATGAGTTCCAATTCATTGAGCAGGAAGGTGTCGCCGACCAATGTGCCGTCCACTCGGGCGTAAACCGGCATTTGCGGCAAAGCGGCCAGTACGTCTTGCGCGGCACGGATGACAAACTCGGGCGGCTCGATACCGAACACCGACACGCCATAGGCCGAGTTGGCACGCCATTCGCCGTGTGGCGGCTGACGGCGCACGGCATGGTTGAATGTGCCGTTGAAAAACACCAGCGAGGTTTCGCCCGCCGTTTCGATTTCGCGGATATAAGGTTGCACAATCACGCCTTGCGGATAATCCGCCATGTTCACGTCCAATGTTTCTGCATAAACTTTAACCACGCCTTTGCCGCTCTGCCCGAATGCCGGTTTGATGACCGCTTCCGTCCATCCTTGTTGGTTCAGGATGTCGGCCAATTCGGCTTTTTGCGGCGGAACGAACACGCTGGGAATCACTCGCGCGCCGCGTTCTGCTAAATCGCACAAATAAGTCTTTTCCATATTCCAAGCCATCAGCTCGGGCGGATTGATAAAACGCTGCCCTGCCTGCTCAGCTTGCTCCAGCCATTGGCGGAAGGCTTCGGGTTCGGCGGTATAATCCCATGCGCACAAAGGCAGTAAAAACGGCGCGGACGGATGGTTTTGCCACGCATCAAATACGGTTTTCACGCCTATGGTTTCCAAGCATGCCGCCAATGTTTTCAGGTTGTCTGATGGTTCGGGATAGGTTTGGCAGGTAATGAGTGCCAAAACGGTTTTCTCGGTCATGATTGCCGCCTCATTGCTAAAAACAAAATTATATAGCAAAATCAAACCAAAAGATTTTTCAGACGGCCTGATACATGAGGCCGATTCTGATAAAATGGTCTCCCCTTTTTCGTCGGAACATGCTCATGAAATCTGCTCACGTCCTTGTCTGGTTCCGCCGCAACCTCCGCCTGCACGACAATGCCGCGCTTAATGCCGCCGTTGCAAGCGGTTTGCCCATCACCTGCGTCTGGGTCAGTCAAAGGCCGTCTGAAAACCACAATCCGCGTCAAAGCCTGTTCCATTATCAAGCCGCGCAAGAACTGCATACCCGTCTGGTGGCGCACCATATTCCTTTATATGTCGTCGCCTCCGACGAAGACCTCCTCCCCTTGGCTGCTGCGCTCAATGCCCATACCGTCATCACAGACGAAGCCTACACCGAAGCCGAAATCCGCCAAGACAACCACCTCTGGCACAATTTCGACCGGGCAGGCATTGCCTTGCAACACACCAACGACCGCGGCATTTTGGCCAAATTCCCCCTTATGGATGCCAACGGCCTGCCCTACACCGATTTTGCCGCCTATAAACAAGCATGGTTGCAAGCTTATTCAGGACAAAGGCCGTCTGAAACCGAATTGCCTGTTCAAACCAGACAAAACGTTCCGCTGTTTCCAGCCCATACCGGCGCGGTATTGCCTGCCTATCAACAGGGCGGCGAAACCGCAGCCTTAACGCAATGGCACGCGTTCAAACAGAATTTGGTTCACTACCCGATTACCCAAAACTTTCCTGTACGAAAAAACACCAGCCTCCTCAATGCCTACCTGTCCGCAGGCTGCATTTCACCGCGCCTGCTGGCCGCCGAAAGCTTGGCAAACCGACATTTCGAGTGGCTGGACAAACTTATTTTCCGCGACTACTGCTACCAGCTCGCCTACCACCGCCGCCTGCCCGAAACAACCGATGCCGCCCCGGTACGCGAATACTGGCGACACGGCCAAACCGGCGTGCCCATCATCGATGCCTCCATCCGCGGCCTCGAAGCCACCGGCCACTTACACCCCGTTCTCCAGCAGCTGTGTGCCCACTATTTCTGCCATGCGCTCAACTTCGACCCCAACCAAGGCATCGCGTGGACAGCCTCCGTCCAAACCGGCACCGACCCCGCGATCAACCAAGCCAACTGGCACCTCGCCGCACAAGACACGGCCACCGTCCGCTATGCCCACCGTTCGCATCAAATCGATCCCGACGGCAGCTACATCCGCAGTTACGTCCCCGAATTGGCGCACCTACCGTCCACCCTCATCCACACGCCGTGGGCCGCCGCCGATGACATCGACACACACGGCTACCCCTTTCCCAAGGCCGTCTGAAACCTGCATTCACACCAAAAAACCACACTAAATACAGTTGAAAAACGTTCAAACAAAATATTTTGGTTTCAGATGGTCAAACAGATTGAATAGCCAAGATTTACACGGTAAACTTACGTCATTAAAAAATTTTATTATTTCATTACAATGAAACCCGCATTCGACATAAAAACGTCACGTTTGGACGTCTTATCCATCCATCTGCACACCGCAGATTTAACCGAATTGGAAGAATTCCTGCGCCAACTGGCAGGCCAATCCCAAGACGAATTCGTTCCCTTCATTTTAGACGTACAAGATTTCGACCACCCCGAATCCATCGATTTGGGCGGCATGATTTCCCTGTTTGCCCGTTACGGTATGCAAATCTTAGGGCTGCACCACACCAGCGACACATGGGCGGCAGCAGCGGCGCGTTACCACTTGGTATTCAAACAAGGCAACTCCACCCAGGCAGCCGACACACAGGCAGCGCCTGCCCCCCGCCAAGCACCGCAGCCGCAAGACGTACAAGCCACCGTTATCAACAATCCGACTGTATTGGTCAGCACGCCCGTGCGTACCGGCCAGCAGGTTTACGCTGAAAACGGCGACCTCATCGTTACCGGCATCGTCAGCCAAGGTGCGGAACTTATCGCCGACGGCAACATCCATATTTATGCCCCCATGCGCGGCAGAGCGTTGGCCGGTGCCAAAGGCAATACCAACGCGCGCATCTTTATTCATTCCATGCAGGCCGAATTAGTCTCCGTTGCCGGTATCTACCGCAACTTCGAGCAAGACCTGCCCGAGCATCTGCACAAAAAACCCGTACAAGTATCATTGCAAGACAACCGACTGGTTATCAGCGCAATCGACGCCGAATAAACATCAGTACTTAAAAAGGAAATATCGTGTCCAAAATCATCGTAGTAACTTCAGGTAAAGGCGGCGTAGGCAAGACCACTACCAGCGCCAGCATCGCAACCGGCCTGGCCCTGCGCGGCCACAAAACTGCCGTAATCGACTTCGACGTCGGTTTGCGCAACCTTGACCTGATTATGGGTTGCGAACGCCGCGTCGTATACGACCTCATCAACGTTATCCACGGCGAAGCGACTCTCAACCAAGCCCTTATTAAAGACAAAAACTGCGAAAACCTCTACATCCTGCCTGCATCGCAAACCCGCGATAAAGACGCGCTGACCCGCGAAGGCGTAGACAACGTGATGAAAGAGCTGGCCAGCGAAAAAATGGGCTTTGAATTCATCATCTGCGACTCCCCTGCCGGTATCGAACAAGGCGCACTGATGGCACTCTACTTTGCCGACGAAGCCATCATTACCACCAATCCGGAAGTATCCAGCGTCCGCGACTCCGACCGCATCCTGGGCATTTTGCAAAGCAAATCCCGCAAAGCCGAACAAGGCGGCACTGTTAAAGAGCACCTGCTGATTACCCGCTACTCCCCTGAGCGCGTAGCCAAGGGTGAAATGCTGTCTGTACAAGACATCTGCGACATCTTGCGTATTCCGTTGATCGGTGTGATTCCCGAATCACAAAACGTTCTGCAAGCTTCCAACGCCGGCGAACCTGTTATCCACCAAGACAATGCCGCAGCAGCAGAAGCCTACAAAGACGTTATCGCCCGCCTCTTGGGTGAAAACCGCGAAATGCGTTTCCTCGAAACTGAGAAGAAAAGCTTCTTAAAACGACTGTTCGGAGGTTAATACATGTCACTGCTCGATATGCTGTTCGGCAGAAAGCCGAAAACCGCCACAGTCGCGCGCGACCGCCTGCAAATCATCATCGCGCAAGAACGCGCACAAGAAGGCCAAGCTCCGGACTATCTGCCGACCCTGCGTAAAGAGTTGTTGGAAGTCCTGTCCAAATACGTCAACGTATCATTGGACGACATCCGCATCTCCCAAGAGAAACAAGACGGCTTGGACGTTCTTGAGCTGAACATCACCCTGCCGGAACAAAAAAAGGCTTAACACATGACCTTGACCGAATTGCGTTACATCGTAGCCGTCGCACAAGAACGTCACTTCGGACGTGCCGCACGACGCTGCTTTGTCAGCCAGCCCACCCTCTCCATCGCCATCAAAAAGCTGGAGGAAGAGCTGTCGGTATCCCTGTTCGACCGTAGCAGCAACGATATCATCACGACCGAAGCGGGAGAGCGCATTGTCGCCCAAGCCCGCCGGGTTCTGGAAGAAGCGGAACTCATCAAGCACCTTGCCAATGAAGAGCAAAACGAATTGGAAGGCGCGTTCAAACTCGGCCTGATTTTCACCGTTGCCCCCTACCTTCTGCCCAAGCTCATTACCGCGCTGCGTGAAACCGCGCCGAAAATGCCGCTGATGCTGGAAGAGAACTATACCCACATCCTGACCGAGTCGCTCAAACGTGGCGATGTCGATGCAATCGTCGTTGCCGAACCGTTCCAAGAGCCGGGCATCGTAACCGAGCCTCTGTATGACGAACCTTTCTTCGTCATTGTTCCCAAAGGCCATCACTTTGAAGAACTTGATGCCGTTACACCTCAGCTTTTGAGCGAAGAACAAGTGTTGCTGCTGTCCGAAGGCAACTGTATGCGCGACCAAGTGTTGGCAAGCTGTTCCGAATTGGCCTCCAAACAGAAAATCCAAGGTTTGACCAATACCCTGCAAGGCAGCTCCATCAACACCATCCGCCACATGGTTGCCAGCGGTTTGGCCATCAGCGTCATGCCTGCTACCGCATTGACCGAAAACGACCATATGCTTTTCAGCATTATCCCGTTTGAAGGCAATGCGCCGCACCGCCGTGTCGTTTTGGCCTATCGCCGCAACTTTGTCCGTCCGAAAGCACTGACTGCTTTGCGTACTGCCATTTTGCAATCGCAACTGACCGGTGTAACCTTCGTCAACGAATGAACCGCAAAACAAAAGGCCGTCTGAACATTCAGACGGCCTTTTTATTTTTAACCGAATAAAGGATTAGTAGCGAGTATGAACTTGACTGCCGATAACGCCACCCAAAGCCGCACCACCCAAGGTAGAGCCGGTATCGCCACCAATCAAGTTACCTGCCACGCCACCCAATACCGCACCAGCAGCAGTGTTGCGTTGGGTTTGAGTCATATTGGCACATGCACCCAAAGAGGCAGCCAGCATGATCAAGGTCACAGTTTTTGCAAAAGTTTTCTTCATGGTTTGATTCTCCATCAGGGGTTAAGCTGTATATAGAACAGTATGGCACAACATTTCATTAATATATTTTCTGATAAGTAAAGACAGATTAAACTAAGATAATGCTTTTGATGAACGGTTAACTTCAAAAATTAACGGCAATTCCAATAGAATATTTATAAAATTTAATATATTTGGCATAAAATTGCGCATATATCAACCGCATTCGGTAGTGATACAATGACGACTTGTCTGAACTACCGGAAACACCCGTCATGAGTACCTACGCACTGGCACACATCATCCACGTTTATTGCGCGATTGCCTTTGTCGGCGGCGTATTTTTCGAAATGCTGGTTCTCTCCGTTTTGCACACCGGCCGCGTTTCGCGTGAATCGCGCCGCGAAGTCGAACGTGCCATGTCCCATCGTGCCGTCCGCGTGATGCCGATTGTCGTCATCACCCTTTTTATCAGCGGCATCGTCATGGTGTACAACCGTTATCTGCCAACGCTGCACCATCCTCTCGACAGCGCCTTCAGCATTATGTTGAGCATCAAAATCCTGTTGGCAGTAAGCGTTTTGGTGCATTTTGCCATCGCTGTTGTCAAAATGGCCCGACACACCCTCACCGTCGGCTGGTCGAAATACATACACGCCGTTGTATTCAGCCATATGCTGTTTATCGTCTTTTTTGCCAAGGCGATGTTCTACCTGTCTTGGTAAACCTTACCCATACCCCACACACAAGGATTTTTTATGACCCAATACCCGTCCGTCGGCTCGCCGATGTTTTACGGCATCTTCTTTATCGCCGTCTTAATCATGATCGCCATCGATATGGTATCGCTGAAAAAAAACGGCGCCCACAAAGTCAGCATCAAAGAAGCCCTAGCTTGGAGCGGCATTTGGGTGGCCGTATCCTGCGCATTTGCAGGCTGGCTCTATTTTGAACTGGCGGGCAACCCGACTTACGGGGCCGTTGTCGCCAAAGAAAAAGTCCTCGAATTCTTCACCGGCTATGTACTCGAAAAATCCCTTGCCGTCGATAACATATTCGTTTTCCTGATGATTTTCGGCTACTTCAAAGTCGAACCCAAATTCCAACACCGCGTCTTGCTCTATGGCGTATTCGGTGCCATCGTCCTGCGCGCCATCATGATCTTCATCGGCGCCGCCTTGGTACAACAATTTGAATGGATTTTGTACCTCTTCGGCGCGTTCCTCTTATACACCGGCATTCATATGATGAAGCCCGAAGCCGAAGCTGAAGAAGACCTTTCCCAAAACAAGATCCTGACCCTACTCAAAAAAGTCATCCCGACCAGCCAACAGTTTGACGGTGAAAAATTCTTTACCATCGAAAACGGCAAACGCATCGCTACGCCGCTTTTACTGGTATTAATTATGATCGAATTGAGCGACGTCATCTTCGCCGTGGACAGCATCCCCGCTATTTTTGCCGTAACCACCGACCCTTTCATCGTCCTCACCTCCAACATTTTTGCCATCTTGGGACTGCGTGCCATGTACTTCTTACTGGCAGACTTTGCCGAACGCTTTATTTTCCTCAAATACGGCTTGGCTTTCGTATTGAGCTTTATCGGTATTAAGATGCTGATTATGCACTGGGTACATATCCCGATTTCCATTTCCCTGTCCGTCGTCTTCGGCGCACTGGGCGCGTCCATCCTGACTTCTTTGGTGTACACGCGTCAGCAAGAGAAAAAATAATCTGCCAATATAAAAAGGCCGTCTGAACATTTCAGACGGCCTTTTCAAATATCAAACACCAGCTTATTTAGCAGCGTCTTTCAATTTGTCGGCAGCTTCTTGAGTCGCATCGGCTGCTTTACCCAAAGCATCTTTAGCCGCATCTTTAGCCGCATCTTTGGCAGCATCTTTAGCTTCACCCACAGCAGCTTTTGCATCGTCCAAGGCTTTGTCGCTGGCTTCTTTAGCACCATCGATGGCTTTACCGGTAGTTTCTTTAGCATCGGAAATTGCTTTCTCCGCAGTTTCCTTCGCTTCGGCACCGGCTTCTTTAGCGTCAGAAACAGCCTGTTCAGCAGCGCCTTTAGCTTCGGAAGCAGCAGCGTTCACATCAGAAGCAACGGCAGAAGCCGCTTCTTGAGTTTCCTGTTTCGCCTCTTGAGAACAAGCAGCCAAACCAGCCACCATCATCGCAGCAATCAATAATTTTTTCATGTTGTATATCCTTTGGTCTAAAAAATATCCATCAGAACTGACAGATTAGAAAATCATAACATAATTAATACTCGAAAACGGGAGAATTAACGCCAAATAACAGCCGGTTTACGTTTTTTGAAAAAAATTTCAAAAAAACAGTTGACGAAAAGAAACAAGCTCCCTATAATACACAGATTATCGGGTCGTTAGCTCAGTCGGTAGAGCAGCGGACTTTTAATCCGTTGGTCGAGCGTTCGAATCGCTCACGACCCACCAAATATGAAAACCTGCTTTGAAAAAAGCAGGTTTTTTTTATATTCTCCATCAAGCCTTTCTTCACTTGATACCTCCCTTATTATCAACATCAATAATATTCGAGCTTTGCCACAATGCTGTTATAGATGTAACTCAAAGCATCACAAACCTCTTGAATCAATCAAACCCAACTCTCCACCCATCACCTTTTTCTAAAAACTTCCAAACACCTATCATCAACCCATGCCAAATCCTCTTGTATGCCAGACAATTTAGGCATAGACTAAAACTACATCCAACTACAACAACAGGAGAAGGTTTGATGAAACAACTGTCTATGTATATCAACGGCCGCTTTGAAACCGACTTTAACGGCACATGGCGTGATGTATTGAATCCGGCAACCGAAGAAGTCATCGCACGTGAGCCTAAAGGCGGAAAAGCCGATGTTGATCGTGCCGTTGCTGCGGCCAGAGATGCACAAACTGCATGGGAGCGTTTGCCTGCCGTTGAACGCGGCGCATACCTGCGCAAAATTGCCCAAGGCATCCGCGAACGCGCCGACGAGCTGACCGACACCATTGTCGCCGAAGGCGGCAAAACCAAAGATTTGGCACGCATAGAAGTCATGTTCACTGCCGATTATCTCGACTACCAAGCCGAATGGGCGCGCCGTTATGAAGGTGAAATCATCCAAAGCGACCGCCCGCGCGAAAATATTTTATTGTTCAAACGTCCTTTGGGCGTAATCGCCGGCATTTTGCCGTGGAACTTCCCCTTCTTCCTGATTGCCCGCAAAATGGGTCCCGCTTTGGTAACGGGCAACACCATCGTCGTCAAACCCAGCAGCGTGACCCCGATCAACTGCCACATCTTCGCCGAAATCGTCGATGCGGTCGGACTGCCCGCAGGCGTGTTCAACGTGGTGAACGGTCCGGGTGCGGAAATCGGCAATGCCCTGTCCGCCCATCCGCAAGTCGATATGGTCAGCCTGACCGGCTCCGTCGAAGCGGGCCGCCAAGTGATGGAAGCCGCTTCCGCCAACATCACCAAAGTTTCGCTGGAACTCGGCGGCAAAGCCCCTGCCATCGTTCTGAAAGATGCCGACTTGGATCTGGCCGTCAAATCCATCTTGGCTTCACGCGTGGGAAATACCGGCCAAATCTGTAACTGCGCCGAACGCGTGTACGTCCACAACAGCCTGAAAGACGCGTTTATCGAAAAAATGACCGCCGCCATGAAAGGCGTGCGCTACGGCAACCCTGCCGAAGCCGAAGCAGGCGCGCTGGAAATGGGCCCGCTGATTGAAGAGCGCGCCGTCAACGCCGTTGCCGAAAAAGTGGAACGCGCCATCAAACAAGGTGCGACGCTGGTCTGCGGCGGCAAACGCGCCGAAGGACGCGGCTATTTCTTCGAGCCGACCCTGCTGACCTACACCGACAACAACATGGACATTATGAAGGAAGAAACCTTCGGCCCCGTCCTGCCTGTTTCCACTTTCGACACGCTCGACCAAGTCATCGCCTTGGCAAACGACTGCGAATTCGGTCTGACCAGCTCCGTTTACACCACCAACCTGAACGAAGCCTTCTACGTCACCCGCCGCCTGCAATTCGGCGAAACCTACATCAACCGCGAAAACTTCGAAGCCATGCAGGGCTTCCACGCGGGCTGGAAAAAATCCGGCATCGGCGGGGCGGACGGCAAACACGGTTTGGAAGAATATCTGCAAACCCAAGTCGTTTATTTGGAAACCGATATCTAACTGCCGATACTGCCCTTCATGAAACAAAAGGCCGTCTGAAACCGATTTTTCAGGTTTCAGACGGCCTTTCTGCCTTTATAGAAAAAAACACCGACATCGCGTAAAATAGAGCCAATTTTTCACTTTATTCAGGCCGTCTGAAAACTCCGGCAGCCTGACTCATTTTTCCGGAAAACACCATGAGCGAACAAAACAATCCGCAAATCGAGCCGCAGTTGGACGAAAACCAAATCATCGCCCTGCGCCGCGAGAAACTGCACAACATCCGCAAAGAACGCAACGCCTACCCTAACGATTTCAAACGCGACAGCTTTGCCGCCGACCTGCACACCCAATACGGTGAAATCAGCAAAGAAGAACTCGACCCGCAAGGCATTCCCGTCAAAGTTGCCGGCCGTATGATGCTCAAACGTCAAATGGGCAAAGCCAGCTTCGCCACCATTCAAGACGTTACCGGTCAAATCCAGCTTTATTTGAACAACAAAGGCGTGAGCCAAGAAGTTTTGGACGACTTCAACCACTGGGACTTGGGCGACATCGTCGGCACGGAAGGTACTTTGTTCAAAACCAACCACGGCGAATTGACCGTGCGCGTGTCCAACATCCGCCTGCTGTCCAAATCCCTGCGCCCTCTGCCGGACAAACACAAAGGTTTGAGCGATCAGGAAACCAAATACCGTCAACGCTACGTCGATTTGATTGCCAACGAAGAGTCGCGTAATACCTTCATCAAACGCAGCCAAATCATCCAATCCGTGCGTAATTTCATGGTTAACGAGCATTATCTCGAAGTTGAAACCCCAATGATGCACCCGATTCCGGGCGGCGCGACAGCGAAACCTTTTGTTACCCACCACAATGCCTTGGACATTCCGCTCTACCTGCGCATCGCTCCCGAACTGTATCTGAAACGCTTGGTTGTCGGCGGTTTGGAACGCGTGTTTGAAATCAACCGCAGCTTCCGTAACGAAGGCATGTCCGTACGCCACAACCCTGAATTCACCATGATCGAATTCTACGAAGCCTTCTCCGACTATGAACGCATGATGCAAATGGCGGAAGACATCATCCGCAACGCTTCCCGCGCGGTAAACGGCACGGCGAAAATCAGCTACAACGGCAAAGAAGTCGATTTGGAAAGCCCGTTTGAACGCCTGACTATTCTCGGCGCCATCAAAAAATACAATCCGCACTACACCGACGAGCAGTTGAACGATGAAGAATGGCTGAAAACAGAAATCGTCAAACATGGCGAAAGCCTGCCTCCTTCTCCGGGCATCGGCAGCCTGCAGCTTGCCTTGTTTGAAGGTTGCGCCGAGGGTAAACTGTGGAACCCGACTTTCATCATCGACTACCCTGTCGAAGTGTCGCCATTGGCACGCGCTTCGGATACGAAACAAGGTCTGACCGAACGTTTCGAATTGTTCGTTGTCGGCCGCGAGCTGGCAAACGGCTATTCCGAGTTGAACGACCCCGAAGACCAAGCCGAACGCTTCAAATCGCAAGTGGCGCAAAAAGATGCGGGCGACGACGAAGCCATGCACTACGATGCCGACTACATCCGCGCGATGGAATTTGGCCTGCCGCCGACAGGCGGTTGCGGCATCGGCATCGACCGCTTGGTAATGCTGCTGACCGATTCGCAAACCATCCGCGACGTGATTTTGTTCCCGCAAATGCGTCCCGAATAATACATTGAAATAAAATCGAGGCCGTCTGAAAACAAGACTCTGTTTTCAGACGTCCTTTTTGTTCAAATATGTAAAACGGAAAAATTAAAATCGATAGATTCTTTACACCATAATAATAAAATTACATGATAATCAGAAAGATAATATAAAAAAGAATATGTAAACGTTTTTCAGTTTGTTGACAGTCTGCTAGAATACATCCAGTTACAGACAGCCTCCACACACAGGCCGTCTGAAAATGCAGAAATTCTGAAAGGTTTGTATGGATCAATTTTTTGAACAGCTTCACGGCTGGGTAAACGCCATCAACGACCCAATGTGGTCGGGGTTGGTATATATGCTTTTAGGCGCAGGCCTCTTTTTCACCGTTACCACCGGTTTTGTACAATTCCGCCTCTTCGGCCGCAGTATCAAAGAAATGTTGGGTGGACGCAAACAAGGTGATGATCCGCACGGAATTACACCGTTCCAAGCATTCGTTACCGGCTTGGCCAGCCGCGTAGGCGTGGGCAACATCGCCGGCGTGGCGATTGCCATCAAACTCGGCGGACCGGGCGCGGTGTTCTGGATGTGGGTAACCGCCTTAATCGGCATGAGTTCGGCGTTTGTCGAATCTTCACTGGCTCAACTCTTTAAAATCCGGGACTACGACAACCACCACTTCCGCGGCGGCCCTGCCTACTACATCACTCAAGGCCTGGGACAAAAATGGCTGGGCGTTTTATTCGCCCTGAGTCTAATTTTCTGTTTCGGCTTTGTATTTGAAGCCGTACAGACCAATACCATCGCCGATACCACCAAAGCGGCATGGGGCTGGGATCAACACTATGTCGGCGTCGCTCTGGTCATTCTGACTGCCCCGATTATCTTCGGCGGTATCCGCCGCGTATCCAAAGCCGCGGAAATCATCGTCCCGCTGATGGCGGTTTTATATCTCGTCATAGCACTCTTCATCATTGTTACCAATATTTCCCTGATTCCTGAAGTGTTCGGTCAGATTTTTTCCAACGCGTTCAACTTCGATTCGGCTGCAGGCGGTTTCCTCGGCGGTCTGATTTCGACCACCATGATGCAGGGTATCAAACGCGGCCTGTATTCCAATGAAGCGGGTATGGGTTCCGCGCCGAACGCCGCAGCCGCAGCCGAAGTGAAGCACCCCGTCTCCCAAGGCATGATTCAAATGCTGGGCGTTTTCGTCGATACCATCATCGTCTGCTCATGCACCGCCTTTATCATCTTGACCTATCAACAGCCTTACGGAGACCTGAGCGGTGCGGCGCTGACCCAAGCGGCAATCGTCAGCCAGGTAGGCAAATGGGGCGCGGGCTTCCTTGCCGTCATCCTATTTATGTTTGCCTTTTCAACCGTTATCGGCAACTATGCCTATGCCGAGTCCAACGTCCAATTCATCAAGAGCCATTGGCTGGTTACCGCCATTTTCCGTATGCTGGTTTTGGCATGGGTATACTTCGGCGCAGTTGCCAACGTACCCTTGGTATGGGATATGGCAGACATGGCCATGGGCATCATGGCATGGATTAACCTCGTCGCCATCCTACTCCTGTCCCCACTTGCCTTCCTGCTGTTGAAAGACTACACAGCCAAGCTGAAAATGGGCAAAGACCCAGAGTTCAAACTCTCTGAGCACCCAGGCTTGAAACGCAAAATCAAATCCGATATCTGGTAACACCAAAGGCCGTCTGAAATTTCAGACGGCCTTTTTAATCCCTGCCATTTAGACAAAACGATGCCCCTTAAAGCCGAAGCCTTAAGGGGCAGAGCGTTGCGGCACATCTTTTCAGACGGCCTTATTGTAGCAACGTTTCTCATTTCGCAGTGCAACAATATGTCCAAATTCTAATTCCAAATCGGCACCCAGTCAAGCATTTCATTTGCATGATAATACTTACCTAGGATATATTTATACTTACTAAACATCATATTACGGAGAAACTGATGGCTGCATTCAAACCCAATCCAATCAACTACATCCTCGGCCTCGATATCGGCATCGCATCCGTCGGCTGGGCGATGGTAGAAATTGACGAAGAAGAAAACCCCATCCGCCTGATTGATTTGGGCGTGCGCGTATTTGAGCGTGCAGAAGTACCGAAAACAGGCGACTCTCTCGCAGCGGCAAGACGCTTGGCACGCAGCGTCCGCCACCTGACCCGCCGTCGCGCCCACCGCCTGCTTCGGGCCCGTCGCCTATTGAAACGCGAGGGCGTATTACAGGCTGCCGATTTTGATGAAAACGGCTTGATTAAATCCTTACCGAATACACCATGGCAACTTCGTATAGCCGCATTAGACCGCAAACTGACGCCTTTAGAGTGGTCGGCAGTCTTACTACATTTAATCAAACACCGCGGCTATTTGTCGCAAAGAAAAAACGAGGACAAAACTGCCGATAAGGAGCTTGGCGCTTTACTTAAAGGCGTAGCCGACAATGCCCATGCCTTACAGACAGGCAAATTCCGCACACCGGCCGAATTGGCTTTAAATAAATTTGAGGAAGAAAGCGGCCATATCCGCAACCAGCGCGGCGATTATTCGCATACGTTCAGCCGCAAAGATTTGCAGGCGGAGCTGAATTTACTGTTTGAAAAACAAAAAGAATTCGGCAATCCGCATATTTCAGACGGCCTTAAAGAAGGTATTGAAACCCTGCTGATGGCGCAACGCCCTGCCCTGTCTGGCGATGCTGTTCAAAAAATGTTGGGGTATTGCACCTTTGAGCCGACAGAGCCGAAAGCCGCTAAAAACACCTATACCGCCGAACGTTTCATCTGGCTGACCAAGCTGAACAACCTGCGTATTTTAGAGCAAGGCAGCGAGCGTCCGCTGACTGATACCGAACGTGCCACGCTTATAGATATGCCTTATAAAAATAAGCTAACTTATGCAAAAGCACGAGAACTGCTGGGATTGGACGATACGGCATTTTTCAAAGGTTTGCGTTACGGCAAAGACAATGCCGAATCGGCAACGCTGATGGAAATGAAGGCTTACCACGCCATCCGCCGTGCGCTGGAAAAAGAAGGTTTGAAAGACAAAAAATCTCCGTTGAGCCTTTCCCCCGAATTGCAGGATGAAATCGGTACGGCATTCTCCCTGTTTAAAACAGATGAGGATATTACAGGTCGTCTGAAAGGCTGCTTGCAACCTGAAATCTTGGATGCACTGTTGAAACACATCAGCTTCGACAAGTTCGTTCAAATTTCTTTGAAAGCGTTGCGCCGAATCGTGCCGCTGATGGAACAAGGCAAACGTTACGATGAAGCCTGCGCTGAAACCTACGGGGATCATTATGGCGAGAAAAATTCGGAGGAAATGCTTTATCTGCCGCCGATTCCCGCCGACGAAATCCGCAACCCCGTCGTCTTGCGCGCCTTATCTCAAGCACGGAAAGTCATTAACAGCGTGGTTCGGCGTTACGGCTCCCCTGCCCGTATCCATATTGAAACAGCAAGGGAAGTAGGAAAATCGTTTAAAGACCGCAAAGAAATCGAAAAACGCCAAGAAGAAAACCGTAAAGACCGTGAAAAAGCCGCCGCCGAATTCCGAGAGTATTTCCCCAATTTTGTCGGCGAACCCAAATCCAAAGATATTCTGAAACTGCGCCTGTACGAGCAACAACACGGCAAATGCCTGTATTCGGGCAAAGAAATCAACTTAGGCCGTCTGAACGAAAAAGGCTATGTCGAAATCGACCATGCCCTGCCGTTCTCGCGCACATGGGACGACAGTTTCAACAATAAAGTGCTGGTATTGGGCAGCGAAAACCAAAACAAAGGCAACCAAACCCCTTACGAATACTTCAACGGCAAAGACAACAGCCGCGAATGGCAGGAATTTAAAGCGCGTGTCGAAACCAGCCGTTTCCCACGCAGTAAAAAACAACGGATTCTGCTGCAAAAATTCGATGAAGATGGCTTTAAAGAACGCAATCTGAACGATACGCGCTACGTCAACCGTTTCCTGTGCCAATTCGTTGCCGACCATATGCTGCTGACAGGTAAAGGGAAAAGACGTGTCTTTGCATCCAACGGACAAATTACCAATCTGTTGCGCGGCTTTTGGGGATTGCGCAAAGTGCGTGCGGAAAACGACCGCCATCACGCCTTGGACGCCGTCGTCGTTGCCTGCTCGACCGTTGCCATGCAGCAGAAAATTACCCGTTTTGTACGCTATAAAGAGATGAACGCGTTTGACGGCAAAACCATAGATAAAGAAACAGGAGAAGTGCTGCATCAAAAAGCACACTTCCCGCAACCTTGGGAATTTTTCGCACAAGAAGTCATGATTCGCGTCTTCGGCAAACCGGACGGCAAATCCGAATTTGAAGAAGCGGATACCCCCGAAAAACTGCGTACCCTGCTCGCAGAAAAATTATCTTCTCGCCCCGAAGCCGTGCACGAATACGTTACGCCACTGTTTGTTTCACGCGCGCCCAATCGGAAGATGAGCGGGCAAGGCCATATGGAGACCGTCAAATCCGCCAAACGACTGGACGAAGGCATCAGCGTGTTGCGCGTACCGCTGACACAATTAAAACTGAAAGACTTGGAAAAAATGGTCAATCGGGAGCGCGAACCTAAGCTATGCGAAGGACTGAAAGCACGTTTGGAAGCACATAAAGACGATCCTACCAAAGCCTTTGCCGAGCCGTTTTACAAATACGATAAAGCAGGCAACCGCACCCAACAGGTAAAAGCCGTACGTGTAGAGCAAGTACAGAAAACCGGCGTATGGGTGCGCAACCATAACGGTATTGCCGACAATGCAACCATGGTGCGCGTAGATGTGTTTGAGAAAGGCGGCAAGTATTATCTGGTTCCGATTTACAGTTGGCAGGTAGCGAAAGGGATTTTGCCGGATAGGGCTATTATCGCTTTTAAAGATGAAGAAGATTGGCAACTTATTGATGATAGTTTTAACTTTAAATTCTCATTACACCCTAATGATTTAATTGAAGTAATAACAAAAAAAGCTAGGATATTTGGTTACTTTGCCAGCTGCCATCGAGGCACAGGTAATATTAATATACGCATTCATGATCTTGATCATAAAATTGGCAAAAATGGAATACTGGAAGGTATTGGTGTCAAAACCGCTCTTTCATTCCAAAAATACCAAATCGACGAACTCGGCAAAGAAATCAGACCATGCCGTCTGAAAAAACGCCCGCCTGTCCGTTAAATTAATCTATCCCTGTTTCAGACGGCCTGAAGCAGGGATTTTTTATATCAAAATAAGGGGAAAACATGACTTGGCGCAGCCTGCTTATTCAAAACGGCGGCAAACTATCCTTGCAACGCCGGCAACTGCTGATTCAACAAAACGGCGAGTCCCACACCGTACCATTAGAAGACATCGCCGTTATTATCATCGAAAACCGCGAAACCCTGATTACTGCCCCGCTCCTATCAGCCTTAGCCGAATATGGCGCAACCTTACTGACATGTGACGAACAGTTCCTGCCCTGCGGACAATGGCTGCCTTATGCCCAATATCACCGCCAACTCAAAATCCTCAAACTACAGCTGAATATAAGCGAACCTTTAAAAAAGCAATTCTGGCAACATATCGTCCGCCAAAAAATCCTGAACCAAGCATTTGTCGCAGACGAAACAGGCAATGATCTTGCAGCCAAACGGTTACGCACTTTGGCAGTTGAAGTCCGTTCAGGCGATACAGGAAACCGTGAAGCCCAAGCTGCCGCCCTCTACTTCCAAGCCCTCTTTGGAGAAAAATTTACCCGTAATGACAACAATGCCGTCAATGCCGCATTGAACTACACCTACGCCGTACTCCGTGCCGCAGTCGCACGCGCCCTGACCTTATATGGCTGGTTGCCTGCATTAGGCTTGTTTCATAGAAGCGAACTAAATCCATTCAACCTCGCTGATGACTTTATCGAACCCTTACGCCCATTGGCCGACCTGGTCGTTATACATTTGCATGAACAAGGCCGTCTGAAAACTGATCTGACCCCCAACATCAAACAAAACCTTATCAAGACCCTTCACTGTCAAATCTGCATCGAACGGCAACATTTCAGCACCTTGGCTGCCATCGACAAAATGATTTCTTCATTTCAAGCCAGCGTAACCGACAAAAACGCCAAACAGCTGAAACTACCTGAAATCTTGCCATTGAAAGAATACCAATATGAGTGAGGCCAAATTTATGAGGATTATCGTCTTCTTCGACCTACCAGTCACCACAGCGGCCAAGCGCAAAGCCGCCAATCAATTCCGCCAGTTTCTATTAAAAGATGGATACCAAATGCTCCAACTTTCCATATACAGCCGTATTGTCAAAGGTCGAGATTCGTTGCAAAAACACCACAACAGGCTATGTGCAAACCTACCGCAAGAAGGGTCAATCCGCTGTTTGGAAGTAACAGAAAAGCAATATGCCACCATGAAACTACTATTGGGAGAGCTGAAAACCCAAGAAAAAAGGGTAAATTCCGACCAACTATTATTATTTTAAGCCCTATTTTTCAGACCAAATAAAACGGGAAACCCTTATAGAATAAGAGTTTCCCGTTTAGGTATTGTAGCACTGCGAAATGAGAAAGGGAGCTACAACCTTTCTGTTTTGCTTTGTCGTCATGTCTATATTGTAGCACTGCGAAATGAGAAAGGGAGCTACAACGTATAAGGACTCATACGGCTCTCAATGAAGATTGTAGCACTGCGAAATGAGAAAGGGAGCTACAACCCTAAGCTGGTATTAACGATATACCAATAAATTGTAGCACTGCGAAATGAGAAAGGGAGCTACAACGCCATTTGACACCATCCTGAATAACTGAAAATTGTAGCACTGCGAAATGAGAAAGGGAGCTACAACTTTCGACAATTGATCCGTCCTGTGAAAAAAATTGTAGCACTGCGAAATGAGAAAGGGAGCTACAACAGCAGTGTTTGTATAGGACTGAATATCAAGATTGTAGCACTGCGAAATGAGAAAGGGAGCTACAACCATCACAGCCGCCTGCCCCATGCCGAGGAGATTGTAGCACTGCGAAATGAGAAAGGGAGCTACAACAGAACCATAGATGCGCGGACGATGTATTCAATTGTAGCACTGCGAAATGAGAAAGGGAGCTACAACAGCCCCCGATTCGGGGGTTTTCGCTTTTTTATTGTAGCACTGCGAAATGAGAAAGGGAGCTACAACCCGGCTCGTAATCCAGCGATACCAAGCCGAATTGTAGCACTGCGAAATGAGAAAGGGAGCTACAACGAAAAATTTTTAGAAATGGAAACTGATAAAATTGTAGCACTGCGAAATGAGAAAGGGAGCTACAACGTGAGACTGAAACACGTTTGTGTGATGTTAATTGTAGCACTGCGAAATGAGAAAGGGAGCTACAACTGTTGGTATGTAGAGCAATTAACAGTGAAAATTGTAGCACTGCGAAATGAGAAAGGGAGCTACAACTGCGCGGCAGCGTTCAGCGTCTGAATAGCGATTGTAGCACTGCGAAATGAGAAAGGGAGCTACAACACTTCTGGCCGTCCAAGCTGGTAGATGGTAATTGTAGCACTGCGAAATGAGAAAGGGAGCTACAACCCATCCGATAAAGACATCATCCTGAAGCCGATTGTAGCACTGCGAAATGAGAAAGGGAGCTACAACTGCGCGCGCGGCTTTGACTTGTGCCAGCGTATTGTAGCACTGCGAAATGAGAAAGGGAGCTACAACACCGCATGGGCTCGGTGCCGTTGTTTTCCGATTGTAGCACTGCGAAATGAGAAAGGGAGCTACAACTGGATTTGATGGACGAGTACGGAATGGTTCATTGTAGCACTGCGAAATGAGAAAGGGAGCTACAATATCCGCGTCGGATTTGCCGATAAAAACGAAATTGTAGCACTGCGAAATGAGAAAGGGTCTATCCAAATAAAAAAGCACCACCTAAACAGGTAGTGCTTTCATATTAATTTGCTTATTCAGCAGAATCAGCTGCTTTATCAACCAATTCAACCAATGCCAAAGGAGCATTGTCGCCTTTACGGAAACCGTATTTCAGTACACGAACGTAGCCGCCGTTACGAGCAGCAAAGCGTGGACCCAATTCGTCAAACAATTTAACTACAACATCACGATCGCGAGTGCGGTCAAAAGCCAAACGACGGTTTGCCAAAGAAGGTTTTTTACCCAAGGTAATCAAGGGCTCAACTACGCGGCGCAATTCTTTTGCTTTAGGCAAAGTTGTCACGATGGTTTCGTGAGTCAACAAGGAATTCGCCATATTGCGCAGCATCGCAGCACGGTGGCTGCTAGTACGGTTTAATTTGCGGTTGCCATTACGATGACGCATGTCATTATCCTTTAATCTTCAAACTTACGGCTTTTCTAAGCCTACAGGCGGCCAAGCTTCTAATTTGGAACCTAATGTCAGACCTTTAGAGGCCAACACTTCTTTGATCTCATTCAAAGATTTACGACCCAAATTAGGGGTCTTGAGAAGCTCAGTTTCAGTACGTTGAATCAAATCGCCAATATAGTAAATATCTTCAGCTTTCAGACAATTAGCTGAACGTACGGTTAATTCCAAATCATCTACAGGACGCAGCAAGATAGGATCGATAGGAGGCGCTTTTTCTTCAACCTCTTCAACCGGAGTACCTTGCAGATCTGCAAAAATAGACATTTGGTCAATTAAGATACGTGCGGCACTACGTACAGCTTCTTCTGGATCAATAGAACCATTGGTTTCAATATCCAAAACCAATTTATCCAAATCCGTGCGTTGCTCTACGCGTGCAGGTTCAACTTCAAAGCTAACACGACTGATGGGCGAAAAGCTCGCATCCAACTGAATCGCACCAATCTGTTTATTCTCATCACGCAATACGCGACGGCCTGAAACAGATTGATAACCACGACCTTGCTCTACTTTAATTTCCATGTCGATTTGACCATTGTCGGACAAGTGGCAAATAACATGTTCAGGATTGATGATTTCCACATCGTGTGGCAAATCAATATCACCGGCTACAACAGCACCGGCACCTGTTTTTTTCAAAGTTAACTGAATTTGGTTACGACCGTGAAGCTTGAATACGATACCTTTAATGTTCAAGAGAACGTCAACAACATCCTCTTGAACACCATCAATAGTAGAGTATTCGTGCAACACCCCAGAAATAACTACTTCAGTTGGGGCAAAGCCATTCATGGATGACAGTAAGATACGACGCAAAGCATTACCTAAAGTATGACCAAAACCACGTTCAAATGGCTGCATAGACACCTTGGCCCGTGTGGAAGACAAAGTATCTACATCGATTTGACGAGGTTTCAAAAATTCGGTTGTGCTATTTTGCATTTAACTGTCCCTCATTGAGCTAGCATTATTTAGAGTAGAACTCTACCACCAGCTGTTCATTAATATCGCCAGACAATTCTGAGCGATCCGGCATATTTTTGAATACGCCTTCCAATTTGTCGGCATCAACAGATACCCAGCTTGGCAAGCCAATTTGAGTAGCCAGGCTCAATGCTTCTTGGATACGTACTTGTTTCTTAGCTTTTTCACGAACAGCTACAACATCACCTGCTTTAACTTGGAAAGAAGGGATATTAACAACCTGACCGTTTACGACGATAGCTTTGTGAGAAACCAATTGACGTGCTTCGGCGCGAGTAGAGCCAAAACCCATACGGTAAACGACATTGTCCAAACGAGACTCCAGCAATTGCAACAGCAATTCACCGGTAGAGCCTTTACGACGAGCTGCTTCTGCGAAGTAACGACGGAATTGACGCTCTAATACGCCATAAATACGACGGATTTTTTGTTTTTCACGTAATTGCAAACCGTAGTCTGACAAACGTGGTTTTTTCGCACCGTGTTGACCAGGTGCAGAATCCATTTTACATTTGGAATCCAAAGAGCGACGTGCACTCTTCAAAAACAGATCCGTACCTTCGCGACGTGCTAATTTACATTTAGGGCCAATATAACGTGCCATGTTTTAAATCACTCCAATATTAAATACGACGTTTTTTAGGCGGACGGCAACCGTTATGAGGCAACGGGGTAACGTCAGTAATGCTGGTAATCTTGAAACCAAGAGCGTTTAAAGCACGTACAGAAGATTCGCGACCAGGGCCAGGGCCTTTAATGCGGACTTCTAAATTTTTAACGCCATACTCTTGGGCAACTTTACCAGCTGCTTCTGCTGCAACTTGTGCTGCAAATGGTGTACTTTTACGAGAACCTTTAAAACCAGCGCCGCCAGAGGTAGCCCAAGACAATGCATTGCCTTGACGGTCAGTGATTGTAATGATGGTATTGTTGAAAGATGCATGAACGTGCACAATACCTTCGCTTACGGTTTTACGTACTTTTTTACGTACACGCGAAGCTGTGTTTGCTTTAGCCATTAATCAAATTCCTTAAAATTTATTTCTTACCGGCAATCGCTTTGCGCGGACCTTTACGGGTACGAGCATTTGTGCGAGTGCGTTGACCACGACAAGGCAAGCCACGACGATGACGGAAGCCGCGATAGCAACCCATATCCATTAGTCGTTTAATGCTCATCGTTACTTCACGACGCAAATCACCTTCAACTTCATATTTAGCAACTTGCTCACGCAAAGCGTCTAATTGAGCCTCGTCCAAATCTTTTGCTTTAGTAGTAGGAGCAATATTTGCTGCCTCACAAATCAATTTAGCACGAGTCGCACCAATACCATAAATAGCCTGAAGGCCAATTACGATATGGGCATTATTAGGGATATTTACCCCTGCAATACGAGCCATATTTTTTCCTTTTTAGGGCAAAGTATGTCACTATACCACAAAATCAATAGTTAAGAAAACTAGCTTCTTAACCTTGACGTTGTTTGTGACGTGGGTCAGTACAAATTACGCGAACTACACGATTACGACGAATAATCTTGCAATTGCGACAAATTTTCTTTACAGAAGGTTGTACACGCATTTTATTTCCTTTTATCGTTTATCTTGCTCGGAAAACAATCCGAGCACGGGTTAAATCATAAGGAGTTAATTCAACTGTTACCTTATCACCTGGAGAAATACGAATATAGTGCATCCGCATTTTGCCAGATATATGACCAAGTACTACATGATCATTTTCCAGTTTTACTTTAAATGTTGCATTGGGCAAAGTCTCAAGGATTTCGCCCTGCATCTGTATGGTATCTTCTTTAGCCATAAGCCTACTTACGTGACAAAGATTTCATATCTGGACGACTTATCAAGTCTTCATACTGACTACTCATTCTATATGAATTGATTTGTGTCCTAAAATCAATTGTAACGACAACCAAAATAAGCAGAGATGTTCCACCTAAATAGAAAGGAACTTTCAATGCCGTCGTTAAAAATTCAGGTATCAGACAGATTGTAGTGATATACAAAGCACCAAATAATGTCAGTCTCAGTACAACTTTTTCCAAATATCTAGAGGTTTGCTCACCTGGGCGAATACCCGGTACAAATGCACCACTCTTCTTCAAATTTTCAGCCATCTCTTTAGGGCTAAATACTAAAGCAGTATAGAAATAGCAGAAGAAGATGATAGTTGTGGCAAATAATACAATATACAAAGGCTGTCCGTGTTGCAGCATTGCAGCAACCTTATGAAGAACAGAATTCGTACTATTTGAACCAAACCACCCTAAAAGTGTAGATGGAAATAAAATGATACTGGAAGCGAAAATAGGAGGAATAACACCTGCCATATTTAGCTTGAACGGCATATGAATGCTTTGTCCCGGCATCATTCCAGAGCCAAACTGTCTTTTAGCATAATGCACAGGAACTTTACGCTGAGCACTCTCAAAATAAACTACAGCATAGATCAACAGCAAAATACCAATCACAATTGATACCGCCATCAACATACTCATAGAGCCTTGTTCAGTCAAAGTTAACATCCGAACAATACCGGATGGAATACCCGATACAATGCCTGCTGTAATAATTAAAGAAATACCATTACCAATACCACGCTCGGTAATTTGCTCCCCTAACCACATCAGAAACATAGTACCTGTAACCAAACAGACTACTGTAGAAATATGAAACTCAAGCGAACTCGTTACAACAACACCTTGCAGATAAACAAATGTTGCAACACCAAAGCTTTGCAATACAGCCAATAATACCGTCCCATACCTAGTATATTTCGTAATTATTTTCCTACCAGCCTCACCTTCCTTCTTTAAAGCTTTTAAAGAAGGAACAATTTCAGAAGCAAGCTGAACAATAATCGATGCCGAAATATAAGGCATGATACCAATTGCAAATATACTAAAGCGCTCCAACGAACCACCCGAGAACATATTTAACATTCCGAATATGCCGTTTGCAGCGCCTTCGTATAACTTAGCTAATGCAACAGCATCTACGCCCGGTACCGGTATATGAGCACCAATACGGAAAACGACTAAAGCACCTAAAAGGAATGCCAGACGTTTTTTCAGATCACCAAATTTGGATAATCCCGATAAAGATTGTTGATTAGCCACTGTAGTGCAAGCCTTATTCTTCTACTTTACCACCGGCAGCCTCAATAGCAGCTTTAGCACCTTTAGTAGCTTTTACACCTTTCAAGGTAACTGCTTTTGAGATTTCACCAGAAGCAATAACTTTTACACTAGAAGCAGTTACAGGAATCAGACCAGCTTGTTTAAGAACCAAGACATCAATCTCGTTCACAGCAATCAGATTTAATTCACTCAAACGAACTTCAGCATTAGCGGCAGCAGTCAAAGATTTGAAACCACGTTTCGGCAGACGGCGTTGCAAAGGCATTTGACCGCCTTCAAAACCTACCTTGTGGAAGCCACCAGAACGGCTTTTTTGACCTTTATGACCACGACCACCTGTTTTACCCAAGCCACTACCAATACCACGGCCTACACGACGACTAGCGTGAGTAGCACCCTCAGCAGGTTGAATAGTATTCAAAAACATATTAAGACTCCACTTTCAACAAGTAGCTGATTTTATTGATCATGCCACGGTTTTCAGGGGTATCCAAAACCTCTACAGTATGTTCACGGCGGCGCAAACCTAAACCACGAGCACATGCACGATGAGATTCAATTGTACCGATCAGGCTCTTAACCAATGTAACTTTAATCTTTTTTTGCTCAGTCATGGTTAGCTCCCAAAATATCTTCTACTGTCAAGCCACGTTTAGCAGCAATATCAGCAGGGGTATACAGTTTAGACAAACCGTCTAATGTAGCGCGTACAATATTGTAAGGATTAGTAGAACCATGTACTTTAGCTGAGATGTTATGGATCCCCATAGCATCAAATACTAAACGCATTGGACCACCAGCTTTTACACCGCTACCTTCTTTAGCAGGTTGCATAAATACTTTAGTAGCACCATGACGACCAATAACCTCATGATGAATAGTACCATTTTTCAAAGGTACCTTAATCATAGAGCGTCGAGCTTGATCCATTGCTTTTTGAACAGCAACCGGTACTTCTTTTGATTTACCTTTGCCCATACCAATGCGACCATCACCATCACCAACAACAGTCAGTGCTGAGAAAGCCATGATACGGCCACCTTTAACTACTTTAGTTACGCGATTAACAGCGACCATCTTTTCAATCAGGCCGTCACCGCGTTCTTCAATTTCATGTTTTGCCATCTGAAAGTCTCCAAATATTAGAAGCTTAAACCATTTTCACGTGCAGCTTCAGCCAAAGCTTTCACACGACCGTGATATTGGAAACCTGAACGGTCAAAAGCAACTTTTTCAACACCCACTGCTTTAGCTTTTTCAGCAATACGCTTACCAACTACAGCTGCTGCTTCAACGTTGCTACCTGATTTCAGGCTACTACGTACTTCAGCTTCCAATGTAGAGGCTTGAGCCAATACTTTATCACCTTCAGCACTAATTACTTGAGCATAAATATGATTATTGCTGCGGAACACACATAATCTTACCATTTTCAAGTCCGCAATACGCGCACGGGTTTTGCGTGCACGACGGAGTCGGGTTGTATGTTTATCCATTAGTGAACCTCAATTATTTTTTCTTGGCTTCTTTCATCACTACTACTTCACCTACATAACGAACACCTTTACCTTTATAAGGCTCAGGAGAACGGAATGCACGAATTTCAGCAGCGACTTGGCCAACCACTTGTTTATCTGCACCAGTCAAAACGATTTCTGTTTGGCTAGGAGTTTGAACAGAAACACCTTCAGGCATTTCGTATACGATTGGATGAGAGAAACCCAAAGACAAGTTCAAAACTTTACCTTGAGCTTGGGCACGATAACCCACACCAATCAATTGAAGTTTTTTCTCAAAACCTTCAGAGACACCCTTAACCATGTTATTAACCAATGCACGAGCAGTACCAGACATAGCATTAGCCTGTTTACTGTCATTTTTTGCAGCAAAAGTCAATTTACCATCGTTCAGTTCAATAGCAACATCGGAATGCAAAGGAAAAGACAATTCACCGTTTTTACCTTTGATAACCAATGCATCTGTTCCGAATTTTACTTCTACACCAGCAGGAACAGTCACTGGGTTTTTTGCGACGCGTGACATTTACTTTTCTCCACTAGGCTACGATGCACAACAACTCACCACCAACACCCTCAGAGCGGGCTTTGCGATCAGTCATTACACCTTTAGAAGTACTAACAATAGCGACACCCAGGCCATTCATTACGCTAGGGATCTCACTTGATGCTTTGTAAATACGCAAACCTGGACGTGAAACACGTTTAATTTGCTCAATCACGGGACGACCTGCATAGTATTTCAATTGAATTTCCAATACCGGTTTTGCATCAGCAGAAACCGCAAAATCCTCGATATAACCTTCTTCTTTCAAAACTTTTGCAATTGCACATTTCAGTTTAGAGGAAGGCATGGCAACTACTGCTTTATTAGCACGTTGCGCATTGCGAATACGAGTCAACATATCGGAAATAGGATCATGCATACTCATTATTTATACTCCTATTACCAGCTAGCTTTAACAACACCAGGGATCTCGCCACGCATAGCGATTTCACGGATTTTAATACGGCCCAAACCAAATTTACGGAAAGTGCCACGAGGACGACCTGTTAAAGCACAACGACGACGTTGACGTACAGGTGCTGCATTACGAGGAATGGATTGAAATTTCAAACGTGCTTCAAAACGTTCTTCTTCAGTCGCATTAGCATCATTAATAACAGCGAAAATTGCCTCACGTTTAGCTGCAAACTTTTTCGCCAATGCTTGACGTTTCAGCTCACGATTAATAAGTGCTTTCTTAGCCATGATTATCCTTTAAACGGAAACTTGAACAGTGACAACAAAGCTTTCGCTTCTTCATCAGTTTTTGCAGTAGTTGTAATAGTAATATTCAAACCACGCAAAGCATCGATTTTATCGTATTCAATTTCCGGGAAAATAATTTGCTCACGAACGCCCATATTGTAATTGCCACGACCATCAAATGATTTACCGCTTACACCACGGAAGTCACGTACACGAGGCAACGCAATAGTAATCAAACGATCCAAGAATTCAAACATTTGATCACGACGCAATGTTACTTTGCAACCAACTGGATAGTTATCACGGATTTTAAAACCTGCGATAGATTTACGAGCAACAGTAACAACTGGTTTTTGACCAGCAATTTTCTCTAAATCAGAAACAGCGTGTTCCATAACTTTTTTATCAGCAACAGCTTCACCCACACCCATATTCAAGGTGATTTTTTCAATACGTGGAACTTCCATTACTGATTTGTAACCAAATTGTTTAACCAATTCAGGAACAACTGTATCTTTATAAAACTCTCTCAAACGAGCCATGTTATCTCCTTATGCTCCAATGATAGAGCCATTTGATTTGAAGAAACGAACGCGTTTAACTTTGCCTTCATTTTCAATCAGCTTAATACCAACACGGTCTGCTTTATTAGTTTCCGGATTCAGGATTGCAATATTAGAAATATCCAAAGGCATTTCTTTAGTAATAATGCCACCCTCAATACCACGCATTGGATTAGGTTTTTGATGGCGCTTCACAACATTAACCCCCTCAACAACAACTTTATCACCCAACACTCGAACTACTTGACCTTGCTTACCTTTATCTTTACCGGTAATCACTACAACCTGATCGCCTTTAATGATTTTATTCATCGCGCTATTCCTTATAATACTTCAGGCGCCAATGAAACGATTTTCATAAATCGCTCAGTACGCAATTCACGGGTTACCGGACCAAAAATACGGGTACCCAGAGGTTCAAGTTTATTATTCAACAACACAGCAGCATTGTTATCGAATTTAATTAACGCACCATCAGGACGACGTACACCCTTAGCAGTACGAACAACTACCGCATTGTATACATCACCTTTTTTGACACGACCACGTGGGGCTGCATCTTTAACTGCAACTTTAATAATGTCGCCAACAGAAGCGTAGCGACGCTTAGATCCGCCCAATACTTTGATGCACATTACGCGACGCGCACCAGAGTTATCAGCCACATCTAAGATGGTCTGCATTTGAATCATATTAGTACCTTTAAATTAACCAACTTAATTTACCACTTTCATATAACTCGCACCTTACTTTAAGCTGCTTATTAAATGAAACCATCACGGTTCTAGTAAACCAGTCTTGGATCCCGAAGGGAGAGAAACTTCCATAAGAAGCTGGAAGATAAGAAACGAAGTTTACACGCAAATTAACTTTGCTGCAAGACTTCGTTTCTTATTAAGCTACATTACTGTGTTTTAAATCAAACAGTACGGGCTTTCTCAACCAATTCTTTTACAACCCAAGACTTGGTTTTTGACAAAGGACGAGATTCCTCGATTACCACTACATCACCAATGCCATATTGATTGTTTTCATCATGAGCATGGATTTTAGTTGATAAACGAATAATTTTACCGTACAGAGGATGTTTAACTTTACGTTCAACCAATACTGTAACAGTTTTGTCCATTTTGTCGCTTACCACTTTGCCTTGCAAAGTACGAACATTTTTAGCTTCGCTCATTACTTAGCACCTTTTTCAGTTAAAATGGTTTTAATACGAGCAATATCGCGACGTACACGTTTCAACTCGCTAGATTTACCCAACTGACCGGTTGCATTTTGCATGCGTAAGCCAAACTGAGCTTTCAACAAGTCCAACAAATCAGAGTTTAATTGCTCAATGGATTTGTCTTTCAATTCATTTGCTTTCATTATTGACCCACCTGTCTTACTACAAAGGTTGTAGGAATAGGCAATTTGGCAGCGGCCAATTCAAATGCTTCACGAGCCAAAGACTCAGGAACACCGTCCATTTCGTACAATACTTTGCCTGGTTTAACTTCAGCAATGTAATATTCCACATTACCTTTACCGCCACCCATACGAACTTGGATAGGTTTCTCAGTAATTGGTTTATCAGGGAATACACGAATCCAAATACGACCACCACGTTTAATATGGCGAGTCATAGTACGACGAGCAGCTTCGATTTGACGGGCAGTCAAACGACCACGGCCTACGGCTTTCAAACCGAACTCACCGAAACTTACTTTGTTACCGCGAGTAGCAATACCGGTGTTACGACCTTTTTGTTGCTTGCGATATTTCAGTCTAGTTGGCTGCAGCATTACGTCCACCTGCCTTTCTTTGTTTCTTCTCATGCTCAGGTTTAGAAGATTTAATATTACCTTCTGTATAAACCCAAACTTTCAGACCCAGTACACCATAAGTAGTGTGTGCTTCGCTAGTTGCATAATCTACGTTCGCACGCAAAGTATGTAAAGGTACACGACCTTCACGGTACCATTCACTACGAGCGATATCAGCACCATTCAGACGGCCTGAAGTCATGATCTTGATGCCTTTAGCACCAGAACGCATTGCATTTTGCATTGCACGTTTCATAGCACGACGGAATTGAACACGTTTTTCAAGCTGCTGGGCAATACCATCAGCAATGATTTGCGCATCCAATTCAGGACGACGAATCTCTTCAATATTTACATGAACAGGCACACCCATCAGAGCTTGCAAGTCACGTTTCAAAATTTCGATATCCTCGCCTTTTTTACCAATAACCACACCTGGACGAGCAGAGTGAATGGTAATACGTGCAGATTTAGCAGGACGCTCGATTACTACGCGACCAACTGAAGCATTGGCCAGTTTTTTACGCAAGTAATTACGAACATCAATATCTTGTTTCAAAACAGTAGAAAAGTCGGTGCTTTTAGCAAACCATTTTGAAGCCCAGTCTTTAGTTACCGCCAGGCGAAAGCCTGTAGGGTTAATCTTTTGTCCCATAGCTTTTCCTTAGTTGCCCACTGTCACGTTAATATGACAAGTTTGTTTCTCGATGCGGTTACCGCGACCTTTGGCACGAGCTTGGAAACGTTTCAAGCTTGGGCCTTTGTCAACAAAGATAGTTACCACTTTCAGTTCGTCAATGTCAGCACCATTATTGTGCTCGGCATTGGCGATTGCTGATTCCAACACTTTTTTAATCAGCTCAGCACCTTTTTTAGGGCTGAATGCCAAGATATTCAAAGCTTGGGCAACGTCTTTACCACGAATCAAATCAGCTACCAAACGAGCTTTTTGAGCTGAAATACGGGCGTTTTTATGTTGTGCACTTACTCTCATGATTCACCTTATTTCTTTTTAGCCTTTTTATCAGCCAAGTGGCCTTTAAAGGTACGGGTCAATGAGAACTCACCTAATTTATGACCAACCATGTTGTCGCTGATGAACACAGGCACGTGAGTGCGACCGTTGTGAACAGCGATAGTCAGACCGATGAAATCAGGCAAAATGGTAGAACGACGTGACCAAGTTTTAATTGGGCGTTTGTCGTTGCTTGCACGAGCAGCATCTACTTTTTTCAGCAAATGCAGGTCTACATATGGGCCTTTTTTTAATGAACGAGCCATACTAATTAACCTTTATTTGAGTAACGACGACGAACAATCATGTTATCCGTGCGTTTGTTATTACGAGTGCGGTAGCCCTTAGCAGGAGTACCCCATGGGCTAACCGG
This sequence comes from Neisseria subflava, assembly GCF_005221305.1. Lineage (NCBI taxonomy): Bacteria > Pseudomonadati > Pseudomonadota > Betaproteobacteria > Neisseriales > Neisseriaceae > Neisseria > Neisseria subflava. The sequence continues at coordinate 1,792,555 of NZ_CP039887.1, forward strand.
TTCGCGAGCCTCACCAGTACGGCCTTCACCACCACCATGTGGGTGATCAACAGGGTTCATTACAACACCACGAACGGTCGGACGAATACCACGCCAGCGGTTAGCACCAGCTTTACCGATTTTTTTCAGGCTTTGTTCTTCGTTACCAACTTCACCGATAGTTGCACGGCAATTTACGCTAATTTTGCGCACTTCACCAGAACGCAAACGAACTTGTGCGTAAGCACCTTCTTTTGCAAGCAATACCGCAGAAGCACCAGCAGAACGTGCAATTTGTGCACCTTTACCTGGTTTCATTTCGATACAGTGAATAGTTGTACCAACAGGAATATTGCGGATCGGCAGAGTGTTACCTACTTTGATAGCAGCTTCAGCACCGGAAACCAATACTGCACCGGCTTGAATACCACGTGGAGCAATGATGTAGCGACGCTCGCCATCTGCATAGCACAACAGTGCGATAAATGCAGTACGGTTAGGGTCATATTCGATACGCTCTACTTTTGCAGGGATACCATCTTTGTTACGTTTAAAATCTACGATGCGGTAATGATGTTTATGGCCACCACCTTTATGACGGGTAGTGATATGACCATTGTTGTTACGACCGGCAGTAGAATTTTTCTTTTCCAGCAGAGGTGCATAAGGTGCACCTTTGTGCAAACCTTCTGTTACCACGCGAACCATGCCGCGACGGCCTGCAGAGGTCGGCTTCATTTTAACGATTGCCATTTTGTTTATTCCTTATCTGCAGCTGCAGCAGCGGCTTCCAAATCCAACTCTTGACCGGCAGCCAGACTCACATAAGCCTTTTTAACATCGCTGCGACGACCTAAAGTGCGACCAAAACGTTTAACTTTACCTTTAATGGTAACAGTAGTAACGTCTGCAACTTGAACTCCGAACAGCAGCTCAACAGCCGCTTTAATTTCAGGTTTGGTTGCATTTGCCAAAACTTTAAACGTCATTTGGTTACGTTTTTCAGCCAATACGTTGCTTTTCTCAGAAACGATAGGTGCCAAGATTACTTGAGTCAAACGTTGTTGATTCATACCCATTGCTCCTCTAATTGTGCAACTGCATCTTTAGTGATAACGACTTTTTTGTAACGCAGCAAGCTGTAAGGATCAACTTGTTGAGCTTCCAAAACCAATACGTTAGGCAAGTTGCGTGAAGCCAAGTAAACATTCTCGTCGAGCTGTTTAGTTACAAACAGAACTTGCTCCAAACCCAAATTTTTCACTTGTTCAGCAAAAACTTTAGTTTTAGGAGTTTCAGCAGTCAATGCTTCGATTGCAAACAAACGTTCATCACGAGCCAATTGGGACAAAATAGTCGCCATACCGGCACGGTACATTTTACGGTTCACTTTTTGAGTGAAGTTTTCATCAGGTTTGTTTGGGAATGCACGACCACCTTTACGCCACAGCGGAGAAGAAGTCATACCGGAACGAGCACGACCGGTACCTTTTTGGCGCCATGGTTTTTTAGTAGAGTGGTTTACTTCGGCACGAGTTTTTTGAGCACGATTACCAGAACGGGCATTTGCCAAGTAAGCAGTAACCAGTTGGTGAACCAGAGCTTCATTGTATTCACGAGCAAACAAAGCATCAGAAACAGCCAAGCTGCCAGATACTTGTCCTTTAGCGTCAATTACTTTCAATTCCATTACGCACCTACTTTCACGCTAGGACGAACCACGACGTCGCTGTTAACCGAACCCGGAACAGCACCTTTAACCAACAAGAGTTGGCGTTCAGCATCAACACGCACAACTTCCAATTTTTGAACAGTTGCTTTAGTGTTACCGTATTGACCTGCCATACGTTTACCAGGGAACACGCGACCAGGGTCTTGTGCCATACCGATAGAACCAGGAACACGGTGAGAACGGGAGTTACCGTGGGAAGTACGTTGAGCACCGAAGTTATGACGTTTGATCGTACCAGAGAAACCTTTACCTTTAGAGGTGCCGGTTACATCTACCAATTGACCAACTTCAAACATAGAAACGGTAATTTCATCACCGGCTTTCAATTCAGCCAGTTTTTCTTCAGTCAAAGCAAATTCAACCAAACCACGACCAGCTTCAACACCTGCTTTAGCAAAGTGACCAGCTTCAGTTTTGTTGACACGATTAGCTTTTTTCTGACCAAAGGTAACTTGTACAGCAGTGTAGCCGTCAGTATCTTTGGATTTCACTTGTGTAACGCGGTTGGCAGACATATCCAAAACAGTTACCGGAACAGAAACACCCTGTTCATCGAACACGCGAGTCATACCAACTTTGCGTCCAACCAGACCTAAAGCCATGATTATTTTCCTTTTAAGTAAAGGGGCGGGCTACGATTGGCCTGCCTTTCAGACAAAGTTAAACTTGATACGGATGTACCAAGTCCGCCATTATAATTGACAAATCAAAGAAATATCAACAAAAATTTCAATTTAACTTCTTAAACCCATCATTTTTTTCGGATGAAGTGTTACCAAATATCTGAAAATTTTCAGACGGCCTAAGAATTCTATAAAAAACCGAACAGCTAAGCTGTTCGGTTTTTCAGTTCTTATTGAACTTTAATTTCTACATCTACACCTGCTGGAAGATCCAGTTTCATCAGTGCATCAGTAGTTTTGTCAGTCCAGTCCACGATGTCCATCAGACGCAAGTGGGTACGGATTTCCAATTGTTCACGAGAAGTTTTGTTCACGTGAGGAGAACGCAAGATGTTGAAACGTTCGATTTTAGTTGGTAAAGGAATTGGACCTTTAACAACAGCGCCAGTACGTTTGGCAGTTTCAACGATTTCTTGTGCGGAACGGTCAATCAGACTGTAATCATAAGCTTTCAGGCGGATACGGATTTTTTGGTTTGCCATTTATCAATATCCCTCAATTAAGCGATTACAGAAGAAACCACACCCGCACCTACGGTACGACCACCTTCGCGAATTGCAAAGCGTAGACCTTCTTCCATAGCGATAGGCGCAATCAGTTCTACAGTAATGGTTACGTTCTCACCTGGCATTACCATTTCTACGCCTTCTTCCAAAGTAACTGCACCAGTTACGTCAGTAGTACGGAAGTAGAATTGTGGACGGTAGTTAGCGAAGAATGGAGTGTGACGACCACCCTCTTCTTTGCTCAATACGTATACTTCTGCTTTGAATTTGGTGTGAGGAGTGATAGTACCTGGTTTAGCCAATACTTGACCACGCTCTACGTCTTCACGTTTAGTACCACGCAGCAATACGCCTACGTTGTCACCTGCTTGACCTTCGTCCAGCAGTTTGCGGAACATTTCAACACCGGTACAAGTGGTTTTTTGGGTGTCTTTCAGACCTACGATTTCGATCTCGTCACCAACGTGGATGATACCGCGCTCTACACGACCGGTTACTACCGTACCACGGCCAGAGATAGAGAATACGTCTTCGATAGGCAACAAGAAAGGTTTGTCCACTGCACGCTCAGGTGTTGGGATGTAGCTGTCCAAGGCAGCAGCCAATTCGAAGATTTTTTCTTCGTAAGCAGCATCACCTTCCAAAGCTTTCAGTGCAGAACCTTGTACGATTGGGCAGTCGTCGCCTGGGAAGTCGTAGCTTGACAACAAGTCACGGATTTCCATTTCAACCAGTTCCAACAGCTCGGCATCGTCAACCATGTCGCATTTGTTCATGAATACGATGATGTAAGGTACACCTACTTGGCGAGCCAACAGGATGTGTTCGCGAGTTTGTGGCATAGGACCATCAGCTGCGGAACATACCAAGATCGCGCCGTCCATTTGGGCAGCACCGGTAATCATGTTTTTAACGTAGTCGGCGTGGCCCGGGCAGTCTACGTGTGCGTAGTGACGGGTTTCAGTTTCGTATTCTACGTGTGAGGTATTAATGGTAATACCACGAGCTTTTTCTTCAGGAGCGTTGTCGATTTGGTCGTAAGCTTTTGCAGCGCCACCGAATTTTTTAGCCAAAATAGTAGTCAAAGCAGCAGTCAGAGTGGTTTTACCATGGTCAACGTGACCGATGGTGCCAACGTTTACGTGCGGTTTGCTACGTTCAAATTTTTCCTTAGCCATGAGCTAATTCCTTTACATATAAAGATCGATTAAAGAACAATGGCCGTCTGAAAATTTATTTTCAGTTTCAGACGGCCTTTTCTGATTAGCCTTTGCGGGCTTCAGTTACAGCAGCAGCTACGTGAGCAGGAGCTTCAGCGTATTTTTTGAACTCCATGGAGTAAGTAGCGCGGCCTTGGGTTGCAGAACGCAAGTCGGTTGAGTAACCGAACATTTCTGCCAGAGGTACTTCGGCGCGAACTTTCTTACCGCCGATACCGTCATCATCCATACCCAATACAACGCCACGACGACGGTTCAAGTCGCCCATTACGTCACCCATGTATTCTTCAGGTGTTTCCACCTCAACTGCCATGATTGGCTCCAACAGAGCTGGATTGGCTTTACGCATACCTTCTTTAAAGGCTTGAGAAGCTGCCAATTCGAAGGCCAGTTGTGAAGAGTCGACATCATGCGAAGAACCGAAGATCAAACGTACGCGTACGTCAACTACTGGGTAGCCTGCAACGATACCGTTAGGCAGGGTGTCACGGATACCTTTATCGACAGAAGGAATGAATTCGCGAGGAATCACACCACCTTTAATTTCGTCGATAAATTCGTAACCTGCACCACCCGGCTCCATAGGTTCCATTTTGATCACAACGTGACCGTATTGACCTTTACCACCGGATTGTTTAGCGTGTTTGTATTCAGCTTCAACTTCTTTGCGGATAGTTTCACGGTATGCAACTTGAGGCGCACCAATGTTAGCTTCCACACCGAATTCGCGTTTCATACGGTCAACAATAATTTCCAAGTGCAATTCACCCATACCGGAAATAATGGTTTGACCGGATTCTTCGTCTGTACGAACACGGAAAGAAGGGTCTTCTTTAGCCAGACGATTCAGGGCAATACCCATTTTCTCTTGGTCAGCTTTGGTTTTCGGCTCAACGGCAATATGGATTACCGGCTCAGGGAACTCCATGCGTTCCAAGATAATCGGCGCGCTTTCTGCACACAAGGTTTCACCGGTAGTAACGTCTTTCAGACCGATAGCAGCGGCGATGTCGCCAGCGCGTACTTCTTCAATTTCAGTACGGTCCGCAGCAGTCATTTGCACCAAACGACCGATACGTTCACGAGTACCTTTTACAGAGTTCAATACGGTATCACCGGATTTCACGACACCAGAGTAAACGCGGATGAAAGTCAGCTGACCAACGTATTTGTCGTTCAACATTTTGAACGCCAATGCAGAGAATTTCTCTTCGTCGCTGGCTTGGCGGCTGTCTGCTTCTTCAGTGTTAGGATTAACACCTTGAACAGGAGGAATGTCGGTAGGAGCAGGCAACAATTCTACTACTGCGTCCAACATACGTTGAACACCTTTGTTTTTAAATGCAGAACCGCACAACATTGGTTGGATTTCACCTGCCAAAGTACGTTGACGCAATGCACCTACGATTTCTTCTTCGGTCAGCTCTTCACCACCCAAGTATTTATCCATCAATTCTTCGCTGGCTTCTGCCGCGGCTTCAATCATGTTTTGACGCCATTCTTCAGCAGTTTCAACCAACTCAGCAGGAATATCGCCATAGGTAAAGGTTGTACCTTTATCAGCTTCGTTCCAGATGATAGATTTCATTTTCAGCAGGTCAACAACACCACTGAAGCTATCTTCTGCACCAACTGGGATTACGATAGGTACAGGGTTTGCGCGCAAACGGGTTTTCATTTGCTCGACAACGCGGAAGAAGTTGGCACCTTGACGGTCCATTTTGTTTACAAATGCCAAGCGAGGAACTTGGTATTTGTTAGCTTGACGCCATACGGTTTCAGATTGAGGTTGAACACCACCTACTGCACAGTAAACCATTACTGCACCGTCCAATACACGCATAGAACGCTCTACCTCTACGGTAAAGTCAACGTGTCCTGGGGTATCAATGATGTTGAAACGGTGTTCAGGGAACTGTTTCGCCATACCGGACCAATAAGAAGTCACAGCAGCAGAAGTAATGGTAATACCACGCTCTTGCTCTTGCTCCATGTAGTCGGTAGTAGCAGCACCATCATGCACCTCGCCCAATTTGTGGGTCAAACCGGTATAGAACAAAATACGTTCTGTAGTAGTGGTTTTACCCGCGTCGATATGAGCGGAAATACCGATATTGCGGTACAGGCTGATCGGGGTCTTACGAGCCATTTTATTAGCCTTTCAAAATTAGAAACGGAAGTGAGAGAATGCTTTGTTGGCTTCAGCCATGCGGTGTACTTCTTCACGTTTTTTCAACGCACCACCACGACCTTCGGACGCATCAATCAACTCGCCTGCCAAACGCAGGTCCATGGATTTCTCACCACGTTTGCGGGCTGCATCGCGAACCCAGCGCATTGCAAGAGCCAGACGGCGTGAAGGACGAACCTCAACAGGAACTTGGTAGTTTGCACCACCTACACGGCGGCTTTTCACTTCCACGATAGGTTTGGCGTTTGCAATGGCTTCGTTGAATACTTCGATTGCCGCTTTGCCGGTTTTTCTCTCGATTTGCTCCAACGCACCGTAAACGATACGCTCAGCAACAGATTTTTTACCGTCAATCATCAATACGTTCATGAATTTAGTCAGCTCGACGCTGCCGAATTTAGGATCAGGCAATACATCGCGCTTGGGGACTTCTCTACGTCTTGGCATTTTAATTTCCTTTAATCTATTCAGTCGGGTTAATTCCCATGAATACCCAATAGAGTATTCACTTACTCGGCCGTTGTTCAGCTTAGGCGGCCGACGTGCCTATTTGAGTCCCGATAATTATTTAGGACGCTTAGCACCGTATTTAGAACGGGCTTGTTTACGGTCTTTAACACCTGCAGTATCCAAAGAACCGCGTACAGTGTGGTAACGTACACCTGGTAAGTCTTTTACACGACCGCCGCGAATCAATACGACGCTGTGCTCTTGCAGATTGTGGCCTTCACCGCCGATATATGAAATTACTTCAAAACCGTTGGTCAGGCGAACTTTACATACTTTACGCAATGCAGAGTTAGGTTTTTTAGGGGTAGTTGTGTATACACGGGTGCACACGCCACGTTTTTGCGGGCAAGCTTCCAGTGCAGGCACTTTGTTTACGTACACAGGCTTTTGACGGCCTTTGCGTACCAATTGGTTAATAGTTGGCATATTTTCTCGTCCTGTTGAGTTAAATACTTGCCGACACCATGTCGACAAGATTAGAATTATATTTTTATTGCAAGGGTTTAGTCAAGCAAATGACTGATAAAGTTTGGTGTTTTCCAATTTATGTCTAAATTTTGGAAACAAAGGCCGTCTGAAAGATTCAGACGGCCTTTGGCATTTTAAACAAGTCCGCAATTTGGTT